>JAAUSR010000004.1 GCA_012032555.1 Thioploca sp.
TGGTCCGATAAGTCGAGTCGAATGGGCCAAGTGATTTTGTTTGGGGAGGATAATGATTGACGGTCAAGCAACCCCACCCACTGGATTGAGCCATATCCAAGCGATTGCCACGGGAGACTTTCATACTTGTGCCTTAGCAAATGATGGCCAAGTGATTTGTTGGGGAGATAATTCTTTTGATCAAGCAACTCCACCAATTGGATTGAACTCTGTCCAAGCAATTTCAACCGGAAGTTCTTATACTTGTGCGCTAACCAATGATGGCCAAGTGGCTTGTTGGGGATATAATGAGTATGGTCAAGCAACCCCGCCAACGGGATTGAACCATGTCCAAACAATTTCAGCGGGACATACTCATGCTTGTGCTCTAAAAAATGATGGTCAGGTGGTTTGTTGGGGAAATAATGATTATGATCAAATAACTTTACCAACCAGATTGCTCCCTGTTCAAGCGATTGCAGCGGGAGGCTTTCGTACTTGTGTCCTAACCAATGATGGCCAAGTGATTTGTCGGGGAGATAATTATTATAATCAAGCAACTCCACCAACGGAATTGAGCACTGTCCAAACGATCTCAGTGGGAGGAGCGCATACTTGTGTCCTAACCAATGATGACCAAGTAGTTTGTTGGGGAAATAATGAGGATGGTCAAGCAACTCCACCAACGGGATTGAGCCATGTCCAAGCGATTACAGCAGGATACATCCATAATTGTGCTCTGACCAATAATAGCCAGGTGGTTTGTTGGGGAAATAACCGTTACGGTCAGGCAACTCCACCCACTGGATTGAGCCATGTTCAAATGATCTCAGCGGGGGGCGATCATACTTGTGCCCTGACCGATGATGGTCAGGTGGTTTGTTGGGGAAATAATGAGGATGGTCAAGCAACTCCATCAACGGGATTGAACTATGTCCAGGCGATTGCAGTAGGCGGAACTCATACGTGTGCCCTGACCAATGATGGTCAAGTAGCTTGTTGGGGAGATAATTTTTCCGGTCAAGCAACCCCACCCACTGGATTAAGCCATGTTCAAGCAATTTCAACGGGATTTTATCATACTTGTGCCCTAACCAATGATAATCAGGTAGTTTGTTGGGGAGATAATCTTTATGGTCAAGCAACTCCGCCAACCGGATTAAGCCATGTCCAAGCAATTTCAGCGGGACTTTATCATACTTGTGCCTTGAAAAATAATGGCCAAGTGGTTTGTTGGGGAAATAATGATTACAGTCAAATAACTTTTCCTTCAATATCACTGCCGGTAGAACTTTCTAATCTGACTGTTTCTCGCTTTAGGGATAATGTTCTGGTGAAATGGGAAACCGGTGTGGAGCTAAAAAATGTCGGGTTCCGACTCCGACGTGCTATCGAAAATCAACAGGGAAGTTATGATGCTATAATTCTTGGAGAATCTGACACCAAGCCAATTGATCTAGATTCTCACGAAAGCTGCTCAAATAAAATTCAGGGTCAGTTAAAAATGGTTGATTCTAACCAAGATAACAATATTATTTCCGCTATTGGTAATTCCAGGGAAAGTACTTGTTATTCCTTCGTGGATACCAGCCATCTTAATGATGGAACTTACTATTATCTATTAGAAGATGTTGATGATGACGGCAAAGGTACCTTCCATTGTAATCAGATTGAGGCAGTAACTATTGCTCAAGGTCTAGCTATCGATTTAAAATCGGCTATTAATTATTGTAAAAAAGTGACTAGTAGTAACAACTAAGCGTGGCTGGCTGGTTGGGCATAACATTAAAAATACCCAACCAGAAACTACGAGCTGGTTCTTTCTCTAACAAAGCTGGTTGCTTTGCTAATTCTGCAGAAGTTGCTAATGCCTTCCCGATATTAAGAATCAACTAATCTCGATAAATTCTCTTGCGATTGTAAAATTAGGCCCAACTCCTGACTAATTTGTTAACCAAGTTTGATTTGGTGGAATTAAGCTAAGTTAACTTGATATAACAATGATCTGGATAGTTTTGAATGAATAGAAGTAATGTTAAAAAGTGTGTAGTTTTGTTAGAGAATATAATTAAGTATCGAGATAATCTCAGCAATCCAACACACTTCTTTAATGATAAGAATATCATTTCATTATCTGATAAAAATTATAAAATGGCTAGAACTAATAGCTAAATACAAATTAACTCAGCACACATAATGTGCACAATATCCTACCTACGGATTGCTCCAACTTGTACTGGCTTTGAACAAATAAAAGCTAATTATTATTCTTTTTTAGACAGCAAATTTTCTATTTGAGGAAAATCTGAAATAACTTGACGTAAATTACCAGCTAATTTATCTAAATGATTGGGAAAAGCTTCAAAGTGTTTTTCGTGTTTAAGGCACAGATTTATTGAGCTACATATATTTTTAGCATCTTTAACCCCTTCTAATAATTCTTGAATAGTTTCTCTAATATCATTATCTTTACTTGCCTTTTTCATATCCTCAAGAAATTTCATTAAAGTGCCAAGTTTTTTAATTGTTTCATCTATAAATTCAATTTTGTAGTTTCCTTTTTTATCGGACACAATAAGATTAGCGGGATCATGAAAATATACTGCTTCAATCTCTGATATTACATATTCGAAGTATTCCTCATATTTCTTAATATTTTCTAAGCTGACACCAACCACTTCAGTAGGTTGGCTTGATGCATTCATATCTACTATTCCGGATACTTTAAGTAATAGTAATATCGGTTAGAAACTATAGGATCTCCTTCAAGTAACTATGTGATAATAAATTTTTAGAAAGCGTTAAGTACAGATTTAGTTAAGAATGACAACGGAAATTCAATGGTTTTAGATTCCAAAAATTTACAATAAGCCAATTATCAGAGTGCCTTTTTGAAAGCCCAGAAAAATCTAAATTAGTGTTATATTCGGTAAATTATTTTTCTACCGCTTCTTTTAGAAGGTTCGAATATTCGTTTATTGAATAAGATAATCTATTTAGATTACTTTCCAGTTCTTGAGAATTCAATCCTTGTTCTCCTCCTTTGTTGTTGACACTTTCGGTAACTTTTCTAAGGTTACCTATAAAATTGGAAAGATTTTTATACCTATTTAAATTATCTAACTTCTCATATAGCTCATCTCTAGGGGAAAATTTCTGAAAAAGTTTTCTGATACAACTTATAATGGTTTCAATTTCTTGTAAAATACTTTCTGATCGATCAAGAAGAGGATCTTTAGGGCTGCACGTTGCGAATAAATTAGTATTTTCTTTGAAATCACCAAATTTTTTTGGTAATTCTTCTGAAATAGCCTTAACCATATTAATAGCTTTAATTTTCCTAAATTCATTAATATCAATAACATTAGCCACTTTTTCTAAATTCCTCTGATGAAATAATTGGTCAATTTTTTCAAAAAATCCCGTTCTATTATGAGATAGACTTTCAGATATCTCAAAATAACGGATGATGCTTAAGCATATTTTATCGATTGCATTATTTTTTATAGTAGGAATGTTAACACGAAATTTAGACGTGCTTTCACCTAAAAAAGAAGTAGGTTCGTAGCCCAGTTCATGTAGCCTTTCACAAATTTTTTTAGCTGATACAGCACGAATTTGGAGAGTTGGATCGAAACGATATCGGTGGATGCCAGCAAATGCATGGCTATCAGATTCAAATACACCTCCACCGCTGATACCTGGACGTGTTTGAGTTCCCACCAATTGTAAGATTCCGTTAGCTTCCTGTCGGCATTCAAATTGTTTAGATATTGAGGTTGGTTTCACCACTTCAGTTTCAATAAACCCTTTTAATCCATAAGGATATCCGACAATCGTGTAGGTTTGTCCAATTGGATAAGCATCGATCCATTGCCTAACAGCGTCTGTACTGCTTTGATATTCAACGGGTAATTCTAGAATGATCCAATCGTCGGCTTCATCAGCTTTCTTTTCTGGTGGCACTTCACCAGGCATCAGTTGTTTAATACTGCTAGCAATTTTGGCTTCTTTTTCTTTGCTATATGCAGTGTTTGGCTGCCATACCCGAATTTTTGTCAAGGGACAACCACAACCTTTAATCCCATCTTTAGCTTGGCGAAGCACATGTTCGCAGGTAATCAGACAGGTTGCTACAGATTATGGATCATCAACCTTTCGGAGCCGAATTGCCACTGCACTCCCCTGATTTGAAGCTGAGTTATCAGGAAATTTTGCTTCAACATACCAAATTACGTTCTCAGGGTACGGCAGGGTAGGCATAAATTGATTCCAGACTATTAGTTATCGGTTTAATAGCTTAGCTTAAGAAGTTTCAGTCTTAATTTTTCTAATATACTCGCCCAAACTGTGGTCACTTATCATACTTGGAGAAAGACTTTTTGGAAAGATGCCTTCAATTGATTCAATGGTGACGGTATCTTGACGAGCTTTTTGAATGAGCAACTGGGCACGAAAGTAATCGAATTCCTGCTCTGACATCATCTGCGGCTCGACATCATCATTCATTACCTCCTTTTTGCTCCATTACGCGCATTGAGATGAAATAACTTTCCAATATGTTGATATGTGGGAGGAACAGTCGTGACAATATCATTACCGTTAACAAATCTGAAAAATTTATTGCTGTAATAGCTGAAAAATGTTAGGAATTCTCCTTTACCAACTGCCGGCTGACCGAATGTGTAAATTCCCGTTATAGGATATTTGTTCTTCCATTCAGCCGCTGCAATTGTCGCTAGAGCGCCGCCAAGGCTATGACCAGTAAGCAAGACGCTACTGGGTGAGAGCCGCTTGAGTTCTTTTTCCAAAGGTTGTTTCACCTCATTGAAGCTATTGTAAAAACCTTTGTGTACTACACCATACGTTGGGGTTGTACCCAAGAAGTCCAGATTGCTCAACCAATCTCCTAAGCTATCCGTACCGCGAAAGGCAACCAATACGCTATTTTTAGTAAAGGATGCAATGAAGCATTGAGTATCCTCTACCGCTATAAATTTACAGCTGTTAAATCCCCAGGACTTTTGAGCTATACTCTCAACATTCTCTTTACTTTGGTATGCAAGCTCACTGGTGATAGCTAGTGATAAAGCTGTATGCCAGTCAAATTCATCTATCGCTAAGGAAGGTAGCGAGAACATTTTGGTTAACTCGGCGATGGAGAATTGGTGAGGTTGACGACCGAATAACCCTTCCCTGGAAATTGCTTTGGGAGGACTTGAAGTTGGAGAAGTTAATTGGTGAGCAGATGAGCCTTCCTCAGGAACGGCTGAAGTTTTAGGGATGCTTGAGGTTGAAGAAATCAATTCCGGCGTCCCAATTGTTACTGATACTTCAAATGGTATTTTCCAAGTTGCTGTCCCACTACTTAGCTCAAAAGATTTGTTCTCAGGTGAATGTGGCTTCGATACTGAATCCGGAGGAACTGAGGAAGAATTATTCGATGGGCGTTCGGAATTTATACTTAACCAGCAATCCTGATAGTCGTTGCTTAATGGTACCGATTCAGAGAATTTAATTCCGGTATCAACAATACGGCTGTCAGTGGCAAGGTCGTAGGTTGACACAGCATAGTTAGCCCGCAAGTATTCGCCTGCAAAATGTAACCCAATCACTTCAATGGACTCATTTGGAGATTTAGGAAGTAGTAGGACAGCAGACCCGGAATTACCACCCAATGTTGTGCAATCATGAGTGATGACTGGCACCTTTCTATTATAGCTTGCAAAACTCATCGGAGTTCTTAGAATACCTGGTTGAAGGCGTTTTACATTGTAAATGTAATTAAAAATGCGGTCTTGGATGTTTTGAATGGAACGATCGTCTTCTGGTTTATTACCTGGGTAGCCAATCGTAACAACCTTACGTCCTAGTAAACTTTCCGGATCGTCAACATTTAGCGTTAATGGCTCACGTTCTTCATCTAAACCCATAACCTGAAGTAACGCCATATCCCAGCAAGGATGAATCATCAAGATCTTTTCGATAGTTAGCTTATTAGATGCATCATCCTGATTACATTCTTTTAGAAAATCAATAGCAACCTTTTGTCCTGAACGAAATTGCAAATTTTTATTACCAATCCCCGTAGAAAAAATTTCTGCCACATGTCGATTTGTCATTAAGATGCCACGATCATTATTGTCTTTTCCCACCAGGAATCCGGTTCCTAAATAAGGTACTGAAGAAAGCGAAGTCTCAATACGTCCAATAGAATTAAAAGTTGATTCAATAATATGTTTGAGTTTATTATCTGTACCGAGGTGTTGCCACTCGGAGCCGAGTTCATCGGTTACTATTTTACCATTGCTAATGCAAACAACCGGTCTATAGTAACGCATCACAATCGCTTCTAACGCAAATTGTCTATCTGAATCAATATCTTGAATTCTTTCTTGTTGCAGTAACTCTAACGACTCAGTCGCAATATTGACATCTTCTTCCACATTGGTTTCTCGCTTAGCATCATCTTGAGTTATATTCTCCAAAAAAGGTTTTAGCGATGTGGCTAAGTCCTTCGGATCGGCTCCTACTTGTTCAAGCATCTTCTTTAAGTGTTGAAGTCTATTGTTTTTCATTAGTATGTACCAAGTATGATATTGAAAAATAATGACAACTAACTTTTGCTCAGATAATCATAACTGATAAGTTGCCGTTAAATTAGACAAATTAGCGCGGTACTCCTTTTTGCTGTTCACGGTTAAAGTGAGCGAATTTTTTAGAAAGGGAATAATTATTATAAGTTAATGGCGCACAAAAGTAGTCAGTAGAATTTTATTGTAGAATTTTATTTATATTGTTTGATTTTTGCTGTGAATTTAGCGCTACTAATAAAGTAGCGTAAGCCCATCCCCCACCACCGTTTTATGCTATCTTAACTGAAGATTTTAAGAAAAGGATATGTGGATTGGAGTTTGAAATTTATAGCATTTAATAAGTCAATTTGCAAGCAGTTTATAGGCTAGGATTAGATCACTGCAAGTGGGAATGGGTATGTCTGCGTGAGAATGGGTATGTGATTTCAACGTGGCAGTCTCTACGCCAGTTATACCAAGCAATTTCTTACTCACTTTGCGGATAGCTGTGGCAATCACTACTCTCTGAATTACTCGTCGGCTGGCTTTGATGCGCTTGATCTTTTTGGAGTAAAAGATATTAATACACAATATGGCTTTGGACATACTGGCAATCTTTCTGACGGAAGATGAGGGGTTCGCTACTGACCGCACTCAACCTCACTATAAGTGCAATGCACACCGGCTGCTCACCGAACTCTCACCGAAAGCAACCGAATACTTGGTTAACTCTGCTCTGGTATCTGACTCCCTGGGGCTTAAGTTGATGCGTATGGCTGTGTAAGCGAAGCGTCATACACCCTAATTTTCAGGTTGATAGATGATAATTGATGTCTTATCCACTTTATGCTTTAGAGTCAATCATCAAATCATCACTAATGAGATTAATCCTTTTTCCGACGTAACTGGTCTAATTCTTGTTGTAATTCAATAATCTTAGCTTCCACCAAGATACTTTTTCACCCCTTTAATTAAATCACCATAACCTCTTTTTTCAAATAGAGTTTCTCTTCATTTAGTCCACTCAACATAACTTCAATAAGGTATGAACACCTCAATTTTAATGTTTGGGTTAGGAGCATAGTTGATTTTAGTAGTAGTCTTCATCCCATCGGTTAGATCATTTTAGCTTTTTCTTACCTTGAATTTAGGTTAAATTGATCATGAAACTAAATTAGTCTAATAAGAAGGAATGAGTTTTAAGAAGGAATGAGTTTAGTCTATGTTAATTTATTTCACCTTGGGTGTGCCTGATAAATAACTTCACCATCATGAATATTGACCATACTTATATTAAAAAAATTCTCCAAGCCCGTGTTTACGATGTTGCTATTAAGACCCGATTGGATTACGCCGCCAATCTATCTAGCCGATTCAATAATCATATTTGGATTAAGCGAGAAGATATGCAACCGGTGTTCTCCTTTAAAATACGAGGTGCCTATAACAAAATTGCCAGCTTACCCCCCCTGGTTTTAGCACAGGGTGTTATTGCTGCTTCCGCTGGCAATCATGCTCAAGGAGTCGCTTTATCAGCCGCACAATTAGATATCCCAGCGATTATTGTTATGCCTAAAACCACGCCGGAAATTAAAGTAGCGGCAGTCAATCGGCGAGGTGCAGAAGTTATCTTACATGGCACAACTTATGACGATGCCAGTCACTATGCTAAACAACTCGTTAACCAAAAAGGACTTTCTTATATTCATCCTTATGATGATGTGGATGTGATTGCCGGGCAAGGTACGATAGGCATGGAAATTTTACAACAACATAGTCGGGAGTTAGACGCGATTTTTGTTCCGGTTGGTGGTGGCGGATTAATTGCCGGCATAGCGATATACATTAAGTACTTACGTCCAGAAATTAAAGTGATTGGGGTGGAGCCACATGATGCGCCTACTCTTCGGGCTGCCCTAATGGCTGGAAAACGAGTTAATCTTGATCAAGTTGGTATTTTTGCTGACGGGGTAGCTGTTCGCCAGATTGGTGAGTTACCTTTTGAAATTGCTCGTCATCATGTGGATGAAGTCTTACTCGTCAATACGGATGAAATCTGCGCAGCGATTAAAGATATTTTTGATGATACGCGTACCATTACTGAACCGGCGGGGGCATTAGCTTTAGCCGGCTTAAAACAATATGTTATGCGAGAAAATTGTACTGACCGGCATTTAGTGACTATCGCCAGTGGTGCCAATATGAATTTTGACCGTTTAGGTTATGTTGCTGAACGGACCGAAATTGGCGAACAACGTGAGGCTTTAATGGCCGTTACTATTCCGGAACAACCTGGCAGTTTTCGCCAATTTTGTCATACCCTTGGACAACATCCGATTACTGAATTTAATTATCGCTATGCCAATGCGAAAGAAGCGCAGGTTTTTGTGGGGTTACGTTTAACGGCAGGTTTTTCAGAAAAAGATAAATTAATTAATAAATTACGCGATAAAAGCTATGCGGTAGTTGATATGACGGCTAATGAAATGGCTAAAGCACATATTCGCCACATGGTTGGTGGACATCCACCGCATTTACTCGATGAACATCTTTACCGCTTTGAATTTCCAGAACGACCTGGTGCCTTATTACATTTTTTAACTAAAATGGGACAACGTTGGAATATTAGTTTATTTCATTATCGTAATCATGGTTCAGCTTATGGACGGGTATTAGTCGGAATCCAAGTACCTCATAAACAACTCGACGAATTCCAACATTTTCTTGATACACTAGGTTATCCTTATTGGAATGAAATCAACAATCCGGCTTACCGTTTATTTCTTAACGCTTTCTAAGGAAGAACGATGATTTTTTATACACCTGATGATTATAATAAATATGATGTTTTAAATGTACCATTCAGTTTAGTCATAGTTAATCTTTACTTGCTCAAACATTACTTTATTTTTGCTTTTCCGGTAATGGTGCAACTCCCGATGATTAGCATCGTGGCACAATCGTTAGAGCAAGTTATACCATCAAAAAACTATTCTAATGGTGCCTTACTTTATTCTTGTATTCCGGCGTTACTCGTTGTTATCAGTATGGTTAGACGTGTACCTTCAGCCGGTTCTTTCTTACGTTGGGTGTGGCGAAATGGACGTGGGTTACTCTTGCTCAGTTTAGTACTAGAAATAGGGCTGATTTCATTGTCTGTTTGGTTACATATTCAAAAGTTAAATGAAGTGAATTTAGCCTTTCTCTATATTGATGTGTTATTAATTATTTTTTTATTTAAATATCAAAACTTTGTTGATGTATTTGCTGAATTTCCTCAACCTAAAATAATTAAATAACTGCGTAAAACAAATAAAACGGTAGATTATTCATCAATGAGCGTAAGATAGGTAGAGGCACGTTTGTTTGCGCCAAAAATTGTTATACCATATCTTGGCGATAGACTCTCGGCCCGGTAATGAATCCCACCACGGTTGAGCAGTCTGATGACTATAGTCCCTATTCTCCCCTATCTCAGTTTAGTTAGGTAGGGTGAGCAACGACAAATCACGTTGTTTATCCTATCTAATTACCGATCTATTTACCGATCTATATAGAATTATCATTATTTATCAATCAGTTCAGCACAATAAGCGGTCATTGGCGCACCCGAACCATCATCAAATTCAATCCCAGCGGCGACACCCATGCGCGCGATAGCTTCGGCTGAATCTAACTGATCATAAACTGCATACATCGCGCCGAGGGCGTACTCACTTCCGGAACCAATAGCCCAAAATTTAAGATATTCAAATACTTCCCGTAAGCTAAAAATGCCAAAGATACCATAACGATTGGCGATAAACATATCAATTTGACTCGATTCATACGGATCTTCTTCATCTTCTTGTGGGTTAAGAAAATATTCTTTTTTTAACCGTGGATGCAGTTTTCTAAAAAATTCAAATATTTCTAAGCGATTTTTAAACTGCGGTATTTGCTTTTCTCGCGCAAAAATGCTTTCGATAACTAAATTATGTGCCGCACTGCCAACTAGACCTAGATAAGCAGAGTTACCCAGGCTCACTATTTTAGTGGGATACGCATCATAAGTAGCCAATTGTTTATTGTTGCCAAAAGAAGTCATAGTATCAGCGGCGATACAGACTATTCCTTGTTTTTTTACGACGACCACGGTTGACATAATAATTTGTTATTTTTAAAAATAATGGCTAGTTAGATTGAGATAGTCATAAAATTTATTGAGTAAGTTGCTTTTTCAGTAACTCATTGACTTGGTTTGGATTTGCTTTACCTTTAGAGGCTTTCATCACTTGTCCCACGAAAAAGCCAAATAATTTTTCCTTGCCGCTACGGTATTCTTGTAATTGCTCTGGATTTTGTGCAAGTATTTCGCTAATGATTTTTTCAATCGCTTCGTTATCAGTTACTTGTGTTAGACCTCGTTTTTCTATGAGCGCGTCTGCCTCACCTTCACCATTCCAAATGGCTTCAAACAATGGTTTAGCTATTTTTCCCGAAATCGTGTTATCACTGATCCGACGTAATAAACCCGCTAATTGTTTGGCACTGACTGGAGATTTTTCAATCTCTAAATTACCTTTATTTAAAAAAGCCGCTAAATCGCCCATAATCCAGTTAGCACATAATTTGGCTTCACTTTCGGACCATTGCACCGTTTCTTCAAAATAATGAGCGAGTTCGCGACTGGTAGTTAATACACTAGCATCATAGAGAGATAAACCATATTCTTGCATAAACCGTTGTTTTTTCTGATCGGGTAATTCGGGTAATTCGGTTTGGATTTGTTCCAAAAAGGTTGGTTCTATGATTAAGGGTAAGAGATCCGGATCAGGAAAATAACGGTAATCATTAGCTTCTTCTTTGGCACGCATGGAGCGAGTTTCATTTTTATCGGCGTCGTATAAACGTGTTTCCTGCTTAACGGTACCACCACTTTCGAGTAGTTCAATTTGACGCTCAATTTCGACATTTAAGGCGCGTTCAACGAAGCGAAATGAATTGAGATTTTTCAATTCAGTGCGAGTACCAAGTTGCTGTTGTCCCAACGGACGAATAGAAACATTAGCGTCACAGCGAAAAGAGCCTTCTTGCATGTTACCGTCACAGATTTCTAAATAACGGACTAGAGAGTGAAGCTTTTTCATGTAAGCAATGGCTTCTTTAGGAGAACGCATATCCGGTTCAGAGACAATTTCTAATAAGGGTGTTCCAGCACGATTCAGATCAATGCCGCTTAAGCCATGAAAATCTTCATGTAACGATTTCCCAGCGTCTTCTTCCAAATGCGCGCGGGTGATACCCACAATTTTTTCACGGCCATCCACTTCAATTTTTAATTGTCCAGTTTGGACAATTGGCCATTCATATTGACTAATTTGATATCCTTTCGGTAAATCCGGATAAAAGTAATTTTTTCTAGCAAATACGGAACGAGTTGCGACGGTGGCGCCAACCGCTAGCCCAAATTTGCACGCCATTTTCACAGCGGCTTCATTTAATACCGGTAATACCCCGGGTAATCCTAAATCAACTGCACAAGCTTGAGTATTGGGAGGCGCACCATAAGCAGTTGCGGCACCAGAAAAAATTTTACTTTGGGTAGCTAACTGCGCATGAATTTCTAAGCCAATCACGACTTCCCATGCCATATAAATTCCTCTTAATAACTGATTAACTATTACTGAATAAGTAGCAAAAATTTAAAGATAAGTACTTAATTAAGAATTGTCATATGCTTGTCATCATAACACACTATCATAATCGAACTTGCTATTTACTTAGAGGAGCTATTTATGAGGACGCTAATAGAGAATCTTCCTTACCTGATTATGATAGTGAATTACAGTGTGCTCTTTGGTTTGTTTAGTTACGGGTTGTATCAAGCGCTTATGTCCACTATTCAGCACTTAACCCTAACTCGGGTAAATAATTAACTTACCGGTTTAAACCCAATTAAGCAGATTATCAGGATGAACCGAATGGATTAGCCCTTAGAAGTGATTAGTACCAATCTTGTAAAACTATGTAAGCTAAGCCCAATTGAGTAAATTCTGGTAATATTTTAACCCGGTTAATCTGGTTCAGAAGTGAAAGTTGAGCTTATCCTCAACGTAATTAAAATACTCATTGAATTTGATTTCATTACCTTTGATTAGCTATTCCCTCCTCTTTCTAAGTTTTTTAGGAAGGGAGGGTCTTTTAATTGGGTTTTATCTCAATCATTTTTAAGTAAACTGTGGGGGTATTTGTTTATGCCAAGCAGTGCGTTGTTGATACTGATGAGCAATATTCAACAATTGCGCTTCGCGTAAATAATTACCAATTAATTGCATACCTACCGGACGTTGTTTGATAAACCCAACTGGTATCGATAAAGCCGGTAAACCGGCTAAATTAACGGGAATAGTGTAAATATCAGACAAATACATCTTGACCGGATCATCAGTTTTTTCACCTAAATTAAAAGCGGTCGTCGGTGAAGTTGGTCCTAAAATAACATCAACTTCTTTAAAAGCATTAGCAAAATCCTGACTAATTAACCGCCGGATTTTTTGAGCCTGGAGATAATAAGCATCATAATAACCCGCCGATAATGCATAAGTTCCTATCATAATTCGACGTTTCACTTCCGCACCAAAACCTTCGCCCCGGGAACGTTTATACAAGTCAATAATATCGCTTGGATCTTGACAACGATAACCAAAACGTACTCCATCAAAACGAGATAAATTAGAAGAACATTCTGCTGGAGCAATGATATAATAAGCTGGGACAGCTAAGGCGGTATTCGGTAAATGGATATCATGGCAAGTGGCACCGGCTTGTTCGAGTTCTTTGATAGCCGTTTCTAATACTTGGCCAATATCACTTGATAACCCTTCACCAAAGTATTCCCGGGGTAACCCAATTTTTATACCAGCCAGGCTGTCATTTAAATGGCTTTGATAATCTTCAGGTGGATGTGCTAATGAAGTTGAATCACGGGTATCAAAACCCGCTAGCACATTTAATAATAAGGCAACGTCTTGAGCGGTCAATCCAATTGGCCCACCTTGATCGAGACTCGAAGCAAAGGCGATCATACCGTAACGTGATACGAGACTATAAGTCGGTTTTAGACCAGTCAAGCCACACAAAGCAGCCGGTTGTCGAATTGAACCCCCAGTATCCGTACCAGTAGCAATTGGGGTTAGGCGAGCAGCCACTGCTGCGGCAGAACCACCCGATGAACCACCCGGAACAGCTTGTAAATCCCAAGGGTTTTTCACGGGGCCATAATAGCTGGTTTCATTAGAAGAGCCCATGGCAAATTCATCCATATTGGTTTTACCCAACATAACTAAACCCGTCGCTTGACATTTTTCTACGACAGTTGCATTGTAAGGAGCAATAAAATTATCTAATATTTTAGAGCCACAGGAAGTTTTGATTCCTTGAGTACAAAAAATATCTTTATGAGCCATAGGAATACCGGTGAGCCGGTCAGCTTGCCCGGATTGTAACCGCTGGTCAGCGGCGTGAGCTTGTGCCAAAGCGACTTCAGTCGTCACGGTAATAAAACTGTTCAACTGGGCATTATAGCGTTCAATTCTGTTTAAAAAATAATGGGTTAACTCAACACTTGAGCATTGACGTTGTTGTAATGCCTGTGCAAGTTCAGTAAGGGTTTTATTATGCATAGTCAGTCAAGTTAATTATTCCTATTTGCTGTTATTATCAATCGTCACCCTATTAAGCCGATTAGCAAGGTAAATTGCTAATCGATAAGGTTTTACTCAATCACTTTGGGAACTAAATATAACCCGGCTTCAACTTGAGGTGCAATCGTTTGAAAATGGTCGCGTTGGTTAGTTTCCGACACAATATCAGGACGTAGTCTAGCGGTTGCGTCCAATGGGTGTGCCATAGGGGTGAGTGAAGCAGTGTCAATCTGATTCATTTGTTCAACAAAAGCTAATATATTAGACAGGTGATGGGTATAAAGCGGAATATCCGCTTCACTGAGGGAAATACGTGCTAAATGAGCAATCTTTTCAACTTCTGCTTTTTGCAGAGACATTTGAGACTCCATGGCCAAGTTGATTGGCAGTTAAACTGAAAAAGGAGAATTCAAGCAAAAAAATTTGGCAAGGTGCTTGCTCTCTTGGTCTTACATTAGAGACAATATAAATGTTCTCATTGTGAAGATCCATTTTAATCGATTAAAAATTAGGCTGTCATGCTTGCCCAAATTCGACCCGCTTGGTAGAGTTAATTGTGGCTTATTATAGCAACAAAAAACTTAACTCGTGAGCAGCACGGTGACATATTTTAAGCGCTTCTCAACCGACAGGCTGATTTTGAGTGACATTGTTCTCAATAGTGAACCGGCTATTCAGGATCAAAATAACCATCTATACGGACTTAATTACAGGATTGACTAAATTCCATGTTAAAAGGCTTACGCGGACTTTTTTCCAATGATCTCTCTATTGATTTAGGGACAGCTAATACATTGATCTATGTTAGAGGAAGAGGTATTGTCCTCAATGAACCCTCAGTCGTGGCGATTCGACAACGTGAAGGTGGCGGTGGCGCCACCACCATTGCAGCAGTCGGTCAAGAAGCTAAACTCATGTTAGGCCGCACCCCGGGCCATATCCAAGCAATACGACCCATGAAAGACGGTGTTATTGCTGATTTTACCATCACTGAAAAGATGCTGCAGCATTTTATAAAAAAAGTACATGAAAATAAATTTATGCATCCGTCACCGCGTGTATTAATTTGTGTACCATGTGGTTCTACTCAAGTAGAGCGTCGAGCGATTCGTGAATCAGCATTAAGTGCCGGTGCTCGGGAAGTTTACTTGATAGAGGAACCCATGGCAGCGGCTATTGGTGCGGGTATGCCAGTGAGTGAAGCCACCGGTTCTATGGTACTAGATATTGGTGGCGGAACCACGGAAGTTGGCATTTTATCGCTAAATGGGATTGTTTATTCAGAATCCATGCGAGTGGGTGGTGATCGTTTTGATGAAGCTATCATCAATTACGTTCGTCGTCATTATAGTACCTTGATTGGAGAAGCTACTGCAGAACGAGTGAAGCATGAAATTGGTTCAGCTTACGCCGGTAGAGAATTACGTGAAACCTATGTACGGGGTCGTAATTTATCCGAAGGCATTCCTCGTAGCCTCAAAATCAACAGTAATGAAGTACTAGAAGCCTTACAAGAACCATTAGGTAGTATTGTTAGTACCGTCAAGAAGGCCTTAGAAAAAATTCCACCCGAATTAGGTTCTGATGTGGCTGAGAAAGGTATGGTATTAACGGGTGGTGGTGCGTTACTTAAAGATTTTGATCGTCTCTTAATGGAAGAAACCGGGTTACCGGTTATTATTGCGGATGATCCACTCACATGTGTCGCGCGTGGTGGTGGACGTGCCTTGGAAATGATTGAAGAACATGGTCCAGAGGTATTTGCTTTAGAAGGAAATTAACTAATAAATTAACAAGAATGAGTGTTTTCTAAAAATATTTTCATAATCAGTTAAATATGAAATCTTTACTTAAAAACGTGCAACCACTATCCTTACAATTAAGTCTACTGGTTTTAGGTTCAATTTTTTTAATGTTTGCGGATCGCTACCAATGGAGTTATTTAGGAATAGCACGGTCTCATTTATTGGCATTAGTTTATCCGGTTCAATATTTGGTAGATTTACCGGTAAGAGCTGGACAATGGTTATTGGTTACGGCCAGTAGTCATGCCCAACTCATTAATGAAAGAAATAAATTCTATGCAGAAAATTTACATTTACAAGCTACCTTACAAAAATTTGAAGCACTAGAAAATGAAAATGCTCGACTTAGGCAACTACTCGGTTCTTCAAAGAAAACGGGTGAAAAGACCCAAGTAGCAGAGGTATTAGCGGTTGAATTAGACTCTTTAGATCCTTCTAAAAGAAAAATACTCATTGATAAAGGTGAACAAGATAAAATTTGTCTTAATCAACCCGTTATAGATGCCTATGGTATAGTAGGGCAAGTTACCCGTTTAGGTTCTTTTACGAGTGTGGTGACACTGATCACTGATCCAAGCCATGAATTACCGGTCCAAGTTGTTCGAACTGGATTACGAAGTATAGCCAAAGGAGAAGGTGTGGTTAATCGTCTGTCTTTACTCTATTTATCTAATACGGGACTTAACATGGGTATTAAAGTAGGTGATTTAATTGTTACCTCTGGTTCTGGTGGACATTTTCCGAAAGATTACCCAGTGGGAACTGTCGTTGAAATCAATCCTGATATAGGAACACCACATGCTCAAGTACAGGCTATTCCTCGTTCAGCCCTAGAACGCAATCGTGAAGTATTACTCGTTTGGACAGAAGAGCAAATGACTGCTGAAACTTGTGAGAAGAGTAGAGAAACGCTATTAACGCATTAAAACCAGTTGTTTCTGGTTCTTAACTCTGCAACTATCGATATGAGCGTAGAACGACATCATGGTGGCTGGATTATTGTTCTCAGTTTTGTGGTGAGCTTTATGCTAGCGATTATGCCGCTACCCGGTTGGGCAACCCTATGGCGCCCAGATTGGGTTGCCTTAGTTTTGATCTACTGGTGTATAGCCATTCCTCAACGTGTCGGGATAGTGACCGGTTGGTTAGTTGGCCTTACCAGTGATGTACTCAATGAAACTCTATTAGGACAACAGGCCTTGAGCTTATGCCTAATCGCTTATATTAGTGTGAAATTACACCGTCGCATTCGCTTGTTTCCATTATGGCAACAAGCCGTCGGTGTATTAGTACTCATTACTTTAGATCAATTACTCATAGCTTGGATACGGGGTATCCAGGGTCAACCATTGGTAGATGGATCATTTATTTATCCGGCGTTAACGAGTATGTTGCTATGGCCATGGGTATTTATTTTATTACGGGATTTGCGCCGATTTTACCAAGTTTTTTAACCGTTGATTTTTCTGCAATTGAAACAATCTCACCACAATGGATTCAATAAATTGACCTCGCTACCCGGTTATTAAAATATGTTGTCAAATCGGTTCATACTAAAAGATTCAACCAATGAGAATCAAATTTTCTACCATCGGGTCATTGTGGCTTGGATAAGCGTCATTGTAGCGATTTTATCCATCATCGGCCGGTTAATTTTTTTACAGGTTGTTGCCCATGAACGCTATACGACTTTATCTGAAAATAACCGCTTAAAAATTCGTCCCCTACCACCAAATCGAGGTCTTATCTATGATCGCAATGGTGTATTATTAGCAAATAATCGAGTTTCCTATAGTTTGGAAATTATTCCAGAACAAATAAAAGATATAGACAAAACAATCAGTGAATTAAGTCAAATTATTGTCATCAATGAAACCGATATTGCTCAGTTTAAAAAACGCTTGCAACAAACTCGAAGTTTTATTCCGGTTCCTTTACGTTATCGCTTAACGGAAGAGGAAAAAGATCGTTTCTCCGTGCAAAATTACCGCTTTAATGGTGTGCAAATTAGCTCCAATTTAAATCGTTATTATCCACTCGGACCAATTGGTGTTCATGTGATTGGTTACGTTGGTCGCATTAACGAACATGAAATGGAGATAATTGATCAATCCAATTACATGGGTAGTGATTATATCGGCAAGATTGGTGTAGAGGGATACTATGAAAAAGAACTGCATGGTAAAACCGGTTTTCAACATGTTGAGACTAATGTTCAAGGACGTACTGTTCGGATTTTAGAAAGTATGCCTTCGGTTCCCGGTAAAAATCTTTATCTCAATATTGACATTGATTTACAACAATATGCTGAAAGCTTGGTTGCGCAACACCGTGCTGCAATAGTCGCTATTGAACCCCAGAGTGGTGGTATATTAGCTTTGGTGAGTATGCCCTATTATGATCCCAATTTATTTGTCGATGGGATTGATGTTAAAACTTATCGAGAACTCCGAGACTCACCGGATAGACCTTTATTTAATCGCGCTATCCGTGGACAATATCCACCGGGTTCGACGATTAAACCCTTTGTGGGCTTAGCTGGTTTAGAATATGGTGTAAGATCCGAACGTAGTCGAACTTGGTGTCGAGGTTGGTACAGCCTCAAAGGTCAAAGTCACCGCTATCGAGATTGGAAAAAGAGTGGGCATGGCAGTATGAACTTACATAGTGCGATAGAACAATCTTGTGACGTTTATTTTTACGATTTGGCTTATGATCTTGGAATAGAACGGTTATACAGTTTCTTAACTCGATTTAGCTTTGGTAAAAAAACCGGTATTGATATCAGTGGTGAGTTAAGCGGATTAATCCTTCGCCAGAATGGAAACAAAAATTCTTTGATAAACAATGGTATGCCGGTGAAACCATTATCGCTGGGATTGGACAAGGATATATGTTAACGACTCCCCTGCAATTGGCTGTAGCAACTGCAACCTTAAGTGTTCGTGGTCAATTTAAACAACCACGAGTAGTTTTTGCTATGGAAGAAGAAGGATTTAATGAAATGAGTTTAGTATCAACTCACCAGGAAACCCTTTCTCTCAAACAAGAATCTTATTGGGATGCGGTTATTGGTGGGATGAAAGCGGTTATTCATGGCGCTAGAGGAACCGCTCGTAAAGTTGGCTTGCGCTCACCTTATTACTTTGCTGGAAAAACCGGTACAGCACAAGTTATCACTATTAAGCAAAATGAACGCTACAATGCCAAGCGAATCGCTAAGAAATTTCACGATCATGCGTTATTTGTAGCATTTGCACCCTTAGATGAGCCACGGATTGCCCTAGCTATTATTGTAGAAAATGGGGGCGGTGGGAGTAAAACGGCTGCACCGATTGCCAAACAAGTGATGGATTATTATTTGTTACGTAAACCACCTTTATCGGTAGCCACTCAAAATGCTCCATAATATTTCAGTCATGCGTATATAAAAAGCAATAAAAGGTTTATTTCACGGTTGAGTAATTTATTCTTCATTAGGCAAAATTTGAAATGCAAAATCATTGGAGCAATAACCATTTTTTTCACTTAGATAAACCTTTATTGTTGGGAATTTTGATTTTATCGGGGATGGGGTTAGTCGTTTTATATAGTGCTGGTAATCAAGATTGGGATTTAATTATTCGCCAAATTATCCGTCTTTTGATGGGATTTGGGGTTATGTTGGTACTGGCTCAAATTCGCCCCCAACAAGTTTTGTCTTGGACACCTTGGTTATATCTCATTGGGGTGCTTTTATTGATCCTCGTGTTGATAATCGGAGAAATTAGTAAGGGTTCACAACGTTGGCTTAATTTAGGACTGTTTCGATTTCAACCTTCAGAAATGATGAAATTAGTTGTACCCATGATGGTTACTTGGTATGTCACGGGTAAACCTTTACCACCCAATTATGGACGAGTAACTATTGCCATACTTATCATTATGGTTCCAGTGACCTTAGTCTTAAACAACCCGATTTAGGAACGGCTTTATTAATCGGTTCCTCCGGGATGTTTGTTCTTTTTTTGGCCGGATTAAGTTGGCAACTCATTTTTGGGTTTCTGGCTTTAAGTAGCTTATGTGCCCCGGTAATGTGGTTCTTTATGCATGATTATCAGCGTCAACGCATTATTACCTTTTTAAATCCAGAACAAGATCCTTTAGGATCGGGCTATCACATTATTCAGTCTAAAATTGCAATTGGTTCGGGGGGATTGTATGGTAAAGGTTGGTTGAATGGCACACAATCGCATTTAGAATTTTTACCAGAACGGCATACTGATTTTATCTTTGCAGTTTATAGTGAAGAACTAGGTCTATTGGGAATACTACTTTTATTGGGTATCTATATTTTTATTATCTCACGTGGCTTATATATTGCTGTACAAGCTCAAAGCACTGCTGCTCGCTTGTTAGCAGGAAGTTTAACCCTAGCTTTCTTCGTGTATATCGTTATTAATATGGGAATGGTTACCGGTTTATTACCGGTAGTCGGTTTGCCTTTACCGCTGATTAGCTATGGTGGAACTTCTTTAGTCACTTTAATGGCTAGCTTTGGATTAATCATGGCAGTACATACTCACCGACGATTTTTGTTAGGCTAGTTAAACCCATTATTTCACTAAATGATAACGAGTTAAAATGAGTAATCAATTGGAATTATTTAATTTTATAAAAATATTTTGGCGTAAAACTACTCTCGTTGTTAGCGTCTTGTTGTTAAATATTGTTAATACGATGGCCCAAACTGTCACTCAAGAAAGATTTATTACTGATATGGTAGAACGACATCAGTTTGATAGATCCTATTTAGAGTATCTATTCAACCAGGCTAAAGTGCGTAAAAGTATTATTAAAGCGATGACTCCTCATCCCACTGGTAAAGCTAAACCCTGGTATCAATATCGACGGATTTTTATCCAGGATCAGCGAATCAATGAAGGTGTTAATTTTTGGCATAACAACGCCTTAACACTGAAACAAGCTGAAGCCACTTATGGGGTTCCTCCCCAAATTATCACCGCAATTATCGGTGTCGAAACACTTTATGGGCAAAATCAAGGCAATTTCCGTGTCATTGATGCCTTGGTCACATTAAGTTTTCATTATTTAAGACGAGCTGATTTTTTTCGTGAAGAATTAGAACATTACCTATTATTAACTCGGGAAGAAGGATTTGATCCTTTACAATTACAAGGTTCATATGCCGGTGCCATGGGAATTGGTCAATTTATGCCCAGCAGTTTCCGCAGCTATGCCGTTGATTTTGATGGTGATGGCCAACGTAATATTTGGAATAATTATGCTGATGCCATCGGGAGTGTAGCTAACTATTTTCATCGTTTCGGTTGGCAACCGGGACAACCTATCGTCAAAGCGACTCAAATTAATCCCACTGCCCTAGAAACTTTACTGGAATTAGCCTTTAAACCGGAATATACACTAACACAATTACAACAATTTGGCTTAAAGTATCACGGTGATGAATCAGCCAATACGTTAGGTCTGTTTATTGATTTAGAAACCGAACAAGGTCCAGCCTACTGGCTGGGATTCCAAAATTATTACGTCATTACACGTTACAACCACAGTAAACATTATGCCATGGCAGTCTATCAACTGGCCCAGGAGATTGCACATCAATATGCTCAAGAAAATTCGCTTTTGGAATCAAATTAATATCGTTTCGTTGTTAATTTTAACGGCTTGCTCTATGTGGACAGAGAAACAGTCGGTGGAAACTAATAAACCATTGGTTCAAACCACGCCTCAACCATCCATTATTCCTAGAAGAGAAGAAAATCGGTCTTTGTCACCCAAAGACCAACCACAGCCTATTCCTAACCTAAATGGTTATCTTGAGCAAGGGATCGCCCGGTGGTATGATGTGACCGAAAATGGTACCAGAACCGCTAGCGGTGATATTTATGACCTTTATGAAATGACAGCTGCTCATGCTACGTTACCACTGTTAAGCCGTGTTAGAGTAACTAACCTTCGCACGGGTCAGCAGGTGATGGTCACTATCAATGATCGTCTTGCGGATAGGAGCGCAGTGATTAAGTTATCTTACGCAGCGGCCTCCCAATTAGGCTTGGTGACTAACAATTCATCGGTTGAAATACGTGGATTGCCATCAACACTATAGAGAGAGCAATGACTCCAGCTTATCTCATTGCAAACACTTAAATTAACAATTATTTTTAATCCTGCTTAGTTCACGCCGTTATTTTTTCTCCGTTTTTAACCGGAATCAACATCATGAAGAGAAAATTCAATTCATTATTATTTAGCTTCATTTTAATGTATCCCGTTGTTATTCAAGCTAATATCGGCTTTGTGGTACCGCCAGCACCGTCTATTACCGCGCGTGCTTATATTCTGCAAGATTTTCACAGTAGTGAGACTTTGATGGCAAACAATGCTGATGAGCGACTGGAACCAGCGAGTCTGACTAAATTGATGACCGCTTATTTAATTTTTCAAAAATTACGTGCTCATAAAATTCAATTAACCGAACCAGTTAAAATTAGTGAAACCGCTTGGCGTATGACCGGTTCACGAATGTACTTGGAAGTCGGTACCAGTGTCACTATTGAAGATCTCCTGCAAGGGATGATTATCCAATCTGGTAATGATGCGAGTATAGCATTAGCCGAATTTGTGGCCGGTTCTGAAGCCGCTTTTGTCAGTTTAATGAACCAACAAGCTCAACAATTAGGCTTAACTAACACGCATTATACTAACAGCACTGGTTTACCTCATGAACAACATTACAGCACTGCCCAGGATCTCGCTATAATGGCTAAGCGGTTGATTCAAGATTTTCCAGAATATTATCGGCGTTGGTATTCAAAACGAGAATTTACTTATAACAATATCACTCAACTCAATCGCAATCAGCTATTATGGCAAGATCCCACAGTCGACGGGGTTAAAACTGGTTATACGGCCAGTGCGGGTTATTGTCTCATCTCTTCGGCGCAACGAGGTAATATGCGGTTGATTGCGGTCGTTATGGGTAGTAAAAATAGTAAGGAGCGTACTCAAGGCAGTAAAGCAATGCTTGATTATGGATTTCGCTTTTTTGAAACTTACCCCTTGTATCAAGCCAAACAACCGCTGACCACCGAACGAGTTTGGCAGGGTAAAGTCAATCAAATTCAACTTGGTCTAATGGAAACATTATACGTTACTTTACCTAAAGGTCAGCAACAACAATTAAGTGCTAGCATTAAAGTCGATAAATACTTGAAAGCACCTATAGAAGCTGGGAAACCCTACGGTACCTTAAAAATCAATTTAGGTGATCAAGTGATTGCTAAACGTCCTCTCACGGCACTGGCCTCCGTCGAGCTTGGTCAGGTTTGGAAGAATTTAACAGATTCTTTTTTATTACTTTTTTATTAAATTAATACAATTATGATGGTTTATCTTAATGGCGAATTTTTACCGGTAGAGTCGGCTAAAATATCAGTACTTGACCGCGGTTTTATTTTTGGTGACGGGGTATACGAAGTCCTGCCGGTTTATAATGGACATCTCTTTCGGTTAGTAGAACATTTACAACGCCTAGAAAACAGTTTGCAAGCAATCCGCTTAGCTAATCCTTTATCTCGTCAGCAATGGAGCGACTTATTAGAAAAGTTAGTTGCTTATAATCACGGTGGCGATCAATCAATTTATTTGCAAGTCACTCGTGGTCCGGCTAAACGTGAACATAATTTTCCCCATTTAATCCAACCAACCATTTTTATGATGAGTGAAACCATCCAAGCTCAACCACCTTCACTTGGAGTAAAAGCCGTCACTTGCCCAGATATTCGTTGGCAACGGTGCGATATTAAAGCAACTGCTTTATTAGCTAACGTATTACTGCGTCAACAAGCGGTTGATGTGGGCGCAGTAGAGGCTATTCTCATTCGCGATGGTTATGTTATGGAAGGTGCAGCCAGTAACGTTTTTGTCGTTATTGATGGCATTACCATGACCCCACCTAAAAGTCAGTATATTTTACCGGGTATCACCCGCGACTTAATCTTAGAAGTCATGCAAGCGAATCAACTGCCTTATCAAGAAGTCGCTATTACTGAAATACAATTACGTTCAGCAGATGAAATTTGGGTAACCAGTTCAGTTCGAGAAATTCTGCCCATCATTACCCTGGATGAGAAAACGATTGGTTTGGGAAAACCGGGACCCATTTGGTTCCAGGTTTGGCAACTCTATCAAAATTATAAACAGCAATTACGTTCTCATGTCTAAAAATTTATCTTCTACTGAGTCGGCCATGCTAACTCAGGATACTTTATTTGAATTTCCGTGTACTTTCCCCATTAAAGTCGTGGGAAAAACCACTGAACATTTTGACTTATTAGTCATCGAAATTATACGTCATCATTGTCAAGATTTGACTGAAAATACCCTAACAACACGTACTAGTCGTGGTGGTAAATATTCAGCGGTGACCGTAACTATTATGGCACAGAGTCGTGCTCAATTAGACGCTTTATATCAGGAACTGAGCGCTCATAAACAGATTATGATGGTATTTTAAATTTTTAAAACAATTCACTTTGGAGCAACTGAATTTTTTTTGACAATTATGAATTTCTTTGTCATCTTAAATAAGATTTTTAGTGGTCTTTTAGAAAATTTTGGCTAGATTTTCTCTAGAATCAATTAAACATCCGCCTCTTTTAAGGATTATTATGGGTAGTCAAGCGTCACTCATTTGGGGCTTAATATTTGGTTCAATCGGTACCGGGTACTTTCTCTACGGAAAAAAGCAAAAGAAACCAGTTCCCCTCATTTGTGGTATTGGTTTAATGGTATTTCCAATTTTAGTTTCTAATACGGTTTTACTCGTTATTATCGGTTGTTTACTATTAGGCCTGCCTTACTTTTTAAGGTATTGATTACTTTGTTGCTCCATTGCAACTGTTGTCACGTTGACAATGTAGCAGTTGGAGTAAGCGTTAGCAAACTCCAACAACTGAAAATAAACGATTCACTTCAGAGACTCGCAATTTAGCTGAGCTTCGTTCGCTAACAAACTTTATTAACCTAAGTAGCATTACTGTTACTTAAACCGCTTTGGCATTGCTACAAAAAAATGGATTGGCAATTTTTTACCATGACAGAAAGCAGAATCAAATAAAAATGACTATTTCTCGCTATTCTGATTAGCATTGCGAGTTTACTTTGGTTTCTTTAAAATTAGATTTTTCATTTTCAGTCCTAATCAGGAATAAGGAGGCGTATGACCAAATTACAAAATAGCTTAATCAGTTGGTTACTACTCAGCATTTGTTCAGTGCAAGCTCATTCTGATCGACAAGTGCTGGATTATATTGTTGCAGTTGTCAATGATGAAGTCATTGTCAAAACTGATTTACAACAGGAGTTACAAGAGGCCGAAAAAAATTTACAACAGCAGAAAATTGCCATTCCATCCCGTCAAGAACTAGAAAAACAAGTTCTAGAACGGATGATCATGACTACCCTACAATTACAGTTAGCGGAACGTTCTGGTATTGCCGTTGAAGATAATCGTCTCAATGAAAAATTACGCAATTTGGCAGAACAAAATCAAATGGATTTATCAAGCTTTCGACGTCAATTAGAACATGAAGGTCAAAACTATGAAAAAGTGCGAGAAAAAATTCGCAGTAGTTTGATTCTAGAACGTTTACAACAACACCAAGTTGTCAGTCGAGTGAATGTTACCGATCGTGAAATTGATAATTTCCTGGCCAACCAAACTCAACAAGGCACAGCCCATCAGGAGTATCATCTCTGGCATATTTTAATCGCTACACCAGAAGCCCCTTCTCCTGAAAAAATCGAAGCAAAGCGACAACAAGCTAATACTGTGTTAGCCAAACTAAAACAAGGTGCTGATTTTCAAGCGACAGCCGTTGCTATTTCTGATAGCCGACAAGCTTTAGAAGGTGGCGATTTAGGCTGGCTTAAAGCGGGAGAGATGCCCAGTTTATTTAATGATATTGTTGAACAGATGAATATTGGTGAAATTCAAGGACCATTAAAGGATGCCAGTGGGTTTCATATCATTAAATTGGTCGGTAATCGTGGTAGTAAACAAAATATTGTCACTCAAACTCAAGTACGACATATTTTAATTAAAACTAGTGAATTCGTATCAGAATTTGAAGCTAAAAACCGCTTAGAAACGCTGAAAGCTCGTATTGAGCAAGGTGATGATTTTACTGAGTTAGCCCGTGCTAATTCTCAAGATGGTAATTCTGCTGTTCAAGGTGGCTTAATTGGCTGGGTTAATCCTGGTGATTTAGTACCTGAATTTGAAAATGTCATGAATAATTTAGCACCTAATCAACTCAGTGAGCCGTTTAAGTCACGTTATGGATGGCATATTGTGCAAGTGTTAGCTCGTCGTCAATACGATAATACTGAACAAGCTTTGCGTACCAAAGCCGCTCACCAAATTCATCAACGTAAAGTTGAAGAAGAATTACAAGCTTGGTTACGACAACTACGTGATGAAGCTTATGTCGAATATCGATTGGAAAATGCTGAAGAAGGATTGAGTTAAGTGAACCGTTATCCATTTTAATTATAAATTATTAATTACGGAGTCAGTGGTTGTTATGGCGAGTTAATAGTTTAACCTATTATTGATAACGGATAACTGAAATATGTCAAATGATTTACCACGTTTGGCCATTACACCCGGTGAACCCGCTGGAATTGGCCCGGATATTGTTTTAACCTTAGCTCAACAAACAATCCCCGCTAAACTGGTTGCATTTGCGGATCCCGAGATATTACTACAACGCGCATCTCAGTTAGGTTTAACTATTGAGTTACATACTTATTCTAGTGACAAGCCCAACCAACTTAGCCCACATCAACCCGGTCATTTGTATGTACAACCCATTGCTGTATCGCAGCCCGTCATTAGCGGTAAACTGAATCCCGCCAACGCTTCTTATGTGCTAGAAACATTACAACAAGCTTGTCAAAGCTGTGTGAATAATCATTTTGATGCGCTAATTACTGCACCTATTCATAAAGGGGTTATTAATGAGGCCGGTATTCCTTTTAGTGGGCATACTGAATTTTTAGCTGAGAAAACGAGTACTAAAACGGTGGTTATGATGTTAGCTATACCCGGGCTACGTGTTGCCTTAGTAACTACTCATTTACCATTATCACAAGTCAGTGCAGCAATTACTTTTTCTCGACTGGAGTCGACTATCCAAACTTTAGATAGTGAATTAAAAAGTAAATTTGGCATAGATACTCCCCATATTCTAGTATGTGGTTTAAATCCACACGCTGGTGAAGGTGGACATTTGGGAGTAGAAGAAATTGTGACGATTATTCCGGTATTAAATAAACTGCGTGGGGAAGGAGTTCAACTCGTCGGGCCGGTACCAGCAGATACCGCTTTTACACCTTCATTATTAGCCGGGATTGATGTGGTCTTAACAATGTATCATGACCAAGGCTTACCGGTACTTAAACAGCGTGATTTTGGTAAAGCAGTGAACATGACGCTAGGATTACCTATTATCCGTACTTCCGTTGATCATGGTACGGCTTTAGAACTCGTTGGGACAGGACAAGCATCCAGTAACAGTTTATACTGTGCTATTCAAATGACCTTGGAAATCATTATGCAAAATAGAAGCAAGAGATAATAGGAAGGATCTTCCCTCATGCTTAAAACACTTTTTGTCACCGTGTTCATTGGTTTTTTAGTGATTTTATTGAGTTATCTCAGTGGTTGTACCTATCGAATGGCTTTTGGCGGGTGTGAATATCGAACTCGGAGCGGTGAATGTCCCCAAAAAGTACTCATTCACGATACTGATTTAATTAAATCCAGTTATCAGGCAGCTGATAATCTGATAAGCAATAATAAAACGATTTTCAAACCGAAGTCTCGATTGCTTATAACAACCATTGCCGATATTGATAACTTAGAAGACAGTACTTCTTTAGGGCGACTCATCGCTGAACAACTCGCCACTCGGTTTAATCAACGTGGTTACAGCGTAATAGAAGCCAAATTGCAAAGTGGATTATTCATGATACCCAAAACCGGGGAATTTATCTTGTCACAACAGTTACGTCACTTGGAGCAACAATATCAAGCGAATACTGTGGTGGCGGGCACTTATGCGGTTGCTAAAGACCAGGTTTATCTTACTTTGAAGATGCTTGATTGTAAAAGTAGCGAGGTAATATCTTCTTATGCTTATACTCTGCCACTGGGTTCAAATACTTTAACTTTACTCCAAAAATCCTTTTGGTGGTGGTAAGAAACCGGAGTTAGATATCATTCGTATGTCGCTTTCGGCTTAGTTATTATCAACAGATACGCGAAAGTCATACATAAAACGCTAGATGTCACAAATAGTCGTATTCATTTTCAACACTTTACTTTTTTCGGTAGTGTTCCTAAAGTAATGATGAATTATAATGGTGAATAAAATAGGCAATGGCTCCAAGGTGATTTTCAAGCTTTTTAGAGAAAGGGTTTTTCGACTTAAGCGAGAAATTCTCTGACGTAAAGTATTGTTAAATCTCTCAAGATGATTAGTTTGGCCGGTATTGTTCTCGACGACTCGATGGCGAGTTTGGAGTAGAATTCTCCGAGAAGCTTACCAGTTATCCGTAAAGCCAACCGCACACTGCCGATAGACGGGTGGCCATGATTGCCATAATCTTAATGCCGCTCTTTGATCACGTTAGCCAACCGCATACCCCACTATTCTCTGATTAACCACATCTAGAGCTAACCACACCCAACTTAGGGAAGCTTTATTATCAACCTAACTCCACCCAAGTAGGGTGGGCAAAAGCGAAGCGTTGCCCACCATTTCTTCGTACCATGCCCCATTGATGGTGTGCAAAATGCCGTGTGAGTTTGGTGCCATACCCAGACCGAGGTGGCATTTTGTCTACCCACCCTACCTAGCTTAACTCAACATGTCTAATGTTAACTCTGGCTATCGGACAATATTTTTAACTTTTTTTGCGCTGTAGAATGTCCTTGAATAGCTGCTTTTTTATACCATTTAATGGCTTGTGCAAGATCTTTCTTAGAAACACCAACACTGTTTTCATATGCCATTCCCAAACTACACTGGGCATCAGCATGTCCTTGTTCCACTGACTCTTGAAAATATTTAATAGTGAAGCGTAGGGTCACTGCCATCAACTTAAGCCTAAAAAGCGGTTGTTTTTAATCGTTTATGAAAATGGAGCAAAGGTCGATAAGCAGGTTTTTTACGATAAACCAGGCGATGAGGACGAGAACCGCTTGGATTAAGTAAAAACAACTGAGATAATTCATTCAATAATTGTTCGGTATCTGACTCCAAATAAAACAACGGTTAGGTGGGTGGAATGGCTATCGTTCCCAATCACCTCCCGGATATATTACCATAAAACGTGGAATGGAACGTTTCTCACAGCGGTTGCTGGGATGGCGTTTAGCTCAAGGCTCATTTTGAATGAGCCAAGACAGAGATGTGTGTAAAGATTAGCCCGATTTTGAGCAGTTATGTAACTACGGTACGATTGCCATGTAAAACTGTGCGAACTATTGATAAAACAATCACTTACGATATTAGCCACTTTAGATTAACCTATTGAAATATAAATTATTTTCATATTTGTGTAGATACCTTTGGTCAAAGGGTCAAGAGCTTAACTTAATGGCCGTGATCCTACGCTCGCTACACTCGCTAATATACCTTAACGATTGCTGAATTGAGGTGAAAAAATTTCAATCAACTGGCCCCAATCGAATAAGAGACCTATACACATCAATTCGGTTGGTAGTTTCATCGTGGTATTTCTTGTCATCAGCGCTTCCACAAATTGGGTTTGGTATTGGCTCTCTTCGAAAAGTGACAAATCACCCGAGAGGATAATCAGGCCTAAATAATCGCTCCGGGCATTGAAAAATCTAGGAAGAAGAAATTGAAATAATTGCCTATCATTGGTTTTCAAAGCCCATCCTTGATTTCCCCAGTTAGAATAATTATATTTCAGATAGTTATCTTCTTTTAATTGGTACCATGCCTTGATCCATTTATCAATTTGAGTGATGACCGGTGCAGGGGGATCGGGCACGAGAAAGTAAAGCAATTGCCCACTTGACTCCAGCACTGGAAAAAAAGATTTAACTAGTTCAAAAATCTGCTGAGTTGCTTTGGCTTCCTCAAGGGGATTGTTATCTTCAGGCCAAATAATTTCATGATACTCATTCATGTGATTAGCCTCTGTTACTAAAGGCCTGTTTTAGCACCATGCCAAAGAAGCTTTAACAGGCCTTTAGCAATGGTTCTCCAATTAGACTCATGACGAAGTATATTTTGTACTCCAACAATCCTTCCGTTCGCGTAGAGCCTCCCATTCTGAAATACAAACCGCAAAAAACTCTGGCCTTGATTATTAACCAAACTAAAAACGGTCATGCCATTGCCTCGTAAGTTTGGATAAAGTGCCTGAATTCTTCCTATTTGGATTCCTCCTGGTTGTCCCCCAACACCCATTCTTATGAGAGACTGGCCATTAATGTGTAACACTCTAAAAGCAGCCACCGATCCAATAACAATAGAGCTTACCAAAAAACTACCACGCCCAATAGTATCTCCGAGTCTGGGATCACCTCCAGCAAGTTCAGCAATAGTTGAACCAATCTGCGCAAATCCTTCCTCTAACAAATTAATTCCTTGACCCTGATTGATACCGGCATACTGGGTTATAGCATCTCCAATCGTATTCACTCCTAAAACTGTGAGTGTAACTCCTGCAGCGGTTGTTCCAGGTTCTGGAACAATGATACCAACAACACCTATTCCCGTTTCAACAAGTCCTACAACCAACTTTCCAGTACCCCAACCAATCCGTGATAATAACGATGCTCGGGTTTCCAGAAACTCAACCTCTAAAGCTTCTCTAAGTTGTAATGCAAGTTCTTCCGTCGAGTTCTGAGAAAACATTCCATGGGTATCAAGGGTAATCACCTTTTGATTTTTATCCACATCCCAACCAAAAATTGGATCAGCTACTTCAATTCGATATCCAAGTCCTCCCTGAGAAGGATATGCCAATATCTTCATTAGAGAAAGAGTAAGTTCTGGGGTGTAATGATCAACAAAATATTCTAAAATCCCTTCCACAAGCTGTGATTTAGTCATAATTTTCCTCCTTATCAGAGATTTGGTTTCTCTCGCACCTCGCTGGAGTGAGGTAGTACGCATTCCTACCGAGACGGTGGGAACGAGAAAAACTCACACGGCATTTTGCATCAACGGGGGATGTGGTATGGAAATGGTGGGCAACTCTGCGCTTTTGCCCACCCTACCTGGCTACCAAGCTAAAGTTCACCAGCAAGCGACCAAAGGGAGAGTCCGTGTACAGCGACGGGTTACCAACCTATGTCATTATTTATTTAACATCCAGTAATAATTTCGGACGTTCATCAGGTTCACTCTTAAATGACTCTCTATACGCATATTTTTGATCCGAGGTGATGCCCTCAAGGGTTTCAATATAATCGAGCCATTTATTTTTGTCCGGCCGGTTAGATGCAAATATCGTTATCACCGGATATGGATGATAAAGTCTTTTAAAAAATTCTGCCCCTTGTTCCTTGAAGAATTGAAATATCCTTTCATCTTCTTTTTCCGAATCGAAGAGCGAAAGAGCACAAACCGCACCACCGGAATGTGCATCTTCCCACCAGTCTTTTTTCAAAAAACCTGATTTTATAGTTTCCAATGTCAGGGTCAATGCAGCATCTCTTCCGTCTTTGAATAAAACATCTTTTGCCTTTTTCACTCTGTTGAATACTGACAAGCACCCCTTGGATTTTTTCTTTTGGCATTGTTCGAGATCTTTGCGACTCATTGGAAAATCGAGGGCTTCATACATATTTATCAACTGAACATATGCCTCTTTTTTTTCAGATACAATATCAGCAGAAAAAGAATATGATATACTGATAATTAAAGTAAAAAGAAGACCTGTCATTCTGATGAACGGAAATTTAAAACTCATTTCATTTTCCTTTTAGTTCATATTCGCCGAACACATTGAACATATTAAATTTTGAAAAGCTACCAATATCCAAGGATTGTATTTAAACAAATCATCTTGATATCACACTCACAGTATCCGCTCCTAATACTGATATCATAGTTTACCCATGTAATTGTCTTTCTCAATCTCGACAATATGGACTCATCACTACTTCCCTGATTGATGACTGCAAAATCCATAGTGCCCTTCGCTCCTTGTGTCTGAATATAAAATTTCTTACACCATGCTTCAGCAAGTGCATCAGTGTTGCAACCATAAAATTCAGAAGCTTTATCCGCTCCAGCAAGAAATTTCTTTGTGATATCGCTGGTAGTAAAATTCACCTTCGCGACATCGAGTATTGCATCCAGAGCCGGAGAAGGCCCTACAGCATCATGGGTGGCATTATGTCCTATTGTAAACCAGAATGCATCTCTCGCATGACCAAAATACCATACCCTGCTGATTGAATTGTCTCCAAAAACGCCAACTTGGACCAAAAATCACGTACATTCTGTATTCCGTGATACTCCGCATTATTCTCCTTGGCAATCTGATTTATCCTGTCTAAATAATTAGTCGCTTTATTTTTTATCTGTTCAACGTCCTTTTGTATGAAATCGATTTTACTCTTCACATCGCTTTCCCATCGCTTCTTGTAAGCCGGCTCATAGACAAAAAAATGTAGTGATTCATTGGCACCAGCTGTTACATTTTTCTTCTTCAGAGATATTTGAATCGGAACGACAAAATTTTTCCACGTCGAATCATGTAAATCAGGATCTTTGCTATCGTATTCACCAGTCCCTCCGAGCAAGATCACAAAATTTTTTGAACATTGCGGAATGTTTTTCTGATTGAACAGACAAATCCAACGCCTTTCGGCCAATCCCTGGATCTCATTTCTTATTAAGTTTTTAGTCTCATCTTTGAGTTTGGCTTGGCCTAAAAAACCTATCAATTCATGACGATTCTTGTTAGCATCGATACGCTGGATAAGCTTTTTCAACATGTTATTGGGTGCATTGTTTATTGCCCGTATCGTTTCTGATATTGCTTTATCGTTTTTCAGCATATCAACGATGCTTTTTTGTTCCACTTCGCTTAGTCTTCCTGGCTTTGCAAGCAGTTTGATTATTTTTTCGCTTATTGTTACATTAATCATAAGATTTCTCCCATAATATTAGGGTTGTGTAAAAAAGTTTTGCTAGTTCCCACGCTGGAGCGTGGGAATTCATATTACGCTGACTTCAACCATTCCAACAACGCCGGCAAATCATTCGACCACTGACTAAGTGATAAAGTATCCACCGCAATGACTTCATCTTCAGTCGTGTCAACTTTAAACTCATAGTTGAGATTACCTTCCTCGTCACAACCTAAATGCACAGCAGTAAAGTTCTGACCCTGAGCGATGCGTTTGAGAATTTCTATAGCGAGTGCCGGTAAAATCGTATCGGTGAGAATGTGGTCGATATTGCGCGCACCACTGTCAACTTCGGTACAACGATTGGCGATGGCGGTAACTAAATTGTCGTCGTAAGTGAATTTAGCATGATGGTTTTCTACAAATCGTTGCTGCACTTTGGCTAATTTGAGTTTGACGATGGCGTAAATTTCTTCATCACCGAGTGCATAATAAGGAATGACAATGAGGCGACCTAAAAAACCGGCTTGGAAGTAGCGCAATAATTCTGGGCGTAAGGCATCTTGGAGTTGTTCGACATCCCATTCTTTTGGAGCACGCATAATGATTTCGGTGCCGACGTTGGAAGTCAGTAAAATGAGCGTATTTTTGAAATCGATAATAGCACCTTCGCCATCCTCTAACGTTCCTTTGTCAAACACTTGATAAAACAGTTCCATGACATCCGGATGCGCTTTTTCGATTTCGTCTAGTAAGACAACGCTATAAGGATTTCGCCGTACCGCTTCAGTGAGGATACCGCCTTTACCATAACCGACGTAACCGGGTGGCGAACCGCGTAACGCTGAAATGGTGTGCGCTTCTTGATATTCGGACATATTGATGGTAACCACATGGTGTTCGCCACCATACAGTAAATCGGCTAAAGTTAAGGCGGTTTCAGTTTTACCGACCCCACTGGGACCAACCAGTAGAAACACACCAATGGGTTTCTTGGGATCATCGAGGCTAGCACGAGACGTTTGAATGCGCCGGGCGACCATTTCTAAAGCTTGGTCTTGACCGACTAAGCGTTCGGCCATTTTCTCTTCCATGTTGAGGATGGTCGTAATTTCATTGATAACCATTTTGCCAAGCGGAATCCCCGTCCAACCTGAAATAACGGTAGCAATTAAATGACTATCGACGTGAATTGGAATCATCGGTTCTGGGGTTTGGAGGGTTTCAAGCTGCTGCTTGGCAGCGGCTAATTCAGTTTGGAGGTTGCTAATCGCTTCGAGATCTGCCGGAATCGCTTGAGTGGTCGCTGTTAAGCGTTCTTCGATTTCGCGTAGTTGTTTGACAACGGTAAGTTCAGCTTGCCAGCGGCTATCTAGCTGATTTTTTAATTCTTCGAGTTGTGTTAATTCGGTGGTTAAATGCTGAAGACGGTGTTGATGCGGCATGCCAGCATCTTGTTCACGTTGTAATAATTGTGATTCTTTTTGGCGGCGGGTAATCCGATTTAAAATTGCTTCGAGTACCGGTGGCGTACTATTTTGGGCAATCGCTACTCGTGCACAAGCGGTATCTAAAACGCTGATAGCTTTATCTGGTAAATAGCGATCCGAAATGTAACGGTGAGATAAGCGCACCGCATCTCGAATTGCTTCATCCAGAACGCGAACATGATGATGTTTTTCAAGATTGGGGACGATACCACGTAACATGGTGATAGCCATATCTTCACTCGGTTCCTCGACTTTAATGACTTGGAAGCGACGAGTGAGGGCTTTGTCTTTCTCAAAATAAGTTTTGTATTCTGACCACGTGGTAGCGGCAATGGTTCGCAATTCGCCACGGGCTAAAGCCGGTTTTAATAAGTTAGCGGCATCACTTTGTCCACTTGGTCCGCCAGCACCAATTAAAGTATGAGCTTCATCAATAAATAAGATCACCGGATTAAGCGCAGCTTTGATTTCATTAATAATGGACTTGAACCGATTTTCAAACTCACCCTTCACCCCGGCGCCCGCTTGCAATAAACCCAGATCTAAAACTCGTACCGAAACTTGGCGTAGGATTGGCGGCACTTCGCCTTGCGTAATTTTTAGAGCTAAGCCTTCCACAATAGCGGTTTTACCAACGCCAGCGTGACCGGTTAAAATCGGATTATTTTGGCGGCGGCGGGTTAGAATATCGATAAGTTGCCGAATTTCAGCATCTCGACCGGTAATCGGATCGAGCTTGCCAGCACGCGCTGCTTCCGTTAAATTGATGGTATATTGGTCTAAGGCGGGCATCGCGGTTTGAACGGCTGCCGCTGTACCCGACGTATCAGACTCAACCGTTACAGTAATGGCTTCGGTTTCAGTTGAGTATTCAACTAAATCCGCTAAATCCTGTCGTAAGGATTCACGCGGAATTTTAAATAACGTAGGCAAAGTTTCAATCAGGCTACCGCGTAAAGCATCATGATCAATAATGGCTAATAATAACGCCCCCGAACGTAATGCCTGACCATTAAATTGTAATGAGGTAATCAACCAAGCTTCGCGTAATAGCGTGATAATGTAGGGAGACATCGCTGGAGTACGTTCATTGCCCCGTTTAAATCGTTCAATGGTGCGAGTTAGTTCGTTAGTTAGACGTGTCGTAGAGATCTCATAATGTTTTAAAATGAAGAATACGTCATTATCAGAAGGTTCGATTAATTTAAGTAACAGATGTTCAATTTCTATAGTGTAATGAGTTTGGGTAACACATAATTCGGCCGATTTTTCAAAAGCTTTACGACAAGTGGCGTTGAGTCTGGCAATAAGGGGTTTTAATTCAGTAGTCATAATTAATTTACACTAATTCCCAAGGCAATTCTATTTGGTGTTGATCTTGTTTAGATCCCAATGTTTGAGCTACGCTATCAAAAGTAATTATCAGCGTGACAGTGACTTTAATTTAACAATTTTATCTTGTTGTCCGGGTTGACTTTTCAGGAAAGAAGTCCAGCCTAATCGAATTGGTGGTTCACCTAAACGGCTTTCTGGAATTTCATCCGCTTTGAGGATCAGATTAATTTCAAAATCTAATTCATCCCTGACAAAAAAGCGAGTTAATTCACACAGACGAGTATAACCAGAACCGGTAGGTAAAAAGTCGAGGAATTGTTCTAAATTCAGTGGTCCAACTGACAGTGCAAATTTGCCATCTTGATCCCAAATTCGGGTTCCTAAAACGGTAGTACGACCTAATGCTTGATTAGGTTGGTTAATGCCAAGCCGAGTATGACTTTCTGCTGACAAATATTGCCAGCATCCTATCCACGGTTGACTGGTGACTTTAACCTGAAAAAAGTCAGTGAGTAAATGTTCTAAAGTACTGAGTGAACGAGATTGATGTGTTAGTAACCCAGCGTAAAATAATAAAGCGTTATCATCAATCGCCATTCGTTCTCGCAAGCCCGGTGTTCCTAAGCCGACTAAAGCAAATAAGCGCTGGGCAAAATGACTTTGCCAAGGTAAATTGGCTTCTAAACCAATGCGTTGATTCTTGCGACCACGATATAATAATGAGATAAGGTAATGATTGAATAAGTCTAGAAAATCACGTAAAGTGGTATCCTTTTTCCACACGCGTTCGATAATGAGTTCAGTATACGGCATAGGCAACGGTCCATGAGCACCGGCTAACCCCATGAAATTAACTTGCATGAGGATAACAATGCGCTGTAGCCGACCGAGTTGTCCATTGATATTGACTTCAGTTAGCGGTTCTAACCGACTCAGTGTCGGGTAACGTTCACCAGTAATATCTCTAAAATCAATCATTTTGGTTTGCTGACGACCATTAATCTGGAAAACAACTGAGGCCATTAAACGAATCTGCTCAATATCACTAGCCGGAAAAGCGGCACTGACGGTTGAAGCAAAACGGATTTCGATAGGAATGTTTAAACGGGGTTGAGCATTTGCCGCCAATTTTTCTAGTAGTTGTACCGCTTTGTAAAACTCAAATCGGTAACCTTTAGTAAAGAGGAGTTCTTCTACAGTTGGATTTGTTTGCCTGGACGAGTGGGCCATTTTTTCCATATGTCCTCTGGTGCGGAGTTAACTTCTTTTAAGATTAACTGAGAAAAAGAATTAGCGGAAACATAAAGGGCAAAAAAGCGTTCTAACACACTAGCCAGTACCAAAGCACTACTGCCTCGATAAGCATCTTTATCGACCTCTAGTGTAATTTCAAAACCCCGGATAAAACCACGCCACGCATCTAAACCTAACCGTCCCATTTTGCGCCTAATTTTCAAGTTACGAATCCCAATAATTCGTTTTTCAATCGCTTTATCCTGGGTAAAGTTATAAAGGCGTAAAATTTCTTGTAAAGCGGTTAATCCCTGAGTAGGTTCAGTAAACGATAAATGATTCAGAGATAAATGCGAAATAATTCGCCAAATAGCTGCACCTTCTAAAGGGGGTGAAATTTGGGCCGTAGGATGCTTTAAAATATAAACGCCTTTTATGGGCGCCGAATCATCTAATTGTAATACGGTACCGGGTTGGATATGGTTAGATAATTCTCGATTAGTACAGAGTAACTGAGCAAAAGTCGTGGGATAAGCCGGTAATTCAGGGGTAAAATCCAAATCGAGAAAACTTAATAAGATATCCGTACCAGTCAAATCAGCGCGTTGCGTGGGTATACGACGAGTAAACCAAAATCCGCGGGGCCGATTTTTTTGCGTATGATGACGGAAAGAAAAATAAGGTTGTAATTCAACTACCTCAGTTTCTTCTTTGTTAGAAGCGAATACTTTAAGAACCGAATGAATTTCCGTATAACGTTCCCGATAAAGATCGCCAGCCAACCGATATTCTAATTGGCGGTGATCTAAGCGCAGTGGTTCCGAATATTTGGTAAATAAGTTGACAATGGGGACACAACTTAATTTAAAAGCATTCTTATCAACAGTTAAAGTCGGGGGAGGGGTATTCTTTAGTAAAAATAAAATCTCAAAAGTGGCTTGTTCTTTTTGTAAATATTGAAATTGACCGGTTGAATCTCGCGCAAATAGTTGCTCTAACTGTGATAATTCAAAAAATAAAAATTTATCTGGGAAAACAAAATATTCTTGCAATAAGGCATAAGCTGGATGAGCATGGGGTGGATAGGGTAAAACGCTCTCTTCTTCTTCAAATCCAATGGGTCTAATCGCCTCCGTAGGTAAAGTGATGCGGTGTTCATTGGACAATAATACGATTTCTATCACTTCGCCAAATAACAATTCATACAACGGGCCGGCTTGTAACCACGGTTGGTTTAAATGAATACACAATTGCTTGAGCTTAGCGAGATCAGATAAAGCGACTTTCAATTGACAAGCCAATTGTAAACGTAATACCCCCATTACATCGGTTCTAGTATCGAGGAAATAATATTTGTCAGTTGATTCGAATTGTGCCTCACTAATTTCTAATGGCCATAAAGTTAAGGGATAACAAGTGCGAAATTGACCCAGCAAACCTTTATTACTCTCCAAAGTGGAGAGCGCAGCCTGTTTCGGAATCAAATAACCATCATTAATTTGGCCTTGACTAGGGTCAATCTCAAATTCAGCAATCGTTAAAGACGGAATCGGTTGTAGGTATTGTGGGTAGAGAATATCAAGTAACGCGGTGGTAAAAATCGGAAATTCACTCTCAATCTGATATTGAATGCGTCCCGTTAAAAAGGCCACCGATTCAATTAGACGTTCAATGTGCGGATCAGCACATTCATCCTTATCGAGTTCTAGGCGAGCAGCGATTTTAGGATACTGGGCAGCAAATATCGCCCCCATTTTTCGTAAATAGGTTAATTCTTGGATATAATGATGTAATAAAATTTCTTGCTTATTCGCTGACAATTTTTAGTTCTCCAGTTTGGCCGCCTTTAATGAAAAAGGAAATCGGCTCCTCCACTTTATCCATTAACAAAGTTGCATCGAGTCGCGCATCTAAACCAACTTGTAATTCACTATGGATATGACTCTCTTCTGGTGGCATAATCACAATTTTAATATCTTTTAACCGGGGTTCATAAGCGGCTAAAGTTTTTTCTATAGCTTTAACTAATCGATCATAATCACTGGGATTATGCGTAAAAAAAGTGGCAAAGTCCATTAAACCATATTCCAATACAGTAAGTTGTTGACGATCAGCTAACTTAGCTTCGGTTAGTGGACAATAAGTATTTAATAACCATTCTAAATCACGAAAAAATGCTTGCCGCCATTCCCGCAGCGGCAGTGCTCTAAGGGGTTGTGCTTCCTGTTGCGCTTCCGGTTCTAAATCAATGAGGCGGTCAAGTAGCGAGGCACGCGCGTGAGTAGCTATTCTTTTGTTATATAAAGGTGGCATAATTTATTAATAATTATCTGATCGTTAAGGTATGCTGAGTTTATTAGCAATTAGGTGGGGTGCGTTGTAATGCACCAAAATATCTATATTTAGCAACAGTGCGTTGCACTCTATGTTGACTGCGTCGTTGGGTTACAGTGCCAAAAGACGCTCTTAACTCAGCCTACACCCCACTGCTATTAAGTTAAGCTCAAACCAGTTCTAGAGTAGGATGGGTAGAGCGTTAGCGAAACCCATCAAATTGTTGATGATATTAATAAAAGATGGGTTTCGCTCCGCTCTACCCATCCTACTAAATTTCTTAACTTAATGGCAGTGGGGTGTTGGATGCGCTTATGAATATGGGACGAGCCTTTTGTATTCCCAACTAGTTGCAGTTAGGTAGGGTGGGTAAAATGCCGTCTCAGTGCTAGGTATAGAGATAAAACTCACCTGGCATTTTGCCCACCGTTAGGGAAATCCGATATCAAAGGAAATGGTGGGCAACGCTGCGCTTTTGCCCACCCTACTTGACTACTTGACTTGAACAAGAAAAAATGCCTATCGTGGCAGAATATCTGCAACAAGGTTGTCAAGAATGTTATTATGAAGTTGAGGTTGAATCATAATGATTGGTTAAGTAAAGGGGTTAAATCACTCACCGGTGATCTATATTTTTGTTCAATCATTCGAGCTAACCATTCATTTGCTTGTTCCAAGGTACAAATATGACGTTCGATGGCTAAAATCAAACAACCTAATGAACCGGAGAGACTGATTCCCAATTGCTTGGCTTGAGTACGTGCGGCACGATCATCAGTCATAAAATGCCACTGGCGATGATAAGCTATAGCTAATGAAGACGCTTCACCTGAATGTAATCGGTTGGGTAACTCATGAAAAAGCCGAAACTCTTGATCATCTCGCATGCTGGTTAATTGTATCCAACCCGTTTCAAGTGGATAGATTTGCTCATCAATAGAAGCATAGAACTCATAACCTTCTTCCAAACCAGTTTGGATTTCTTCATAAACTGCTGTAGAAATATATAAGGTTGAGTGAAGTTGGCGAAGAAGATCCAATTGTTCAATACGAGCAAAATTAGAGATAACCGTTGTATTAGCAATCACATTCATGGTGAACTGGTTAATGCTTGACGTAACGCTGTAATATCTGCTTTAACTTCATCAAGCGTTTCTACACCTAATTGTGGTGAAATATCTTGTTCAATTAAAATATCTTGCATTTGTGCCCAACTTACACCGGCTAGATGAGCCGCTTTAGCTAAAGAAAGATTTTCAGTTTGAAAGCGATAAATAGCCAGTTGAATACGAAGTTCTGGACGGGCCCGTAATAAATGACGCAGCGCATCTTGGATAACACTATTTTCATCCTGATAAAGTCGAGCTTTGACAAAATCTTGCACCTGCAACACTTGGAAATTTCCTTTTTGTTAAAAACAATATATCTTATAACATTACTTAGGAGTGACACCCATCATCCATTTTAATAATAATGAGATTATTTTATGAGTAAAGGGATAATTTGGCATTCAATAATAATTTTCTTCTTAATGCTGGCTTTACCGGCGAGTGGAGCAGAAGCAGATAGTTTTGTAGAACCGATTCTACAAGGCGATACTTTTTTTCAACAAGGGCAGACCCAACCAGCGATAACCATATGGGAAAAAAGTCTAACATCTCTTGATTGTACCAAGTATGGAGAACAATGTCTTGACCTGTTAACTCGGTTAGCACCGGCTTATCTTAAAAGTGAAATGCATACCAAGATGTTGGCGACACTGGTTCAAGCATTGTCATTGGTCGATCAAATTAAATCAGCTAAACGTCGTGCGCTGGTTTATAGTCAAGCCAGTGATGCGTGGTTATTGCTGGGGGAACGATTAGCAAACTGGCAACCACAACTTAATCAAATTGAACTATGGCAATCTTTGAATAAGCATGCCACTCATTCAGAAAATATACCCAACTATTTAGAACAAGCACTTTGGCTAGCAGAGGCTAGCGTTTCAGCGGCTCAACCAGCCAATTTACCCACCCTATTAGCGAATGCTTTCAACAGTAAAGGTAATGTGTTGATGGTCTTGGGAAAACGGTTAGAAAATCAAGAAAATATTGAAAGTGCCTGGCAAAAGTATTTTGAAGCCATTGCAGCCTATCAGAGTAGCCGCCAAGCTGCCGAGAAAGCAAATGATGATACCTTGGCTATTACCCCTTTTTTGAATGAATTAAAAGTAAAACTAGCCAGTATGGTACCTTGGAGTGAAATATTAAATGCTATGGCAATCCTCCAGCAGCTCATTGAGAAACAACCTGACAGTAATGATAAAGCTAACTTTTGGCTTTCTTTTGGGCTATTGGCTTTAGATCTGTTACAAACCAATGAATTTTTAGCAACAGAACGACAGAATGCGAAACAATTGTTAACAGATAAAGACAATCTCAGTCAAGAAGAACAACAGCAATTTGAAACCGTTGTAAAAGAAACCGGTTTGAATAAATCAGAACAGCAACATATTGTCTACCAAGCTTATTCAGCGTTTCAAAACAGTGCCCATATTGCGCAAACGTTATCCAACACGCAGACCTTGTCTATGGCTTATGGCTATTTAGGGCAATTATATGAAAGGGAACAACGTTATACCGAAGCGTTGAGCTTAACTAAACAAGCGCTTTTCTTTGATAATCAACATTCAATCTCTCATACTGATTCAGATCAGAACAAAGAAGATATTCCTTTGGCCGGTCATTATTCTCACACGTTATATCGTTGGTATTGGCAACAAGGGCGAATTCTCCAAGCTTTAGACCATGATTTGGATCAGATTATAGCGGCATACCGTTTAGCTTCTCAAAATTTAACCCCGATTCAACAATCTTTAGATAATGGTTATCGTCTCCCGGTCGGATTATTTGAGGAAGTGGTTAGACCCATTCACTATGGACTAGCTGATGTATTACTCCAAAAAGCAGAAAAAACGGCTAATGTTCAAGAGCAGCAACGCTTGCTAAAAGAAGCCATGACCACGATTGAATCTGTCAAAATCACCGAGCTCCAAGATTATTTGCAAGATGATTGCGTGGTGGCGCTACGGGCAGAAACCCATTCGATACTCGATTATGATGAGTTAGATAAAAAATTACAACAAGAATTACAACACACTGCCATCCTTTATCCCATTTCTTTAGCAAACCGATTAGTTTTACTGGTTAGTATTCAAGGGCATATTTTTCAATCAATAGTCGTTCCCGAAGGAATTGCTGAAGAAACGGTCCAAGATAGAATCAAAAATACCGCTTGGGACTTACGCTTACAACTCCAAACCCGACCCAATAATCATTTTTTATTTCCAGCCCAACAACTTTATAATTGGTTAATTAAACCGCTTGAAGATAAAGGTCAATTGCAAACGATTGATACTTTAGTGATTGTGCCAGATGGTAATCTGCGTATGATTCCTTTTGCCAGTTTACATGATGGTCAACAGTTTCTAATTGAAAAATATGCCATAGCTACCACGCCAGGCTTAACCCTAGTTGCACCGCGTAGTCCGCATTGGCAAGACAAAAAAATGTTGTTAGTGGGTTTATCAGCTGCTAGACTGGAACATTCTCCCTTACCAAATGTTGACAAGGAACTCGATCATATTGCTTGTATAACCAATAACCTCTTTGTTAAAGAACGATTATTCAATGAAGATTTTTCACGTGCTCATTTGGTGGCTGCTTTGAAACAAAATCAATACTCGGTTATTCATGTTGCTACTCATGGTGAATTTAACGCCGATCCGCAAAAACCTATTTACTCTCTTACCATGAAAAGATTAAAATAAATGAGTTACAAGAAGCGATTGGTTTAGGGCGTTTTCGGAGTGATACCCCACTGGATTTATTAACTTTAAGTGCTTGTAAAACGGCAGTCGGTGATGATCGGGCTGCGCTGGGTTTAGCTGGGGTTGCTATTCAAGCCGGTGCCAGAAGTGCAATAGCGACCTTATGGTTTGTTGACGACGAGGCGACTTCGATTGCGATGAGTGAGTTTTATCAGCAACTGTTGAAACCCGGTATATCTAAAGCCAAAGCTTTACAAGAAACTCAAAAAAAGCTGCTCAAGATCAAACGTTATTGGCATCCTTCTTATTGGGCACCTTTTTTATTAATCGGTAATTGGTTATAAATAAGAGAGGAGGAGTTATTTTAAGGGGATGCTAGTTACCTTAGCGGTCATCATGGATTGTGACGAACAACATCATGATTCTAAAAGGGACTATAATAATAACAGGGGCCATATCAAGAGTTAAACCGGATGAAATTTCAATCGCTATTCATAATGATTTTGTTAATCAATAGCTTAAATTTAAAAGCTGAAATTACCCTAGATGGCACACTCGGACACAGTGGTGTACTACAAGGTCCTGATTATTCCATTGAAGCTGACTTAGGGCAACAAGTGGGTAGTAATTTATTTCACAGTTTTCATGACTTTAACCTCAATAAACCCGAAAGTGCAACTTTTTTAGGGCCTAATAGCATCACCAATATTATCAGTCGTGTTACCGGCGGGAATCCATCAAATATTGATGGGTTAATCCATTCTACCATTCCTAATGCGGACATGTATTTTCTTAATCCGTATGGCATTATGTTTGGCCCCAATGCCCGATTGGAGGTTCAAGGGAGTTTTCATGCGAGTACTGCCCATTATGTGCGTTTAGGTGAAGAAGGGCGCTTTGATGCTCGCCAACCGAGTGAAAGTCTTTTAACGGCTGCACCAGTAGAGGCATTTGGTTTTCTGAATAGCAAGGTTGCGCCTCTTTCAGTAGAAGGGTTAGGAGAAATTGCCGAAACTAATGATAAAATCGGGTTGAGAGTGCTAGATAGGAAAACGTTGTCATTAATTGGTGGTGAGATTGAAATAGGGATGGGTACTTTTTTTAAAACGGTAACGATTGATGATAAAGGCAATGAATCAAATGAAATTAACAATTTACCTAGTATTTCTGCGCCTTACGGTCGAATTAACTTAGCCGCTGTTGCCTCCCAAGGTGAAGTTAAGTTAGGTGGGGATTTTATAGACATGTCATCATTTAGCCAATTGGCTGATATATCTATCAAAGAAAAATCATTGCTGCAAACTACTGGTGAAGGTGGTGGCAGTATTTTTATTCGTGGCGGACAATTTGTGGTTGATGACAGTGCACTTAAGGCTAAAACTCGGGGTAGTCAAGATGGTGGCAAGATTAGTCTAAGAGCAGATAAAGTTTCACTGCTTAAAGGTGCTATTATTAATAGTTTTACAGAAGGTATAGGGAAAGGTTCTGATATTAATGTATGGGCTACCGATTCTATTATTATTACTGGTGAAAATGCTGAACATACTCAAGAAAGTTCTATTGTTAGTGGATTAGCATCTTTAATTGGTTCACCTGAACAGACTGATGAGAATTTAGGTGATGCTGGAGATATTTATTTAAAAGCTAAAAACATTGTCATTAAAGATGGTGGTGGGATTACTACTAGTACTGATACATCTAGCAGGGGAGGTAGTTTAACCATTAAAGCCGATGAAACATTCTCAGTTAGTGGTGATGGAAAAAGATGGGAGAAAAAGAGAAATTCATGGGATGGTAGTTATATTGCTTCATCTACTTATAGTAAAAAAGAAAATGCCGGTGATGCCGGTGAAATTTCAATCGACGCAAAAAATATTTCATTTTTAGATGGTAGCTATATTTATTCGGTGAAGGCCAAGGTAAAGGTGGAATAGTTGAACTAAAAGCTTCAGAAAGCGTCACATTTGCAGGCAAAAAAATAGTAGTAACTATCCCACACGAGTTTATATTAGTACATTAAATGAAGGAAGTAATGCCGGTAGTTTTTCAATAGATGCTCAAAAAATCTCATTCAAAGAAGATGCTTATATTGATTCAAGTACCAAGGGGAAAGGTCAAGGAGGGAATATTAAGCTTAAAGCTGCTGATAGTATTAATTTTAATAATGCTTATATTGATGGTAATGCAAATGGCGAAGGAAATGCCGGCCAAATTGACCTTGATGCTCCTAAAATTACTCTAGATGAAAGCTATATATCAAGTGACAATAATGGTATTGGTACCGGAGGAACAATTACTATTAATGCATCGGAACAACTTGAACTTATTGATCAACGTATTTTTAGAAAACAGGAAGACATTAAGATAGAAACTTCAATTCAAGCAAATACTTCTTCTGGTAGTGGGAAGGGTGGCTCTATTTTTATTGAGACCGGACAATTGAAACTAACCAGTGCGAATATACTTTCCCAAACTTTGGGTGAAGGAGGGGGTGGCGAAATTTTAATTAAAGCAAACCATATTGATCTACTTAATGGGAGTGCAATTAGTACCTCTACTCTTAAATCTGATGGTCAAGGTGGTAATATTAATATTGAAGTCACTGATACACTGGAGCTTTCCGGTTCTAGGCAGGGGTTTGTAGGTGGTTATAATAATAATAATATTTTTGAAAATGTACAAAGTGGTTTTGGAAGTGTGACGTTTGGAGGAGGTAATGGGGGTACAATTGAAATCACAGCGAATAATTTAGTTGTAAATGGCGCTAGCATTGGTACAGCAACTATGGGTTCGGGTAAGGCTGGTAATATGAAGATTACGGTAAATAATTTATCTTTAAAAGGTGGTGGTACCTTAACAAATGGCAATGGTGCTTTCATTGGTGAAAAATTGTTTATAGGAACTGGAAATGGTGGTGAAACTAATGTTAGTGCCAAAGAAAAAATTATCATTGAAGGCCGTAATCAAATTTATTCAAGCAGTATAACTAGTAATACTTTTTCTAGCGGTAAAGGTGGTAATATTAATATAGAAACTGACAGACTCGTTTTAGGTGATAAAGGTACTATTTCTGCAAATAGCATAGATATTAACCAAGGTGGTATTGGTCCACTTTTACGTGAAAAGGGTTTTCTAAAGAGCAGTATAAATATTGACAACAATGGTACCGGTGAAGGTGGTAGTATTAATATACAAGCTGATAACATCATTCTTCATAATGATAGCAATATTTCTGCGAACAGTATAGGTATCCTTCAGCTTGTTAAAGATGGTTATATGAATCTATCAGTTGATAGTCTACTAATTGGTGATAATCTAATCATGGATGGTAATATTAAAAATAGTCAACTTGTTGGCAATGCTGGAAATATTAAATTAACCGTAGGGCAATTATCCTTAACAAATCAAGCAGCAATCTCAGCAAATGCCCAAGCAAGTGCTGGTGGTAACATTAATCTTACTTCTCCCGGTTATCTCTATCTAAAAGACAGCTATATAACCACCAACGTCAAAGAAAAAGGTAATGGTGGTAATATAAAACTAAATCCTGAATTCATCGTCCTAGACAGCGGCAAAATACTTTCTCTATCTCAACAGGGCGATGGTGGTAAAATCAATATTAGTCTTACCGGCCTTTACAATTTTTCGCAAGGTAATTTAGAAGAGTTCATCAATGCTAAATCCTCTGGTGGCGGAATAGATGGCGAGGTTAATATTAACTATGCAGATACTCGTTTAACCGAAAATTTATTAGCTCTATCTACTGAGTTTGATGCAAGTAACCAACTTCAAACGCCTTGCGGTGCTAAGCTTGCTGAAAACTTGAGTAGTTTGGTGATGGTACCCAGCGAAGGTGTTACCAATGCACCGAACGACTTGCTCCCAAATAGCCCTTATTGCTAAAACCATCGACTCTAAGAGTCGCAACTGCTATGAAAAACCAAGAGACGACAACAACCAAACCTTCGATATCAACTATTGCCCTTATGACAGAATGCCAACCCAAGAAATCAGCTACCCATAGGCTTAAAATAATGAAAAAAATAGTGTGATTCCTAAGCAGTTGTTTTAAGATTATTCTAAAAGAAGATGAGTTATGAAAATTTTTTTCAATTAGATGTTAGTCATTGCTTTATTGAGAATATTACATTATGAATTTCTCAACATTATTGCAGAATGTCCAATTCGTGACGGATGCACAAGGTCACACGCAAGCCGTTCAAATTGATTGGCATACTTGGGAAGCACTCATGGCTTACCTTGAAGAAGTTGCTATTGAAGAAGAGGCTACCGAGGAATTGTTAGCCATACCCAATTTGCTTGAAGCGATTGAACAATCCAAACAACGTGTCAAAGCTGGAGAATTCATCCGTTATCAAGATTTAAAACGTGAGGTATGAACTCAGATTTGATAAAGATGCCGCACAAGTCTATCGCCAAGCTGACAGATTGATGGTAAAACGATTTAATCGTTGTTTTGAGTACTTGCGCGAAAATCCTTTCACTCATCCTAATATCAAAGCACTTACGGGTACTTTAAGTGGTCTTTACCGTTACCGAATTGGTGATTGGCGGATAATTTATGAGATTCTTGTTGAAGAACAAGCAATTAATATTTTGCAGATTGTTCATAGAAGCAATGCTTATCGTTAGGTTGAGATCATCTTGCTCGTTACCAATAACCAGTTGGAATTTGGTAATGCTTGTTGGTCAAGCTTGGCTTGAAGTGAAGCCTAGCACACAGACACTAGCCAGCCTCGTTTGGTAGCAAGCCAACCAAACCTTCAGTACCAACAGTTGCCTTTATGACAGAAGGACAGCTTAAGAGATTAGCTCTTCAGAAGTTTCAAGCAGTGAAAAAAAGTAGCATGATTCCAGAGCAGTTATTTTGAGGTTATTCCAAAAAATTAAAATACTACCAATAGGGTAACTATAAAGAATTTTTCCTACCTTGTTATTAATTGGCAAGGGGGTAGTGCTAGATAAGTAGTGATTCTCTTCTACTTGGCTTAACACCACCGGCAAGGGGTCATAAAATTTTAATAAAACGAAAAATGAGAAGTTATGAAAAAATTTTTCAGATGATGTTAATCATTTTATGGTTTTCAGCCACAATCATAACGGGTTGTAACAAGCAAATTCATAATCCCGAAATGGATTCAAATGAATTATTACCAACTGCGGTTGACCAAGATTGTGATGGTGATTACCAAACACTTCAAAACCGCAAACCCTGTTTAAGACTAGCTTTAAGTCAAGCCTTTGGTGATATTGATCCGGGCTTAGCGCGTGATACGAGCCAAGCTGAGATAGTTGAACAATTGTTTCTTGGATTAACGGACTTTCAAAGGCAGGCAGACGGTTCTTATCACGTGGTAGGAGAATTAGCGACTGATTGGCAATCAACTGAAAATAATACAGTTTATACCTTCAATCTTCGCCACGATGTTTCCTGGGTTAAATGTGAAAATAAGGAAAAAGAAAAGTGTATCTCTTGGCGTTCAGAAGAACCCGTAACAGCTCACGATATTGTTTGGGCTATTCGACGTAACTTGTTAGTTAATCAAGATGCACCGTTAGGATATATCAACAACGCTATCACTATACTTGAATACCTCAAACAAAATCAAATACAAACAGAAAATTTTCTTAAAACGGGAAATATTTCTAGTGAAAATGGCATATTGTCTTTAGGTGTTCACGCCATTGATGATTATAAGGTTGAGTTTATCCTTGAACAAGCCTATACCAATTTTCCTAGTTTAGTGAGTGTAGCGGCTTATCGTCCTTTGCCTCGTCATGTTATTGAGAAATACAAAAACCAATGGACCGAATTAGATAATATTCAAACGAATAGTTCTTATGTGCTAGCTGAGTGGCAAAAAGGAAATGACATTATCTTGGAAAAAAATCCTCATTACTATGATGCTAACCACGTTAACATTCTAAAAGTACATTACTACATCATTCCAGAAACGGAGTTAGGCTTAACTCTGTATAAAAATAATGCCCTGGATATTTTAGGCGGTTCGTATCTTGAATTACCCATGGCAGAAATTTACCATATTAAAACCGATCCACTCTTGGCCGTTGATCTGAAAAAAGGCCCTCAAGCGTGTACGGCATGGTATGGTATTAACACACAACGACCACCCACAAACAACCGATTAATTCGTGAGGCGTTGGCTGCTGCTATTGATAAACAACTGTTAATTGATACGATTATTCAGGAAAATAATCCGGCAAAAACATTAGTTCATCCTAGCAGTATCGATTCGATTGATCCCAAAGTAAATGTAGGCATTTCATTTGCGCTAGAACAAGCTAATACAAAGCTGAAAGAATATAAAAAAGCTCATCTACACCAAAAAATACCCCCAATTGTTTTAGCATATGATCGTAATGATGATATCAGTAAGATCACTCGTGGCGTTCAAACATTACTCACCTATTACTTAAAAGGTATCGACTTTCAGGTAAAGGCAATCGATGCAAGTATTTACGATGAGCAAATCATCCCTCTCCAGCCAGAAACAACACCACATCTATTTTGGTTTAATCTTTGTTCTGATTATTTTGATCCCTACAATTGGTTAGGTCTTTTCCATTCTCAACAAGGTTTAAATTGGTTAAGTGGGGACAAAAGTGTGTTATTCGATAAAATATTAGATGAAGCGTACCAAATGGATGATCCCAACGAACGGCAAAAGAAATACCGTCAAGCAGAACAAATCCTGATACAAGAAGAAATAGCCGTTATTCCCCTTTATTTTAATTACGCCAACATATTAGTGAAACCATACATTGTCGGTTGGTATAACATGCCAATAGGGGGTCAACATATTCGTGATTGGGCGTTGGAAAAATCGATAGATAGGTAAATAATTATGAAAATAATATATGGGCTGATTTTCCTAGTGGCGATAGGAGTTATTTTAATAATAGGATACCGCTTTTTTAATAAGGATACAATTTATATTGCTGTCGCTGGACCTTTAACTGGAGATAATGCATTTTACGGCAAAACCATGCTTCAAGGCGTTGATCTTTATCTTGAGAAAATCAATCAAGCAGGCGGTATTTATGGCAAGCAGGTTAAACGACTCCAGTTTGATGACGGTGGCAGAAGATGCGATAGGGTACCACCGAACGATCCAGCACCAAGAAAATGCGCGAAAGAAGTGGCCAACCAAATAAGTATCAGCCCCGCCCTAGCTGTCATCGGTCACTATAGCAGTGAACCCTCATTAGAAGCAGCCGAAGTTTATAAGAGTAAGGGTATTCCGGTAATTACCAGCACGGCAACAGCCGATGATATCACTAAAGATAACCCGTGGTATTTTCGGGTGACTTTTAAAGATAGTGATCAAGCGGCAGTGATAGCTAACTATGCACATAAAATACTGGGTTATAAAGCATCCTATATATTTTATGATAATGACTCTTATGGCCGTGGACTTAAAAAATCATTTAGTAATACCGCTTCTAAAATTGGGTTAAAGATCCAAAATGAGCACAAATGGGGCTTTGACCAAGAGCAAGATAACAGTTTTAAAAACAATCTTAACCAGATGATTGAGACATTAAAAACGTTTGATGAAAAAGAGGGTATTCTGTTTCTAGCTACCCATCCCACTGAAGCAATAAAAGTTATCAGGGAATTAAGGCGTTTACCCTATAAATTACCCATTATTAGCACAGATGCATTATCGAGTAGTGGTTTTAGAAAAATATTAAATCGCTATCCACAAGAAAAAGCGTTCCCAGGTTATTATACCGATGGTATCTATGTCGCCTCCCCTTTTCTGCTGGATATTGCCGGTAGGCAAGCTCAATATTTTTACCAACAATATAAAAAGAAATACCAAATGGAGAAAGACAGAGAGACAGATATAGGTATTTCTGTCGTAACCCCAGCTTTATATTATGATGCCACGATGGTTGCTGTTGAGGCGATTAAGCAAATGTTAGCACCCCAAGAAGGAACCGAAGTAGCAACTCATCTTGAAGATCAACGTAAACAAGTGAGGAATCACTTACGCCAGTTATCTCGATTAGAAAATGCGGTAGAAGGTGTCACGGGTTCTCTTTATTTTGACAGCAATGGTGATGCGATTAAATCTATTCCCATCGGGATTTATAATAAAGGTAAACCGGTCACCGCTTGGTATCAATACCAACCTTTGACTGCTATGCCAGAAGCCAACAACCTCTTGCGAAATATTTTGAATAATAACATTATCCAAGTAAATGATAAGTTCATGCAGAAAGCCCAAGTTGTTTATACTGGAATAGATTTTAATGATATTAGTGAACTTGACCTTAACCAATCTACTTATAAAGCTGATTTTTATGTTTGGTTTCGTTTTCTGCAACCCAATAAAACGCAACAACATTTTGATTATATTGATTTTATCAATATTTTTGATCCCAAAGATAATGATATAAAAAAGGCAGTCCTTTAAAACCGGAAGAATATTTACCTGAAAAAGGTTCTAAACTTGATAAAGTCATTATAAACGCTTATCGATTCAAAACGCAGTTCAAAATCGACTTTGATCTTCATGATTATCCTTTGGATCAACAAATTTTACCTATCCGATTTCGCCACAATCACTTGACAACTGATAAACTGATTTATGTTGTCGATAGAGACGGTATGACGTTAGATGAAACTAAAACTAAAATACATGAGGTTTTTCCGGGTTGGAAAGTAGTTGATAAGGGCATTTCATTTTTTCAAGATACCCAGAAAAACGATTCTACCTTGGGGAATCCGAAACAGTTTAACTTAAAAAAACGACTGGAGTACTCGCAATTCAACGTGGAAATCGAAATTGAACGACATGTATTGGGCTTTCTGTTAAAAACGTTATTGCCAACGCTGTTTGTATTAGGGTTAGGATATGCCGTTTATTTCACCTATGTGTTTGCTATTAAAATGGCACTGAGCATGAATCTAATCATCTCCACTTCGCTGTTTCATTTAAAACTAGCTTCTTCTGCATTGAGTGCAGTGGAATACACTGTTTTGATTGAATATGTTTTTTACATTGTCTATTTACTGGGCATATTTGGTGTGATTACTTCTCTCATTATTGATAAAGAAGAATTAAAAGTGAAAACAATGAAAGATAAGCTTGATGAATTGCGGAAAGACGACGAATTTTCAAAAGACGAATTTTCAAAAGAAGAAATCGAACGGATTGAGAAAACAACTAATCGAAGTAAATTGTTAATCAATCGTATTGAATGGGCCGGAAAGATAGGATACCCTGTGGTAGTGGTGTTGGTTATAGCCGGGGTATGGATATTTTATCAGTACCGATAATTAATTCACTGAGGTTACACAGCTTGCGTAGCTAGCACATCACTAGAGCGTGGGAAGGAGAGAACTCACCGTAACAGAATCTCTACTAATTATTAGACATCTTGACTTGTCCGTTGGTTAAAGCCTGAATGACTTGTTCTTTAAGACCAAAAGCCACAATTTGTCCGCCATCTACCACCATTAAGTGATTAACTAATGATAATAACGACATACGGTGCGTTACCAACAGCAGGGTTTTATCCTCTAAATGGGCTTGTAATCGTGTTTTTAACAGTTCTTCAGCGCGATTGTCCATCGCATTAGTTGGTTCATCCAGTAATAAAATCGGTGGATTGAGCAATAATGCTCTGGCTAACACTATCGCTTGTCTTTGTCCACCCGATAAACCTTCACCCCGTTCACCTATCAGCATATCAAATCCTAGAGGATGACGATTAGTGAATTCATCAACACCAGCTAATTGAGCCGCTTGGAGTACCATACTGTCTTCCACATAACTGGCGCCAATGACAATATTATCTTTAACTGTGCCATAAAATAATTCAAGATCTTGTGGAATATAACCGATATTGCGTCGTAATTCGGCCGGATCCAATTGGCGACTGTCGACACCATCTAGCAGAATACTGCCCCCAGTGGGCTGATAAAGTCCTAAAATTAATTTGGCCAGGGTGCTTTTTCCAGAACCAATTCGGCCGATAATACCAATTTTTTGACCGGCATTGATTTTAAATGACATTTTAGTGAGAGCGGCTACCGGTTGTTGCGGATAGTTAAAATCAACTTGTTTGAACTCAATATCACCGCGTAATTGTGGACGATGTAAAAAGGGTTTGCCTAACGGACGTTCGAGTGGCATCGACATGATGTGATTTAATACGCGCAATGCCGCTAACGATTGGTGATAACGGGTGAGTAGGTTGGCTATGGGCGCTAAAGGTGCCAAGGCGCGTCCGGCCAAAATAGTGCTAGCAATGAGCGCCCCGGTAGTTAGTTTACCATCAGCAATGAGATAGACTCCAGTGACAACCACCACAATCGTAGTCATTTGTTGAACGAACACTGAAAAATTCACTGCTAGTGCCGATAAAAACCGTGACTTAAGACTAGATTGCGCAATTTGCCCAATTAGCAGTTCCCATTTACGTTGCATTTCTCCTTCGGCACCCCTAGCTTTGAGCGTTTCTATTCCGCTTAAGGTTTCAATTAGTAGGGCATGTTTTTGGGCACTGGCGCGAAAAGTTTGGCGAACGACATAGCGTAACGGCAATTGCACTAATAAGCTTAATCCCATGACAATAGCCATGCTGTATAGCGGAATCATGGCTAATTCAGGATTTAAAGTCCAAATAACTGTAATAAAGAGTAAGGCGAAGGGCAAATCAACCAAGGTGGTTAAAGTCGCTGAGGTAAAAAATTCCCGAAAAGTTTCAAATTCATGTAAATGATTGGCAAAAGCACCGATAGAACGTGGATGAGCTGCACGTTGGGTCCCCAAGATTTGTTCATAGATGATGCTGGCGAGTAAGACATCTGATTTTTTACCTGCCATATCAATAAAATAACCTCGAAGGATTCGCATAATAAAATCAAAGCTAAACACAATTCCTACCCCAATGGCTAATACCCATAGCGTTTCTATGGCTCGATTAGGAACGACACGATCATAAACGTTCATAACAAATAAGGGGGATGCTAAAGCAAATAAATTGATGAGCAAAGAAGCGATAATGACTTCGCTATAAATTGACCAGGATTTAAGTAAAGTACCCCAAAACCAACTGCGTGAATGCGGGATAATGTCCTCAGCAGTGCGTTGATCAAACGTGTAAATTGGACGGGCAAATAGGGCATAACCACTATAGTTTGCTTGCAGATCTTTTCTAGTAATGGTAAGCATTCCTTCGCCAGTCATGGGGAGAATAATTTGAGCTTGTTTCTTTTTCTTATCGAGGTATTTAACTAGGATGCAAGCTTGTTGATCTTTAAGTAATAAAACAGCGGGCAACACCAATGGATTCAGTTGAGTAAGAGATCGTTTGATTAATCGGGCAGATAAGTGAACACGCTCAGCCGCACGGATAAATAATTCCGGGGTAAAGCGGTTATTGACTAAAGGTAATCCGGCTTTCAGGGCTTCGGCTGAAACCGGTTTACTCAATAATTTAGTGAGAATGACTAGGCATTGTAAAAGCGGATCATCCGGAATGATAATTTTTTCACTATCTTGCCAAGCATTACTTTCAAACTGGTTAGTTGTCATAACGAATTATTCATGACCCATTTTGTTAATTAATTGTTTGGTTTCTTGAATGCGCTGCTTTATTTTAATGACTTCTTGTTCTTTTTGGGCTAACTGTTCTTGCAACAAGGCTAAATACTTTTGAGGATTGCGATATTGGTAAAACTGTTTAAAGATATCTACCACAATAAGTATTCTCAGAATTCGATTAAATACCGAACGCGTTCGGTAAATATTTAATATTCTTCTTATTCTGGCAATTTTTAATAAGTTTTCTGGCTTGATGAATTTAAATTGTCGCAATAGGGCATAGCGACTGACTAAAATACTAGCCAAAGCTAGCATTGGTAGGATAATGACCAATAATTCTAACCAATGTTTTTTTAAATAAAATAGCTTTTTCTCCGCTATAGAGAACATAATAATAAATTCAATAACAAATAATTCCCATATCAAAGCATTTCCCAAATTGACTAAATGATAGAGTAATTCATGATTATTGAGTTTATCAGGAGCAATGAGTTCGGTTACCCAGAATGGACTCATAAATAATGAAAGGAATAGAATGGATAATAAAAACTGTTTTTCAAGTTCTGTATAGCAAGCAGAATCCGTTAATCGCCAACCAAATAACCAAATCATATTGGCGTGATTACAACGTCGGGTTGCTAACCGGATGGGCGGTAATAAAATAATAAAAACTAATCCTACATAACTTTTCCAACGGTGTTGACAGAAAAATAAATAAATAATTCTTTCTATAGCAAAAATAGGCCAACAGATAAAAAGCAGCATCAATAATTGTGGTGCATACAGCAATCGTTCTAAACCAGATTCAAGTTGCCCATATTGAACAATGATAGCCATTATGGTAAGAAAGACTACCGTTATCAAAAACATTATGGCAGCATTCACGGCTTCGATAAGCTGCAAAATTATAATCCTATTAAGAGCAATTAATTAGGCTATTTTTCACATTGTTGGAGTTTATCTGTGGGAATAAAAATATTCATGGTTTTTAGATTATTGAGGTAGTTACCTCTCTCAGTATCGATATTTTTAAGTTCAATACCAGGTTGTAAACTGGTAATACTAGCTTGTCCAACTATAGTTCGTTCTCGCTCCCCCCTTTCATTTTTAGTCTTAATACTCCAGAAGTTGTGAAACATAATCGCTTTATCCTGATAGGTACCTAAATACAGCATGATATGTCCAGGTTTCCAGAGTAGCGTTAGATAAGGAATAGCTTCCTTAATTATTTTTTGTTCTTTTGCTGCCGGGGTTAAATTTTCCAAAGAAATGAGTTCCCCTATCCTCGATTGGGTAGCAGAATTTCTGGGTAACCACAAACCAAAGGGTGTAAATAGGTCATGTAATGTTGATGAACAATCTCGATCCTCATAAAGACCACCCCAACCATAAGGTTGAGTTAATAATTTATTGATCATCTTAGCTAAATTAGTTGGTAACACGGTAATGGGTTTTAATGCAGAGACTGTTTTTGACAGCTGAGTTTTTTCTAGGATGGCTTGGCGGGTTTTATGATCAACCGTTGCAATTAATATATCATAATGCGTTGCATTTTCACCTAAATAGGGAAATAAAGCACCAATATGAGTTTTGAATCTAAAGAGTTGGTTTTCGCCATAAAGCGGAATTTGATCTTGAGTCATGGTGACATATTTATGAGTTAACCACTTTGCGATAAAAGCTTCATCAACAAAAGCAATATCTTCCATTGGAACCCAACCTTCCACAAAAGGTGATTCGACTAACACCCAAGACTGATCTTTAGAAATGTGGGCAATAAATAGCGGTGTATTAGCCCAAATCGCTGAGTTTTGTAAAGTATCAAATGGATAACCATTTTCGGTGTTAAAGTGTGGCTTAGCTGTGGGTAATAATCTCAAATAAGTATTAGTAATTGTGATCGCTTGGCGATTAGCATTAGGATAATTTTCCAAATGCGCTAAATCAGTTAATTGCTTGAGCCATTCTGGTGAATGAGGTTTCTGATTTTCACCAAAACCAAGGTTATTGATATAGCTACCAAAATGCCATAAATATTCAGCTTTAAGAATGCTGGGTTTTTGTTGTTGCCAAGGAGAGAAAAATTTTTTATCAAATTCAGCATTAAGTGCACGATGATTTTCTGGTTCGATTAGTGCTTGAGATGAACAAGTTGGGTTAAGGTAAACGGTCGCATCTTGAGGTAATGTTCGTAGGTCTCTAATAACATAGGGCTTCTCGTTAGCTAATTGTTCTGATTCTAACAAAGTTTCATCGTCAATTTGCCTAATCTCATCGACCTTATTTTTGGTAACTTCTTGAGCCTCAACATATCCCAACCAGGATAAAGAGAGAAAAAAAATTATTTTAAATAGGTGACTGAACATGGTAATTCTCCTTAGTATGGTCGGTTTATTTTAAACCTGTTGCAGTTAACCAAAATATTAAATAATAATCCTCGTTTAGAAATGAGGTTTGATTTTTAGCTAATTGACTTAGTAAACAAGCTTAGTTTTAATTCAACAACGCTAATAAACTTATAAATATAATAAAATTGGCACATTAAAAATTCTATCATCAAGGTATGAGGTTGGATAGTTGAATAAAGTTAAGAATCGGTAATAATAGAAAGAATAGATAAATAAATTTTTTGAGTCGTTGTTAAAGGATAACTCAATCACATTGGGTTAAAAACACAGTGGCTTAAAGCATTTAAAAATGTCATAATAACTTCAACCCGAATAAGGGTTAGTGAGCTGAATTAATCTATTGCATTCTAAATGTTAAATTTTATTTTCCAAACCAATGCTATAAATACTTTTTGTCAATGCCATGGTTACAAGTTATCTTAGATACCGAAGCACAATACGTTGAGGAAATTTCTGACGGACTTGTTGCAATGGGTGCTATTTGCGTCACTTTGCAAGATGGAGCTGACCAAGCTTTGTATGAACCTCCCTTAAATACAACGCCATTATGGAAGCGCACCCAGATAGTCGGATTATTTGATGAAGATAAAATTGATGGCTTAACACTCCCCGTTCAGTTACAAAATGTATTGGCGCCTTTACCATTACCGTCCATTCAATGCCAGCGTTTAGAAGACCAAGAATGGACCCAACGGAGTATGAGTGATTTTCATCCAATGCAATTTGGGCATCGAGTGTGGATTTGTCCAAGTTGGACTCCTCCACCGCAACCACAAGCCGTTAATATATTCCTTGATCCCGGATTAGCCTTTGGAACTGGTACTCATGCAACAACTGCTTTATGCTTAGAATGGTTGGAGCAGCAAGGTGATTGGTCAAACAAAGTATTAATTGATTATGGTTGTGGTTCAGGCATTTTAGCGATTACTGCTGCTAAATTAGGTGCGACTCAGGTTTGGGCAGTTGATATTGATCCGCAAGCTTTATATGCGACTCAAGCCAACGCTGAAAAAACCAAGTCACTTTGCAAATTAATGTGACTTTACCCACGCAATTACCTCACCTCAAAGTGGATGGTTTAATTGCTAATATTTTAGCTACTCCTTTAATCGAGTTAGTACCCACTTTAGCCGATTATTTAAAACCGACTGCTCCAATCGTCTTGTCTGGCATTCTCAAAGAACAAACTCAAGCAGTCATAGCCGCTTATACACCCCATTTTACTCTCATTGACGTAACGGAACGTGACAATTGGATGCGTATTGTAGCTACCAAACTTTGACATATTCTATCAAAATTCAAAATAGATTCATTTTATGCATACGCAATGTCCTCACTGTCAAACTATTTTTCGAATCACTTCGGCACATTTAAACATTGCCCAAGGGCATGTTCGTTGTAGCCATTGTCAACGTGCTTTTAATGCCACTCGTCATTTACTGAAACAGTTACCGACACAACTAGGTGTTCCAGAACAATTCAATATTGATGAAGACGAACCCAGTCTAAGCCTAGATTATAATCTGCCGGCATTATTACAAGAAGATATCTATAAACCACATCGTAACAGTTGGAATGCCTTTTTGTTTTGGGGAATGATAACACTTCTGTTGGCTACCATGCTGGCTGCCCAAATTTTTTGGTTTTGGCAACCGGATAAGATCCTACAACACCCACAAATCCGACCAGTATTAGATCGATTTTGCCATGTATTTTTATGTACTCTACCAGTAACTCGGGATGTAGAAAGCTTTTATATACAGGAACATATTGCTAGTGTTCATCCAACGTTAACTAACGTGATTCAATTTGAAGTGACTTTTGTAAACAAAGCGATTTTTTCACAACCTTATCCCAATTTTTCCTTAACTTTTGAAGATTCTAATGGTAAACCCATCGCACAACGTTTGTTTAAACCAAGTGAATACTTGCCAACCTCACCTAAACCGGATCAAGAAATACCACCTAAAGCCGCTATTCATTTCAAGTTAGAATTGATGAACGTTGCCAATCTTATTGAAGGTAATCAAATTGCTCAAGGTTATCATTTTGAATTTTTATAATTTGGGTAATCGTCTCAGCATAGCTAGAATAAAGTAAAGACTGAAATAAAGGATTTTAGTAAGATGAATAAACCCAAAACCCCGAAGCGTTCTTTCCAACGTCCAGTCAATGAAATTAGTTTACACCCAGAGTCATGGAAAATTTTTCAGATTATGGCTGAATTTGTAGAAGGATTTGAACAATTATCTAACATTACGCCTTCAGTAACTCTGTTTGGTTCAGCCCGATTTACTGGTGAACACCCTTATTATCAATTAGCAGAACAAATTGCACATCAATTATCTGATGCCGGTTTTTCAGTGGTTAGCGGCGGTGGACCTGGAATCATGGAAGCGGCTAATAAAGGCGCATTTACCGGAAAATCCCAAAGTATTGGCCTCAATATTGCTTTACCACAAGAACAACAGGTCAATGCTTACCAGGATATCTCGGTTAATTTCAAACATTTCTTTGTCCGCAAAGTCATGTTGGTTAAATATGCCTCAGCTTATGTCATCTTGCCGGGGGGATTTGGTACCTTAGATGAATTAACAGAAATTCTAACCCTAATGCAAACTAATAAAGCTCAATCTGTTCCAGTTATTTTAGTGGGTAGCGATTTTTGGCGAGGTTTATTAGATTGGTTTAAAAATACGTTATTAATGCAACAGACTATCAGAGAAAATGATTTAAATATCATTACTTTAGTTGATACATCGCAAGCGGTGCTTGATAACATTTTCAATTACTATGAAAAAGGCGGAATAAAATCGAATAATGGGAAAGAAAAACGGTTTCATTTATAATCTAATCCTATAGATATGTATTACTGACTCTTATTTTTCTTATCCGCTTTCTATTCATACTATTCCGCTGATGACAACCAACACACTGATGTACACGACCCTCTCATCTTAGAAAAGTATTTTTTATCTCATTTTTATTTAAACTTGTTGAATTTTAACTGACATGTCTGTTTATACTATCGTTGAACGTGATCAACTTAACGCGTTTCTGTCTCATTATAATTTAGGTTCTTTAATATCTTATCAAGGGATTAATGCCGGTATAGTTAATACTAACTATTTTGTGACAACTCAAACTGGGGAATGGGTATTAACTTTATTTGAGCAATTAAACTGCGAAGAATTACCCTATTTTCTCAAATTGATGGCTTACCTAGCAGAACATAAAGTTCCCTGTCCTCATCCTTTAGCCGATGAGACTAGTTGTTACTTACGTCAGTTAAATGGTAAACCGGCCGCTTTATTTGAAAGAATATTATGTGGTGAAGCGGTAGAACAACCCACTTTAACACAATGTCAGGTTTTAGGAACTGCTTTAGGCCACTTTCATATTATTAGTCCCCATTTTTCCCTTTATCGCCCCAATGAACATGGACCGCACTGGTGGAAAATTACTGCTGAACGGGTTCTACCTTACTTAAGTCCAGAAGAAGCGACTTTATTACGAGAAGAACTTCGTTTTCAGGCTCAATACCAACATATCGATTTACCTCGTGGTGTGATTCATGCCGATTTATTCCGAGATAATGCTTTATTTGAAGGTGATAAATTATGTGGTATTCTTGATTTTTATTATGCTTGTAACGATGTTTTGCTCTATGACTTGGCTATTACAGTTAATGATTGGTGCACTTTTCCAGATGGTCATCTTGATGAACAACGCGTACAGATTCTTTTTACCCATTACTGCAAACAAAGACCGCTCACTTCGCTTGAATACCAAGCATGGCCAGTGATGTTACGAGCAGCCGCTTTACGATTTTGGTTATCGCGATTACAAGATTGGTATTTTCCTCGTGCTGGTGAATTAACCCATACCAAAAACCCGGTTGAATTTCGGGAGATTTTATTATCACATATTAACCGTTTTTTAGTGAGTTGAATTATTAACCATCAGTACTGACAATTGATAAATCGTGTATAATTTTTTTATTTCGTTTTGAGTTGTTAATGCGAATATAGGTTGGTTAGAACATAGTGAAACCCAACAAATCCATTTAGTTAGGTTAAAAATACCTAAACTGAGTTAACACTTTTAGTTAAAGCAAAATTATTTTTTATATCGTATCGATTCAATTAAAGGTTGAGCAATGGAACAATTTCGAGGTACCACGGTATTATCAGTCCGTCGCAATGGAGAAGTCGTGATAGGCGGAGATGGGCAAGTCACTGTAGGTAATACCGTGATGAAACACAATGCTCGCAAAGTACGGCGACTCTACCACGATAAAGTCATTGCCGGCTTTGCCGGCGGTACAGCAGATGCTTTTACCCTATTTGAACGATTTGAAGGTAAGTTGGAAAAACATCAAGGTCATCTTATTCGTTCAGCGGTAGAATTAGCCAAAGATTGGCGAACTGACCGGATGTTACGGCGATTAGAAGCTTTATTAACTGTCGCTGATCAAACAACTTCGTTGATCATTTCCGGTAATGGTGATGTAATAGAACCCGAAGAAAGTTTAATGGCGATTGGTTCTGGTGGTGCATTTGCGCAAGCGGCAGCACGCGCTTTACTGGAAAATACGAATCTATCAGCTAAAGACATTGTGGAAAAATCATTGCATATCGCAGCGGATATCTGTATTTACACCAACCGTCAGTTAACGATTGAAAGCCTAACGATGGGTACCTATTAAGTTAAGACAACTATGAGCGAGATGACTCCTAAAGAAATTGTGAGTGAATTGGATAAACATATTATCGGTCAAACTGCTGCCAAAAGAGCCGTAGCGGTGGCTTTACGAAATCGCTGGCGACGCATGCAGCTTGAACCCAATTTACGCAATGAAATTACACCTAAAAATATTTTGATGATTGGTCCAACGGGAGTTGGTAAAACCGAAATCGCCCGTCGTTTAGCTAAATTAGCCAAAGCACCCTTTATTAAAATTGAAGCGACCAAATTTACGGAAGTGGGTTATGTTGGTCGTGATGTCGAATCGATTGTCCGTGATTTAATCGATATGTCGATGAAAATGACCCGTGAAGAGGCTATGCAACAAGTAAGACATCAGGCTTTGATAGCCGCAGAAGAACGTATTTTAGATGCTTTACTACCACCAGCACGGAATGTTCGCTCGGATTCACCCAGTGACGAAGCCTCTTCAACGCGACAAAAGTTTAGAAAAATGTTGCGGGAAGATAAATTGAATGATAAAGAAATTGAAATTGAACTCAGTGAAACTCGTATTGGCGTAGAAATTATGGCACCACCGGGTATGGAAGAAATGACCAGCCAATTGCAAAGTATGTTTCAAAATATTACCGGTGGGCGGACTAGAACGCGGAAATTACGTATTAAAGAGGCATTGAAATTAATTCAAGAAGAAGAAGCCGCTAAGCTCATTAACGAAGATGATTTAAAAATGAAAGCGGTAGAACGGGTTGAACAAAATGGGATTGTATTTTTAGATGAAATTGACAAAATCACTAAACGTTCTGAAACGAGTGGGCCGGATGTATCACGAGAAGGTGTACAACGTGATTTACTACCATTAGTTGAAGGTAGTACCGTGAGCACCAAATATGGAATGGTAAAAACGGACCATATTTTATTTATTGCTTCCGGTGCATTTCATCTTTCTAAACCATCGGATTTAATTCCAGAATTACAAGGGCGTTTACCGATTCGAGTGGAATTAAGTGCGCTTAATGTCGATGATTTCGTTAATATTTTAACTGAACCGGATGCTTCCCTAACCGAACAATATATCGCCTTAATGCAAACCGAAGGTTTAATAATTCAATTTACCCAAGATGGCATTAGACGTATTGCCGAGATGGCTTGGCAAGTCAATGAAAGAACAGAAAATATTGGTGCTAGACGGTTACATACTGTTATAGAATGTTTACTGGAAAGTATATCTTTTGAAGCCCCCGATCGGCATGGAGAAACGGTTATTATTGATGAGGCTTATGTGAATAAATACTTAAACGATCTCGTTAATAATGAAGATTTAAGTCAATATATCCTTTAATAGTTTTTGGTTATCAGTGAACAGTTGTCAGTTATTCAGGATAGCTTAACCAATTGATTAATAATGGGAAAACCTTAGTTGATAACTCATGCTGTTGTGTTGATAACTGATAACTGAAAGGAACTGATAACTGAAAGGAACTGATAACTGAATATGACTAAAAATACTCCGATTCCTACTGAAATTAATTTGCGGCAAAAATCTCGTCTTTTAGAAATTGCTTTTGATGACGGTGAACATTTTGAATTCACTTGTGAATATTTGAGAGTTTATTCACCTTCAGCAGAAGTACGTGGACATGCCCCTGGTCAGGAAGTGTTACAAGTTGGCAAAGCTGATGTGAATATTGAACAAATTGAATCGATTGGAACTTATGCCATCCGATTGTATTTTGATGATGGACATGATACGGGAATCTATTCTTGGGATTGGCTACATTATTTGGGTAAAAACCAAGATAAATTGTGGCAAGAATATTTAGATAAATTAGCAGCAGCCGGACAAAAACGGAGTCCCTTAGAAATAAATTAACCCATGTTATGTACCAGTGATTTTTTTCAGTTTTCCCTTTTGAAAAAAGGGGGTGAGGGTGGATTATTTCTCACCGGCAGATTTTTCCAAATTCCCCCTTTCCCCCTTTGTCAAAGAAAAGTAGGGCGGCTGTGGATACTGTCCGCGAATACGGGTTGTTACAACCTACCTGAAAGTAAAAGATTATTGTATGACAGAAAAAACGACCCATTTTGGGTTTACTCAAGTTCCATCTAAAGATAAAGCGCGCCATGTTGCTCAAGTTTTTGAGTCAGTCGCTACCCGTTATGATGTCATGAATGACCTGATGTCTGGTGGTATTCACCGATTGTGGAAACGTTTTGCTATTGAATTAGCTGGAATTAAGCGTGGTCAATGCGTTTTAGATTTAGCGGGTGGAACGGGTGATCTCGCTGCTCAATGGGCTAGCTTGGTTGGGACTGAAGGCCAAGTCGTTTTGGCAGATATTAATGCCGCCATGTTACAAGTGGGTCGAGATCGACTCATCAATAAGGGCATTATTGTTGATTATGCCCAAGTGAATGCGGAACAACTTCCCTTTACTAATAATAGCTTTGATGTGATTAGTATGGCGTTTGGATTACGTAATGTCACGCATAAAGAAATGGCTTTGAAATCGATGTGGCACGTATTAAAACCGGGGGGACAAGTGTTAATATTAGAATTTTCCGAATTACGCCTTCGCCCTTTAAAACCCTTTTATGATCTGTATTCTTTCAAAATACTACCGCTGTTAGGTCAATGGATTGCTCAAGATGCGGACAGTTATCGTTACCTAGCGGAATCAATCCGGATGCACCCCAATCAAGAAACTTTACTGCAAATGATGCAACAAGCCGGTTTTGAACATTGTGATTATCATAATTTAACCGGTGGTATTGTCGCTATTCACCGCGGCTATAAATTGTAAAGGAATAAACTGATGATATCCCCATTAACTGAATATGCTGGATTATGGCGGCGAAGTGCAGCTCATTTAATTGATATGTTGTGGATAGCACCTATCGTAATAGGATTACTTTATGGCGCTTATGGTAATGAGTTAACGATTATTCTAAATCAGTTCAATAGCCTAACTGAATTAGCGCATTCTGAGTGGTTAACATTTTTAATGATCGGTACCTTACCGACTTTACTCATCTTATGGTTTTGGTTTAAATATGCTGCTACCCCCGGTAAATTATTATTTGATTGTGAGATTGTTGATGCTCGTAGCGGTAATCCCATTCGGTTTCCACAAGCCTTGTTACGATATCTCAGTTACCTGATTTATGTCCTACCACTAATAGCGATATTATTATGGGGATGTGATATTGAAATCAGTGCACTAACTGGAAAAATGGGGGAAATAGGGAAAACAATCTTATGTTCAATTGGATACATTTTTGCTATTCTACCCCTGTTGGGATTATTACAAATAAGTTGGGATAAACATAAACAAGGTTGGCATGATAAGATAGCCCATACGGTTGTTATCATTCATGATGAAGCCACCTTGCCCTTAGCACAACTGGATAAATACTACCGTTGAATCAACTTATCAGCAAGACTTTAGCCAAAATACTTAATCACGCCTTACACCAAAATCCACCGAGTTTACAACTCCTCAACAAACTCTCTGGTAAAATTATTCGGATTGAGTTAACTCACCTTGAGATCAGCTTAACGTTGTTTCCGGATGTTCAAGGGATAACGGTACTGAATGACTATGAAGGCGAAGTAGACGTTCGGATCACCGGAGCACCTTTTACCTTGTTACGCCTACTGTTACAAGAACAACCGCTATTGGCGAATAATCCGGAAGTGCTCATTACCGGCGATATGGGCATCGCTCAGCAGTTTTTAGAGTTAATTAAAGAACTTAATACCGATTGGGAAGAACAGATTGCTCAATGGTTGGGTGATACGCCGGCGCATTATCTTACTAATTCATTTCGACAAACTCAGGAATATACCCATGATCGATTTAACACGTTACAGTTGAATCTCCGTGAATATTTACAAGAAGAAGCTCGTCATCTACCTAATCCAATGGAAATAGAACTTTTCTTAGATACCATAGATACTTTACGCGATGATTTAGAACGTTTGGAACAACGAATACAACGTCTATCAGTTAACAATTAACAACTATTTGGTGTGAGTTTTTAATTATCAATTAATGCTTATCTGTTATCAACTTCAAAGCACTAGCTATCAATATTTATCAATTATTAATCATTGTATTAAATGCCAATTCAGTGCTAGTATCTTTAACTGATTGAAAAATAAGCTCAACTTACCGAGGTTATTGATTGATAAAATGAAACTTAAGCTTCTTAATTCGCATTTAAGCTACTATTGATAACTGATAACTCATATGCGCTATCTTCGCCAATTCATACGGTTGTTGACTATTTACCGTATTATTGTTCGTTACGGGCTAGATGAATTATTACTTTCTACTAAACTATTTCGCCCCTTACGCTTATTTATTTATTTAACGCCTGGCTATTGGTTACGTCCCCAATCACTCACGCCCGGGATGCGGATTCGTTTAGCTTTAGAAGAATTAGGCCCTATTTTTGTTAAGTTTGGTCAAATTCTTTCTACCCGTCGAGATCTATTGCCGGATGAAATTGCGATAGAACTCGCTAAATTACAAGATAAAGTACCCCCATTTAGTGGTGAACAAGCGCGTCAAATCATTGAAAATACCTATGGTCGCCCGTTAACAACCGTATTTGCTCACTTTAATCCTATCCCCATTGCGGCTGCTTCCATTGCTCAAGTTCATGCGGCTCAATTACCTAACGGACGTGAAGTCGTTATCAAAGTATTGCGTCCCCATATTCAGTCGCAAATTCGCAAAGATATTGAATTATTGTACTTGATTGCCGATTTAGCTAATCGTTATTGGAGTGACGGGCGTCGCTTACGACCACGAGAAGTTGTCGCTGAATTTGAAAAAAGTATTCAAAATGAACTCGATTTGATGCAAGAAGCCGCCAATGCTACTCAACTACGACGTAATTTTCAGGGTTCTCATTTAATTTATATTCCTGAAGTCGAGTGGGAATACACGCAACCAAATGTTATGGTACTCGAACGCATTAACGGTATTCCTGTCAGTGAGGTAGCCACTTTTAATCGTCACCATGTTAATTTAAAACATTTAGCCGAAGCGGGAGTAGAAATCTTTTTCACTCAAGTATTTCGCGACAATTTTTTTCATGCCGACATGCATCCTGGTAATATTTTCGTTGATATTCGTGATCCACAACACCCTTACTACATTGCAGTCGACTTTGGGATTATGGGTACCCTCAGTAAAGCGGATCAACACTATTTAGCGGCTAACTTCCTCGCCTTTTTTCGCCGCGATTACCACCGTGTCGCTGAATTACATGTTCATTCTGGCTGGGTACCAGCGGGAACGCGAATAGAAGAATTTGAAGGAGCAATTCGCAGCGTTTGTGAACCCATTTTCGATAAACCTTTGAAAGAAATTTCTTTTGGAATGGTGTTATTGCGGCTGTTTCAAACCGCCCGGCGTTTCCATATGGAAATACAACCGCAACTGGTATTATTACAAAAAACCTTACTAAATATTGAAGGTTTAGGAAGACAACTTTATCCAGACTTAGATTTATGGCAAACTGCTAAACCCTTTCTAGAACGGTGGATGGATGAACGAGTTGGTATACGAGCCTTTATTAAAGGCATTCGCCGCAACATCCCTTTATGGGCAGAGAATTTACCTGATTTTCCAATGTTAATTTATGAAGCGGTTAATCAACATCAAACCCAAGCTGAGCATCTTAAACAAATTAACCGTGAATTAAACCAATTACGCACGGATATGCAGCAGCGACATAAACAGACAACGTTGTTATTAATTGGTGGTTTGTTCGTTATTACCGCTAGCATCAGCTTATCTATCCACAATGAAGCGTTTTTAGACATTAATAACAATTGGATAGAAATGATATTAGGCAGTGTTGGTAGTATCATGTTATTACTCGCTTGGATAACAGCGCGATAACCTAATGTTGTTTAAATAAAAATTTTCCTGAAATTCGCTACACTTGAGGTATTTTCGGCAAATTTTGTAAAGCGGCTTGTAAAATTTCTTCCTGATAATCCTGATCAACTAATTCTCCATTTAAATATTTATCGTAGGCAACCATATCAAAATGACCATGTCCAGATAAAGTAAAAAGAATCGTTTGCTGTTCACCACGGGCTTTACAACGTAAAGCTTCGTCAATGGCAGCACGGACCGCATGATTTGATTCGGGTGCTGGGATAATCCCTTCCGTTTTAGAAAATAAAATACCCGCTTCAAAGGTAGCCAATTGGGGTACAGCTATCGCTTCTAATATACCTTCATGGTATAGCTGTGAAACTAAAGCGGAATCGCCATGGTAACGTAGTCCACCCGCGTGAATGCCCGGTGGTACAAAATCATGTCCTAACGTGTACATTAATATTAATGGCGTTAATCCCACTGAATCACCATAATCGTAAGCAAATTGTCCACGAGTTAGGGTAGGACAAGAAGTGGGTTCAACCGCTACTAGACGGATTTCTTTACCAGCGGCTTTGTCAGCTAAGAAAGGAAACATCATGCCACCCACATTAGAACCACCACCACAAGGTGCGAAAATAACATCGGGATAATCGCCTACTTTTTCTAACTGCTTACGCGTTTCTAGTCCAATAATCGTTTGATGTAGGAGAACATGGTTTAAAACAGAGCCGAGTGTATAGTTGGTATCCTGTCGTGATGCCGCTTCTTCTACGGCTTCAGAAATAGCTATCCCTAACGATCCCGGACTATTCGGATCATGAGAGAGTGTTTGTTGTCCAGCTTGAGTTAAGTTGCTGGGACTGGCTAACACTTCTGCACCCCAGGTTTGCATCATGGAACGGCGAAAAGGTTTTTGCTCATAGCTGACTTTCACCATATAAACACGTACTTCTAAACCAAATAAATTACCCGCTAAAGCTAAAGCCGAACCCCATTGTCCAGCGCCGGTTTCAGTCGTTAAGCGTTTAATACCGGCGACTTTGTTATAATAGGCTTGTGCTACCGCAGAATTGGGTTTATGTGAACCAGCGGGACTAATGCCTTCATATTTATAATAAATTTTGGCTGGCGTATTTAATAGAGTTTCTAAACGTGCGCACGATATAATGGTGAGGGACGCCATAATTTTAAAATTTCCCGCACTGCTTGGGGGATAGCAATCCAACGTTGAGTAGACATTTCTTGTTCTATTAAATCTGGCGCAAAAATAGTGCTCATCATTTCAGGTGTAACGGCGTTACCATCTGGTCCTAAATAAGGTGCCGGTGGGTTTGGCATATCCGCAATGACATTATACCAATGGGTTGGTATTTCCGTTTCATCTAATAAAATTCTTGTGTTAACCATACTTTTTCCTTTAATTAAAAAAATGTGCTAAAACCGGTATTATGCAGTACCATTATTCTAGATGATAAATCTGAGGATTATTTTCTCCCGTGTTTATAAGGAAAAGTCTTATATGAATAGGATATTACAACCCTTGTTAATCAGTTTATTATTGATTGGAACAATCTGGTTTTCTTTCCCTTTAAAATCGGTCGCGGTAGTCAATGCTAATACCATTTCTCCAATGAGACCCTTACCTCATTTAGCTCAACCCATAGCTATTAATGAAAAAACGACACCATCATCCAATGTAGTTCGTTTGGCTTTACAACACCGTTTTAATAAGGGCAAACCGCTTCCTCAAGAGCAAATCGAAATTCCCGTTGACAAAATAACTCAACAACCTAGGATATTATTAGAAGCTATTAAGCAAAATTTCTCAACTCATTTAGAAAAACAATCTAAACCGGTACAACTCAATACCGAAATTGAATGGTTATTGTCTAAAGAAATGACTCAAACATTCGGCACCTTGCCAAAACTTTCTATTCAGACTCATCTTGATAGTAATGGCACTGGTGCTAGCCAATTAGTTATTCCCGCCGACCAACGCAAAATTACTAAAGCTAATAAGACCGGTCAGGCGAACTTTGATTGGAAAGGATTAAACGGGTTATTAACCTTCACCAATCAATTTAAAGCGATTAATAGCCAATTCGATTTTGGTGGTTTAAAAATAACCACTAACCAGGGTTTTTCTCTTTCATGGGATGCGACTACTTTTCAGGGGTTATTTGATGCCAATTTGAGACCTTCCCAACTGGATTTAAAACTCCCTTTACTTAAATTACAACAAGATGACAATAATGCTTTGTTACAAACATTCATTTTTCAATTTAATACTGAGAAAACTCAGCCGGGACTCGAATTAGGTAACTTAAAATTGAATGTTAACCATTTTGGCTTTACTGACAAAGGTTCACGATTCAGTTTAGACAATTTGCAACTAACCACAGATACTCAAGAGCAAAGCAATTTTGTCAATTATGGCATACACACCCAAATCGGTAACCTGTCTATACCAAACATTTTTACGAACTCAGAATTAGGAATGAGTTACTTAAGTCATCTGGTCTTTCGTCGTTTGGATACGGAAGCTTTATTAGCTATACAACAAACAGCTCGTGACATGGGTCAAAATAATCCAACCATAATTGGTATCGCTTTATTTGGTAAACTGATGGAAGTTGCCCCGCAATTATTGGCACAATCACCAGAAATTATACTGACTCCGTTCTTAGTGAAAACTTCACAAGGAAATATTGAAGGTAACGTCAATTTTCGTATTGACGGTAACAAAGCAACCTCATTAGAACCTGAGGTTTTAATATCGGCATTACAAGGACAATTAAAATTCACCCTGGGCAAAGTTTTATTAGAACAGTTGCTCATGAGTGGATGGTTAACTGACCTAAAAAAAGAAGTTGAAAACTCAAGTAAAGATAAGAAGATAAGTGAGTCAGTACTAGCCGACTTAAAAAAACAAGCACAGACTAAAACTAAACAACAACTTCAAAAATATCTTAAGCAAAAATGGCTAGTTGAAACTCAAGAAGGGAATTATAAACTAGTGGCACAATTACAAAATGGCAAGTTGATTGTTAATGGACAAGAACAACCTTTCCCATTCGCACCCAATAAGCACTAAAAAAATACAATAATTGCCATATATAATGGGTACAGATAACTGTAATGGTTATCAACCCCAAACAAGAAAACTGGAGTAAAACATGGTACCTTTAACCTTTATAGCCGGTAGTGCAATCGCTTTCGCCGGTCTAAAATTATTTATTGGTCTAAAAATATTTCACCACGTGAAAGCGAAGCCAACTATTTTGTTGAAGCAGAATTCCAAGGAGAAACAAGCCGGTAACAACTATTTGGAAAAAAAGAAGGTTGCACATCGAGCCTTTATTATTTCTTCTAGTTCATTAATTTTTGCAATATTAGGGACTTTATTTTATCCGCCCTTACTTTTTATTAGTGTATTTGGGATTGTTTATAATTTGGTTTCTCTTTGGTATGACTTGCTTAAATTAATTTTTCAAGAGAATCGTGCCAATATTGCTATAATTGACGCTGCAACGGTAACGGGATTGCTTGTTACCAAATATTATGTGACCGCCGCTTTAATCGATTGGATTTTCTACTCTTTACAATGGTTAGCATTTAAAGTTGAAACTGATTTTCGAGAGGGATTGCTCAACCTACTAGGCGTGATTCCGAGTTCGGTTTGGCTTTGGCAAGATGAAGTTGAAATTGAAGTACCCATTGAAGAAGCGAAGGTTGGAGATATTGTGGTGATGCATGCCGGTGACATTATTCCTATTGATGGTACTTTGGTTGAAGGTAGTGTGCTAGTTAATCAAGCAATTTTTACCCAGGACCCACAACCGGTTATGAAAGGTATTGGTGATCAACTCATGGCTTTTACTGAAATTGTCTCTGGTAAAGCTTTAGTTAAACTAAACAAATCTGGGCGGGAAACCATGACGGCTAAAATTAATAAAATTGTGGCTCATATGACTGAGTTTAATGCCACCACTGCCTAAGTAAATTTTATGCAACCACCTAATAAAAATGCAAAAAATTTTCTCCACTGGTTAAAAATAACGTTATTTAACCAATACATTTGGTTAATCTTTTTGCCGCTGTTTATGGTTTGGATGATGTTAGCAGAGCGCCTTGAGGAAAGAACCTACCAAGCAATGAACACTCAATTAAGTTCGGTCAAGCAAATTTGGGGGGACAATCTAGCACAACCCATGCCCTCTATTCGTTATAAACGTTTTGGTTCAGATGTTTCCAGCCTCAGTAGAGGGGAAATCCAAACCTCAGACCTTGTCGTTATCCTTAAAATGGATTATCGCAAGAAAGGTTTAGTGTATTATACCGGTTATAATGCTGATTTCGTAGGTAAATACACCTTTCATAATCCAGAAAATGAAAAAATTTATCTCTCTTTTATTTTTCCCTACCCAACTCAACCAACGCGGGGTATGTTGCAAAATGTAAAATTGTTAGTCAATGGCAAAGAAGACCTTGAAGACACTGAATATCAACCTAACTTAGCTTTATGGACGGGTCTATTAGAATCCACAGCAACACTTGAAATTACGGTTCATTATGAAGGGAGAGGCTTAGATCAATTTCAGTATGGATTTGAACCCGGTAGGAGAATTAATAACTTCTTAATGAAAGTGGAAGTACAAGGTGCGAAAAATTTAGATTATGCAGAAGCCACCATGCCACCCACTGAACCACCACAGGAAACACCGACGGGTAAGTTATTACTTTGGAAACTGGATCGCACCCTCACTCAATTTAATATAGGTGTTATTCTTCCTGATAAGCTCAACATCGAAAAACAACTCGCGGTGATGACTTATCGAGCACCCGCTTTTTTTCTGTTATTTCTAGTTTCGTTAAGTGCTATTTTATTATTGGCGGGTTACCCGCTGAATTTTATCCCCATCGCTATTATCAGTGTGACTTATTTTTTATTTTATCCCCTATTTGTTTACCTACTCGTTTATATTGAAATCGGATTGGCTTTAGTGATTTCATTTACCGTTATCGGCTTATTAATATTTAATTATGTGAGAATGTTATATCGCACCAAAATTGCGCTGGCTATGGCGATAGCCTACACATTCTACCTCGGTGTAACTTCTATAGCGGCACTGTTGCCGACTTATACCGGTTTAATTTTAACAATCGAAGGGGTAGTACTTATGGGCATTATTATGCAGATATTGTCACGCTATAAAGACTTGAAATTCAGTGAATTATTAGGTTGGTCAAGTGCTGCTCAATCAAATAGTCGTGTTGCTAATCACCTTTCTCTACAACCGGATAACCACAATGAAATCAAATAATCGATATCTGTTAATGGGCTTTGTGTTATTGGCACTCAATTATTTATCCGTAATAGGACAGGCTGAAGAGATTGCACTGACTAATCTTGATGTCGGTAAAGTGATTTTGCCTTGGACCGAGTTGAAAAAATTACTGGAAGAATTGGAAACGTTAAAAAAGCATAACACCGCTGATAAGAAAACGGTAAAACCTTTACCTATTAATTATTCCATTATCCAAAGCTATTTTAACGGTGAAGTTAAGGGAAATTCAGTCCACTTTGAAGCTGAATTGGTAGTACAAATATTCAAAACCGGTTGGGTGACTATCCCACTGTTTTCTAAAGATGTTGGTATTGAAGCGGTTAATATAACTGTAATCCACTCGGAAAAAAATCAAGCAACCGTAACCCCCGTAATAGCAAATGATGTTCAACCCAACATCAACCAATTAATAAGAGATACTAACGGTTATCATTTGTTCGCTACGGGTCCCCAACAGTTAGCTATACAAGTGGTATTTTATCTACCCATTCAAGTTAAAGAGTCCATTTACACCTTCACTTTTATCCCTCCCCGAGCGGTTGTCAACCATTTTTTCTTACAGATCGCTGAGAAAGGCGTCACCCTAGTGCAACTCCCTCCCTACAGTCGAATTAATCAACCGGAAAATATGACCACTGTTGAAACGGTACTCAGTGAACACGACAATTTTCAACTCAGTTGGCAAATTAAAACGGATAGCGGCATTACTCGGAAAAGTCTAGCGACTATCCGAACATTAGCTTCAATTGATAAAGCGGAATTAGTTGTCATTAATACCATTATCATTAAATATTTAACTTCATTGGAACAAATTGCTTTTCATCTACCAGTAGACGTAGAAATTCTCAATGTTACCAGTTTAGATATTACTCAATGGTCCACGGAAAAATTAGTGCAATCTCAAGTGATCAAGATAGCGGGGCACCAAGATTTACCGCCCCAAATCAAAATTGAAATCTCTTATCGGCGACGTCTTAACGATTTACCTTTGGAAACAAATATTCCCACCATAGCCCTCACCGGGGTTGATAACTTAGAAGGTTTTTTAGGTATAGAAGTATTAGGTAATCTCGAAGTCACCACTAAAAAAGTAACTAAGGGAGTATTAATTCCAGCTAAAAATTTACCCCCTACTTTATGGCAAAAAACCGCTAATCCATTGCTTTATGGTTATCAATTTCATACGAGTACTTTTAATGCCACTATCAGTATTAAAGGTTATCAAGAAATTCAAACGGTTGTGGCTAATATTGATCACGTTGATTGTGTTACTCATAGAACCCTTGAAGGCAAAAGTATCAATCGGATTCTCTATTCTATTCGCAATAATGATCGCCAGTTTCTCAGTTTAACCTTACCGGAAAATTCTCATTTGTGGCAGGCTTTTCTCGATGGAACACCCGTTAAACCCGCTCAAAAAGATAACGGTGAAATTCTCATTCCCATGAAAAAGTCACTTACTCAAGGAGAAACCTTACAATCCTTTACCATTGAAATTGGCTATATCACTGCAGTAAATAAACTTAGCCTTAAGGGGGATATTCTTAATCAACTACCTGCCGTTGACATCCCGATTAGTTATCTCCAGTGGCGACTCTATCTACCTGAATATTATGAATATTCAAAATTTGAAGGCCCGCTCAAACAAGTTACCCAATTCTCTATTCCTGAAGAAACTTCAGTGAACTCAACTCAAATTGATATTCCTACCCAAGGACAATTATTTCTCTTTGAAAAATACTTAATTGTGAATGAAAAACCTTATATGCGTGGCAAGTATGGTCAATTTTTAGGAGATGATATCTTGTTATCGGTTCATACTTCCTCAATTGAAAAGGTTGAATCTAAACTTCCAACAACATTTAGAGGGATTCGTGGAGATCGCCAACAAGTTATTCCCAACCGAGCGATTGATTCAGGAAATTAATTAAATAGGTTGTTATTTGTAAAAACGGTCAAATTATAACTCTGTTACTTAACCAATAAGGCAATTAGTTAGTGCTTAGTACCACACACGGCTAAATTGGATTATTCTGGCTCTACTCTGGTTGAACGGGAGGATTGCAAATGATATCTTAAAATGGATAGGTAGCCAAACTGGTGCAGTTTAAAATAATCCGATTTATGTTACTCATTTTCACTTGGTTTTCACCACAACGGTCCTATTTAGACAATGTTATACGCTTATGAAAAATTAGACCTCAATCGGTTACGTAAAACCAAAATTGGTTCCTATCGGATAGAAGTGAGTGAACTAGCTAGCGGTCAAAACTTTATTAATAACCGGTTGCTATGGACAGGTTTATTCATGGGTGGACTCTTGGGATTATTGGGAGTGGGTTATTACTTCTTTCCCGAAACTATTTCCGCTATTCGAAATGGAACCTACCCTGATGTGGCTAAAGTGCAATTGAAGAGTAATAATTCTAATCTAAATTTATCATCGACTGCTGCTGAAACAGAAACTTTATCTCAACCCAAGCTATCGCCTACCAAAATAATTTTATCTAAAAATCCAGTCAATACCATTGAAAATAAATCAGTTGAACCCGTTATTAGCCAATCTATTCAATTACCACTCACCTCAGTAGTTCCGGCTCAATCTCAAAATCGGCCAAAACCCCAATTAACACCGTTATTATCGCAATGTGAACAATATTTACAAGCTAATTATCTTACTACTGGAAAAAATGGTAATGCTTTTGATTGTTTTCAACAGGTTTTAGCGCAAATCCCTAACCAAGTTGAAGCTAAAAGGGGTTTACAACAGATTGAAACGCGTTATCAAGATTGGATCATAGCTGCTCTCCGGCAAGAACAATATACTCAGGTGCATCGCTATTGGGAAAGGCTCCAGTTAGTCAATCCACAATCCACCCTGTTGACTCAAATAGAAACCGATTTACAACAAAAGATAGCACTCGCTTTATCAGCCAAGCAAGTGACTCAAGCTAATCGTTATTTGGCAAACCTAACTAAACTGAACCCGAATTCATCCGTTTTACCCATTATGAAACAGAATTTAGTTAAGGTTATTTCCACTTGGGTGCAACAATGTGACCAACATTTTCAAGCCAATCGTTTAACGATGGGAAAATCAGGAAATGCGCTGGAATGTTACCAACAAGTGTTAACTCAAGTTCCCAATAACCAACCCGCTAAAATCGGTTTAAAGAACCTTGAAAAACGTTATAAACAATTAATTGAGCAAGCGTTACAGCAAAAAAAATGGTCCAATGCTCGTCAATATTTAATGCGATTACAAAAGATTAATCCCCAATCAAACCAATTATCGCTATTACGGCAACGGCTTGTTAAATTAGAACAACCCGTCGTTAAAATAAAACCACCGGTTACGGTTCCACCATCTACCCTCAATTCTTCATCGCCAGCTGCTGGGTCGGCAACCGATCCTGCTCAAGAAACTCAACCCACTTATCACCCATTACCTCGAGCTTCACTACCACCATCTCCTCCCTCTTCCTCTAAACAGTGTAGCGATATTTTTATGCAAGAATCGTTAGGTGTAAGACTGTTAACTCGCGAACAAAAGCAATTTAAATTACAACATTGTAATAAATGAAATACTTGTTAATGGATAGCTTTCGGAGTAAGGCTAGTTTTATAATAAAACTATTTCGACACAGTGAATCCACTAAACGGTTAAACGAGATTAAGAAATGAGAATTATTTGGGTATTAAATAAAGTTATTTTTTATTTAGGAGTTATCCCATTTCTAATTTCATGTCAAATGATTCCGGTTCAACCGGCTACACCAACTTATTTGACATTAGATACTGCTATTCGTTCCTTATCTTACAATTTAATTAAACAATTACAACAAAAACAATGGCCAATTATTACGCCAGCGGCTTTAGTTATTAATCCTTTTGTTGCTGTTGAAAGTGGTCAAGTGGTGCAAACCAGTTTAGATATTGAGGCATTATTTTTAAACGAGATACCAAAACATTTTACCCAGTATCAAATCAGTCGCTTGACCCCGGAAAGCTTAAAAACAGCTCATTATCTTATCAACGGGTTCATCAAATCTGAAGGTAATTTGAATGAACCGGGGAAGAAATATTATCAGATAACCGCTTCTATTCTAGATTTAACTCATTATACCATTGTTGCGAGTAGCAAAATGGGTATCGTCAGTCAAGGATTAAATTATCAACCGACACCAAGCTATGAAGATAACCCAATGTATATCAAGGATGAACTATTGGATAATCTCATTAGCATGATTGAAAGCCCAGTGGGAACCCATGTTAATATGAATGCCTATGCTACGATAACCACGAAGGCATTACTCGTAGAGGCACAAGCTGCTTATGATAAAAGTCAATATGAATTAGCTTACCGTTTATTTAAAAATATTATCCAACAACCTCATGGTAAAGTGATGGAAGCCTACGGTGGTCTTTATAGTAGTGCTTTTAAATTAGGTAAACTTAACGAAGCAGAGGAAAATTTTGCCCATATGGTCGTGTTAGGTGTTAAAGTTGGTAATTTACCGGTGAAATTATTATTTCAACCCAATTTAACAGAATTTCTAGCTGAACCATCACTTAGACAACAATATACCATTTGGCTTAAACAAATTAGCCGGTATTTTAAGAAACATCAGCAACAATGTGTTAATATTATTGGTCATACGAGTCAGTATGGTATATATGAATATAATAAACGTCTTTCTAAACGACGGGCTGAAAAAATTCAATCCCTCATGCAATCCACTTTTGCGGGGATTATTCATCGTTCCAAAACCATTGGTAAAGGTCCGGATGAAACCATTGTGGGTACGATACCGGATAGTGCTGAAAATGCCATTGACCGGCGAGTAGAGTTTAGAGTAGTCGCTTGTTAGGTCATGTTAAAGTCAACCACTATTTTAGTGTAATCTGGATTTTGTAATTCCAAGTTGCGGCATGACTAGTATCATTCTGGTGATAGCATTCCCAATTATTAAATTAAATATCTTTTTAATGATCCTCATAAGCCAACCCCATCATGATAATTGTAGATAAAATAAATGAGACTACTTTTAGAGTCACTATTAAAGGAAAATCCGTAACAACCCATATCGTAACGGTCAGTTCCTCCTATTACGAAAAGTTAACGACGGGTCAGATATCAGTAGTAACATTAATAGAAAAATCTTTTGAATTCCTACTGCAACGAGAGAGTAATACGCATATTCTAAGTCAGTTTGATCTGCCCGTTATCGGCCATTATTTTCCCGAATATGAATCCACTATGAGAAAAATGTTTAACTAGCTGAATCCACTAACAGTTATCATGATTAAAAGCGCAGTCTTTATTGATAATTGATAAATTAGATTAATTTTAAATAAAAATAGAACTAATCCATGTTCAGCAATTTCATTGTCAAATTGTCCGGAAAAATACCGCTGCGGCTCATTATTATTGTACCCTTTGTGATACAAATTTTAGCGGCGATTGGCTTAACCGGTTGGCTTTCTTTTCGGAATAGCCAAAAAGCCATTGAAGATTTGGCTACCCAATTACGCAGTGAAATTACTGATCGTATTATACAACATATTGATATTAAAACTAAAACTGCTCATATTGCTAATCAAGTCAATATTGATGCGATTCAGTTGGGATTACTTAATTTAAATGACATTAGTCAATTACAGTATCATTTCTGGAAACAAGTACAACATTTAGGGGTAGTAACCTATGTTGGTTTGGGTACTGAACAAGGAACTTATGTTGGAGCACAATTTCTTAAAAATGGTTCCACTTTGGTAGAAATTACTGATAAAACCACCAATGAACATCTTCAGATTTGGGAAACAGATGAATCGGGACATCGTACTAAACTGCTCAAAACCTTACCTAATTATGATCCACGAAAACGACCTTGGTATCGGGCAGCTATTAAACAGGGTAAACCGGTTTGGACTGATGTTTATTTTTCGAGCCGTCGAACAACACTCTCTGCCAATCAACCTTTTTATGATAAACAGGGTAAAATAATTGCCGTAGCCACTGCTGAATTAGCTCTAGTCGAATTAAGTGACTTTCTAAAATCGCTACATATTGGACAACAGGGTCAGGCTTTTATTATTGAACGTTCGGGTTTAATGGTAGCCACCTCAACCAAGGAAATACCCTATCATCTGACTGAATCCTCTCAAGAAACTAATGCCACCAATTTATTATCACCAGAACGTCGCTATTCAGAATTGCCCAATAGAATTGAACGCTTCAAAGCCATCAATAGTCAAAATACGCTCACACAAGACACCACTAGCTTTCTTAACCAATACTTCGGTGATTTGGTCAATATTAATAAGACCGGTAACTATCTTGATTTTAATTTAAATAATCAACGTTATTTTTTGCAAGTAAAACCTTTTATCGATGAACGTGGATTAGACTGGTTAATCGTCGTAGTTGTACCAGAACTCGATTTCATGAAACCCATTATTACCAGTGGGTATATGATGTTGGGGTTAGTTCTGCTGGCTTCAATTGTAGCGATTTGGGTAGGTGTTGCTACCGCACAATGGATTATTGAACCGTTATTGCGCTTAAATCGGGCCGCCAAAGCCCTAGCAGCCGGAAAATGGCAACCCTTTTTGAAAGTAGAACGTCAAGATGAGTTGGGTGAGTTAGCGAGTTCTTTTAAGCGGATGACCAACCAGTTACAAGAACTGTTCTACGCGTTAGAAACTAAAAACGCTGAGCTAGAACAATTGGACCAATTAAAAGACGAATTTTTAGCGAATACTTCTCATGAATTACGCACACCGCTCAATGGAATTATTGGCATTGCCGAATCTTTAATAGATGGTGTTACTGGTACACTGTCTACAGCAACTCGTTCTAATCTGAATATGGTCGTGGTGAGTGGTCGGCGTCTCGCTAATCTTGTCAATGATATATTGGATTTTAAACAAAAACAAAAAAACATCGAATTACAGTGGAGTGCGGTTAATCTTCACGAACTGGTTAATTTAGTTTTGGCTATTAGTCAACCACTGATTGGTTCCAAAAAGTTACAACTGATTAATGCCATTGCTACCGATTTTCCCTTAGCTTATGCAGACGAAAATCGAGTTGAACAAATTTTAATCAACTTAGTCGGTAATGCAATTAAATTTACTCCCAGTGGTACTATTAAAGTCACCGCACAATTACTTAACCCAACAGATAAGTCATTATCAACCGTTGCCGAATCTACCCCCATTACCATAACCGTCGCTGATACCGGTATTGGTATTCCGGCAGATAAAACCACTCAAATATTTGAATCATTTGAACAAATCAGAAATTCTTCTCTACAACCCCAAGGTGCCGGTTTAGGTCTAGCAGTAGCTAAACAGTTGGTAGATTTACATGGTGGCGAAATTTGGGTTGAATCAACGGTCAATGAAGGATCACGGTTTATCTTTACTTTGCCGCTACTTCATACTCAACCACCTTTCACTGAGGTCGAATCCACGCCAAGTCAACTCAATGAATCATCCACGGTGTTAACACCCCAAACCGAGAGTGAGGTTGGTTTTACCCAAATTTCATCAGGACAGTTGTTTACCCAGCCAGCGGCGGATGCTGTTGATGAAATGAGCAAAAAATTAACGATAACTAAAAAAATATCATCTTCCCCGCAGGTACCTATTCCCTTTGATCCTCATGTGTTTACCATCATGATAGTCGATGATGAACCGATCAACTTACAAGTCTTAACTAATCATCTGACTTTATATCATTATGCAACCATTCAGGCTAACTCCGGTTTAGAAGCACTCAAACAGCTAGAAGAAGGAATCATCCCAGATCTGATTTTACTAGACGTGATGATGCCTCATCTCACTGGCTATGAAGTGACTCAAAAAATTCGACGGAAGTGGGAAGCCAATGAATTACCGATTGTGTTATTGACAGCTAAAAACCAAGTCTCTGATGTGATAACCGGTTTTGAGGTGGGCGCAAATGACTACCTGATTAAACCTATTTCTAAGCCAGAACTGCTGGCTCGAATTAAAACCCATCTTCATATCAAACAACTTAAAGCGGAAACTCTGCGTCTCGCTGTCGAAAGCGAAAGACGTTTAACTCAATTTTTGGAAGCGGTACCCGTTGGTGTCTTTGTAACTGACGGTTATGGTCAACCTTATTATACCAATCAACGAGCACAACAACTGCTTGGTAAAGGAGTTATACCCGAAATCGCCGCTGAACAATTAACTTCGGTTTATCAGTTTTATCTGGCTGATACTAATCAGCTTTATCCTAACGAGCATCAGCCAACTATTCTCGCTTTGGCGGGTGAACATTCCACTATAGATGATATAGAAATTCATCAAATCGATCAAATTATCCCTATCGAAGCTTGGGGAACCCCTATTTTTGATGAAAGCGGTCAAATTGCCTATGCGATGATGGCTTTTCAAGATATTACTGAACGCAAACAAGCTGAAGCTGAACGAGAAAGATTCACTAATGAACTATTTGAACTCAATCAGAAATTGGAGGAATATTCTCGAACGCTAGAACAAAAAGTTGCCGCCAGAACTTATGAATTAAAAGAAAGTGAAGCGAATTTAGCCGATGCGCAACGTATGGCACTGTTAGGCAGTTGGGTTTGGGATATTAAAACCGGTGTCGTTATTCGCTCAGCTCAAGATTGTCGCAATTTTCAAGTAGAACTCCAAGAATGCGCGCCAACTTATGAAATTTTTATCGAACATATTTACCCAGATGATAGAGAAATTATTCGTACCCTGGTAACCAACTGTATTGCTACTGAGCAAGCCACAGAATCTGAGTTTCGAGTCGTTTGGTCTGATGGTCAAATTCGTACCATGCGTTCACGGACCGAATTAGAACTGGATCCGGTTGGTAAACCCTTGCGAGTAAGAGGCTTTACCCAAGATATTACTGAACGTAAACAGATCGAGATGGCTTTACAAGACCAGTTTCAATTTATTGAAGACTTGTTACAAGCTATCCCTAATCCCATTTTTTATGAAGATAACCAAGGTCGTTATCACGGTTGTAATCGCGCTTTTGAAGAATTGACTGGCTTTAGAAAAGCCGACATCATTGGCAAAACCAGTTTTGAACTGTGGTCTCATCAAGAAGCAGAAGTTTATCACCAACACGATTTAGAATTATTAACTCATCCCGGCATCCAAGTTTACGAGTCTAAAATCCGCTATGCTGGCGATCATGATCACCATGTCATTTTCAACAAAGCCACTTATACTAATGCTGCGGGGGAAGTAATTGGGTTGGTTGGTGTGGTGACGGATATTGATGAACGCAAACGGACTGAAGAAGCCTTGCGATTAGCTCAATTTTCTCTGGATCGTTCTGCTGACGGTATCATTTGGCTTACCCCGGAAGGACAGTTTTTATATGTTAATGATGCCGCTTGTGAAGCACTCGGTTACAGCCGTGAGGAATTGTTATCCTTAACGGTGGCTGATATCAATCCCGATTTACAACCGATGGTGGTTTGGCAACAACGTTGGGAAACGTTAAAGCGGCAAAGTTTTCTCACTTATGAATCACGTCACCGTCATAAAAATGGCCATGTTTTTCCAGTCGAAGTCACCGCAAACTACTTAGAATTCAATGGTAAAGAATATCTCTGCGCTTCAGTACGCAATATCACTGAACGTAAAGAAGCCGAAGCCAAATTACAAGAAGCTAAAAGCGCTGCCGAATCAGCTTTGCAACAATTACAAGCAACTCAGCAACAATTAGTCGAATCTGAAAAAATGGCCGCTTTAGGAAATCTAGTGGCTGGAATCGCTCATGAAATTAATACGCCGATTGGGATTGGGGTTACCGGGGCTTCCCGTCTGGAAACGCTGGCGAAAGAACTACAACAATTATATGAAAGCGGTAAAATGAAGCGGACTGATTTAGAAAAATATCTCAAATCAACTCGCCAAGGAAATGAGTTAATCTTGAAAAATTTAACGCGTGCGGCAGAATTAATCCAAAGTTTCAAACAAGTTGCAGTCGATCAATCTAGTGAACAACAACGAACTTTTGCTTTAAAAGAATACCTACACGAAATTTTGATTAGCCTCCATCCGGAATTTAAACGGACTAAACATCAAGTTTCGATAGTATGCGATGAGAGTATTACGCTAGTGAGTTATCCCGGTATTTTTTCTCAGATTTTCACTAATTTAATTATGAATTCACTAATTCATGGTTTTCAAGAGCGACTGGAAGGACACATTACGATTACGGTCATTAAAAATGATAATCATCTCATGATGCATTATACCGATGATGGTAAAGGAATTCGTCATGATATTATCAACAATATTTTCGAACCTTTTTTTACGACGAATCGGCAAGGTGGAGGCAGTGGTTTAGGATTACATATTGTCTATAACTTAGTCACTCATAAACTGAGCGGCAATATTCATTGTCACAGTATAGAAGGTCATGGTACTACATTTACTATTCAAATTCCTCTCTCGGTTGCCAATCCTAACAGTCACAATAAACTGTTATCCAGTTAAGACAACTTATTACTCGTAACTTAATGAATTGATCAGTTGTGGCAAACTAATTGAATGACTGTTTAGAGATATCATTTATAATCGAGTAACATCAATAATGAACTCAATTTAATTCAGAACAATTCTACTCCCTCTCGAGTATTATTAAATAATTAAGGAGAACCCTGTGACTGTTCAAGATAATAAACCACTGTTTGTCGATGAGGAAGAACTGTTATTTCAAGAAGATGGAGAAGAAAATGTCACACTGACCGAAAGTGGTACATGGGAAGTCGTCATCGTTGACGATGAAGAAGATGTTCACCAATTAACTCGTTTTGTATTAGATGATTATGTTTATCAAGGTCGGAAAGTCAGGTTTTTGAGCGCCTATTCCGCTAAAGAAGCTAAACAGTTATTTCAGAATCATCCTAATCCGGCAGTTATTCTTTTAGATGTGGTGATGGAAACCAATGATGCTGGTTTAAAATTAGTTGAATATATTCGAGAAGTTCAAAGAAATCAATTTACGCGCATTATCTTACGTACCGGTCAACCCGGTTATGCTCCTGAAAAACAAGTCATTTTAAAATATGATATCAACGATTATAAAAACAAAACTGAATTAACTGATCAAAAATTATTTACTATTATTACTGCTAGTTTACGTGCTTATTCTGATTTAATTACTATTGAATCTTATCGACAACATTTAGAAGAAAAAGTTCTTGAACGTACCGTGGAATTACGACAAAAAAATGAGGAATTAGTACAAATCAATCAAAAATTAATGCAACTGAATGCTGAAAAAGATGAATTCTTAGGGATTGCTGCACATGATCTGAAAAATCCCTTATCATCTATTCAATCACTGGCCGGATTTATTAAGAGTTCTTTTGACAATCTGACTAAAGAAAAAATTATCCAGTATGCTCATATTATTGAAGTGAGTTCGCAGAAAATGTTTGAGCTTATCAAGAACCTACTCGATGTTAATGCGATGGAATCGGGTAAAATGAATTTATCTTTTCATACCATCGACATACGATTTTTAGTGCAATATGCCATGAAAAATTATCTTGAAGCGGCAAAAGCCAAAGAAATAGAATTACAATATCATTCTCCAGAAGAAAAATGTCTCGTGTTCATTGATCAAACCGCCATGCTTCAAGTTTTAGATAATCTGATATCCAATGCACTTAAATATTCTCACCCGAATAAACGAATTTATCTACGTGTAGTTAAGAAAGTCAATACCGTCCAATGTGAGGTACAAGATGAAGGTCCAGGATTAAGTGAAATGGATCATAGTAAATTATTTGGTAAATTTGTGCGTTTAACACCTAGACCGACAAAAAATGAGCATTCGACTGGCTTAGGGTTATTTATTGTCAAAAAATTAGTGGAAAACTTACGTGGTCGAGTTTGGTGTGAAACCGAACTCGGTAAGGGAGCCACTTTCATTGTCGAATTTCCACTCTCCAATGAGTAGAAAATCCAGAAGAAATTAGAGTGGTTTTTGTCTAAAAAAATGGGGTAAACTTTCACCGTTTACCAATTCGATATCTCATCATGCTGTTTATCGAACTAAGCGGTAATGACCTAGTGTTAAGACTAACTTTAGTTCAAGCTGATTTTGCCTACCTACACTATCACTTCAAAAATTTTCTCCCTGATTTAGAATACCAATACTTCGGACAGTTTTTAAAAATACCCAGGTTTATCAATGAGTTGATATTGAAGCACTACCTTACAAAATCAACTACTTATAAAAAAGTGTTCGAACCAGTGAGAATACTTAAAGGCGAAAAATTTCTATGCCATCCCAATCACTCGAATTCAAAAAGTGCTCCTTATATGTGACGGTAGCCTATAATTCAGTCGATGGTAGCCTATAATTCAGTCGATTGTTAAAATTGGTTTGGTGTTAAATCAATTATTCAGTCATATTGTTTTCCCGATTGTAAAAAATGACCTGATTTTCTTTATTTGTTATTGAGGAATGGTAAAATTTTAATAGAATAAATTAATAAAAGTGAGTTTTAACTATTATAAGGCAAAATTATAAATGAAAAGCTATCGTAAAGAACTTTGGTTTAATACGCCGGGACGTCGGGCTTTCATCAATATTACATCAGCAGTTAATGAATGTTTGAAAGAAAGTGGTATTCAAGAAGGGTTGATACTCGTTAATGCAATGCACATCACGGCTTCCGTTTTCATTAATGATGACGAATCCGGTTTGCATCAAGATTATGAAGAGTGGTTGGAAAAATTAGCACCTCACGATCCAATTAGCCATTATCGTCATAATCGGACTGGCGAAGATAATGGTGATGCTCATCTGAAGCGGCAAGTGATGGGGCGTGAGGTGGTGGTCGCGATTACTAAAGGACAATTGGATTTTGGTCCATGGGAACAGATTTTTTATGGTGAATTTGATGGGGGACGCCGGAAAAGGGTATTGGTGAAAATTATTGGTGAGTAGGTGCTCATTGGTTATCAATATAAATTGGTTGCGAATTTAAGCATATCATCTCAGTAAGACCTTACCACCGCCTTTAGGCGAGGGCTTTGAAAAACAGCTCCAGTTGGTGGTTCAAGCTAACTAATCGAGAAATTCGTGGTCTTAACGCCCCCTTGAGGCGCTCGATTAGAGATGAGCTAAAAGCACTTAAGAGTGCGTAACATCAGATATTAATGGTAAGTGGCTTAAAATGAATATTACTAAAATAAGTCTCGTTACCAATACCAAAGAAACTCAAATGGTATTAAAATTCTCTGAAGCAGAGCAAAAAACTCACTTTAACTACTGTAAAGGAATATTTATAGACAACCGAATTTGGAAAACGCTATTTAGGCCATTAACCATGACATTCCTATTGGCAGGATTGTTTACAGAAGGTAGCACGGATGTTCGTTTTTTAGAAAGTATAGAGCGTAGCGAAACCCATTTGGTTTTTAGATTACCAACGACAGTCGGCTCGAAATATCATAAGCTGGATATATGATTCTTATAATCATTAATGTGTTGTTATATAAATAAATTTATGCACAAATCACTCTATGATACTGACTTTTACGGTTGGACTAAACAGCAAGCCGAATTGCTTAGAACGGGCAAAATAGCCGAAGCTGACCTAAACAACCTTGCTGAAGAAATTGAAGATATGGGTAAAAACCTAAAACGTGAGTTAGAAAACCGATTAAAAATCTTATTTATACACTTACTGAAATGGCAATACCAACCCGGCTATCGGGGCAATAGTTGGCGGTATAGTATTGAAGAACAACGTGCTGAGTTGGTAGACCATATCAAGGATAACCCCAGTCTTAAACATAAACTGCCCGAAGCGATAGAACGTGGTTACCGATATGCTATCACCGGTGCAGCTAAGGAAACTGGGCTTTCCAAGAATACCTTCCCCGAATCATGTCCTTGGACTTTTGAGCAAGCTATAGACCATGAATTTTGGCCGGAATAGCGCGCGGGGGCTAGTCATCAATTTAAGAATTCCTCCTTGAGAAAAATGAGGTTAGCCGGGTAGGGTGGGCAATGCCCACCCTACTTTATTTTTAAGAACTCGTAGGGTGGATAAGGCGCCATCCACCTTCTGAGAAAAATCTGCCACACCAAAGGTGTATGACGCTGCGCTTCTACACACTACGCTAACTGGGTAAGGCGAAAACTACGCTTAACTTAATGGCAGTGACGCCGGCGCGTGGGAATGAGAAAAGTGATTTGTAAGGTACGTTAAGTATAAGTTGTAACGCACCTTATCTTGATTACTTTCTTTGAGAAAGCAAATCTTCTATACACATTCCCATTTTTCCAGATGGACCATCTTCATGATCTTTACAGAGTTCCTTAGCAACTTCTAAGTTACTGTCTCCCACATTGGAGTTAACTTTAACAAGGTCATCGCAATGAGTTGTGCATTTACCGGCTTCATTTATATCTTCTACCACACAAAAGTTTTCTCCTGGTGGTAATACCGCTTTGTTGATGAAGTTTTCTTTTGAATAAGATGTGCTGCTATAAACAGACTGGCTTTGAGTTGGTATTAACTCATTATTAAGCTTAGTAATTTTTTCAAAATACTGGTTATTATTTAATTGAGCACACCAAATATTCATGCCTAAATTATCTTGTTCATAACCGGTTTCTAAAGTTAGATTAACACTATCATTAACCGTATTAACACCAAAATCCAATAATTCTAAGGAAAGATCTTCACAAGTTGCGTTAATTTCACCAGCTAGCGTACCGAAAAGTTTTCCCCCACCACCTTCCGGGCGGACTTGAATTTCTATTTCTTTTCCTTCAGGTTCTCCACCTTCAAAAGATATAGGAATTAGATCATTATTACATTCTTCAAACTTTCTTAAAGAGTTAAATTCTATAGTAATTTTAAATCTCCCTATCCACACTGATATACCAAATCCAAGAGTTGAATCTATAGCAGGATCTTCGACAAAAAAACTTGTTTTCGTATCACCATTAGGTGCTCCTTGTCCTTTTCCAGTAAATGTTCCTACACCAGTAGATAAATCAATATTACCTTTCCCTTCAAAAGCAAGCGAAAAAGAATCTGTTCCCAGTAGTTCACTGGTATCATCATCGAAAATATCAAAATCTACTTTCCAATTTACTAAGAAAGACGAATTACCCGTATCAAGATTAAGTTTACCTGATCCAAAAACGCCACCTTCCATGATAGGCGTAAGACGCATTTCGTCAATTCGTAATTTTCGACCAACTTCGCCATAAAAGCCATTCACATCCGTTAGCGTATTCCCATCCGGATGCATTTTTAATATTGCGGTGCTACCAGAAATTCCAAAAACCGCTGTTTTGGCCATCACATTTAATGAGATTGACATCAAAAAAATTATAAAAAATAAAGAAACTTCCTTATTTAACCAGTCCACTATTTTTCTCACAATATAATATCCCTTAAATAAACATGGATCGATAACACAAATTTTTCCTACATTTGTTCAGACACTTTGATTAATCAGGTGTATAATTTAACAACTGAATCAAAGAATCAGATACCAGTATCATAAAAATTCATAAGTCTCTCTACCCTTTATCGTTTGGTATTTCACCCAATTTACAGTGTATCTATGAAACTTCATGAAAGGATCAGACTAATGCGAACCGCTAACGGGTGGTCTCAAGAAGAGATTGCTGAGAAGTTGCACATGTCCTTGAATGCTTATGGTTGCATTGAACGAGGTGAAACACGCCCAAATTTGAATCGACTGGAGCAAATTGCACAGATTTTGGGAGTGAAATTAGAAGAATTGGTGAGCGATAGAAATATACTTAATTTTGGAATCGATAGCAGTAATTTTAACAATTGGTACAACACTTCCCCATCTGAGCAGTTAATTGAATTACAACATGAATTAGAAAAATCCCGCCTACTACTTGAACAAAAAGATAAAGAAATTGAATATTTAAAACAGCAAAACGTCGATTTGAGAACGATGGTTAATTTATTAAAACCGGAGGACAAATTATCATGAGTATTGCGACACTTTTACCGGATGGCAAAATTGAACTTCCCGAAGAAATACGCCACTTTTTACATCTTCAAGTGGGCAGTCAGTTAAGTTTTACGATTACTCAAGATCAAGTGGTTGTTCAAGCTGTACAGTTACCGGTCCAAAGTCTCAAAGGCATGTTAAAACGTCCTGATGCCAAAACAGTTTCTATCGAAGAAATGAATGAAGCTATTATCCAAGGGGCACTAGGAACTCAAGAATGATTGGCTTAGATACCAACGTATTAATTCGTTACATTACCGCCGATGATGCTGAGCAATTTCAGCGTGCTGAACAATTAATTGAACAACAAGGTACCAAATTCTATATTAATCACATTGTATTATGTGAGTTGGTTTGGGTATTAAACCGTGCTTATCACTATGATAAAACAACTATTATCTTGGTATTAGAAAAAATTATAAATACTGAACAGTGGGTTATTGAGGAACAGCAAATTGTGCAACAAGCAATAGACACGTTTAAAACCAGTAAAGCGGATTTTGCAGATTGTTTAATTGGTCTCAAAAATCAACAACGAAATTGTCAAACCACTGTTAGTTTTGACTTTAACACCAGTCAGCTTACTTTTTTCACTCTGCTATGACGTTTGGAGAACTCAAGAAAAATTTATTATTAAACTACTCAATTTTATTTTGCAATAAAATCAATCATTTACTCTTAAATATTCCGCATTTTAATATTAAGTGTTTGAATACGATAAGCAATTTGCCGTGGCGTCATATCGAGTAAGCGTGCTGCTTTAGCTTGTACCCAACCGGCTTGTTCTAGTGCAGCGATAACCCGCTCGCGTTCATCCAGTTTGGGATCCTGTAAATCGACTTTGGTTGGTGGATTACGGGATAACAGAACTTCTTCTTTAAGGCCGGTCATCGTAATAACTGCACGATCAATCCGTTCGCCTTCACTCAGAATCGCCGACCGTTCTAAACAATTTTCTAATTCACGGACATTACCGGGCCAACTATGTTGCATTAGTAACCGAATCGCACTGTCAGTAAATTCTAAATGACGGCCTTGTTTTTTGGCAATTTTATGCAGCAGAAATTGCGCTAATTCGGGAATATCTTCGGGACGTTCACGTAATGCGGGTAGTGAAATTGGCATCACGTTAAGGCGATAATATAGATCTTCTCGAAATTCGCCTTGTTCTACTTTATCTTCTAAATCAACATGAGTCGCTGTAATAATGCGGACATCCACTTTCAACGTGCGACTACCCCCTACTCGTTCAAATTCACCTTCTTGAAGTACCCGTAATAATTTGGCTTGGAAAGTCGGTGAAATATCACCAATTTCATCTAAAATAAGGTACCTTTATTAGCTCGCTCAAACCGACCTTTATGTTGATTGATAGCGCCACTAAACGCGCCTTTTTCGTGACCGAATAATTCTGATTCTAATAAACTTTCTGGTATCGCCGCACAGTTAACTTTAATAAATTCATTATGATGACGTGGAGAGTTATAATGGATTGCATTAGCAATAAGTTCTTTGCCAGTACCCGATTCACCTCGAATTAACACCGTGGTATTCCACTTAGCGACTTGTCGGACTAATTCAAATACCCTTTGCATGGCCGAAGTATGACCAATGATGTTATCAAAACCATAATGCCCGCGCACAGCACGACGGAGACGGTCGCGTTCATCAGTGAGATCCCGCCGCTCGCGTTCAATTTCTTTAGCTAAACGCACACTTTGCGCAATCAATTGGGCTACCATTTCCATGAAGCGAATGCGTTCAGTAAGCAATCCATCGTTGGTATTCGGTTGTGCTATCAATACACCAATCGGTTTGTCTTCCTCAACCACATGAATAGGAACACCAATGAAAGGCAATTGCGGATCGTAAAGTCCTAAACGGTCGAGAAATAAGGGTTCTTCGGCAATCCGTTCAATGAGCAATGACTGGCCTTCTTGTAGAATCTTGCCAATAATGCCTTCGCCAGGACGATAACGAACGGTTGGTGGAATAGGTTTATTACCGGCATAGATAGCACTAATTGAAAAAGTGCCAGCTTCGTCGCGTAAAGTCACCATGCCATGTTGCATACAAGTATGGTCATGTAAAACTTGTAATACGCTTTGCAAGGTTTCCTGCAAATTCAGGGAATGATTTAAGATTTGTCCCACGCGAAACAGTGCGGCTAATTGAGTTTCAATGAGCTGGGAACGATTAGTAACAGTCATAACTTCAATGATTAAGGTAACTAATTTTCTCGATAATGAGCCAGAGGAAAGTGTAAAATGAAACGACTACCATGGGTATAATCCGGATCAATGTAGATGGTACCGGCATGTAGATTAACGATTTCTTGCACCGTGGTTAGTCCCATTCCCGTACGTTTTTCTGCCCTTTTAGTGGTAAAGAAAGGTTCAAATACTTTAAGACGTAATTCCTCAGCAATTCCAACGCCGGTATCGGCTAGGGTGACCGTAATGACTTCGGCATCACTGCAGGTTAAAATGTGTAATTCTCGCTGTTGCCGATTACTTTTCATTGCCGCAATAGCGTTATCAATCAGTTGTTTAAACATGTTCCGGAGGCGTTTAGCATGTCCTAATAGTGAAGGTAATACTAAAGCCGGTTGCCAATCAATCACAATGCCTTCCGCTAAAAAACGGTAGGTAAAAACAGTCAATACTTCATGGATGAGTTCGTTTAAATTCACTGGTATTGCTATTTCTCTTTGAGTATCTGGAAAAGACATCCCTTGACGTAAATAGTTAAGCGCTTCATGACTATTTGTTAGAGTTTCTTGCAAAACCAAACATAAGGGATCTTCAGTACCACTCATTTCTGCACGCCGTTTAAGTCGATTCAGTGCTGCTCCCATTAGATTCATGGGTGCTTCTAGATGGTGAATAGCACCGGCTAGGATTTCACGTAAACCTTCCGTTAGTTCCTCTTCCGCTAATAAAGCACGCAACGCATTGAGACGAATTTCTTCCTGTTGACGTTTGAATAAAGTGACGTCATGAGCAACCAGTAATAAGTAATCCGGTTTATCTATTTCGGCTACACCAGTTGTATCCGTTTCCCGAAACCAAGTTCCCGAACAAATAAACCAGCGTGGATAATGATAACCACCCGGATCAATACGGACTTCTTGATCGCTAAAATAGCCTTGCTGTCGGCGTAAATATAGCCCGTGTTCTCCCAAATTTTCTTTAATAACCGCTAAAAATAGGCTAGCCGGTTCATGATATTCAAATTCCGTTGTCAGTTTTTGATATTTTGGGTTACCTAAGATCACTTGACCGGCATCATCAAGTAGAGCGATTACCACCGGGGTCGCATCAATTACTGATTCAAGCAAAACTTTACCTAGCGTTGTCATTAAGTAAGTAGACGCTTCCGCCTCGGGTTCGGTTAAAAAGATTTTAATTGCTTCTAAAGTATTATATTTATTCACTAAGATAATATTTTTGCTGGGTTTATGATTGTAGTATACACAATGCTATTGAATTCAGTGAATTCTAGGTCAGTCACAGAAATAGTAACTTAATCAGACTCCATAGCGTTCAAGAATAGATGTAGATCGGCAAGCCCAACTGGCGGGAAAGGATTCTAACTTAACAAAATGGAGCTATTCCTAGAGGCGACTGAATATCAGGTTAGTCACCTAAACGACCTTAATAAAATTAGCAGTGCCCTATTCTTAGGAGTGAGTTCCTATAAGCAATGGTTGACTAGCAGACGATATCGTGCCAGTTTCTCAATGAATTGAACACGATCAAATCTGATTCAATCGATCATTATTGTAACTAGGTTGGTTGTTCATCTCGGGTTTATTTCTGGTAGCAGAATGGCTAGCGAGATAAGAATGACAAACAAACCGCTTAAATGGTTTTTTTACAAGGGTGCATTAACAGCTTACCTTGTCCACCTCTGATCATTTCGTCGTCTGTTATGGGAAAATTCCGTAGTGAAGTCGTATGAAACCGCGTAAAGTAGTCTTGTAATTTTGACTCAATCCCGGTATAAAAATGAGGACGCACCACATGGGTACCACCGGAAATGGTTTTAACGATTTTACCGGCTTTAACGACGAGTTCACCGTTTTTGAAAACATAATCAGGTACAGCGAACATGTTTTCTTTATTATCTTGATTAGTGTAAACCGTAATATCTGCTATTGCACCTTTGCCTAGGTGCCCTCGGTCATGCAATCCTAAGATACGCGCAACACCGGCACGAGTCAAGACGGCAATATCGTAAAGAGAATATTCTCGATGAATATTTTTTAAATGACTGGTTGTAGCGACATCAGGGTGAAGAGTAGCTAATATGTTGTTGCGAAAACTTCTATCCATCAACAAGCGAATCAAATGTGGATAACTCGTAAAATCTGCACCATTAGGATGGTCAGTGGTTAAAAAGACGCGCCAGGGATCATTAATTAATAAAAATAGTTCTAAGCCAATTGTCCATTGTAACGCATTGACGAAATTGTCATGGCGATATTGGAAGGGAACAGCAGTATATCCCCCTTCACATTCGATGTCCATTGCGATCCATTTACTGGCTTCCGGATGACAGTAGTAACCGGCCGAATTCAGGTTAGCTTCTGAAGAGACTATTACAGTTGGAGCAAACATAATTTGTCCAATATCAACGGTGATATTAATATGTCGATTAATCGCTTCGGCTAAGTGGGCAGCACCAGAAGAAAACTGACGTTTTCCCTCAATACCATAACTATGAAATTGGATATGGGTTAAATGAATTGGTATGCCTTCTATTCCGCTAATCGTATCCAATGTCGTTTTAATATTACCGGGAACACCAAAATGACAGCCCTGAACCTGAAGTGGATGAGGAATACCTAGCTGATGTACTGCTAGTGCCAAAGTATGTAAAATCTGTCGAGGTGTAACACCATAGTATTTATGCGGTTCATCTAAATCTAATTGACGTTGATTAGATTTAAAAGCATTAATTCCTCCGGGATTAACCACCTGAATACCGATACATTGGGTTGCTTGTAAAATCCAGCCAACATAGTCATTAATCGTTTGTTGCTGAGCACCTTCTGCCAGTAATCGCAAAAAAAATCCTCATTACCGAGGACAACATACCCCCCTTTATCAATAATAGGAATATCTTGCATTTCTAAATGGGCTTGTCTGGCTTGTATAGGCAAGATAGCTGGCTCAAAAGCGGCGGTATAACCCATTTTAGCGTAAAGGTAACCAATATCTCTGGGTAAAAAAAGACCGCCACTTCTTTTTAAGGTAGGTGGATTAGTAGCTGTATCAATGATATAACCTTCTGGAAACATTAGCCGGGCGATATTAACTGGTCCACCACTCATATGGCTATGCAAATCGATTGCGCCAGCCATCACCACTTTTCCAGTTAGATCATAAACTTTATCGATTTTAGTATTGGCATCCGGTGGAGGAACAATCCGTTCATTTTGGATGAAAATATCTTCAATGACACCATTTTTACAGTAGATGGGATCGTAAACAGTGCCATGAGTTAATTTGATAAGCATAACTTGACTATTCCAAATTCACTGGATATCAAATACTGTCGTTACTGATTTCTTTAAGTTGATATCATTTTTGATCGGCGCAAAAATATTTAGCTTCGAGATAAACTAGAATATAAGCTAAATGGGTTTTAGCGAGTTGCCTAGCCAGAAAAATACCCATAAAATTAGCAACCACATCTTGCCAATCGGCAGAACGAACTCCACCTATTCCTTGTAAAATTTCCAATAAAATACCTAATAATAAAAAACTAATCATATAAAGTCGGCGGTGATAAGCGGTGTGGTAGATTTGGCTAAACCAACCCATTAACGTAAAATAGACTATGAAGTGTACTAGTTTATCTCCATAAGGTAAATTAAAAGGCAACAGAAATAACGATTGCTCAGCGGATGGTGGTGGAGTAAGTGAGAATATAATCACCATGATAATCCAAAGCCAACCTAAACCAATCCATAGCTTTTCTAGGCGTAAAGAAATTGATAAAGCTGTCATTAAACTACCCAAATAAATAAAGCAATTCCCAATCCGAGTCGATAAAGTACAAAAGGTAACATCCCAATGTAATCAAGTAGATTAATAAAAAGGCGAATACACCAGTAAGCACTGAACGCTGAAACAGTTACGCCAAGTAATAATGCTGACCAAGCCACTGAGCTGTGGTTTTGCCCTATCAATAACACGGTTTCATCAATACCGGCCAAAATAATAATCGGAATTGACAATAAGAAAGAAAATCGTGCTGCGGCTTTACGAGTTAACCCTAATAACAAAGCCATGGTCATCGTAATACCAGAACGTGAAGTACCTGGAACCAATGCAACCGCTTGTGCCAATCCAATTAAAATAATATCTTGCCAAGTTAAGCTGTATTCATTTCGTTCTCGTGTTCCAACCCATTCAGCTAAACCAAGTAATAGACCAAATAGAATGGTACTACTTGCAATAATTAGGGGTGATCTTAAAAAGACATCTAGATCAGTGCTAGTTATAGCTAAGCCAACTAAACTGGCTGGAATAGTCGCGATACCGATACCCCAAACTAAACGACTCTCTGAGTTGATTTTCTTATCTTTAAATGAGTTAAACCAATTACTCAAAAGCGAATTTAATTGTGGTTTAAAATAAATTAATACAGCGATAAGAGAGCCAATATGTAACGAAACATCAAACGCTAATCCCTGATCTTCCCAACCTAAGAATTGAGGAATAAGGATCAAATGCGCAGAACTTGAAATGGGTAAAAATTCGGTAAGTCCTTGTATAACAGCTAGAACAATAATATTTAGAATATCCAAAGTTTAATTATTTCTCCGTCAATAATGCGAAACACATTTATTTTACACTGTTCAAGTGTATTTGTGAGTTTGTATTATAAATAATATATAATCATTAAGTTTTTTAATTGTTTGATTTTGAACTATTATAATTTTATGCTAAAATAAACTAGTTCATTATGGTAGCAATGCATCGTTTTATTTTAGTGTGAATAAATATTTAATAAAGGATACCAAATCATTCAGATTGTTCATTAATTTTTACCAACTCATTGATTAAAAAATATTAATTAAGTCTATTTTGTGCAAACTCTCTGGTTAGATGAATCAATAATTGAGTTAACCGGTTTTTAAAAGATTCAAATTATTTTAGAATAAGTTACCATGAGTCTAGAAAATTTTTTATAGTTATTCGTTTAATTTAGTATAAGCCTGTTAAAAATAGTTTTTAGTTTTAATCAGTTGATGGCATCAATTTTAGACTGCTATAATGACAACATGCTATCATTCTTACCTCAGTAATTTGGATTGGTGATAATTGAGTTGATACCAATAGTGGGGCATGAATTAAAAATAGGTTAATCAGTTTATAGAGATATATTGAAAGGTAAATGGTTAGTGTTAGCAAGCAATTTTTAACTTATCCAGTTCCAAACTTATTGGTAATACTATGGATAGTCAGAAAGCAATAGAATCAACTTCAATTCTCGACGATAAAAGAAATTTGCTATTCATTGTTTTAGCTAGTTTTTTTGTAGCTAATGCACTGCTAGCCGAATTTATTGGCATAAAAGTTTTTTCCATAGAAGATACGCTAGGAATAAATTTACCGAAGATCAAATTACTTGATCGAGAATTTCCGATTACGATGAGTGCTGGTGCTATTGTTTGGCCGCTTGTATTTATCATGACCGATACCATCAATGAATATTTTGGTCGTAGAGGAGTAAAACTACTGTCATATATAACCGTTTTGTTAATTGGTTATGTATCATTAAGTATTTTCGCTACAATTAATTTACCCCCCCCCGAATTTTGGGTGGTCCGCGAACTCAGAGATGGCACGGTTATCAATATGGATACCGCTTTCAATGCCGTTTTAGGTCAAGGGTTATGGATTACTATTGGTTCTTTAGTGGCTTTTCTCATTGGACAATTAATTGATATTTGGTTATTTTTTCTTATTAAGAAAGCAACTGGAGAAAAATATTTATGGCTAAGAGCAACCGGTTCTACTTTTATTTCCCAAATTTTTGATAGTTTTATCGTGTTGTTTGTTTCCTTTCATCTCAATCCTGATACTCAATGGGATATCATGCTCATTCTCAGTATTTTTTTGGTAAAATATATTTATAAATGGTAATAGCAGTGCTATTAACACCACTTATTTATCTCATGCATAATATGATTGATCAGTATTTAGGTGAACCCCTCGCTACTGAACTTAAAAATCAAGCGATGAAATCGAAATAAATGAAGAAATAGATTGCGCAACTAAAGCCGATGAGAATAAAAACGGGCCACTATAAAGTGAATAAAAAAGCAACCGTTTGAAATTATTACCATTCAATTGACCCAGTTTTAGATATTTTAGATTGATATCAGTTAATTCAAAAAAAACGGCCTTCCAGGCATTCAATTGTCATGTTTCACCATCTGCAGAAATTACGTAGTTGAATTTATAACTAATTGATTTTATACAATAGATCTTTCAAGTTGCAAAATACCAACTTATTGAAACCATTAAATTATTTATTTCAACTGCGTTAGTCCTAAAACCGTTCAATCCTGTTCAAAACTTTGTGCGTCAAGTGAGTTAGCTCATTTTTCCAGGAAATGTTTCCAAGGTATCTATTTGGTATTCATTTCTTTCTTAAATAAATAATTTTATAAGAATTATTTACTTAATCTATTTGCTGTAATGACTTGACAAATTTTAAGTAATTTACTTTAATTATACATTATCAGTAACATACTAAATTAGTATTGGTTTCTATTATAAATTCAGATAAATACTGAAGTATAATAGGATAATTACTGATATTAAACTAGGCCTAAGTCACTATAATTCTATTAAGTTAAATAATTATATTTATTAGTAAAAATTTTTAGACTTAGACAGACTTTAATCTAAGATAAAAATAAATTGGGTCCATTTAGGTTTCAGGAGAAATCAAGGCGTTTTTAACGCAATAATCTGATCAACTAAGGAAATGACAATGAAACATAGACTACTAGCAATACCACTTTTGATAGCTAATGTCATGGTATATGCGCATACGATTGAATTAAACGGGATAATTAGAGATTTTCCCAGTACCCATCCTGATTTTAGTGGAATAGTTACCGGTTTACAGACAGGTTGTGTTCAAGAAGTCATTGTCAATGGTGGAGCTCCCATTGCAAGTGATAATGTTAGCAATTGTGCTATATCTCAATTAGAAGATTGGTATAGTGACACTCATCCGACCGGCTTTGTTGAAACTTATGCTATCACCTTAGATAACGGAAGAAATAAACAAGGTGGTATCTATCGATTTGAGGATAATAATTTTTTCCCATTTGATAGTGAAGTAAATGATACTAAAAAAGGTAAACACCGCAAGTCTCTCAACTTTTTTAATGAAGGCAGAAACCATAATTATCATTTTACCTTTGAAGCACGCTTCAATTTTGCTTACCAAGCCGGACAAACTTTAGCAATTAATGGTAATGATGATATATGGATTTTTATTAATAACCAACTCGTTATTGATTTAGGGGGTACCCATCCCAGCACCGGTGTTCAAGTCGCATTACAGGACTTAGCTGCAACACTGGGATTAGTGGCAGGAAAAGTTTATCCTTTTGCTTTGTTCATGGCTGAACGTCAGATGGTTAATTCTCCGCTCAGTATTCAATTAGGTAATATCATTCCTTCTTCAGCTGGAACCGAAACTGGACTAACAGAGATGTTAACAGTAAATGAAAAAATTTGTCTATTACTGGGTATAGAATGTGCTCCACTGAACGAGCGAACAGTTAATCTTTGGACTAATGCCAACTTACCAAGAGGTGAAGGCGTTGATGATTTATTAGATAACTGGGTTCAATTTTACCAACGCTTTGCTAATACCCCGGATGATAATAATAATCTCGTTCAAGTATTGCATAATAATGTTAAAGAAGAATGTGGCTATATAATTGAAAACTCCCAAGTTGCTATTTTACCATCCAACCAAAAGCAAGAAACGATTACTTTTTGTGAAAGTGGTATTTATAATAGAATTGAACAAATGCTTTGGAATGGTTGGTTTAATGGGTTACCAACCACTGCTGAGATTAATCAATCACTGCCTTTCCTTAAGGCCAACTTTGACATTGCTAAATTCTTGATAAAGACGCAGGCTGGTAATATACCTCTAATATGCCCGTGGGACTACCCGTGTTAACTATCTCAGAATAAACTTATTTAATCATAATTGGTAGTGAAGTCAGTATGGTAACAAGGAGATGCAACCCCTTGTTGCCCTGACATTATTCCCGATTTAGTCTGATTAATAACTGAAATATCGAACGTCAAGTAGATTACGCACTTTATCAATTTTTAACTGGTTACTGACTGTTTAGCACAATTAACTTGCAAAAGTTTTTTCGAGTTCTTAACAGTTAGGTGCGATGGAAAAGCAGCGGTAGTATCTGTACTATTTTGCCGTGCAATCGCTAAAGAAGTACTGGGTTGCCAATCGTCTGGTGAAAGTGAACTACCGACGAGAGGAACTACCATAAAAGTATTGTTTTTTTCTTCCGCTGATTGAAGATGACTACAAATATTTTGGAGCAACCGACTCGCATCTAAGAAATCAGACTGCAGAATGACCAAGGATTCATCTACTTGAGCATCGGGTGAATTGACCGTTATTTCACCACTAATGCCATATTGAGAAGAGGCTTCTATAATACTAGGGGAAAGTTTATAAAGCCCGGTAACGGTAATATTAATATTGCCACCATTACCTTCAAAAGCATTGGCTTGGATACGGGCATTGTTGAGTAGAATAAATTCGGGTTTAAGCGTAATATTGCCACCATCTCCCTTTTCACCCTGAACACTGGTGGTAATTTGACTACCTACTAAATATAAATAGCCCGGTGAAGTAATAATGATACTGCCGCCATCTGCTTGTTGTGTCTTAGTTTCAATTACACTGTTTTGCATACGGAGTGACTCGCCAATATTTAATTCCACTTGTCCAGCATCACCTTGGTCGCGAAGGCTAGCTGCTGAAATGGTACTGGCTCCCTTGAGATCAACTTGGTTTGCTTGTATCTGAATATCACCCCCCTTTTCTTTCCCAAAACTCATGGCTATTATCTGACCACTTTCTTGCAGAATTAATTGCTGGCTGTGTAATATCAAGTCCCCGGCTTTGCCATTCCTTGAAATAGTAGAAATGCCACCACCACCAGAGATATTGAGATCGCCCATTATCTCAATATGAATAGTGCCAGCTTGACCTATATTCTGAGTAGACGCATCGATAATTCCACCTTCGTTCAATTGCAATTCACCAGCGGTTAAGTTAAGATTCCCACCCTGACCTTGGCTAAAGGAAGTCGTAGAAATACTGCTACGTTGTTGAGAAATTTGACCAGAAGAACTAGTACGGGGTTTACCGCGACCGGCGATGATAATTTCTTGATTAACTTTAATGTCGATTTGGCCACCCTGACCAGTTCCCAAAGTAATAGCCAATATTCGAGCACCATTTTGAATATGTAAGCGACGTGTTGTTAATAAAATGCTACCGGCATTGCCAGCACTATCCGTTTTACCTTCAGCATCTGCAATAATACCGCTAGGAAAAAGCCCATTTTGATTATCACCAACTAGATGAGTATCTCCTTTAATTGTCAAAAAAGATTACCACCTTGACCCGTACCAAAAGTAGTTGAACTCATTTGCGCACCCGCCGCTAAATTTAATTGTCCAGCTTCTAATATAATGTTACCAGCATTACCAGCATCGGTATGAGTTGGATTACCTGATTCTGCCTGAATACCGCTTAACTTACCTTCACTATTTTCGCCACTGAAAGTGACACTACCTACCGCTTGAATTTGTACTTTACCCCCGGTTCCAGTTCCCAAAGTGGAGCTAGATAAATAGCCGCCGCGAGAACCAGATAATTCGTCTACTTGTACATCTATACCTTGAGCAGCGGTTGCCCCTAAGGTATTCGCGGTGATCTGAGTGTTATCCAGGACTAATTGACCAGCGCGAATATAAATGGCGCCTCCTCCTTCGCCACTCGTACTGATTTGAGAATCTAGGGCGTTTATCTGGCCACGCGGTGCTGATACAGTTAATTCATGGCTTGGTAACTCAACTTGGCCTTGACCAGCAATACTTGCTAAATTGAGATAACCCGAAGGTGAAGTCAGTTGAGCATGGCTAACCGAAAAATTATTCCCTATTAAAGACAATGTTTTTCCTATTGGTACGCTCAAATGGCTACTGTCAATGGATAAATCAGCTGGCGAATCGGTAAAAAATCCAAAAGCCTTAATCGGTGCAATAGTTAAGGAGCTGTTATGGGGTTGACTCGCGTTAAATTCATGGCCATCTTGAAAAAGTAAGGCATTTGCTGTACTGATATGAAAAGAACCTTGAACATCTAACGAAGCTTGTGGCCCAAACACCAGCCCCGCCGGATTGATCAGGTAAAAATCAGCATGAGGTAGGGTAGAACGAATTAATCCATTAATACTTGAAGGATAACCGCCGGTTACTCGACTAAAAATATGGGAGATATTTTCCGGACCGGAAAAAGTAGCGCTTTCCTCCGAATTCAAATTAAACTGACTAAAACTATGAAATAAATTATCCCCAAGTTGTTGACCCAGTTCTGCCCCAACTGCATAATCAGGACCGGATAAAGCACCAAGTGTTCCCAAGGTACCATCCAGAATAACTTCCGCATAAGCCCCAGAAATGCAAAGAAATAAGCTGGTAAAATAAAGAATTGGTTTCATTTTCTTTCCAATATTTCTGTTAGCAATTTTATTTATTTACTTTGACGAAGTTGTCCAAAATAAATAAGTAAGTAAGTAAGTACCCAATGCTTTTTTAATAATGAGGTTAATAAAAAAATTAATAGATAAATCTGGTTAAAAATAGCCAGGGTTTTTAAATTTGATTGTTAGTCAAAGAGGGGATAATTTTAGTACAATCAACGGTTCAACTGCTAATTGCAGCAAGGCTATTGTTATAAGTATAGCACTAATAGATTTTATAGTGGGGGGATTATTTAAAAAATTCATCAATTGGTATACCCATATTCTTTACCATTAATTTCTATTTTCTATAGAGACGGCACTAACCACAATCAAACAGTGATTTTAAAAATGTAATACCAAACTAAAGTTTAACTTCCAAATTATACCGACCCGATTGTACTTATCTAACTCGATATATCTTATATTACCCAACAAAATTTTTTCATATAAAAAAACTATCTATAAATAGATTTAAGTAGTTATACGTCATTTTTTTTAATAACTTATTATGATTAGTTATAACAAAACATTTAAATTAATTGATTACTATCAGAAATTAAACCCAACTCTGATGGTGTTAAGTACTTACTGAGTTAACAATCATTCATCTATAAAATAAACACCATTAAACTTATCTGACTGAAATACTTTTTTTATTTAGTTTTGCACCGGTGTTTTATTTGCAAAATAAAAACAGCTTTGCAAATTACGATGCAAAATGCAAAAGAAGATTGAATTTTAAATGCTAAATTAATTAAATAATCTTTAATTACAGTCTATTAATAATAATTAAAAAATTGGAACGGTATATGCATCATAAAGGTTAGACGTGAAGCCCACACGTTCTATTAAAATCCTCCTTTCCTCCTCTGGGGTGGGTTTCCCTAACCCACCCGCCTATTTTTTTTCATGTCAAATAGGTAGAATGATTTTTCTATCGCTTTCGATATAATTTTTTCTACCTGAACTTCAAATACTTTTGCTATGATCTCTTCTGTCAGTACTTCGTCTGGCAACCCGACAGCAACAATATGATTATTATGCACTAGTACCACTTGATCGGCATAGCGACTGGCTGTATTGAGATCGTGTATTGAGAATGCTACAGCTTTACCGGCTTGAGTTAATTGTTTTAACAAGTTTAGAATTTCCAACGCATGAGCTACATCTAAATTAGCCGTTGGTTCATCTAATAAAATAATCTTAGCTTCAGTCGCTAGACTTCTAGCAATTAGAACGCGTTGCCGTTCACCACCAGATAACTCAGTAATTGGCCGCTGAGCTAAATAAGCGATATCCACTTCAAGCATCGCTTGTTCTACACAATGATGATCATAATCGGTTGAGGGTTGTAAACGTCTTAAATGAGCATGGCGCCCCATCATAACGACTTCTTTAACCGTAAACGCAAAATTAACTGTCGTATTTTGAGGTACAAAAGTAAGATATTGAGCAAGCAAACGTTGCCGAAATTGAGATAATTCACTTTCATTTAATTTGACACTCCCTTTGGTGGGTTGCCAAAGCCCCGCTAATAAACGCAGTAAAGTAGTTTTACCGGCACCGTTAGGCCCGATAATAGCAGTTAATTGTCCTAATGACAATACTAGAGAGGCTTTTTGCATCAACCAATAACCATCTATAGCAAACCCAACATTTTGTAAAGTCAGCATTATCAATAACCTATTTTTTGTCGTTCCTGCAATAAGAGATACAGGAAGAATGGGGCACCAACAATTGCGGTGATAATACCGAGACGTATTTCCTCAGGACGATGTAAAGTACGTGCTAATAAATCGGCTAAGATTAAAAAAATGGCACCCATTAGGGCACTAGCCGGAATTAAATAACTGTGTTTAGGACCAATAAGAAGACGAACAATATGAGGAATGATTAAGCCAACAAAACCCACTATACCACTGACAGCAACTGCTGTCCCCGTTAAGAGAGCACTACTCATTAAAATCATCCGTTTAACCAGTTCGACTTCGACACCCAGAGAATATGCTGTATCCGTGCCCATTAATAGAATATCTAACTCTCGCGTATACCATAATGCGATAATAATTCCTAGTAAAGTTCCAGGTAATACTATCCAAACATGGTTCCAGGTTCGGCTTTCTAAACCACCCATCAACCAAAAAATAATCTCTCTAGCCACTTCGTGTTGTACCCAAGCCAGAGTAATCAAAAAAGAAGTCATCGCTCCAATTAAAGCATTCAAAGCAATACCTGCTAAGAGTAAAGTTGTAATCGATGCTATACATTGCTGAGTGGCAAACCCATAAACAATTAGTAAACTAAACAATGCGCCTAAAAAGGCAAATATTGGTACATAAAATAATGAATTGCTTGCCAATCCGGTTGCTAACGCAATAACAGCACCCAGCGCACTACCCGAACTCGTCGCGACAATATCTGGAGAGGCTAATGGATTTTGAAACAATCCTTGCATTTGAGCACCAGCTACCGCTAAAGCTGCACCCACCAAAGCTGCAACTATCACTCGCGGAATACGAATCAACCAAATGATCACCACTTGTGATTCTGAAATAGGAAGATGAGCTACCCAATGATGAGGTACTATTTTTGATAATATTACTAATAATATTGTGCTAAGGGGCATAGAGACACTGCCAATAATTATACTGGTTAAACCAGTCAAAATAAGTAGAGTAACCGTAATGATAAAATAAAGCGTTATTCGTTGTTCATTCACCTCAATTGATCATCCTGATATTTATAACTTTTCAATGTTGAATTTTATTCTAAAGTGAGCAATTTAATTCTAATCTTTATAAAATAAGTTTATTTCAAATTAGTTAGGTTTGAAAATTTAGTTTGCTTTTCTATTTTTTATAATCTATTTTTTATTATAGGTGAATTATATTTATTTTAATATCTCCTTATCAATAAAACCTAAAAAATTGTTATTCGTATTAATGCCAACACTTTCAACCATATCCAAAATAGTTAAGATAAATGGGATAACTTGGCACATCTTGAGCTATTACTGTCTATAAACCTGTTCCATCGATTTTTTTAATGCGATGACCAGCTATTAATTAAGCATTAAATGAATGGTGGGAAAAAATATATTCCTACAAAAATGTAATAACTAAAAAATAAGGCTTAGTAAAGGTCACTTATGATAATAAAATGCTATTATGATGTTAAATATTTTGTTTGCTGGGTTAATAACTTTTTTTATATTTTTTATACTAAAAATAGTTACTCAAAACATAAATATAGTTTAAATTTTTTCTTAAAATGGATTATGCTGTGCTTGTGGATAATCTTGACATCAAATTTGAGAGCATTTATGCCGGTGGAAAATTCTTTGCCTCATTTATTGGCAAAACCACTTCTTCCTGAATCGTTTTATAATAATTCAATTTATTCTGCTAATCCTTTAGAAATTGTCATTATTGATCAACAAATAAAAGATTATCTACAATTAATCGCTCAAATTACCCCGGGTAAAATCATAATCCTGCTGGATCCTAATCAAGATGGAATTAAACAAATTACGCCAATTCTTTCTCGGGCGAGAAATATTCAAGCAGTTCATATTTTCTCTCATGCAATTGCCGGTCATCTTCAACTGGGAAGCGCTTGGCTAAGTCCGGCAACTTTACCAAATTATCAAGCTGATATTGCTCAGTGGTTTGCTTCGACTCCGATAACATCCCATCGTCCCGATTTACTTTTCTATGGTTGTCAGTTTTCCGGCGATCCAGTTGGACAACAATTAATACAAAGGATTAGCGAATTAACTGGCGCTGACGTAGCCGCTTCTCGGGATCTAACCGGTTATGCTCCATTAGGTGGTGATTGGGACTTAGAATTCAACACGGGTACAATCGAAGCTACTTTACCCTTTGCTAAAACGATTGAAAACTATCAGAGTATTTTAGCGTTTATCGAAGTGACTACTACTATAGATGAAAATGATGGTATGGGTGTAGGTAATGGAACTTCCTTACGGGAGGCTATTATTGAAGCCAATCAAAACCCGGATATAGAAGATACTATTCAGTTACAAAATGGTTTGACTTATTCTTTAAACCAGTTGACCTTGCCTGATGAAAATGATGCCAAACAAGGCGATTTGGATATCAATAATGGTACTATCACCATAGTAGTAGCAAACAATGGTATAGCTACCATTGATGGCAATCAAACGGATAGAATATTTCATCTTCGCAATAGTGCTAATTTAACACTAGCTAATTTAATTATCACTCACGGTAAAGCTCAAGGTAATCCGGGTTTTGATGGGAGTAGTACGGGTGCTGGTGGTGGTGGCGGTGGTGGTGCTGGTTTGGGTGGTGCTATCTTCCACGAAGGGTTAGGTATTCTCACCGTAAAAGATTCTACTTTTTCCAATAACCAAGCAATAGGCGGTCAAGGCGGACGAGGATTTGAAAGTGGAGGTGTTTCTATTGGCACTGGCGGTAACGGGGGGGGCAATAATGGTGGCATTGGTGGTGATTCTAGTATAAGTATAATTGGGACTTCAGGTGGATTAGGTGGCGGCGGCGGTGGTGGTGGTAGTTTGAATATAGGTGGTACCGGTGGATCGGGTGGTCTGGGCGGCGGTGGTGGAGGCGGTGGTGGTCAAACTCAAGGTAGTAGTGATGGTGGTATCGGTGGTATTGGTGGCATTGGTGGTGGCCAAGGAGGGCAAGGCAAAACTAGCGGTATGCCAGCTAGTGGTGGTGGTGGCGGTGGTGGTGGCGGTGCCGGACTAGGTGGTGCTATTTTTATTGATCGTGGTCAATTTATTCTTGAAGGCGATATTTTTTTTGAAAATAATTCAACCTTTGGTGGTAATGGTGGCGAAGGGGCGTGGGTAACCTTACTGGAGGATGATGGTCAATCTGGCCAAGGGAAAGGTGGGGCCTTTTTTCTCAATAAGAATGCCAATTTCCAGTTAGCAGCAACAGCTACTGTAAATTATCTCGGTAATTCTGCTAGCGGCAATGCTAGTATTGCAATGGATAACGATGATATTTACAGTCAAGCTACTCCAGAAATTGTGTTATTAAATGGTAGCGTTGAAATTCAAGATGGCGCAATGGATATCGATTTAGGTAACACGCCATTAAATACTGATTTAATTCAAACTCTAACTATTAAAAATATCGGTGGTGCTAGCTTAATACTTACTGATCCGCCTAGCGTGACTGGAAATTTTAGTTTAAAAAGTAGCTTGGGTAAAACTTTTCTTTCGCCGGGTACGATTACTACTTTTCAAATCAAACTCGATGGTAGTCAAGTAGGTAATTTTACTGGCAATATTAGTTTTGCTAACAATGATAGCGATGAAAATCCTTATAATTTTTCTATCAAGGGTATGGTTAGTACATCTGTGCCTGAAATCGAGGTTTTAAAAGAAGGTACGATTACAATCACTAATTCAGTTGATTTAATTGACTTTGGGCTTACGATGATAGGTAATCCAATTATTGAATCTTTTCAGATCAAAAATATTGGGATGGCTAAGCTTACTTTGGAATTGGCAATGAGCGGAACTGGCTTTAGTTTAGTCAGTCCTTTTAGCACCACCATATTGGTGCCTGGACAAATGACTACTTTTGAGATCCAATTAGATGCACTTCAAGGTGGTTTGTTTGCAGAACAAGTGATTCTTAATCACAATGGAACGAGTAACAATCCCTTTACTTTTTCTCTTCAAGGTGAGGTAATGGTTGGTGCGCGATATGCTTCAACGCCAGCGCTCTCTAGTCCGCTCATTTTTGGTGGTACACCAGTAGGTACAGCGAAAACCCTAACTTTAGATATTAAAGAAGTCGGTGATTTACCATTAGAAGTGGATTTTATTCAGATCCGTGGTGAGCAAGCGAATGAATTTGCTGTTGTATCCAATCCTTTTCCGATGATGATTGCAGATGGGGAAGGTGCTCAAACCGTCACTTTACAATGTACGCCTTCACAAGTTGACCAACGTGTGGCGGTTTTAGAGTTAAATAGTAATGATCGGGATAACTCGATTATCTCCTATCCTTTAAAGTGTCAAGGAACTTCCCCAGTTGATCCCAATACGCCGGTTGATCCAACTATTCCTTCTGATCCAACTGATCCTTCCAATCCGGTTGATCCCATTACTCCACTTATACCACGTTATTATTCCACACCAACACCAAATCACTCGATTACAATGGGTAGTAGCCTCATTAACCAACCTCGAACCCAAACACTCCAAATTCAAGAAAAAGGCAATACCACGTTAAAAGTCAATTTTGTGGCAATTACCGGTAGCCATGCTCAAGACTTCAGTCTACTCAATGCTTCATTTCCGCTGATGATTCTCGCTGGAAATTCACCACTAATTATTACCATACAATGTCTACCAACTGCTGAAGGGCAACGGACTGCTTTCTTAGAACTGAGTAGTAATGACCCTGATTATCCAAGCATTACTTACCCATTAACCTGTTTTGGTAAAGCTTTACCGACCGCGAGTTACGCTTCGATACCATCACCAAGTGAAACCATTGCCGTTGGGCGGACTCCAGTTAATGTTCCAGTGAATTACACTTGGTTCATTGCTGAACAAGGTGATGCCGATTTGCAGGTCGATCTAGTCGGAATCACTGGAATTCACGCCAAAGATTTTAGTATTACCCATCCTATTTTTCCGGTTAAAATTAAAAATGGTGACGCTAAGCAATCAATTACCGTACAATGTTTACCCGCTGCTCCAGGAACTCGAATAGCACAATTGGAATTACAAACCAATGACCCGGATAACCCCTCTCCAACTTATCTATTAACCTGCCAAGGAACTTCAGGAGTCGCTAATCAAGCGGGCTATTCAACTACTTTAGTCAGTAACACCCTCGACTTTGGTCAAACATTACTGGGAGTTGCTGTTACCCAAAGTTTTGATATCATCGCTACCGGTCATGGCGATTTAAAAGTGGATTTGGTGACGATCAATGGCGAATCGGCTCATGATTTTACGCTGATTTCACCGGCTTTGCCGCTGATAGTGACAGCCAATGGAATCGCACAAACGCTAACTCTCCAATGTATTCCAGCGGCGACTGGTTCACGAACTGCCTATTTACAACTTCAAAGCAGTGATCCTTTAAATGCTTTATTGACTTATACTTTGGTATGCCAAGGTGTAGCTGACACAGCGCCGGGTGTAACTGACACCACGACTTATTCTTCCATACCACCACCTTCACATGAAATTAATTTAGGCAGCATCGCAATCGGTCAAGCAGTAACAACTGAACTCCAAATAATTAATCAAAGTAATGAAATGTTGGCAGTATTAACCAGCCAACTCATTGGTACCCAAGCAGCCAGCTTTACCTTGACTCAAGGTGCAGCACCGTTTTCATTAGCCAAAGGTGGTTTAGTTCACCACTTAGAAATACAATGCTTACCTCAAGAAGTCGGTAATCAAACTGCACAATTATTATTCACGACTAATGATCCAAAACATTCGACCGTGACTTATCCTTTAACTTGTACTGGTCTAGCACCCGTTAATCACCCCCCCGTAAGTATTACCTTATCTCAATCTCATGTTGCTGAAGATGCCACTGGTAGTACCTTAATTGGTGATTTCACCACGGTTGATCCAGACGATCAAAACCATTATTACACTTTACTTGATAATGCTGGCGGTTTATTTGTCCTTCAGGGGGAACAACTTTATTTATCCCCAACAGCGCAACTGGATTTTGAAACCATACCGCACTATCACATTACCGTGCGAAGTACTGATAGCGCCGGATTATTCCTTGACCAAACTTTACTTATTCAAATCGATGATGTTTATGAACCTCAATTTTTAGGCAAAATAAGCAATGCAGATAGAACTCAAGTGGGTAAACGGTTAAGCATTGATGCTCCTGAGCTGGTTAAAATGACGGGCTATCTACGACCTAGCCTAAAACACATCGGTCAATTAGCTGACATTATCATAATCTACCATTGGACACCTGACAGTGGGGATCAACCATTAACATTCCCAATTACCATAGCTTCTCAGCAACGTTTACAACCTGATATGGAAGTTAGTTTGTTTGAAGGTTATTTCATCGGTTTAACGGGCCAATTTGCTATAAGTTTAGGTTATCGATTGCATCAGAGTGAGTTGATTTCAGCCCCGATCTTGAATCTTGAAGTTCGTCCTAATCGATTACCAACCGATATTGAGTTGTCAAATCAATCGGTAGTGGAATTCAGCCCCAATAATACTTTGGTTGGTGCTTTTACGACTATCGATGCGGATAATCAGGATCGATTTAGTTATGGCTTAATTGAAAACCCCGGTGACTATTTTAAAGTCGTTGGCAATGAGCTACGGGTTAATTACCCCTTACCGAGCATCAAAGCTAACACCTTCTATTCCATCACAGTGCGGAGTGTCGATAAGAGTGGCGGGTATTTAGAAAAACAATTTCTCATTCAAGTAACCGATGCTAAGACTCAACCCCGAGAAATTCATTTAACTCACCAAACTGTATTTGAAAATAGCTTGGAAAATACGATTGTTGGTCGCTTGTGGACGATTGATCCAGAACCCAGTGAATATTCTTATGAACTCATTGATAACGCCCAAGGTCGATTCAAGCTCGTTAGTGATTTATTGTTAGTAGCAGAATCGGGATTACTCGATTATGAAACCCAACCTCGCTATACCATTACAGTACGTGCTTGGAAATTAGAAGATGCATCCTATTTAACCACGACCTTTACAATCGAACTATTAAATAAAATTGATGTTCAAATTTGGGGGGAGGTACAAACGACTAATCAAGCTCAAGTACTCGATCCGACTAACCTACCGGCTGCAGATGACGTGATGGTAAAAATACATCTGGTTCCAGAACAAACCCATCAAGGCCAACCAGCAGAATTAATCTCGGTTGCTGCTTGGAAATCACTGGTTGATGGTGAACCCAGAATGTATCGGCGAGCAGATAAACATTGGATTCCATGGGATGGTAATTTTACTAATCTGCTTAGCAATCAATTATTAACGCTTAATAGCCAAAATGAAGTAACTATTTGGCAAGGTCAACTTACTCACTTGAGTAACAGCGAAGTAGAACTATTAGTCGGTTATCAATTGACTACCGGAGAAATTGTTTATTCTACGGTTCCTTTTATTATTCGAGTACATTAGTGGGTAGTGATATACCTAATCAAACCAACCTGACATTATCTAGTACAGCAACCGCTAAATGAAAATAATAACTTTATCCAGTCAGTGGCTTGCCTTGGTAAGTCCATTTAAATGGTTTTGCCATTGTTCGGTTGAAATAGTCAATGAACTCTAACAAACCGGTTTTTAGATCGGTTGTGGATGTGAAATGGCCACGTTTGGTAGTCACTGCAAACTAATACAGGTATTAAAAATCAATGAGTTATAGGAACAGGTGTAGTCAATAAATATCGCCATGTTAACGCCGTTTGAGTTAAACCCATTTTCATTGCCGGGGTATAATGTTGATAATGTTTTTTGAATTTTTTCGGGCTTTCGTTGACTTTAACTCGTAAACTCTTATGAAATTGAATATAGTTGTAATTATACAAGTTAATCCATAAGATATGTTTAAAAAATTTCTTATTTTTGCAATAACCTAACGTTTTGCGAGCCAAATAAGAAACATGTTGTCTCAAGGTGAGGTTAAAGCGTTCAATAAAAGAAGTATTTTGAGCGTCTTTTGGAAAATCCTTTTCGGAGCCGTTAACAAAACATTTTTTGAACCAACTGGCGTTTAACACGTCGTTTAACAATTTGTAAGTAATGATATTTGATCTCTTGAAAATGTTTTGTGAGTGCATTTTTATAAGCAGCCAGCTTATCCGTGGTGATTTTTAAGTGACTAAAGCCGGAGACAACGTTACCAAAGCGTTTAATTTGTGCAACCAAACGACTAGCCGTGTGATTAGTACGAGAACCAAGTTCAAAACCAATCCAAAATTTGCTGGTAGCATCAAAAGCAATAAAAACCCATAATTGATGACTTTTCGCCTTACAAAAAGACCATAATTCATCCATTTGTAAAATAGTAATTTCAATTTGAGTGTGAGACAAAAAAAGAGATGAATTTGTTCACTTTTTTTTCCCACAGTTTGAAGCCATTCTTTGATGGTTCTGACATCTCGCTCTAAAACATCGGCAATTTGCTCCGGAGATAAGCCCTACCCATTTTGGAAGCCATTTCATATTCTTTAAAATTCCCTTGCTGGTTGTATAAATCGGAATATCTGGTTTCCGAAAAGCGATGTTGGCCACCATGACAAAAAAACATTTGTCTAGGCGTTTTGTCATTTTGAGTTTTATAAAGTCCATCTTTAGTAATTTTATTATCAATTTTTTTATAAAAATTACACTCTTGGCAAGGACAAAATAATGATAATTTGGGATTAATGGATTGGCTCATTTATTTACCTATAAATGTTAGGTATTAAGAGAGTAAAAAATAATATTTTAACCCATCTCTATTGGTTTGTAGGGACTACCCAAAATTTAATCATTTTATACAAGCTTTGCTATAATCTCTCTAGCCTGTATCGTTTTACTAAATTGGCAAAGTTACTGAGTTTATCGTTAGAGGAATTGCTTAGTCTGTGTAATCTTCTCGATAAACTCCAACAATTGCAGGGCAGCATCGCCTTTGAGACCTATGTACCCTTAGATGAAAAAAAACCAGATTTGCAAAGTCAAGCGATTTTGAGCCGGGTGGCTAATTATCCCCAAAAGACCAGTAACGGTCCGCTAGCAGGCGGTATGGAAGGTACTCTGTTCACACAATTAAATCTCACTCGTTCAGTGGCAAGTAAAAATTATACCGCCTATGTTCAACCCCTCATCCTTATACATATCTCTATTTGTGCCCCTATACTTATAGTAAGGGCACATTAGACAATAAAGGAGGTGTGACCGGTGTTGGGTAAACGACGAAGTTAACACGGCGCATTTCGGTGATACTCGTTTAGACACGCGGATGGCAGAAATTCTCCGTGACTTAGGTAACCAACCCCATTACAGTATTCCGCAAGCCATGTGCGGATGGGCTGAAACGATAGTGGCTTACCGTTGTGTCGACAACGACAAAGCGACTGATGAACCGGTGCTAAAGCCCCATGATGATGCCACTTGGGAGCGAATAAAACCACAACCAGTGGTACTGTTGCCGCAAGATACGACAGACATCGTCACCGCGGTGGCTTCCCAGGTTCTCAACCGATCTGGATGGGGTTGCAACGATTGAGAGATTTTAGGTGGGCGATTCGGAGTTATCAGGTCGCTATGTCCATTGCTGGTACGAGGTAGCAAAAGAGGTGTGTATAAGGATGAGGGCTTCGCCGGGGGACTCCCAGCGGTTTGACTGTTCCAACGGTCAGTGAAATTCTCTTGGGTTCGTTCAATAACCAAGGAAAATAACCTATGAAATACAAAATCTTAGTAGAGTTAGCGAAATGCCGTCCACTGAACTGGATGGGGACACGGGACTAACACGGCATTTTGCCCATCATTTTATCATTTTATCATTTTATTCTATCAATGAAAGATGGTGCCGGAACATGGTGGGCAACGCTTCGCTTTTGCCCACCCTACTTGACTACTTGACTCGCTACAAGTAGGGTGTGTTGCACCAATCATTTAGATGACAATCGCTTGAGAGTATTATTGACAAAGTTAAAAGGAACGATGCGTTACGCTTTGCTAACGCGCCCTACCTCGCTAGATTAGCTCAGGGTCAGCAAGGTAGGGTTGCATTGCACACTGGGAAGGGTATGCTTAATAAGCGGTGTGCGATGCAACCCCTACAATGCTCATTGGAGTTAGATTCAAGCAGTTGAAAGTAATAAAATCAAAATCACGCGAAATCTGCGATATTAAGAAAACAGAGGAAAGAAAATGAATAAAAAGTGCTTTTTTAGGGATTAATTTGCTTCTGTCAGTATTTTCTACTGTTTCAATCTGTTAATTCTAGCCAGAATGATAAAATCACGGTTAAAAAATTTAAGTTAACCGGTAATGTCATATTTAAAACCGGAGAATTACTTCCTTTAATACGCAACTATGAGGAACATACAATAACATTGGATGAATTACAAGCAGTCAAAAATAAATTAACGCAATATTATCTTGATAAAGGTTATTTAATTGCTATGGTTATCATACCTGACCAAGTTGTAAATAACGATATCGTTACTTTAGAAATTAGAGAATCTTATCCTCAACCTACTTCGAGAAATGAGTGGCTCCTTAGAAAGCAAACCGTTAGAAGACGGTTACAAACCGATCCGCAAAATTATTGGTGTAAACCCATTGCTAATCGTTTAAGACCCTCTCTTCAACAAGCTACCAATGAACTAACTCTTCAAGAAGAAGAAACTCGCCCGTATTTATTCAATATCAATTTAAATAACCACAACGTACCTACTTGGGGAGGTGGTTTTCAAGAAGAACTCAGCTTAGTTCATTATGATTTAACCAACCGACAAGATGTGCTCAATGTTTGCTATAAGCATCAAGAAGAAAAGAATAATGCAGATTATGCTATTGAATACAGTATTCCTTTGTTTAATCAGAAAACTGCTGTTGCTATTGGCTTTGGACGTAGTGAAGCGGAAGTAACCGAAGTACCATTTGAGCAGATCGAAATCGAATCGGAGGCTGATTATTGGCTAACTTCGCTACGACATCTTTTTTATAACGCTAATAATCAATATCTGATTGCTTTTTTGAAATTACAAAGAATTAACCAAGCAACTACGCTATTGGGTCAACCTTTCTCATTTCCAGATGGTGGTAAGGATGGAAAATCTACTACAACTACTTTGAGCATCGGTCATGAGTGGATGTTTTTTAAGGATCACGTTCGTACCATTTCAACTTATTCTTCCTTTAATTTTGGTTTAGACGCATTTGATGCCACGATAGATGGTTATCCAGATGGTGAATATTTTTCCTCGTTGATAGCCTTTTCATGGGCTGAACGCCTGCGATTATTAAACAGTCGTCTGTTTTTTTATACTTTAGGTTATTATACGAATGACAGTTTATTATCATTGGCTAAATTTGCTTTAGGAGGAGCTGATACCGTTCGTGGTTACCGAGAAAATATACTGGTTCGAGAAAGAGCTTTCCTAACCGCTATTGAATGGCAAATACCAGTAATACGTTGGCGTATTCCTTATCTTAGCAAATCGCCTGAAGATGGCTTGGTCTATTTAGCCCCTTTTTTTGATTATGGTTGGGGAAGTGATGTAGAAACACCGCACTTTACCGAGCAGATTTATAGTATTGGTTTAGGAACTTATTGGCGACCCAGCGAAACAATTGCTACAACTCTTTATTGGGGACATGCACTCAATAATAATATTCCCAAACCCACTGAACATGACTTACAAGATGATGGAATCCATTTTGAAATCAGCTTGCAATTATGGTAACAAGCCAGTTGGAGGTGTTAGGCATTAGCCGTAACGCACTAACCATTTGGATAACAATCGCTTGAAAGCAAGGTTAAAATAGTAGAACGCGTTACGCTTTGCTAATGCACCCTATCTCGCTATAATTATTTTTGGGTGTCTGAAATCACTTTGCATAGCAGGTTTAGCTTGGATCTTGCTCGTTTGCTCGTTACCAAACTCTGCTTGGTAATGCCTACCAACCAAGCTCTGCTTGGCGAGTTAACGAAGCTGAACTTTGAGTGCAGACACTACCAAGCTTTGCTTGGTAGCGAGCAAAATAGTTTCACTTAATTTAAGTCAGTGGCAGATGGGCTGGCTACGAATTTTTTGCTCTTATAAGTCTAAAAATATGTCCGGCACCGTCGTTTCGCATGTCGTCTGCTTACCTCTATCCGACGGGGTTGCCTATTAACTTAATGGCAGTGGTACTTAGCCTGAGCTACTTGGCTTGGGGTTAGTATCGAGGAAGTATTAAAGTGAATTATTTTACAAACTGGATATCGAGTGTACGCATATAAATTTGCATACCGGCATCTTGAACAGGAAAAACATAGGCATCACTATTAGAATGATTATGATGAGAATGCCACCAACCAGGTGGGGTAACAAAAACTGTATTCGGTTTCCATTCAGCTTTGACCGGATTAATAATATTGCCACTGGCATCAATCTCTTTCCCAAGTAGGGTATAAGTACCGGATTCAGCATAAACTGCTAGGTCAATCGCTACCGAATTGTGGCGGTGGGGCTTTTGCGTCGCACCTTTGGGTAACAAGTTGTATAATGACCACATAGTATGCGTCATGGTACGGTTTTTTTCACTAACCGGATTACCCAATATGACACCATTACGATTACGATTTGCGCCAATACTAGCTTCTTGGATGCGATTAATTTCTCTATCTAAATAAGACTTAGAATAATAAGTCGGTTCAAAACGGGGTGTTCCCGGTACTGCGCCAATATATTGCAACAGTGGTGCATCATGTACCCAAAACAGTGCCGTATCTTCCTGGGCATAATGAGTCATACCACGGTTAGTTGGTAAAGTAAATGCGTCTCCTGCTTGCCAAGTTAGAGTCCCTCTATCCGTTTCAGTATGTCCTTTCCCACGCATGACAAAAAATATTTCTGAACTGGCTAGTACGGTGGTTGGAAGCTTATCGTTTTGGCAGATGCGTAGATAATTAGCCATTAAATTAGGTGTGGTAGCTGGATAAGGCGTACCAATGATTTCGGATAGATCTAACTCGATTATCCGTGTTTCCCCCTCTTCATGTAATTGCGATGGAAATGCTTGAATGGGAATATCTACTAGCTCAGGACGTGCAGCCGCTGCATATTCCCAAGTCAGTGCTTGTTTTGCCCATTGCTCGTTAATAAGATTTGTCATGGATCTCCCCAAAGTATTAGAAGCAATCTAGTTAAAATCTAAAGGTTAGCACAGAATACGTTAATATAAAATGATTACGCACGGGGTTCGTACTACTCCAAGAAAAACATAAATATTTAAATATTAATTAGTTATATATTTTACTGATGTAGTTTTATAGTTAAGGAGAAGAGTGACAGATAGTATGATGTTTAGAATGTTGATTGTTTTGGAAAAATGTAAGGTGAAGGATAATCTACTCCACATAAATACAAACCGCTTGCTGGTGCGGTTACTCCACCTTGAGTTCGATTACCTGCTTCTAAAACCGTTTTTGCCCAGAGGGGTGGTTGTTCACCACCACCGATAGTCATTAAAACGCCCGCTATGTTACGTACCATATGATGTAAAAAGGCATTAGCAGAAATCTCTATAATAACTTGTTCATCAATACGAGAAACGGTTAGAGAGAATAAAGTGCGGATAGGATTTTTAGCTTGACAAGCTAAGGCACGGTAAGAAGAAAAATCGTGAGTTCCTATCAAATAATTGGCTGCTATTTGCATTTTCTCCACATTCAATGGTTTATGCGCCCAAGTGACTTGTTTAGCCAACAAGGCTGGGCGAGTAGGACGGTTTAAAATAATATAGCGATAATGACGGACGCTGGCAGAAAAACGGGCATGAAAATTATTATCTACGGGTTGTGCCCAGAGAATACTGATATCTTTAGGCAAATTGGCATTGGTTCCAAGTACCCAAGAACGAGGAGAACGTTGTGCAGTGACATCCATATGTATTACCTGAGCTAGGGCATGTACCCCGGTATCAGTGCGCCCGGCACAAATGACCGTTACGGGGTGATGAGCTACTTTAGATAAAGCTGCTTCAACACAACCTTGAATGGAAGGTGCATGTGGCTGGAATTGCCAACCACAAAAACGAGTTCCCGCGTACTCAACACCTAATGCGATTCTCATCGGTTTAGAACGAAAAAATGTTTAAATTATCTTTTCGTTCGGATTTATGTGCCGATTAAGCAATTTCTGCCATTAATTCCTTCGCCTTACGCTTTTGTTCATCGTTGCCTTTAGCAGAAATTTCCTCGAGAATACCCAAAGCACTCTCATTATCATCCATATCGATAAACATTTTGGCTAAATCAAATTGACCGCTGATATCGTCGGCAGAATCAAAATTAGTATCTTCTGATAATTCAGACAGATCTTGATCACCAAAACTACTCAATAAACTTTCTAGATCATCTGTATTTCCTAAATCGGTCTCTTCCATATTGTCATTATCTCCAGAAAAGTTTTCCAATTCACCGGCTAATTCTTCATCCAACCCGATAGCATCTAAATCAAATTCGTTAGCAACACTTTGATTTTCTTCATTGTTCAAATCAAAAGATAAATCTTCTTCACTCATTTCCACAGCAACTGAATCTTCATCTTCCAATTCTTTATTAGCAGTAGCTGGTTCTTCTTCCAATGACAGATCAAAATCATCGGTTAAGCCCAGATCGTCTTCGGTTTCACTGCTGGTTGCCGCCGCTGGTTCTTCTTCCAATGACAGGTCAAAATCATCGGTTAAGCCCAGGTCGTCTTCGGCTTCACTGGTTGCTGCCGCTGGTTCTTCTTCTAACGACAGGTCAAAATCATCGGTTAAACCGAGATCGTCTTCATCCTGAGTAGTGGTTTCTTCTTCAAGATCAAATTCATCTCCCAATGATAAATCTTCTTCATCACTTGTCGTTTCTAAACTGAGATCATCATCCAAAGAAAGATCCATATCAGAATCTAGGGATGAACTGTCTTCATCATCAGTTATATCCAAGGATAAATCAGTGTCGTCGTCTGCTGAGTCTAAGTCAATTTCTTCACTACTATCTGGAGGTAAATCTAAATCATCATCTGTTGAGAAGTCATCTTCACCCAGATCAAGATCTGAGTCCATTCCTTCTATGCCAGTATCTAAATCGAGAGATAAGTCATCGTTATCTTCTCCTAAATCAAGGGATTCAGTCTCAGTTAGTGAATAGTTTTCTTCTTCACCCATATCAAGCAAGTTACTTTCATCTTGCTCGGATTCATAGTCTGTCGTTTCTTCACTAAGCGTTTCTTCAATATTAAAATCTAATCCACCCTCCTCCCCTAAAGACATATCATCATCAAATGATTCTTCTGCAAATTCTGTTGCAGTTAATTCTTCCTCATCTTCTCCAGGGGAAGCCGCAGCAATAATACCCGCTGCGGCAGCGCCACCGGCAATACCCGCTGCTGCGGCAGCAGCACCCGAAATACCTTTACCTTTACCCGCTTTCGGGGAGGTAATAACTAATTCACGCCCAGTCGATAAATCTTGCCATAACGACTGCGTTCTATCCCACAAAGGCCCTTCTCCACCTACGGAATCATGTAATAATCTAGCTTGTTCCTCAAATTTATCCGTTTCATTAGCAGCGGCGTGTACTTCTAACAATTTCAATCGATATTCAGGGTGATGCGGGTATTGTTCGATAGCTGATTTGATTAAGTTTTCAGCTTGATCATAACGCTCATAAGCCATGTAAACATCGACTTCTTCATCCAATTCTTTATCAAATGCTGGATCAACTTGGTCAAAGTCACTTTCAGCTTTACTGGGTTCTGTTTCTTGTTGGATTTGTCTTATTAATTTATCCACCTCAGATTCATCAGTATCACCTTCTAATTCCACAGACTCCATTTCTTCAGCTTGGGCTTGAGAGTGCAAACGCGCTAGTTCTTCCTGAATTTCTTCATCAGTCAGATGAGTACCTTGCTTCCACTCTGCGGGTTCTGCTGACTTGCCCCGTTGTTTTCTTAAAAATCCACCGACGAAGAAAAGTAAAAGGGCGCCACCACCCACGCCACCGATTGTCATCCAACCGCCGGGGACTTGGTTGACTAGGTCATTAGCGGTATCGATGAAATTGGATTCTTGAATGACTGGTGGTGTCATTTCACCGTGTTCTTCGGCCACTACTTTCGGTGGTTCTGCTGGAACGACTGGTGGTGTGGTTTCACTAGGTTCTTCGGCCATCTACTTTCGGTGGTTCTGCTGGAACGACTTGGTGGT
>JAAUSR010000198.1 GCA_012032555.1 Thioploca sp.
GGTAAGCCGCCTTTTGTCTTTCTTTTAACCGGGTTAGGGGCGTTGTATCCCGGTAAATTTCTTGAATTGTAATTCAGTTCGGGATGTTTAGTATGTTTCATTTAGCTCTCCTTAGTTTTGGTTCAATTGGTCGAAGAAATTTCATAAGTGAATTACGATCTTCTTGCGAAATTTGCCATTTTGCCGTGATACCATAAGTTGAAACGTTATTATGCCAGATTTTCTTGGTTTTAATTCCATGGTGACCTAAGAAAGTTGTGAATTTGTTTGCACCTTCAGGTACTTTACCGATTGCATGAATGAACATAAGACGAAGTTCATCGCGACTAATGTTGCTTTCGTCTTCTAACAAGAAACGTTTTAAGATTGAAGCGTAAGCACCTGCTGCGCTATCTACAATATTGTGTTCGTTCATGCTGCGTTCGTCAGGCATGTATTCCCAAAGTTTGAGAAGATCACCGCTGGTTATATCATGAGCGAATTCATCAACTGATGTAATACCTAGTTCTTGAATAGCAATTCGATCTTCAGTTTGAAGAATTGTACGCGCTAATGTAATATCTGCTGTACGAGTCATCAAATAATTCGCAAAAGCTGGTAATTCGCGCGGAATCAATACTTCAATTTCATCTTGTGTTGGTATCCAACGTACATGTTGGTATTTACCTACATTAAATCGACGATCTCCTAATGGAATTTTAACTGGTTGTGGTTTATTTGATCCAAAAATGAGGTTTATGTAACTCATTACCTTATAAAGATTGACACCTTTGCGATGTACGTCCATTGTAGGTTCAGTGATTAAAGAATTAAGATCACCTTCCATTGTTTTCTTTTCAAAGATGTCAGCATCAATTTCATCAATCATTACAAGGAGTTTGTTTTCTTTCCATCCATCAAATTCTTGTTTAAGCGTACTCGCTTTAATTTGACCACAGTATTTATTACTGAGGATGGGAAGCATGATGTGATTAATGATGATACCTTTCCCTGTTCCGTACGTGCCATGAAGTATCCACGCCACTTGTGTTTTGATTCGAAATTGGCAAATGACTGCAAGCCAATTAAGAAAGTGTTCTTGTATTTCCCCTATTCCAACTGCACTATCAAGTGCTTTCTGAATTGTTGGAAACGTTGTGTTTTTGTGACGTTTTGCATTGCGTAACATTGGCGGAATGATGAATTGATTAATCACATGAGCTTCTTCATTAATAATTGTTTCATTACGTGGATCAAAAATAAGTTCCCATTCAGGTACATAGGGTCCAACAGTTGTTCCATGACTTTTGCATAAAGTCTTCAAGTTGATCTTTTGATCTTACAGGATAAATATCAAGAGTGGATGTCCCAGCATTCCATGTACCTTTCCAATATTCTGCAGTACGTTTTTCACGGAAAGCTATGAGTAAATCTCCATCTTGATTAGGTGTCCTACGTTGATCTTTACCAATACCAATGAGTTCTTTGTATCTGTTAGGCATGACCTCCTTCATTAACATTGAAGGGCCACCTTTGAATGAATGAATGTATTCAAAGTTGTTACGATCATGCCAATATGCTTGACTATCACCACCATTGATATTGTAACGAATGAAATCACCACCTTTGTCAATGACTTCATAACTGGTACATTCGCCAAGACCAGTTTGTATTTCGTGTTCGCCAATTACTTTAATTTTAGCTGTGAGTGGTTTTAGCCCATCTTGAACACGAAGCTCGTTTAATAATTCTTTCTCTTCACGTTTTAATGCTTCAATACTGTATTTACCAAGTTGGGATGAAGGTAATTCTTTGAATTTTTTCGCCACATAAACAATGCGATCTTTAGCTAACATTGGCGGTAACATGCCGTGAAAGATTGGTTCGGCTATGTAAATGAGGCGAGAATTATCATTGATACAAATATCAATAGGCCAATGTAAAGATTCTTTTGCATCATTGAGATAGATATTCTTTTTTATGATTTCAGTACGAAGATTCAATTCCATTGTCCATGCTCGAACAATTTTTGGATGTATAGGTTTTGAAAGAGCGATAAATGCATGTCCTGACAACGTTTTTGAATCTGGATAAACTTTGGCACTGGCACTGTGTTGCCATATATATGAAATATCTTGAAGATGCAGAGCTTTCATTGCTTCATTAGGCGTACTGAATGGCGCTTTGTCAAAGTCCAGAACTATGTATGATGTAACTGTGTCTGGAGGGCACATGTTCTGTCGAGATTCTTTGATCAACGGTCTAATTAGTTTGCCTTTTATTAGACAAGGCTTATATTTATTTGATGCATTCTTTATCAAAGCGTCATAGATATCTTCTAATGAGGTTACCTTTTCTTCATGTGAGGTGAGTTTCTTTGCGTTAGGATAACCTTGAGGAATGATCTGGCCTTCTTGGGTTTTGGTAAAGCATTTTGTTAAGGGGACAAGAGCGGTGAGGAATGTCAGGTTGCAAGGTTCCATTGAATTTCTCTTGAAAAAAAAGGGAAGGGAAAGATCATTCTACTCTTTCCAATATCCTCTTAGCAAAATATTTTAACTCTTTGATTTTGCTGTATAAAACCATAGTGTTATGACATTAGAATCGAATTTGTTTGAGAATAAGATCCTATGAAGTCTGACAGAAATTAATTGCCCATACTGTATATCAATACAGTATGGGACTTTATAAAAAGATTTAAGACTTGAGGTAATTTTTCAATTCAGGTTGAACTTCAAGAAGCTTGTCAATGGGAACAAGTATGAACAATTTGGCTCGACCATCGTCAAGATTGAATGCATCGTACTTTTCTTCATCGTATACGATACCTGCATCAATGAATGTCCCGCTATCTATAATGCAAACAGGAAGTGTTCCTTCTGGCACTGTTGCCCAACAACGTTTAATACCGGCTTCAAAAAGTGGAGATGCGTCGATTGCATTCTTCATAAGCCATTCTTCTTTGGACATGTCTGGTGGATTGATATAGAGATTCATGTGTTATTCCTTTATTACAGTTAT
>JAAUSR010000085.1 GCA_012032555.1 Thioploca sp.
AGGTGTTTGAACAAGAGTTTATCTTTGCCCAAAGGGGTGTGGACAGTGAATAGTAAGTTGTCTTGGGTGAAAACCGGGGTATCCATGATGCACCTCTCGGCTAAGAGCAGTTTCTAATAATTAAGTTCTTGAGTTGCGATTCTACCTCGTAACAAAAAAATTTTATCAGAATGGTAGGGGAGTTGTCACGGATTTTTTGTGGGAAGAAATAGTGGTTTAATGATTGGGTTGAACAGTGTAAAGGGATGAACAGTTATCAGTTATCGTAGTGGATCTTTTAACCGAATTGTCGGTTCAGCTACCAAATAAACATCTTAAAATGGAGTATAAACCGCTATAATAATTAATAATGGATAACTGATTTTAAGGTAAATCGTATAACATGGCTTTTTCATCACCGGTAGAAGTTTTACAAACGGTTTTTGGTTACTCCCAATTTCGTGGTGAACAAGAAAAGATTATCAATCATGTTCTCGCTGGGGGTGATGCGCTTATCTTTATGCCGACGGGGAGTGGTAAATCTTTATGTTATCAAATACCAGCACTCCTCCGACCTGGACTTGCTATCGTTATTTCTCCCTTGATTTCTTTAATGCAAAACCAAGTTAGTGCTTTACAACAGTTAGGTATCCACGCCGTTACCCTCAATTCGAGTTTACCACCAGCAGAAGCTTATCGAGTAACTCAGCAGCTACGGCAAAATCAATTGGATATCCTCTATGTTTCTCCTGAAAAAGTCGTTACACCTCGATTTCTCGAATTTCTTGAGACGACGCCGATTGCTTTATTTGCCGTCGATGAAGCGCATTGTATTTCGCAATGGGGACATGATTTTCGTCCGGAGTATATCCAGTTAGCTATTTTACCAGAGCGGTTTCCGACAGTGCCACGTTTGGCTCTAACGGCTACCGCTGATGTTCCAACTCAACATGATATTATCCATTATTTAGCTTTAAAATCGGCCAAAGTATTTAAAACCAGCTTAAATCGACCTAATATTGGTTATCGCGTTACGCTCAGAACATCACAGTTACGTCATCAACTTTTACAGTTTTTGACGCAACATCGAGGTGAAGCTGGTATTATCTATTGTCTAAAGCGGAAAACCGTTCAAGATATTGCACAATGGTTATCTCAACAAGGTTGGTTAGCTTTACCCTATCATGCTGAATTGGATTCAGAAACCCGTCAACATCATCTCCAACGATTTTTATATGAAGAAGGGGTTATTGTTGTTGCAACCATCGCCTTTGGAATGGGCATTGATAAACCTAATGTTCGCTTTGTAGTTCATTTAGATTTACCCAAAAGTCTAGAAGAATATTATCAACAAACCGGTAGAGCCGGACGGGACGGCTTACCGGCTGAAGCGTGGATGGTTTATGGTTTACAAGAGCTAATCATGCTACAAAAAATCTTCTCTGCCGAAGCAGATCATGAACATAATCGAATTAGAAAACATAAACTAGAAGCCATGCTCGCTTATTGTGAAACCACGAATTGTCGTCGGCAAGCTTTGCTCACTTACTTTGGCGAACAATTGCTTTCTCCTTGTGGTTATTGCGATACTTGCTTAGAACCGATTGCCACTTGGGACGGTACCCAAGCAGCCCAAAAAGCGCTTTCTTGTGTTTATCGAACTGGACAGCGATTTGGTGTTCACTATCTGATTGAGATATTACTGGGTAAAACTAATGAGCGAATCAAAAAATATCGACATGACCATGTTAGTACATTTGGAATTGGTCAAGAGTTAAATGTAGAACAATGGCATTCAGTTTTTCGCCAATTACTGGCACATGGCTTTGTAACTATCGATATGAATGGTCATGGTAGTATTCAACTGACTGAAAAAGCACGTCCCCTGTTGCGTGGTGAACACCCATTATACTTGCGTAAAGAGATTAGTTTATCGTCAAAACGAGATAAAAAATACCACCGCCCTTTACCGCCAACCCTCGCTGCTCAGGATAAAACTTTATGGGAATCCTTGCGTGCTAAACGTTTAGAACTGGCTCAAGCGGAAAATATTCCACCTTATATGGTTTTTCATGACAGTACCTTAAAAGAAATGGTGCAATATCGCCCGCTCAACTTAGAAGCATTTTCTCGATTATCTGGAGTTGGCGTTCACAAATTAAACCGTTATGGTTCAATTTTCATTAAGGTATTGCAGAATAACATTAATCAATAAAAACAATTAGTTATTTTCGAGATGACTTAAACTGAATTAAAAATTAACTGGCATAACTCACCTGACGCTGAGAAGGCGTTTAATTTTCACCTTTTCTACCCAGCCTATTCTGATAATCCGTTTAATCTTGCTCAAAACGCTGTACAGAGTAAGTAATAGTTCACTGAATAAAAACCGATTCGCTGAGATCAAGATATCATATTGTTTTTAAAAGCATTGGCATATTATATGCCTTATAAATGGGCAATCGTTTTATAACAGAGAATTTATTTTAGTGATGAAAAATAATCAGTTAACAACTCCAACGGCGCCTCATGAAAGAATTGTGCTACTCGATGTAATCAGAGGATTAGCTTTATTCGGTATTTTATTAGTTAATGCTCCTTCACTTAACTCACCTATTGGGATGACAGAATCAGATTTCGCTTTTAAAACAAATAATTGGGATTATATTGTCACTAATTTTATCTATTTATTTGCTACGGATAAATTCTACCCTATTTTTAGTTTGCTGTTTGGCTTAAGCGCTATTTTGTTTATGGAAAATATTGCTAAACGAGGCCATAATCCTATCCGATTATTTATTCGTCGGTTGGTTATATTATTTTTTTTGGGTATGGTGCAAGTTATTTTCATTTGGTGGGGAGATATATTAGTTGTTTATGCTGTATTAGGGTTAGGTTTAATTTTATTTTACCGGGTATCGGCTCGATTATTACTCAAGATTATTACACTTTTTTTTTAGTGTTAACCCTGATTCATATTGGATTGGCTTATTATCATTGGCAGAATGACTATTATTCAGATGAACCCTTAGTAGATACAATCGATGAAAGTGTAATAAATGAACCCAATGAAGTTGGTCCCATTGAAGTTGGTCCCATTACTGAAGAGGAAATATCCAACTTGAGTGATGAAGATGAGATGGATTTAATTTATCATAAGGGTTCTTTTATGCAAATTATGGAACAACGTTTACAAGATTATTATTTGGTTTCTTTAGCTGGTATGGTCAAACCAGTTGACTTTGCCAATTTTATCAGGTATTTAACTTATTATCTTCACTTATTTGCTATTTTCTTATTCGGTGCTTGGCTACAAAAGCAGAAATTATTTCAGCATATTGATGATAATTGGCATCTGATAACTAAAATAGGTCTTTATGCTACAGTAGTGGCTTTTATCACCCATTTGTTAAGTGCACATTTTGATTTTTTTGATGAAGCCTTTTATCCAATTAGCGGGCTGTCTATGGGAATAGTTTATATTTTTATCATCACTTTTCTATTTCATAAAAAGAACTGGAGAAAATTATTGGTACCCTTTGCAGCAGTTGGTAGAATGTCACTCAGTAATTATCTCATGAGTAACTTCATTTTAAGTATCCTCTTTTATGGTTATGGTTTTGGCCTTTATAGTCAAATGGGACCAGGAACTCAATTGTGGATTACGCTAGCAATTTATGCTGGATTATGCTTTTGGAGTATTTTTTGGCTAAAGCATTATCGGTTTGGTCCTTTAGAATGGTTATGGCGGGTTTTAACTTATGGCCAAAAAGTAGCCATGAAACCTTCAATTCCTTCAGCTTTTCTTAGTCCCTCAGCCAATCGAACGAAGTAAAGAAACGGTAGTCGGTTATGTTCTATTTCTCAACGAATTGAATTGATCTACCTTTAAAAAATAAAGAATTTCTTTGGTAATAAGAACGTTATTTTTCGGGAATGGAATTAAGTATCCATTCCCGATAGTTAACTCTCAAAAATTAATCTATTAGCCCCGTAAATTCCATAAATTGGAGCGTTCATCATACACAATATTGGCATTCTCTAATAACCGATGTAATGGTTGTTTAACTTCATGCCGGACAATTTTTTCTACCGAATAACGCAACTCTAACATACTCATTGGAGATATGAAATTTTGGGCAAGTTGTTCAACGGCTTCTTTCACTGTCACTCTTTTGCCATCTGACCACAGCGCTAAACCAACGATCTGCCCTCGACGTACTTTGAAACGTGAATCCGTTTGCGTCAAACTCATCGTCATATAATTAGTAAAATCACGCGGCACCATAACACCAACCGCTTGTAGAGAAGTCTTGAGCTCAGTGATATGTAGACCTTCCTGACGTTGTTCTAGCAAGTCATATAATGTATTTAAAATGTGATGACGTTGTTCACGAGTTAATAAAAAATCGCGCTCGACGAGACCCCAAATATTGGGTTTAATACGCGCTATCTTTTGACTGGGGAAAATAGTGAAATATTCATCAACACCACGTTGTTTGACAATAAGTCGTTTGATTTCATGAGTTGAAATAGGTGATTTTGATTTAGTAATAATTTCAGTGCAAGCCTGCTGTAAATCAACTCGTGACACTTTATGGTGATTATTTCGAGTCTTCTTTACCCATACCAAACGTCCCACCGATTTTAACAGAGTGGATTCACCTAGAAGGATATTGAGGACATATTTATCTAATCTTTTGGGTAATAAAGGTATTTTGGGTTTAAGTAAGGTGATTAATTCACTGCAAGTCCATTGACGTGTTGGTGAACCCTCTAACATAAGGGTTTCTACTGCGACTAAGATCATTTTCCTATCCTTGTTATTCAGTGGAAAATGATCCAGTGTCCCATAGACACCACGCCCGTAAAGACAGGCTAAATTTTTAAGGGTATTATGGACATAGGCTTCAACTTGGCGTCCTAGTTGTTCTGAACATTGGCGAGCAATTTCAGTATAATGAAGTGGCTCTTTGGCTTCAACCAATAAAGTCGTTAACACATGGGTTAAGCCACGTCCAATACTACATAATATTTTAGGGCCCTTGCTTTTTACGCAAGCAAAATGTAACTTCTCTTGAAGAGATTCTTGTAATAAGTTAGCTAACTCCACTGCACCATAGCTAGTTGCGCGACGATGAATGAATTGGTTTACTTTTTCTTGGGATAATTTGTTAGCTAGTTGAGATTTTAAATAACTTAAGATTTCGGCTTTGAGTTCAAACCACTGTTCAGCATTAATTCGCGCAATAATCAGTCTTTCCTTGATAGCAAACACCGAATAATTACTAGTCGTTAGCTTTTCTATGATCTGAGCAAGAAAAATAGGTCGATCCGAAAAGCCATCAAACCATTCGTCTTCACTGGCTAAGGAATCTAAATAAAGCGGTTCTTGTCGGTTGACTAAACGTTTTTGTAGTTTCTCAATCAATTTATTACCACAATTTTGTTTAATAGTCTCTAGGCAAATCGCTTCGATTTGTCTGACACGCTCTCGCGTCACTTGAAGCGTTTGACCAATGTTTTCTAGAGATTCACAAGTACCATTGAACCCCAATCGACGTAGCACTATGAGGCGTTTCCGTTCGGAGAAAGTAGCTATAATGCTCATGAACTCATCATAAAGCGTTTTGGTAATCACACTCGTATTGATACCCTTTCTTACGGGTTGATTAGTAGACAATTTGTTTTCAATGAGGTTATCTAAAGACATTTTCGGCTCCAACAGAGTGATCGTTTTATTAACCGATATGGTCAAGTCTTCAAGCAACCAATAAGTGATGATAACAGTATTAATGTAGAATTAATGCGGATCTCTAACCCATCCTACTTACTAAAAAACACGTTATCACAGTCTATTGGGTTAAAATAAATAGGAATTCACTCGAATCTGCTTTTTTCTCAATGGAAAAAACTGAGATTACGACTAACCTTTCTAGTCCAGATTTAAAGTAGTCATCTGGTTTAAATAGGACGAATCCTAAGCTTTCTCCTTGTAGAAAAGTGTAAGTCAGTTGAGTGAGTATTTGTTTAATTGCTTAACTTGTTCCCTCTTTTATACAGAGGACTAGTTTTTAATATAGTATTTTACATTATTAATGTCAACAATTAAATGTTTAGTGATTTATTATTGACTTTCAATATCCTTATAATATTTAATATAATTTCCACATTATTGGTTTTACAATTAAAAATTAATTAATTATTTTTAATTAAAATAAGGTGAATATGCACTATATTGCACCACACAATAGTCAACTATTTAAACGTTTTTCTTCATTATAGGGGTTTACAGCCTATTTTTTTATTGTATAATTGCTGCATTGCAACGTAAAAATTATTTATAATAAGATTAATCCATCTTTAAGAATTGACTATAACTGAATAGAATTTTAGGGTAATAACGACAATGTCAATGCCATCAATTGAAAACCAAAAATTGTCATTACAAGTCATTGGTAAAGTCACTACCGAATTTGCCAGCATTTTAACGAATTCAGCTTTAGCTTTTATAGAAGATTTAGTTAAGCGATTTACTACCCGCCGTGATGAATTATTAGCACGTCGCTTAGAACGACAGCAGCAAATTGATGTTGGCCTATTACCCGATTTCTTACCAGCAACCGCTCATATCCGCCAAGATAACTGGCAAGTTGGACCAACACCAGCGGATTTACAAGATCGGCGAGTGGAAATTACCGGGCCAGTTGATCGCAAAATGATTATTAACGCTTTGAATTCTGGAGCAAAAGTTTTTCTAGCTGATTTTGAAGATGCTCAAAGTCCAACTTGGTCAGGACTCATGGCCGGGCAAATTAATCTACGAGATGCAGTCAATCAGGTGATTGAATATCACAGTCCTGAAGGTAAGCGGTATCAATTAAATTCACAGACAGCGACTTTATTAGTTCGTCCGCGCGATGGCACTTACCAGAAAAGCATGTGTTATGGCAAGGTCAGCCCATTCCTGGTGCCTTAATGGACTTTGGCCTATACTTTTTTCATAACGTGCATACGCTGATAGCTAAAGGCAGTGGCCCCTATTTTTATCTACCCAAATTAGAAAGTCATTTGGAGGCGCGGTTATGGAATGATATTTTTAATTATGCCCAAGATAGGTTAGGAATACCACGAGGTACTATTAAGGCAACTGTGTTAATCGAGACCATTTTAGGTGCTTTTGAAATGGAAGAAATTCTTTATGAATTACGTGAGCATTGTGTGGGTCTCAATTGTGGTCGTTGGGATTACATTTTTAGTTTTATCAAGCGGTTCCATAAATATCCTGATTTCGTTTTACCCGATAGAGAACAGATCACGATGACGAGTCACTTTTTACGTTCTTATTCGCAAAAAGTCATCCAAGTGTGTCATCGTCGCGGTGCCCATGCCATGGGTGGTATGGCAGCACAAATTCCGATTAAAAATGATCCACAAGCTAACGAAATGGCTTTAACCAAAGTGCGTATCGATAAAGAAAGAGAAGCCCAAGATGGGCATGATGGCACCTGGGTAGCCCACCCAGGTTTAGTTCCGCTGGCAGTAGAAATATTTAATAAACATATGCCGCAACCGCATCAAAAAAATCGTCAGTTGGAAACTATTGATATTACGGCGAAAGATTTGCTGACTTTACCAACGGGTAATATTACTGAAGCTGGATTACGCAACAATGTCAGTGCTGCGTTGCAGTATTTGGAAGCTTGGTTAGGCGGAAATGGTTGTGTACCCATTAATAACCTCATGGAAGACGCGGCCACCGCAGAAATTGCTCGTGCTCAACTATGGCAATGGATTCACTACCCCAAGGGAGTATTAAGTGATGGCCGAAAAATCACGGTTGATTTAGTTAGACAAACCATACACCAAGAACTGGAATTGATCCGCCATCAAGTTGGAGAACCACGTTATCAAGCGGGTCATTATCCGTTAGCCGCAAAATTACTTGATCAGATAACGACTCAGGATGAATTTGCAGAATTTCTAACTTTAGTGGCTTACGAGCACTTACCTTAATGATATGGAGTAACACTGATGAGCACTCATCACGACATAGAACTACTAAGCAAAGTAAAATTGCTTGAACACGACTGGATAGAAAATCCACGCTGGAATGGTATTAAACGCGGTTATACTCCAGCAGATGTCATTCGGTTACGAGGCAGCATTACCATTGAATATACTTTAGCTAAAATTGGCTCTGAGAAATTGTGGCGACGTTTAACTACCCAAGATTATGTTCATGCTTTAGGAGCTGTGACGGGTAACCAAGCGATGCAAATGGCCAGAGCGGGATTAAAAGCTATTTATTTGAGTGGTTGGCAGGTAGCCGCCGATGCTAATACCGCCGGGCAAATGTATCCGGATCAAAGTTTATATCCAGCGGATAGTGTTCCACAAATGGTGCAGAAAATTAATAACACCTTACTACGTGCAGACCAAATTCATCATGCGGAAGGTGATGTAGAAATTGACTGGTTTCTTCCCATTGTGGCTGATGCTGAAGCGGGTTTTGGGGGTGTCCTTAACGGCTTTGAATTGATGAAAGCCATGATTGAAGCCGGTGCTGCAGGTGTTCACTTTGAGGATCAATTAGCCGCCGCTAAAAAATGTGGCCATATGGGTGGTAAAGTATTAGTTCCAACTCAAGAAGCAGTTCATAAATTAATAGCAGCTCGCTTGGCGGCTGACATTATGGGTGTATCCACCCTCTTGGTGGCACGAACTGATGCACTGGGTGCAGCTTTATTAACCAGTGATATTGATCCCAGAGACCAAGAATTTATCACCGGTCAACGTACAGTAGAAGGTTTCTACCAAACTAAAGCGGGTCTTGCTCAAGGGATTGCTCGTGGTTTAGCTTATGCGCCTTATGCTGACCTGATTTGGATGGAAACCAGTAAACCGGATTTGGAACAAGCCCGTCAATTTGCTGAAGCGATTCATAAACAATTTCCCGGCAAAATGCTAGCTTATAACTGTTCCCCTTCTTTCAACTGGAAATTTAATTTAGACGATATGACCATTGCCAAGTTCCAACGTGAATTGGGTGCAATGGGTTATAAATTTCAATTCATTACGTTAGCGGGATTTCATTCTCTCAATTTCTCAATGTTTGAATTGGCGACTCAATACCGTGAGCAAGGTATGAGCGCTTATGTCGAATTACAAGAGCAAGAATTTGCGGCGGAGAAGCGCGGTTATACCGCGACCAAACATCAGCGTGAAGTTGGTGCCGGTTTTTTCGACGAAGTGACGCAAGTCATTTATGGTGGACACTCTTCTGTTACTGCATTACATGGATCTACCGAGGAAGAACAATTTACTGAAAGTTCAGTCGCGGTTGCTTAAAATTGATTCTTATCGAAAATCATTCCCGATCATTAGTTCAATTAGTCATCTATTAGTGCCTGATTTTCACATGGTAGTGATGTGAAACCTTTCATCAGATTTCAGTTTTGGAAGAAAAATCTGGCACTAATGTTGACTTTGCTAACGGTTCTTGGAAATTATAAAAACTCATTTCTCCTCTACCAATAAATTGGTCGATCATATTGTTGGGTTTATCTATATAAAAAAACGTATTATCACTACCTATACCGGACTACCCAGAAAAAAAACTCATGGTGAGATGATTGGTTCGATAGAAGTTTAGTATAAATAGCATGGTTTTAAATCGCAAATGGTTGCCCTCAACTGTTTCTGCTTGAATAGGTATTTTTAGCAAGTTAAAATAATAAGTTATCTACAAAGAATCAAATGAGGATTTCAATCATGACTAATACTATCATCACATCAATTATTAAAACGACGGGTTTGCTCACCGTATTACTTACTAGCATAGCCATAATCAGTTGCAGTACTAGCCCACCCACTCTAGGAGAAAAAATGATTAAACAAGGACAAAATATGGCAGAAGTTGGTGAACAATGGGTAGAAGGTGAAACCATGATTAGTAAAGGTGAGAAGATGATCAAACAAGGAGAAGCACAAATTGAAGAAGGCAAACAACTCATCACCAAGGGAAGAGCGATGATGAAAGAAAGTGAAGAGGTTTATAAACAACGCGGCGGCAGCTTGTAAATGATAGCGTATCTTTTCTAAAATAAGATAGGTGGCGTAATTGACGGATAATGAGTTAGCATAAAATATGATAATTTCTCAACTAATCTTCAAGAAACCACCTGTCACCAAAAGCCTAATACGTGTTTTCTCATCCTGGCTGGTTGCCAGTGTTAGCCGTGTTTTCAGTCGTATCGACCAGCACTAGTGTTGAGATTTCTAGTTCCAATTAATGGCTTATATCGGTAACTGATTGGAAAATAGGTTTGTTGGGTTTCGCTTCGCTCTACCCAACCTACACTAAAATAATGAGTTTACTAAATAGCCTATTTTAACATTCTGGAATGTTTAACACTCGATTACTAAAAGTGATTAAACAGGTTTCTTTACTATCAATGGCGGGTAATTGGTTGTTCAAACTAGCGGTAGGTTGCGTGCGAATCACTTGGCTGGACGGTAAGTCAACTTTATTTTTAAGATGGTCATACATCCTATCTAAGGATTGACTTAAATAATAATATAAAGGAATTTGCGTATCTATATGGTATAGTTGATTGAAGGCGTCAAAATGATGGGCATTTTTGACTTCAAGATAAACTAAGGGACTTGTGGTACTTTGAGTTTGCTTATTTAAACCATAATAAGCTCGTGAAGTAAAATTAACCGGTGCTAAGGCATCATCTCGCCCGTGGACAATAATAGCGGGTTTACCGCGTAAATTACTACTTGCTAAGGTTTCACTGATGCCCTTTTGCACTTTTCGGTAATGTTCTGACTGGTTCCCGGTTAAAGGGTTGCCGGTGTTGATAGTGATACCAGTCGTACCCGTTACTAATTGCCGTAAACATAATGCGCCATCTAAATAACCATCATGATTACTATTAACATCAATACTTTGACGAAAATCAATGCCGTTGCCCTGGTTACCGTTATTATTAATCAATTGAGTTTCGCTAGCAGGTGGCATACCGCTACTGCTTTGGAAGTCATCAGCCAAATCAGCTAAACTTTTAATACGAGGTGGTTCATCACCTTGACTACCCGCGTAACTGTAGCCACATAAATTATCTACGACACTAAATCGCCCATAAGCACCGGCATATCCATAAGCAAACCCCGCATAAATAGAGGCAGATTCATAATAATCCGCAATCGCATTGCTACTTTCCAAGATACCATAATCATTCAGACGTTTTTTTGCTTCTATTATTTGTTCGCTCAAAGTATTACTACTAAGCCAATTAGCATTGTGTAAAGCGGTGCAGCGTTCTGGTAAACCCATAATGGTATTAGCGCTCGCACAAGGCTGGAAAATATTATAATAAGTGATAACATCAAGTAAAGGCTTACTATAAAGTTGATAGAAAAAGGTTTTATTGCCTTGTTGAATGGTGATCCCTTCAGCATCAGCGAACTGACGGAGATTAATGAGTGGTGCGGCAACAACTACGCCGTCAATCCAATTTTGACTGTCTTGCTCTGTGGCGCGTAAAGCAGCGGTTCCACCAGTCGAGATACCGGCAGCGATGACAATGGCTTTGTCTTTGGTGATAGTTGTTATAACTGTATTTTCAGTTTGAGTCGATTTCTGGCCGAAATTTTCTTCCAGATTAAGAACATAAAAAGCAAACTGAATCGCATCGATTACATTTTTACCCCAATTAGCTTCTGGATTTTGTTGCGAATGAGTGTGTTTTTGAGCAATTCTCCCAGGATAGATGGAGTTATAGCTCGGTAAATCTAATTCTGAGGTGCCTTGTGCTATAAAATTGGCTTGCTTGCCAGCGTCAGTCGCTATTGCACGGGTACCCTCAATAAGATTAACTGTATTGGTAGTTAAATCATGCACCCCATTCCCGGTCCCTTTGTCGGTATAAGCCACAGCACAACGATTTTTCAAGCCCCATTCCCCAATCGTACTGATAGCACCATAAACACCTCGTGAACCCGGTGAAGGCGCCGCAATAATACAGGGATTTTCTGGATCAAAGTCATTGGGTATTTGTACCATCATCGTAACATTCTGGCGTCCACTGCCGTCGTCAGCATAGGCGAGATATTCTTTACCGGCGATTTTGCCTTCTGGGCTAGGTGTTGCAAATTGCGTTGGTACGGCTGGACCATATAAAGTACCATACCCTGAACGAGAACGCCTATCTTGCAGCGCTTGATATTGATTAACGATAGTGGCTTGCCGAATTTCAGCAATGGTGGGATTAATTGGATCCATTGCATTTGGGGTAATATTAGTTAATCCACTTTGTCCTAAGCCAGCCGTTAACAAATCATCACTTATTCCATCGTATTTTTGACTGGAATGGATGATAAAATCTGCTGAAGTATTGGAGTTGGAACTTGAAGCGGTATCGGCTTCTTTATTATCTGATTCATCATCGATAGCCTGCCATAATCCGCTGGCAGCACCGACAGCCATAATGCCCAAAATTAATCCGTTACCGTCATCACAACTGATTAATAAGGTCACTACCAGTAAAACTAAGACTAACCTTGATAAGGCCTTTAGTCTGCTTGATAAGTAATCGATCATGGTTGACATACCCTGCTAATCTTGTCTTCGGTAAATCCAATACCGCTTTGCCCGTGTAGTGGGCAAAAATCCGTTGCCCACACACCGGAGTTATAAGGGTTAATTCTCCCGTTGTTCTATTGGTAAATAATCACGTTGTGCCGATCCAACATATAATTGGCGTGGTCGACCAATTCTCGCATTGGGTTCATTCATCATTTCTAGCCATTGAGAAACCCAACCCACCGTGCGTGCTACCGCAAAAATGACCGTAAACATATTTAAGGGGATATTCAACGCTCTGAGAATCATGCCAGAGTAAAAATCAACATTAGGATAGAGTTGCCGCTCAATGAAATACTCATCTTCCAAGGCAATCCGTTCTAATTCCATCGCCGTTTCAAATAAGGGCTGATGCTCAGCGTTTAATTCGTTTAACAATTTATGGCAAATTTCTCGAATAATCTTGGCGCGGGGATCGTAGTTTTTATAAACGCGATGCCCAAACCCCATCAATCGGATCGAGCGGTCTTTCACCTGTTTAATGTATTCATGAACGTTTTTGAATTTATCAACTTCATACAACATCCGGATCACGGCTTCATTGGCCCCACCGTGTGCCGGACCCCAAAGCGTGGCAATCCCTCCGGCAATACAAGAAAAGGGATTCGCTTGTGAACTGCCCGCTAAACGTACTGTGGAAGTACTGGCATTTTGTTCATGGTCAGCGTGCAAGATTAAGAGGATTTCTAATGCTCTGACAGCGGTTTCATTGAATGAATAGGGTTCTGCCGGCACCGAAAACATCATATTCATAAAATTCTCCACGTACCCTAAATCATTCCGTGGATAAACATAGGGTTGACCGATTATATGTTTATAGCTATTAGCGGCAATAGTGGGCATTTTGGCTATCAAACGTAACGCTGAGACATTACGATGTTCAGGGCTTTTAATATCCATCGAATCATGATAGTAGCTTGATAAGGCTCCCACGACCCCGACTAACATTGACATGGGATGGGCATCATGTCTAAATCCATTGTAAAACCGCAACAATCCCTCATTAAGCATCGTATGATGGCAAACAGTCGCTTGAAAGGATTCCATTTGTTCACGGGTGGGTAATTCGCCATAGAGTAGCAAATAGCATACTTCTAAATAGCTACTTTTTTCAGCAAGTTGTTCAATTGGGTAACCACGGTATAATAAAATACCTTTTTCACCATCAATAAAAGTAATGGTACTTTCGCAACTCGCTGTCATCATAAAAGCTGGATCGAAAGTAAACATACCGAATTCTTTCGCTACCGCTTGGCAATCAATGACTGCCGGTCCAAGCGTTCCTTGTATAATTGGGCATTCGACCGACTTTCCCGTGCGGTTATCGATGATGGTAACCGTTTCCTTACTCATTATTCCCCCTTGGGTTAGGTTCTCTAAAAGTAAAACAATACCACGTCGTACTCTTGGCAATCGTGGCTTTAATCGTCGCTAAGAATTTGTTTACTTATCCTTAGCTTAACTCGGATTTAACGACTGTTTATCGTTATTTAAGTCAGTATTTTTGCTAAAGTCTTTTATATGGAAAAAAGCACTTTTATCACGCTGATAGCAGTCATGTCCAAATGATTTAATTCTACCACTGGTATAGTATTATTATGGGTATTTTATTTATTTCGGGCTTCCTAATTGATATTTTAAAGCAATCTAGGTCTATTCAACCGGAGGAGTTCAACTTGAATTTGGGTTTGTTGATAGGTGAGTTGCTAATAAAAAACGCTTTTGAGAAAGTTATTGATATTATTTTTCACGGCTCATCTTACTAAAGCAGTTTCCACTTGGTTACGAATTTCACTTCCGACTAAAGTTGCAATTAATTCTAGCGCAAAATCGATTGCGGTACCCGGACCTCTAGAAGTAATAACTAAGCCATCTTTAATAACCGGTGCCGATATGAACTGCAGTTGGGGAATATTCATGTTTTCTAATACGCCTGGATAACTCGTGGCGGATTTATTAGCTAATAGTCCAGCATGCGCTAATATTTTGGGAGCAGCACAGATGGCTGCCGTATATTTACCCTGTTGATGCATGGCTTGGAGTAATTGATGAATACGTGGGTCATTATTAAGATTATCAGCACCGGGTAAGCCACCCGGAAATACTATCATATCGAAATTTTGCTGTATAGCTTTGTCTAAAGTAGTGTCAGGAATCAATACCACACCACGACTAGCTTTCACGGGGTTTTCATCTAATCCAGCGGTAACAACGGTAATCTTAGCACGACGTAATAAATCAATTATAGTAACGGCTTCTAATTCTTCACAACCTTGTGCTAGAGGGACTAAAACAGTTGGCATGGTTATTTCTCCTTTTATTGGAAACATGCTGGGTTGATCTTAATTCAACCGGCTTTAGGGAGTAAAATAATAGCTTCTTAACAAAGAAGTGGTTATGAAATGTTTCAAAAACAACCGTTTTCATTAACCACTTTACTTTTCACTCGCTGCTCAATTTTAATCTCGTTTTAGTGGAATTCATCTCTATAATATTTAGACCCTTCAATAAATTAAGGGCTTCGTAAACCGCATAATCTTCTTTCACCAAAGATTCTTTTTCATCTTGACTGGTGGTTGGTTTCAGCTTGGTTTCGGCTTTTTTCTCGGTTTTATCAACTTGGTTATTAGGATTTTGCAAGGAGTTATGCAATTTTGATTCATCAATAAGAGACTCATCATTATCGTCTTCAAGCGCTGCAAATTCTAATTTATTGAGGGTAATATCGGGTTGAATTCCCTCAGCTTGGATTGAACGACCGGATGGGGTGTAATAATGAGCCGTAGTCAGTTTCAAAGCCGCATTGTTATTCATGGGTAAAATGGTTTGTACTGAACCTTTGCCAAAGGTTTTATTTCCCATAATAACAGCACGCTTATGATCTTGTAGCGCACCCGCAACAATCTCCGACGCTGAAGCTGAGCCACCATTAACTAAGATAACTATAGGTGCACCGTTAAGAACATCTTTAGGACGTGCAGTAAATTTGAGAGAAGCATCGGCAACTCGACCTTCAGTATAAACAACCATCCCTTCAGAAAGAAAAGCATCGGATACGGCAACAGCGGCATTTAAAACACCACCGGGATTATTACGTAAATCTAAGACGAGTCCTTTGAGTTTACCTTGATTATCTTGTTTTAATTTTTGCACCGCTTTTTCTAAATCTTCACCGGTATGTTCTTGAAAATGACTAATACGAACATAACCATAACCGGATTCCAAACTATGGCTTTTTACACTTTTAACCTGGATGATATCACGTACAATATCAATTGTGATAGGTTTATCCTCGGTTTCACGAACGATGGTTAATTTAATGCGGCTACCGGGCTTGCCACGCATGATTTTTACAGCATCACTTAATGTCATTCCTTTTACTGGCGTATCATCTAAGCGAATAATAATATCTCCAGCTTTGATACCAGCACGTTGGGCGGGAGTATCATCAATAGGAGAAATCACTTTAACAAAGCCATCATCCATTCCCACTTCAATCCCTAAACCACCAAATTCACCTCGTGTACCAATGGTTAATTCCTGATAATCTTCTGGCGTTAAATAACTTGAATGCGGATCTAATCCCGCTAACATCCCTTTGATAGCATTTTCTAACAAAGTTTTATCTTCAACTTCTTCAACATAATCTGTTTTAATGCGGTGGAACACTTCCGTAAAAGTTCGTAACTCTTCTAATGGCAACACCCCGGTTAAATCTGTTGGGGTGCGATTAGCCAGCACACTTCCTCCTAAAGTAATCAAACCACCTAACAAAGTGCCCAATAATAAGGGCAGTAAATGACGATTCAAACTGAGCATAAATTTCTCCAACTACCTGTACTCACAGGTTTGAAAGTAATATTTTAATTATAGCAAAACGGCGTGTTAAATTGAGTTATCCGTCAATTTAGATTCGTTTTGCTGAGTTTAAATGAGTGATTAAGCCATTGTTGGGGATTAATAGGAACGCCTTGATAGCGAATTTCAAAATATAAAGCCGATATTTTTCGTCCACCACTATTGCCAACGGTAGCAATAATCTCATTGGCTGTTACCTCATCTCCCGTTTTAGCAAATAAACTTTGATTATGAGCGTATAAACTCATATAGCCTTGTCCATGGTCAATAATAATTAATAAGCCAAAATGGCGAAACCATTGCGCGAAAACGACCCTACCCGGCGCAATGACTCGGATTTTCTCGCCCAGCGGTGCAGCAATAAGCATACCCTGCCATCTTAAATTACCAACTAAGTGCCCACCAAATTGATTGACTATCTGACCGGCTAGTAGAGGATAATCTAATAGACCTTTTAACTGAGCAAAGCCTACCCCTTCATCAGCAGTAGTTGGTGGTATGACTTTAATCGTGTTTCCTAATGTTCCTAATAGCAGTTCTAACTGATGTTTATCTTCTTGTAATCGTTTCAGTTCTTTATCTTGGTTTTCCAGCGTATTCGCCAATTGTGCTAATATAGCTTGACGTTCCTTATAACTCAGTTGGAGTTCATGCTGTTTGCTAGAATGTGCGGTTACTAATTGGTTTAACTGGTTGGATTCTTGTCTGATAGTGGGTTCTAATTTTTGTAAATGTTTTAATGTTGCTTGAATTGAGGCGATTTGGCTAGTACGAGCGCGATTGAAATAGCTATAGTAAGTTAACATACGTCCAATGGTAAAAGGTTCTTGTTGGTTTAACCAGAGTTTTAGATAATCTTGCCGTCCCATGATATAGGCTGAGCGAATTTGTTGAGCCAGCACTTGACTTTGAGCAATCAATTGTTGCTGTTGGAATTGTTGTTGTTTTTTTAGATCAGCTAAAGTATTTTCTTTATCAACCAGGGTACCATGTAATTGCTCTAATTTTTGGGCAACTTCACCAATATCTTCTTCTCTATCTTGGAGTTGTCGTTGTAAACGACCATATTGGGTTCGGGTGTTGTGCATTTCGGCTTGTAATTTCTGAATGCGAATTTCCACTTGATGAAGCTGTTCTGTTGCGGTTATTGAGTCAGTTGCCGTCGTGGTGGTTACCCACAGTAATAACCACCCGCCGATGCTTCGCACCCCGATCTGCAGGTACTTGGCAATCAACCCGAAATTATTTTGCTTTACCTTGATTGGCAACCGCATTGGCTGCTTGCTTAATAACTTCCTCATCACCCAGATAATAATGCTTGATTGGTTTCAATTGGGTATCCAATTCATAAACTAAGGGTATCCCGGTTGGAATATTCAATTGGACAATTTCTTCGTTAGGAACCTCATCAAGATATTTGACTAATGCCCGTAGACTATTACCATGAGCTACAATAATAATTCGTTTACCCTGTTGGATTTGGGGTGCGATACTTTCTTGCCAAAGGGGTAGGAACCTGTTAACCACATCTTTTAAACTTTCAGTGACCGGGATATCCGTTTCGTCCAAATCTTTATAACGCCGATCCTGTCCCGGGTACCGTGGGTCAGATTTCTCCACGGCTGGTGGTGGGATATCATAGCTTCTTCTCCAAATCTTAACCTGAGCTTCGCTATGAATTTTAGCCGTTTCAGCTTTATTTAAGCCTTGAAGAGCACCATAATAGCGTTCATTAAGTCGCCAATGACGCTCAACCGGAATCCACATTAAATCCATTTGCTCTAAAGTTATCCACAAGGTTCTTATGGCTCTTTTCAAGAGAGAAGTATAGGCTAAATCAATGACATAACCTTCTTTTCTCAAAACCTCACCGGCGCTTCGCGCTTCCTGCAACCCTTTTGCCGAAAGATCCACATCCGTCCAACCAGTGAAACGATTTTCTTGATTCCAAACACTTTCACCATGTCGTAACAGAATAATTTTATACATAATAAACTTATTTCTCCAAATGAAAATTAATATACAAAAATATGACTCTATTCTTTTTTTGAATGTTGGGTTAAATTAAATTGAATTTACTCAGTATTTTTCTACTCGATAGATTGGAGAAATATAACTCAGATTTTAAAGGAAACTGAATTATCCACTATGAACAAACCAAATCTCTTTTTAGATAAAAAATAAATTAATGCCATGCTAGGAAAAGTAAAAAAATTAAAATAAAGCTAAGCAATAGCAATTTATTAAGAGCAACCTATAGCAACACCGTCACTATTAAATAATTTGATTATTCTAAACGGAATTAGAATAAAGTCTAGTACTGGAAAATATAATATAAAAATAGAACTTTATTAACTGCGGTTACTCATTAATTTAATATATATTTAACAGTCATTTTAACCAGACTGAAAATTATCTGACATTTACTTTGCCAATAAAAAACCCGGTAAACTTGACCGGGTTTTTCGACAAGGCACTTAGCCACTAACGAATTTATTGCGTGAGACTATGACATAAAGCTATAGCTGCTTCCAAATCAGTAATGTTGACAGAAGTTTCATCACTAATGACCACTGTCGCATCACAATGGAAAGTACTTTCACCAGCCGCATTGATTTCCTCTAAGGCACAATATTTAACACCACTAATGCCGCCGCTAGGATAGAAAGCTTCATCGATAGCCGCTGCGAGTTGTTGGTTAACTTTCGTTAAATCTTTGAAAGTATGGTTATTATTATCCATTTCGGCACACCATAAATTCATTCCACCGCCACTATCTAGCTCAGCAGCTTGAGTCCACATGAAATGAAAACCCTGTTCATCCGACACCACGGAAAGATTGGGTAATATCGTTGCTAATGGCGGCACCTGAGGATCATCTGGTGGTGAAGGCGGTTCATCAACCGGTGGTGGGGGCTCATCAACCGGTGGTGGGGCTCACTAACCGGAGGTGGGGG
>JAAUSR010000086.1 GCA_012032555.1 Thioploca sp.
TTACTTACACCGCGATGTATCCCGGTTATGGTGCCCGTTCGAAAGGTATTTATGAAGGCACGGCGATTGATGCCGCTGGCGAAGGTTATATTTTTCGTCGCAACCGCATTGATTACACCGGTTGGGTAGGTTTATCCCTGAGCAAAAATGGGCATCATCTCGCCGAAAACAATATTATTAGTCATTCCCTGGCGGTCCTTAATGATGGCGGTGCGATTTTTATTGGTTCGAGTAATAATATTATTCGCGGCAATTTTCTATTCGACTCGATTGGGAATGTCGGTCAATCCAACGGTTGTTTTTTGGGTAATAATCCCTGTTACCATCTGCCCTCGTTTGGAATGGGAATTGGTGCGGATAAAGGTTTTGTCAACAATGTCATTGAAAATAATACGATTTATAACAATCATGATAATGGCATCCGCTTAAATGTTTTTAAGAATACCAGCGTCAAAAATAATGTGCTGTATAACAATGAGCGAGCCCAAATCTATTTTGATAAGGATCCGGCGGATAATAATCTCGTTGAAAATAATATCATGTATTCCCTGACTCCAGAGCAATTGGGGTTATCTCTCAGCAAAGATGGTCAAGGCAATCAGTTTGATAATAACTATTATTGTAACCCCTATAGTGAGATCGTTTTTAGTCCCAGTGCGGATTTAGCGCTGTGGCAACGACAGCATCCGCAGTATGAAGTCCATTCTCGCCAGTGTGGTGAGCACTTTGACTATCAGATTACCAATACGAATACGACCGATGCGGTAGTAACCGGTACGTTCGATAATGATTTAGCGGGGTGGTCTGGGGTGAGTATTTCTCATGATCCCTCGAAAGCGGGTTTAGATGGAGGGAGTTTAAAGGTGACTTTTGCCGATGCTCAAAAGACGATTTTACCTGAGCGGTTTCCTCTGGTGGCGGGACAACTTTACTGGTTAAAGTTTAGTGTCATGGCTAATGATTTAGGAGTAATAGTGGTTCAGGTGAGTGATGCACCTAAAGGTGGAACTACTCAAGTGTTACAGCGAAGCACTTTTGCTACGGGGCCACAGCGGCGTGAGCATGAGATGTTGTTTAGGGCACCGCTAACGACCTATAATGGATTAATGGTATTTATTGTTAATCCCAGTAGTAGTGTTGCAGATACGGTGTGGTTGGATAATGTCAGTTTTGAGCCGATTGAGGCCGGTAATTTTAATGATGCGACTCAGCGCGCTCAGTTGTTTACTAATCCCACGGCGAGTCCGTCGACTATTTCTTTAGGTGCAGCAACTTATCGGAATTTGGAAGGACAACCGGTGAGTGGCAGTTTGACTTTAGCGCCGTTTACTTCACAGATTTTGGTTTTGAATTCAGGAGAACTGCCACCCGTATTTGATTTGCTGAAATTGACTATTAACAAAATTGGTAATGGTACTGGAACAGTGACCTCTAACGTGGGTGTTGGTAATGGCGTCAATTGTGGTTCTATTTGTGTGGAAAGCTATAACCCAGGCAGTCAAGTCACTTTAACAGCCGCCCCGGATGTTGGTTCAATTTTTGTGGGTTGGAGTGGTACCGGTTGTGCTAATTCATTTACGATAAATAACTCGATGACTTGTACTGCTACCTTTGATTTAGGAACACCACCAGCAGTAGACCACCTCTTGAAGATGAGCGTTAATGGTAAAGGCCAAGTGATTAGTAAGCAACCGGGTATTGATTGCCCTGACGATTGCGAGGAAAAATATTCCAATGATGTGAAGGAAGTCACTTTACTAGCAATAGCCACTGTGGACTCTATTTTCAAAAATTGGAGCGGTGATTGTAGTGGCACTAAACCAGAGATTATAGTGACTCTGGATGCTGATAAAAGTTGTACTGCCAATTTCGACTCAGCAACTCATATCTTAACTATTAAAACCCAAGGTGATGGTTTAGTGACGAGTAACCCTGAAGGGATTAATTGTGGTAACATTTGTAGCAAGGAATATGCGACTGGAACCGTTGTTAAACTCATAGCTACTCCTGCAGATTCGGCTAATTCTTTCAGTTGGGCCGGTGATGAAGATTGCCACGATGGCGAAGTCACTCTAGATGCTGATATTAATTGCGGAGTTATTTTTACAACACCACAAAATCGAGTTCTCCAAATTTATAAAGATGGTGATGGTAACGGTACAGTAACCGGGACTAATAATCTCAATTGTGGTACTACTTGCACTCAAACTTATCCGTCAGGAAGTCAAGTGGACTTAAAAACGACTCCTGATTTGGATTCCGCTTTTGTTGGCTGGACCGGTGAGGGTTGTGCAGATTCATTTACTATTACCAATAATATCAATTGTACTGCAACTTTTGAACTGACCGTATTTAGACCAATCACTGATAGTTACCCATTAACTGTTCAACTCAGTGGTACTGGTCACGGTAAAGTTCAATCCGATCCAATTATCATCGATTGTGATCCTCAATGCACTGAAAACTACCCAGTAGGTACCTCAGTCACTTTAACTGCCTTACCAGCAGAAGATTCTACCTTCGTTGGTTGGGACGGAGATTGTCAAACGACTGAAGCCACTACGGTGGTACTGATGAATGAAGCGAAAGATTGCATTGCGCAATTTGTTCCTACTCAATATACCTTAACACTGCTCAAACAAGGCAGTGGAACTGTCATAAGTCAACCAGAAGGTTTAATTTGTGGAGATATTTGTACAGCTATTTATCAGAGTGGAACCTTGGTTACTTTACAACCCAAAGTAGATGGTAATATTCGATCAGTTGTGTTCAACGGTGATCCAGATTGTCAAGATGGACAAGTGACCTTAAACAAAGATATTCAATGTGAAGTGGTTTTTGGATCCCTAAAACCCTTTGTGGCACCACCTTGCCCGCTTAAGGATATTATTAATCACCTTTGTAACGGTGAAGGCAAAACTGTAGCGAATCTTACCATTGCAACAGAGGGTAACATTAGTAATGTTAAGTTAGCGGATCAAATTCAGAATCAAGGTATAGTTTCTAATGCCACCATTGAACCCAACGCTACTTTAACAGGTGGAATTGTCACGGGTTACATTACTAATCAAGGTACCATGCAAGATTTCGATTTTCGAGGTGGAAACCTTCGTGGTGGTAATTTAGGGGGTTCCATTACCAACACTGGCACTTTGGAAGCAGTCTCATTAGCAGCGGGTACTCACATAAGGGGGGGTAAGCTGGCCAAAACCGTGACGGGTGATCCAAAAAATAAAGCAGTCTTAGAAAACCTTGAAGTACAAGCCGGTACTCAATTAACCAATGTGATTATTGGTAATAATGTCAAATTAGCAGATGCTATTATCGCGGTTGATATCGAATTCCGCGCTGATAATCTCAATAATGCCACTTTAGGGGGTCGTATCGACAATACTGGTGGTGGGTTAATAACCAATGCTCACTTACAAGCCAATGCCAATCTCAATGGTGGCAATTTGTCTGGTGATATTACTGGAGAATTAGAGGGTTATGCATTTTTAGATAATCTAACCATTCAAACGAATGCCCATTTATCCTATGTTAAGATTGGTAATCATGTCCAATTACCGGAAAATGTTACCCTGACTGATGTTGAATTTCAGGGCGAAATTTTGCAGGGTGCTACTTTATCTGGCACCATTAAAAGCGGTAAGCAAAGCATCCTTAAAGATGTTCATTTTAAAGGTAATACTCACTTAATCGGTGGCAAAGTGGGAGGTAAAATCAAAGGAAACAGTTCACAGCAGCTTATTAAGCTAGAACAGCTTGAAATTCTACCAGGAAGTGAACTATCCCAGGTTCTCATTGGACCTAACGTGGTTTTACCTCAAGATGTCGTATTAACAGACCGGATACAATTCACTGAAATTCAAGCTATTCCTTCAGAGCTTGAACTAAGTGCAATATTACCTCCCTTACGTGGACAACCGAGTTGTGTCGCTCAGTTTTCTCAACCGCAAGCTGTTGACTTAACTGCAACTCTCTTTCCTGGTGGGATAAGTATTTTAGAAGCGATTAATGAAATACCTGATGTTCAAGCACGTGGGTGGACAATAAGCCAGAATGGACAATATGGCTACTTACAGGTTGATCAAGACAACTCACAGATTGCATTACAACCTTGGTTTATCAAGCGCAACACTGTCGATAAAGCGCAAATGCAAATGACTGAGCAACAAACGACGATGTTCATTACCCAAACTGGTCTAGAAATCCTGGCACAACCGGCAATCCAAGCGCCTTGTGAATTGCAAGCCGCTTTAGAAGGTGTCAATTTGCCAGCTTTTGTTATGCAGCCGAATGGTAATGTGATAATAGCTGTATCAGAAACAGCTTGGTATAGCGCCCGACCCGACGCGGCCACGAGGGAAATAACGGATCCAACTACACTGGGAATAAATTTCTTGCCCTCAAAAACAGCCGGAACCGTTATAGCTCAACAGGTATTTACAGATTATTATGGTAAGCAACGTGAACAATTATTTTATCCAGCCGTAGCTGTTCCAGAAGTACTCGATAAATCAGCTGATAAAATAACAATGGAACTCAATGGAGTAGTCACATTCACCTTAGCCGGTCAAAGCTATCATGGCGTAGTTGATTATGCCGTAACTAGGGATACCGTGACGACAGACAACTTAAAAGTATCAACACTTCCTGATAGCAATGGTGATGGTCAAGCAGATCTGCTTGTACTTTATCCAACTGGTGAACAGCAGCAAATACTCGTTATACCAGCAAATTAGTTAGCTGCTTTATTAAATCAGCCCCGTTGACTGCTATTAACTGAATAAATTCCTTTGTCAACGGGGGGATTTAAAAAGGATAAGTGCTCAAAACTTTTCTGCCTTAAGGCGGATAAAGAGTTGTACCTGATTGCATGATTTAATAAGTATTGCTGGAGCTGACTCAGTTAGCAGAAATTAAATATCGGTTTTAGCAAAAGGCAACGGGTCGGTTTTAACAACATCTGCTAGCCTCTTAAGGGGTGTAAATGCCAAAATGAACTTCATCTCAGGAAAGTCAGGAAAATACCTAAAATCTCATCGAGTTGTCGAATAAAGTAATCATTTCGATCAACTATTATTCGCTTGTCGGGTTCGTATTGCAGAAACTTCCATTGGCTACCGGTAGTCACACAACCATACAATGGCCATAGTGGCTGACCTTCACGTTCGTTAAATACGTTAGCTGCAATCATTTCTGCCATACATTGTGGAAGACCTGCACCCATATTTTCATTTTTAGCTTCCACAATGGTGACAATGGGCACGGATAGATCGAGTTGTTCCGGCGATCGGCTAAGAATGAAATCGCACGTGCCATTTAACCCCTGGGTTTGATCGACATTGAAGTTAATACCGGAAAATAGACTGGATTTTCCATTCGAAAGTTCTTTCACGCCAGCTAGTACGGGAGCAATGATGAATTCGGAACGTGCTTTCTCTGTGCTGATGGCATGTGCTAAGGGTACCCAGTTATCTAACAGTCGCACTAGCCAATCTGGGGGTTGACAAGGTTTAATCCCAACCAGTAGTGGAGTATCTTCTTCTACGGTAATGTTAAATCGATTTTGATATCTTTTAGGGTGAAATCACTGTATGACATTGAATTGTCTTACTTAATAATATTTAGCTATTTCCTAAATTCCACATTTTATCAACGTCCCACCAATGACAAAATATAACGCCCATTATCGACAATATCAGGAGAACGTGTGTAAAGTGCACCACCGACGAGTAGCACGACTTCATTACCATACTCATTTAATAAATCTGGAAGCTTTTCTAAACGCATACCGCCGCCAGGCATGGGAAAAATCGGAGGATAATTGCCCATAGGTTCTCGACAACTATCTGCAATAGCTCGACATTCTTCACGAGTGAAGCCAAAACGACCACCATAATTGGGATAAATAACGGCATCAGCACCAATTAGCCGCTGGAGTTGTCCAAACAAAACCCCATGTGCCAAACCATTGCTTGAATGAGTGACCATCGTGCCAAGGAAAGCTGGATGTGAAATCAGTGGTAATCTAATCGCCTCATCTGCTGCTAAGGCTCGCAGGCTGTCAAAACCAGTCAAGCCCGGGGCAATGAGTAAAGCACCAGCTCCCTTTTCTTGGGCATAAATTGCACGTTCGCGTAATTGATGACAGGGTGCGGTGATATTGGGGACATAAATGCAATGTTTACCAGTTTGCCGATTGGCTTGGTGAATTGCTTCGCTACAGGCGTTTACTCGTGCAGTGAAAGGACAAAATGGTTGATTAGTTAAGCCATGATCGTCTTTGATGATATCAACACCACCCAAGGCAAATTGGTAAGCCAATCCAGCGAGTTCTGTTACCGACTTGCCCATCGGTTTTAAAGCCGTGCAAAGTAGCGGTTTTGTCGTGATACCAACCCGTTGACGTAACCCAGTGATACCAAAACGGGGACCACCAAATTGCGCTAGTAATTTTTCACCCAGTATCAATCTTTGTACCCGAATTCCAGGCTTGATACTGGTATTACCAAAAATGACATTGAGTAACTGAGTTAACTCCCCGGCAGTAGTTTCAACGGCATAGCTGAGAATAGCCGCATAACAATCTGATGCAACCGAATAAAATTGTTCCAAGCGACCGACAATATGTTCTTTGATAAAGCCATCGGGAACCAGTTCTTGGCCAACTTCGACAGTCTGTTCTAGACAAATGATTTGTGCTTTTTCTAGGGCAACAGCTTCTGCGCCACTAATATGATAAATTACCTGAAATCGTTCCTCGGTCACAATGCCTCCGCTTTGGCTTCATTATGAACCGTGTCCAATCTCACTGCTGGTAATTCATTGGCGGTAAGGCCGGTGGTGTGGTGGAGTAATTTTTCTATTGCTCGGATTAATGCCATAGCATCTAAGCCGTATTTTTTCATCAAATAAGGACGACTAGCACCATGAGCAAAAGTGTCTTGAAGTCCTAAGCGAATTAATTTTTTGGCGATACCTTCTTCAGCAAGGATCTCTGCCACTATACTACCCAAACCACCAACAATGGTATGATTTTCTATGGTGACAATACCATAACGAATACCTACCAATGCTTCCAGAAAAGCTTGCCGCGCGAAGGGTTTCAAGGTAGAGACATGTAAATGGGTGATACTAACTCCCGTTTGAATCAGGGCTTGGGTGGCGCGCATCGCTTCTTCAGTGGTAATGCCGGCTGATAATACCAACACGTCTTTTCCCTGACTTAAAGTTCGTAATTGATTGAAACCAAATGGTGTGGTGAATAACCGGGGAACTAAACCCCGCCATACTCTAACATAAACTGGGCCGTCAATAGCATCAGCGACTTCTAGGACGGTTTCCACTTCGGTGGCATCTCCAGTTTCAAGTAAGGTCAGGTTAGGAACACTGCGCAGTACAGCAATATCTTCAATCGCTTGATGAGTAATGCCGCCAGGTGTGGTAATCCCGGGGAGAAAGCCCATTAATCTAACTCGGCGATTGGCGTAAGCAATGGAGTTAATCAGTTGATCGTAAGGTCGGCGATATAAAAATACACTGAAAGTATGAAAAAAAGGACGAAATCCTTCCAGAGCTAGACCGGCACAGAAGCTAAGCGTGTGTTGTTCGGTCATGCCCATAGAAAAGAAGCGTTCGGGAAACTGCTCGCGAAACCCATCGATTTCACAGGAACTCGTGAGATCAGCGGAAATGCACAGTACTTCCGGTTTATGGCGAGCAAATTCGATAAAAGCCTGCGCATAAGGTTTACTAACTAAGTCCATAGTTTTGCTTACTTGAGGTGATAAAGTTGCTGCCGAATCGCTGCTTCTAGTTCATTGAATTCTTCGGTGGAGCGAAACCGCACGTAGTGCAAACGGGGATAACGTTTTTTCAGGTAATCCATACCCTGATAAGGACAAGTTTTAGCTAGAATCACGAGCGCACGCTGTAATGGTCTAATTGCCGCTGCCTGTTGCAAAGCTTCGATATCGTGACCATCCACTTCTATAACCTGTGCACCAAAAGCAGTCAGTTTAGCGGCAAAGGAACCAGGTAGTAAGACAGAATCCATTGCGCCATCACATTGTTGACCATTGACATCGACAATCACCGCTAAATTATCTAAGGCGTAATGGTGGATCACTTGGAAAGCTTCCCAGGTTTGTCCTTCCTGTAATTCACCATCCGAGAGAAAAACCCAGACTCTTCCAGACTCTTGTTTTAGTTTTCTAGCTAACGCTACCCCCGCTGCCATACTCAATCCTTGCGCTAATGAACCGGTAGTCACCTCCATTCCGGGCGAATGTTCGGCACCAATCATTTCCACGCTACTACCATCTTGATTGAAAAGATCTAATCCGGCCGGTGCCATTCTGCCAGTTTCGATGAGTGCGGCATAGATAACCAAGGCGTAATGTGCCGGACTAATGAAAAAGCGGTCGTATTCTGGTTGTTTAGCACCGTGATAATCAGCACCGGTAAAGCTGTTAGGATTATTAACGCCCGGTGGCCCAGCAAATGGACGAGGAACTGGTGGTGCAATACTGGGTCCAAGCTTAAGCGTTTTGATATACAGGGTGGCTAAGAAGTCCGCTGCAGAACAAGCTTGACTGAGATAACCACCCTGATTTTTGAGGGTATGTTCAAAAACACGTTGACGGATGCCTAAAGCAACACGTCTTACTTCATCTTGCCACATCGTTTTTCCGCTGGCTACACTGCTTTGAAGCTATCCACTCTGATGAATTCGCAGTTAATTGCCACCACCACCCGTCATGTTGAAATCACGCATTGATGCTGCAATCGTGATGCTAAAACCTGCCACGACATCTAATAAAGACATTAAAGTGATAATCAGAAAAGTTGAAGTTCCAGCCATTTTAACTAAGAGAAATTCTAAGAGGAATAAAATGAACACCCCCATTGATAAAACATGTTCGACAGATGTTGCGGTACCTGTTCGAGTAGATTTGACTAATTCCAGGTAGAGCGTGATAACCCCCAACATAATAAATATACCACTCCAAGTTGGACTCCAATTAGCTCCAGAAGGAAGTCCCATATTGAAAAGCGGTTCAGCCGTGAATTCAAAGTCGATTCCTAACGATGCCATTAAGTTATAAAGTATCAAGACAATAAAAAATAGTGGAAAGTAGGCAAAATATTTAAGAGAATTCATATTATTTTCTCCTTTTACAGTTATCAGTTATCAGTTATCAGTTATCAGTTATCAGTTATCAGTTATCAGTTATCAGTTATCAAAAATACTAGACTGTTAATTAATATTAATCAATAAGTTGTACATATTTTTTTAATGAATTCACTATAACCTATTTATAATACTAGTTTTTAATAGCTAGCCATTTTTCAAAGTATTGCAGCAAAATAATCCGAACCATGGCATGATAATTAACAACGAATCTAAGCGTATTCTTTGATATATTTATCAATTACTTGCTTTAAAAAAACGAGTGTTTCTTCCCGGTTTAGCCATTCATTGCGTCGGCTTTGTATTTCATCAACATGATTGGAGTATACACATTCAAAACGTTGTTTATCACGATTGTATTCTAAAGATAATTCCGCTAAATCATCAGGATGTTCTTTAAACACAATATTACCATATTGCTGGGTCGTTTTCTCTAAAGCAGTTAATAATGATTCGGCCTCTTCAAATTGGGGTATACAGCCAGTCGCAAAAATATAAATATGTAAAGGTAAGTCACTCTGATAGTGCTGTTTTTCTTCAACTTCTCTGGTTAGGGGGATTATTTCTTTTTCGGGGAAGCGAACCAAATAACCTCTGTTTTCCAGTTCAGTTTGAATATGGTTTATATCATCCGGGCTTAAGGTATTCTCTGGGGGTGATTTTAGTTCTTTAATGGCTGATTGTCGACGCAAATGATAGTAGAGCAACAGGAGATGCATAACATAGCAAGCAACACTAATCACCATGAATTCCCAGAACATATTTTTCAATTGAGATTTTTTTTGGCTTCTTCCCAATAAACATCCATTTCAGCTAGTGACAAATCGGCTAAGTTTTTACCCTCGCGTTGAGCGGCTTGTTCCATATAATGAAAGCGCTTGATAAATTTTTTATTGGCTTGTTCTAATGCTGATTCTGGATTAATGTGAATAAATCGAGCATAGTTAACCAGTGAAAACAATAAATCACCCAGTTCATCTTCATTTTGGGTTTGATGATGACCTGCCTTTTCTTGGCATTGTTTAAATTCGCGAATTTCTTCTTCTACTTTTTCCCAAACTTCGGCTTGATTGGCCCAATCAAAACCAATCCGATGAGCTTTTTCTTGAATGCGCAACGCTTTAATTAAAGCCGGTAACGCAGCTGGAACATCAGCAAGTATGCTTGGATTAGGATCTTTTTCTGGCTGCGTTAACAAATTTCCAGGGTGTTGCGATTCTGCTTCACTAGATTCTTCAATTGGCGGATGATGAGTAACGAGTTTATCACAAATACCATTGATGACATCCGCTATATCAAAAGCATTTTGTTCTGCCGCTATTTTAGAATAGAAAGCGATGTGCCACATTAAATCGCCTAATTTTTGTTTAATAGCTTCTAGATTACTAGCTAAAATTGCTTCAGAGAGTTCATCGGTTTTGCTAATAGTTAAATAACGTAACGATTCCAAGGTTTGCTTACTGTTCCAAGGACATTGCTCCCGTAGCTCCTCCATAATGCCAAGGAGACGGTGTAAGGCCTCAACATTTCTATCAGTGGTTATTAAATTAGTCATAAATACGAATTAAAACCTAAAATTTGAAGCCAATCCATCCTTTACCTCAAGTAAAAAAACAACCCAGTTAATCACTAAGAAGATTGAACGATGGATTGGCAGAGTCAATTAATAACAATTTATTTAGACGTGTACAAACCTTATCGTGAAGGTTTAGGGGCTGACTGTCAACACCTCTCGAATTATGCCGATCTCAGCTGTATTGATGAGAAAGTCATCACAGTATATCTATTTAGAATCATTAATGAAAGGACTAAAATTAAACCAATTAATGCTAACTACCATGGTGCGTTATCTAACGTACCCTAATTCTGGCTGTTTTCTTGTTCTCACGCTTTGAGACTGTAAACTTACTCCCTAACCATTTTGAAATAGGATTCGCTATCATACCGTTTAGCTAAATTGGATATTGTTCCGCGGTTCCGATCAACATTTGAAATTGAAAGGTGGCAAGCTGATCGACTAAGTCAGCTAGATATCTCGTATTAGCCTGGAGAGAATAATTGGAATTTAGCCGGATATTAAAGCCAGGTAGGTGGGTAAAACGCCGTCCCATGTCGCACAACGGGATTAACACGGCATTTTACCCACTATAGGCGCGCTAACTAGCAGTTCCGGGCGCGGGTACCGGTAGGGTCACTGCCATTAAGTTAAGCGTAGTTTTCCCCCTCCTTACCAAGGGGTGGTAATTAACGAGTTAAATAAGAATAACTTTTTTTAACCACCCCCAGCCCCTCCTTGTCAAGGCGGGGAGAAATTGTTCTTAACTTAATGGCAGTGACCGGTAGGGTGCGTTAGGCGATAAAGGTGATGACAACCGATTATTTTAAAAATGTTGAGATCGAATTGACGTTAGATTAATATTTGACGTAGTTTCTCCCGTACCGCAGATTCACCATAATGTTGTTCTATATACTCCCGTCCTTGGTAAGCAAGTTTTTCCCACAAACGCGAATCAGTGTATAACCAGTATACCGCCTGAGCAAAACTATCAGGATCATCCGCAATTAAGGCGGTTTCTTCATTAACTAGACCCATACCTTCAGCACCCATCGTGGTGGTTACTACTGGTAAACCTAAAGATAGTGCTTGACCGAGTTTGCCTTTCATACCAGCGCCGTAGCGCAGATAGGAAACAAATACCCGCCGCTGAGCTAATTCGGGTTCAAGTTGCTCGACCCAACCGGTAATTTTAACGTGTTCGTTGGCTAATGCAGTGAGTTGATCTTTAATATTGCTACCAATTAGATAAAGACATACGTCTGGTAATTGTGTCTGAATTTGAGGTAAAACTGCCTCAACAAAATAGCACACGGCATCTTGATTAGGATGGTGATTGTAATTACCAACAAACACGAGACCATCGCGTTGTTTCCAGGTGGTTTCTGGTAGCGGCTGTGAGACATGAATGTTGGGAATGACCGAAAAAGTTAAATGAGGTAGTTCTTGTTGGAGATGATTAGCATCGTCTTGAGTAACGGTAATGACACGGTCAGCTAGGATACAATTAGACAATTCTTTCCGTTTAGTCGTTTGAGCTTGAGCCGCTAAGGCAGGATTATTTTCAATCTCCGCTTGGCGTTGTTCACGGATATAATGGATATCTACGGTATCATAAAAAATGACCGTGCGGGGTGACAGGAGTCGAATAAAAGGAATATAACGATGCCCGATTTCAACTCGACTGATTAGCGCAAAATCAAATTGGCGATAAGCTAAGGCATCCGCGATACCATATTGACCATGAAAAACTTCAATTCCTAATGCTTCTAGTGCATAACGGTATTTAAACTGACTGTCCAAATTATCGGGAAAAAAGGTGATTTGATAACCCAAGGAAACCCAAATTGTTAACAACGTATAAAGACGTAAAGAACCAGAGTCTTCATCATACATCGGTAACGTCGCATCAATCACCAAAACAGTCGGTTGTTGTTGAGGATTGAGAACTGCGTCTAACTGACGGCTAAATGGCGCAAACTGTGTGGGTAAGTGTTCAGCCCAACGTTGATAAAAATACTGGTTATCATAGCGATAATCTTGTTCCGTAAAGCTCGGATAAGGTTGATCTTGTTCATAGCAAAGCACCGCTTGATAAAGCGTCTGTTGGTGGTGTTGCTTCAATTGCCAAATTAATTCAGTTACTTGATACATGGGGGTGTGATAAGCCTGAATAATCTCTATCTCCAATAGTGATAACCAGGTCGTTTTTAGAATAACCAATAAACTACTAGCTGCTTCGACAACCCGACGATAACCATGATAAGGGTGATCACTGGGGGTTCCAGCGGCTGGGGTTTGTAACACCCCATCACGTTTCAAAGTCGCATAACCAGCTCGAATCTTACCATCGGCATAAGTTTCTAGCGGAATAAGCAAAGCTGTTTGCGAATTAGCCGCGAATATTTCTAAGGCACATGTCACGATATCTAATTGTGGTAGGGCATTTAAGTCACAACACCAGAGATATTCAGTGGTTGGTGTAGTCTGTTGTTTGCCTTCATTCAGAATGGTAGCTAATTCAAATTGAATAGAACCTTCTAAAGTGAGCAACTGATGACGTCGACAATAGTGCACTATTTCTTGACCCAATTGTCCATAAACAATAACTTGCCCTTGGGTTTGTGCTTGTTGCAATGCTTGTGTTAGTCTCATTAACCAGATATGTAGACTGATGACCGGTGTCGATGCACTGATACCACCGAGAATAACTAAGTGGGGAGCCGAAGTAACATTGAGTAGGGTTGCAAGAGGAACAGCTAATAAACTTTGTTGTGCCCAAACGGGTAACTGCTGTGGAGAACGTTGAGCAATGACTGTTGATAACGGTTGACTAGGGTACTGCTCTGAACATTTAGAATGGCACCAAATAGCGATACCGGACTGTTCGTTAGCATCCGGTGAATCCATTTCAATCTGATAAGTTTTTCCGGCAGAATCACTAATTGGTTCAAAACTAATAGGCTGAAAGCGATTGTCAAATATTTCTAGCGCTTCTAAACAAATAACGCGCCGGGGTACTTTAGTTGTTAATTCTCTAATGACAATACGAACTTGACAGGTATTAATCCGTAACCGTGTTGCCAACAATACATCGATGCGAAAAAAATAGTCTAAGGTGCAATAAACGGTAAAGACAAGCACCCGCTTCGCTTCGAGTAGAAAGGGTATGGTACCGAGTTCATGAACACTTTCCATAAATTGTGGATTTTCAGGGGTACCCGCGATACTCATAAAAGTCGGATAAACTGTTGATAAAGGTCGAGGTGGTGGTATTTCATTGGATTCAACCGCTTGGAATACCCGTATTAATCCCGTTTGATGAGTCCAAGGCGTGCTAAGCGTGACCACCGGTTGAATTTTAATAAATAATTGTTCAGTGTATTGGTCAAGTGTCTGAACCAAAGCCGCATAACGACGAACTTGTGGCCAACGCGAAGCTAAAATTAATTGAACTAGATTATTGATTTCTCGACGTAAATTTTGATATTCATTCGGTATGGGTTGCCAAGAAGAAAGAAGTTGTTGTTCAAGTTGGCTTAAATGCTGTACTTTCTCACGAATCCAATCCACTAAGCGATGATAATCATCTAACGTTCCCCCGGTGGTGGTTGCTAAAGCGTAAGCGCCCGTTTGGGCCTGTAGGATTTTATTAATCGTGCTTTGGTTCAAACCCACCGCGATTTGTTTACTTAATTCATGTAAATTAACTTGTAAAGCTTGATAATGGGTTTGATCCTGTTGAGTGACCGTTTGTAACTCGCGGTATTGTTGTTCTTGTGTGGCTAATGCGGCTAGCATTTCAGCTTGTTGCTGTTTAAAATGGGCTTCTTGTTGTTCATAGCTAACTTGTAATTGATTCTGTTTCTTAGCCGCTGCTGTTTGCAATTGCTCCTGTTGTTGTTGCCACTTAGCTTGATGTTGTGCCAATTGCTGAGCTTGTTCCGTTTGTAATTGTTGATACTTACTTATCCAATTAACCTGGAGTTGATTATAATCCGCTTGCAATTGTTGATATTTAGCTGTCCAATCCGCTTGTAAGTGCGCATATTCCGATTCTAAGCGTTGATATTTTTGTTGCCAATCTAATTGTAATTGTTCGTATTTTTTAGTCCAATCTAATTGGAACTGCTCGTATTTTTTATGCCAATCGGCTTGTAACTGCTCATATTTCTTACGCCAATCTGCTTGTAATTGGGTAGATTCTATCTGCAGACGTTGCCAGTCTGTTTGTAGTTGCGTATGTTGTTGTTGTAACTGAGAAAATTGTACTTGATAATGAGTTAATTGACTTTGAGCTTGTTCTAAGGTCTGGTGAGTTTGGAGGATTTGTAATTGTAAAGTTTGTTTATCCTGCGTGGTATCCTGAAGAATCCCACGTCGTTCTTGACTAAAACGCCAATATTCTGCTAAATATTGAAGTTGCTCTGCAGTTGAAAGCGGTAACCAATGTTTTTCTAAAAAATGGCGATAAATGGCTTGCCAACGGGATCGGTCGGTTGCTTGAGTAATTTGGCTTTTTCCCCAAACAGCATATTCTGTCGTAATCCGATTGAGATGATAAAAGGGAGTCTGTTGTGACAACCGGAATAATAAATCCCAATCTTCAAAAACCTCAAATGATTCATCAAAACCACCTATTTTTAGCCATAGTTCTCGGTCAATTAATAAATTAATTAGAGGAATATAATTCTCATAACGCAGTCGCTCAGCATCATAAGGATCATTGAATTGACCAATGATTTTTTCTTGCAAAACAATTTTTTCGCCAACTAGTTCTCGTTGTATCAACCGACATCCAGAGTAAGCGACCTGGGCATCAAAAAGTAACTTGGCTTTTTCTAACCGTTGTAAGTGATCCGGTAACAACCGGTCATCATCATCTAAAAAACCAATCAATGGGCTATGAGTCGCTTGCACACCTTGGTTTCCAGCACGTGCTCGTCCTTGTGAGTGGGTATTATTAAGGATTTGAATATTGAGATCAGTAAATAAGCTGATAATATTATCAATAGCCACACCGCCATCATTAACGACAATAATCTCCTCGGGTATTCGCTGTTGTTCTGCTAAGCTTTGTAAGCTACGAGTGAGCAGTTGTGGTCGGTCTTTAGTACGAACAATGATGGCAATGGGTAAAGTCAAGGGTAAAGTTCTATGATGATAAATTCTTTTGCTCATAAGATGAGTTAGCCGTTTCAAAATATTAACAATTTGGCTTAAGTTGAGATTTTGTTAAAAAGTTTCGTTAAAAAATTTTAAATAGGGTAATCATTTTTAAATGATAATACTACAATAAATTAGTTAATTTATTAGGTTGGATTGGAACATTTAGAAGTGGATTCACTCTCGTTACAGGCATTATTACCTTTTTTAAAAAGCCCAGGTTGGTTATTAATTACTGTACCCGCTTTACCTGGTTTGTGGAGTCAACATGATAAAAACCACCATCACTACCGTCGCTATTTGAAAACGCAATTACAAGAAATAGTGGTAGTCTTATACCAGTAGTGATATCCATATTTTTTATTTTGATCAGTACGATAACAGAGTTGAAATTGCACCATCGCATCAATAATGAAACGACATTTGTCATGTGGATATTTTAGGACATTACCCAAATTATCTATAACTTTCTGTGCTTGTAGAATATCAGGCACCTCCTGCTCTCGTAATTGCCCAGCTTGTCTTTCTAACTGTTTAGAATATAACAAAGTATAAACACCATAGGTCAACCAACGTGGATTCAATATAATAGATTCATCAAGCAATACACTTTGTTTTAAGTGTTCTATATCAAAGGCTCTGCCCTGCCAACGTGCTTCTAGCCAATTCGCCCAGTAGTCAAAACCTTCAACCCTAGCCTTTCTGAGTTGGAAAATGAACCCTGAATAAAAATGCGTAACCGAAGAGGGAAGACTATATCGTAAATCTGTTTGCAAATAACGGCTTGAGTTTGAAGATTTTGTTAGAATTTTCAATTCTCTTCTAAACAAATCAATCAAGGCGTCGGTGTGAGCACTAGCATAAATAGCATAGACGGCTACACGGGCAGCATGATCCGCCGCTGGTTCGATAGCCTGGGTAGCCGCAGCACGAGTAACAGCAAAGGCGTGGATAGCAGCAGCGGCAACAGCGCTGGCATCCGCGCAAATGGTATCAGCAGCCTGGATAGCAGCCTCGCCAATCGCAAAAGCGCGGATAGCAATAACAGCGCTGGGGTCAATAACAAAGAAACAAGCTGCATTATAGGCTTGTAATAGGGCTAGTAGATGCTGAGTACGGTCTCGTTTTTTCCAGAACCAGAGAAATTCTTGACCTTCATCCACACCGCAAGCTAAGATAGGTAACACCCGCAAGCCGGCACGAATAGCAAAAGCAGCCGCTAGCGATGGATTATTTAATGCCTTTAAACGGGTTTTGACTTCGTCACGAAAATTATCCAAATTATCCATAGTGTAATTCTCGTTAATAATTGCTCATAATGAATGTGAGTCAACCAGGCGGTGTGATGCGACTATTTAACGATTCAAATATTCTTTTGAAGCTATGCAGAAAGCAGTAAAATAACACTTAGCAGAAGAAATCTACCGATCGAATCTTAATGCAAAATTATACTTATTGTAAATCAAAATTTGACACGGTTATCTTCTCAACAGCTTGAAAAATAATAAATAAGTAAAGATAAATTACCGAAAATTGATGATTTATCAGAATCTAAGTTATTGGCGGTTCATTGGTATGATTTATCTCGCTGCTTCAAGCGTCTGGCTTAATTGATAACATGCTTTAATTAAAACAGAAAATCGGCTAACATCGAGGATAAAACAGTTGGTCTATGTTAAAATAAAAATTCGTTTTTTGTGGGTAACTCATTAATGGTAAAAAATATCCAAATACATACCTCTCATCAAGGCTTATTTGAGTTTACTCATCAAGTCGCTGAGGTGATACGAGAAACTGAATTACTAGAGGGACTCTGTACGCTTTTTGTCCAACATACTTCTGCTAGTTTAATCGTTCAAGAGAATGCTGATCCTTCGGCTAAACGCGATTTAGAACGTTGGTTAAATCGGTTAGTTTCTGAAAGCGATTCTTTATATACGCATACTTTGGAAGGTAGCGACGATATGCCCGCTCATATCAAATCTGCTTTGACTGCTACCAGTTTAGCTATTCCTATTATGAATAGAAAATTGACACTGGGTACTTGGCAAGGAGTTTATTTATGGGAGCATCGTCGTCACGGTGGACATCGTTCGATAGTCATTCATATCGGGCATTAAAATAATAATGATTCATTTAATAGTCAGTTAATAATTCAATGTGGTTTAAAAATCTACATCTCTTTCGTTTATTACAACCCTTTTCCTGGTCAGCAGAAGCGCTGCATGAAAAATTAGCCAGCAAAGCTTTTCGTCCTTGTGGACGAATGGAGATGGAAAGTATCGGTTGGATTCCGCCACTCGGTCATGAGAGTGAGGCTTTCGTTCATGCGGCTAATAACTGTCTAATTTTCACTCAACGCCAAGAAGGAAAAATTTTGCCGGCATCTGTAGTCCGTGAGGTCGTTAATGACAAGATTGCCGAAATTGAAAGCCAACAACTGCGCAAAGTCCGTAAACGCGAAAAAGAGCAACTGCGGGAAGAGGTTTTACAAGAATTGCTACCCCGCGCTTTTACTCGTTCTAATTACCTTTCAGCTTATATCGATGTTACCCACGGTTGGTTGTTAATTGATACCGCTAGCCGCAAAAAAGCTGAAGAATTAACCAGTTTTCTTCGCCATACTTTAGGAAGTTTACCGATCGTGTCTCCTAAACTACAAAATTCTCCTATGGCGGTTATGACCCGCTGGTTATTAAAGGATAACGAGTTGCCCCCCGATTTTGAGTTAGCGGATGCCTGTATTTTGACAGATAACGCTCAAGAAGGCGCGGTGGTTAATTGCAAACGTCAAGATTTACAAGCTAAAGAAATTTATGGTCACTTAACTGCCGGTAAATTAGTTACTCGCTTAGCCGTAGAATGGCAACAACGTTTAGCTTTGATAATTGATGATGAACTAGTAATCCGTCGCTTACAATTTTTGGATATCGTTCAAACCGCTGGCGATGACACGTCTAATGAAAGCCCCGCACAACGCTTTGATGCCGATTTTGTGTTAATGACAGCCGAGTTGGCTACTTTCATTCAGCGATTATTTCAAATATTTGGTGGCGAAGATGAATCGGCTTATGCTCAACTACGCTGAAGTTTTGCCGACAATGGGTGTGATTGGGATGATAATAACTAATAAGGGGTTGTAACTAAAACGTTTTGGTAATGGACGGAAAAATGACAACTGCAGAGTTAATAAAACAATTGTTTTTGTCCTTTAATGACAAAGATAGCGAGACTTTTATTAAAACTGCAAGAGATTATATTGAACACGAAAAACGAAAAAAACATAATAGAGTTGTATCACGTTAAAAACCAATCAATTAGCTAAGTAAAAATTCCATAGTCCAGCACAGACACCAATTATTTCATCATATAAATCAATTGTATGAAATCTAATTTTATTGACAAGTGTTCT
>JAAUSR010000026.1 GCA_012032555.1 Thioploca sp.
CGCTTTGTCAAACAAGCTATCTTAGAATTAAAAATTAACAATGCTCAAGCAGTCTGTACTCGCATAGAAGCATTTACCCCCCAAGGGGTTTTAACACGGTTATCACTCGGGCTTATGCTAATTTGCATCACTTTTACGCGACAGCTAAACATTTAAGTATCCAAGGGGGGATTTTATTAGCCATGAAAGGCGTTTATCCTGTGACTGAAATAGCGCAAATGGCTCAACTACCCATACCGTTGAAATGTCTACCAATATCAGTTCCACAATTACCGGCGCAGCGGCATCTGGTGTTAATTGGTCCACTTTAAAATCAGTTGAATCTCATGATTTAAAAAAATATACTAATTAAAATCCTATATTAAAATTTGAATCTATTGAAGAATTTCCTAACTGAACCCTAATCTAAGATAAAATGACTTTATTAACTCCAGCACAATGGGCTTATTTGTTGTTCTTATTTATCGTGATGGTACCAGCTAACTCATCAACTACTTTTGTGATAGGTAAATATGCGCAAAATCAAACGGGTCACTATGCTAATAATCTTAGATTAAATAAGATATTAAGAATTCCGGGTGCAGATGAATTAGAAGTGACTATTCGGGGTAAAATTGAAAAGTGTTGTCAATCTAGGACGATTACCAAAAAATGTTGTGACTATTTAACTATTTATGATAGTAATGAGCAAGAAGTTGCTAAATTGAGTGGCCTAATTAATAAACATCTTTATGTAACTGGCTCGGCTATCCGAGTGACTTTTCGTTCCGATGGACGAACTACCGATGAGGGAGTAAAAGTAACCATTGCTACGCGGTTACCAGCCAGCATCTTTAATGAGATTAAAAGCCAACTTTTGGCGGTGATCGAACAATTTTTAACTTTTGGTACCACCGAAGCTTATATTAAAATTCGTTACAATTTACAATCGATTAAAACGTTACACACGACTTTGATACAACGAGAAGAAATAGAAGGTATTGTCAATGAAATTGCCGAAGAATTATTAGCGATTGGCAGAAGTTACCAAGAAATTGCAGCGATGGCTCCGGATATTATGGCCAAGCATCAAGAACAATTTAATGTGCTTAAAGACCTCAAAAGTAAAACGCTTTACAATATAGAAAAAATCGAACAACAACAACAGAAATATCAGGGGTTACTTGAAAAAACTCAACAAGAAGTGAATTCAAATCAGTTAAATAACTCGCTTGAAGAACAAAAAAATCAATTTACTGTGGGTAGCTACGATAATATTTTACAAACGCTTTATGCCCAACAAGCGATTTGGAATAAATTTTATGAAGCACAGGAGATGTTGGCACAAAAGCTAAAAAACTATTCACATAAAATTAGTATTTTACTGTATATTTTAAATATTAATGCTCAACTTTATGAACAAGCCGCGAATGTAGCCTTACTTCATAACACTACGATCGTTTCTTTAAATAATCTAAGTCACCTAACGGAATTACAAAAAATTATGACTGAAATTGAAGGCAGTGAAAATGAAATTACTCAGTGGCTAAGCAAAATTGAACAAACCCAACTTTAAAACTAGTTCTACTCTTAGTCTATTGCAGTAGCATTCAGTGTGATCACCTTTGTAGCAACCACTTTCACGGAAAAATCTTATTCGCTAATGTCACTCTCACGGCCAGACCAAAATTCTGCGGCTAATTGGAATACCTTTTACTAATCGCATTAGCGTGAGAAGGAAAACCTTCATATTCAGCAAATTGGCGAGCAACCTCTTTAAGTTTATCGTAACCCGTTTGTGTAACATAGCCAATGGAAGAGCGCTTTAAGAAGTCATAAACGGTAACACAGGAAAACGTTTTCGCAAAACCACCGGTCGGTAAAATAGCATTAACACCTAGAGAAAAATTACCAAGAGTAATTGGCGTGTGTGGGCCAAGTAATATTTCGCCGGCATTTACAATTTTATTCAGCACTGCAAATGGCTCTTTTACTAAGACTTCTAAGTGTTCCGGAGCAAAATCATTCACGAATTGCAAAGAAGCGGCTAAACTAGAGGTAAGTACAATACCGCCATAGTTAGAAAGCACCGTTTGACAAAAACGTTGTCTTTCTTCGGGTAACTCACTAATTAAACTTGGTAAATATTCTTTTACTTGGTTAGCGATTTCGCGGGAGTGCGTGACAAGTAAGGCGGTAGAATCAGGACCATGCTCAGCCTCAATTAATAAATCTAATGCAGCTATTCGCGGGTTCACCGTTTCATCACATAAAATAATGGATTCACTGGGACCGGCGGGAGTTCCGACATCAATCGTACCATATAACATCCGTTTCGCTGCTGACACGTAACTGTTACCGGGTCCAAGTACTTTGTGCATTTTAGGAATCGTTTCGGTACCGATAGCCATAGCAGCGATAGCTTGAGCCCCACCGACTTTGTAGACGGCTTTCACGCCACAAATTTCTGCCGTAAATAAAGAAGCATCATCAACTTTACCCGCTGCGGTTGGTGGCGTACAGACAATGACATTAGGAACTTGAGCAATCACTGCGGGGATACATAGCATCAGCATAACTGAAGGAAATGAGCCTTTACCTCGCGGGACGTAAATACCCACTGAAGCAATCGGGGTGATTTTCTCCCCCGCCATAATGCCTTCATCGATTTGAGTAAACCACAGATCCTCTGGCATTTGAGCTTGATGAAATTTCTTAATGTTAGCGGCGGAGATTTGAATGACTTCTTTAATTTTAGGATCAAGATTCTGCCGAGCTTGCTCAAATTCTGCCTCGGTTACTTTTAATTGCGTCATGGTCATTTTAGCTTTATCAAATTCTTCATTGTATTTAATAAGCGCCGCATCGCCTTGGTCACGAACGGCTTGAATAATTGGTTGAACTGTTGGTTGTAATGCAGCGATATCTAATTCAGACCGTTTAAATAATTGAGCGGTTTCAGTGAGTGATAATTGTTCTAATTCATAAAAATTGATTTTCATTGTGATTCCTTATGATGTGCGGTATTTAACTCGTCATAACAATATTATTCAGTGGGTGTTATCAGGCAGGATTTAGCTAAGAAAGAGTTGCTTTTACACCTGGCGGAACACCTTGACGATAGGGGTTAAAAGCAAACACCTCTTGAAGTGCTTTGCCCAAATTCTGAAATAACAAGGGCCAACCATGTTGTGGATCAATGAGTTCGGCAAGATGAATCATGATGCTACCAGCTAATCCACCGGCTAATCCATCTAAAAAATCATCCAGATCTTCAGAACGAAGTTGCTGATAAATTGTTTGCCCTAGAATAAATTCTTTTTTAACCCGTTCCAGTGAAACGGTAAATGGCACAAACTGCCAAAATTTGCGGCCCTCGACACTAACACCAACCCGAAGTGGTTGTTGTTCTAAATCTTGTAACGTGCGAATACTACTCCCGGCACCATTGATACCCCACTGTTGCATTCGTAAAATTAAAATTTCGAGTAAAGCTCTACCCAACACCAACGCTGTGTCTTCCAGTACCACATGGCTGGAACTCAACACGGTGGCATTAAATTTTACTTGTAAAGTAAAACCAGCTTCCTGAGCCAGTAATTCTAATAATTGTGATAATTCCGCTACGGCAATGCTGGGTGCGACCTTGAAGAGAAAAACATTCGGATTTTGTTGAGCAAAGTCAACGGTAACTTCCACATGACTTTCTGCGGTACCTCGAAATACTTTACTATAGTGTAACGATTTTGCTAACACCCGAATTTCACCAGGTTCCGTATTTTCTTCAATGAGATAATCAAAAGGTAAGGCTACTGGCTGTGGCGGTGCAAACAGTTTATTAAGCGCAATACCCAGCGCGCGGAATACGCCTTCCCAAGTATGATGCGGATCTTCAATACTACAAACCGTGATAGTCAAAGCCGCTCCCAATCCTTGCGCTAAACCTTGCGCTAACTCAACTAAAGGTTGTCCGGATGAGAGTTGTTCACAACGGAGTGATAAAAACCAAGCGCGCTCAATATTGTCCACCGTGTGGAATTGCAAATTGGCCTTATCCGTGATTTTAATCACCACTTCGGCGCTACCATCATCAATCATCCCCAGCGCCACTGCTTCTGTCGTTTGTAGCGGCAAAGTACGGATTTTTTGTCCTAGCGTGATACCTAAAAGCAACCAATCATTGTGGTACCACTGAAGATTAATTTCGACACCCAAGCGCCAAGCGATATGTTCAATCATATGACTGACAAATTCATTGGGAGTTATTATCTGCTTTTGCCGTACATGACCAAATTGTAGCGATAATTGCGCTGGCTCAAAGGTAGTGTAAACTTGGTGAGTCCATGACGATTGTTCCAAAGTAGGAAAGTCAGCACTCCCCGTCGCTACGCCAACGGTAAAACACTGTGCACGATAACCGGCTTCTGCACCAACTAAAGAATCCTCAATCACCACACATTGGTATGGATTTACTTCGAGTAACCGCGCGGCGAATAAATAGGTGTCCGGTGCCGGTTTTTTCTGGAATTGCTGAATATCATTACCGATGATCTGAGTAAAATAATCATTGATCCCAGTACGACGGAGTATTTTCTCGACATCCGTAGTAGGATTGTTAGAAACCACGGCCATTTTTAAAAATTGAGCGTGAGCCGCTTGGAGAATCTCTACAATCCCAGGATTTAAACTAAAATCCCATTCCAAGCGAGCTTGGTTAAAAGTCGCTAAAATCGCCTCAAAGGGTTTCATGACTTCGGGGATTGAGTAAGTCGTCTCAATAAAACTTAAAATCAGTTCCCAGAATTTAACGGGATCGTAGGCAAAAATAGAACGAATAAAAGCTTTTGATAAACTCACCTGCTCACCAAAGTAATGTTTAACCAGCTGATTACAAATAGTAAAATCTAGACTGAGCGAATCAATTAAGACCCCATCCATATCCCAGAGAATAGCTTGGGTATCGTTGGGAACCCAGAGTCGCTGTGCCATTAAAATTGTTGGTGGTTGTGCCTGCATGTCATGATGAACTGTTAAAATATAAAGATTGTATTATACCAAGAAATTGTTCTGAGTTTATAACCTACCTGACTTTGTTTGATGGCTAAGGGGTTATTGAATATGACAAAGTAGAATTAACTACCCGTTAAATTACAACCAACTCCCAATTAACAAAAAAGCCGCCCAGTAAGCTGGGTGACGAAAAGCGGGCATTTTAATTAACTTCCGTTGTGCATTTTGGAGTGCCTGAGCACGCGAGAGTCCGGGTTTCTTCAGTTCTTGGTAAAACTCACTAATTAATACGGCGGTCGCTTCATCATTAACAAACCATAAACTGGCTAAGGCACTTCTCGCACCGGCTTTAATGGCAATCCCGGCTAATCCAAGTGCTGATTGCTCGTCCCCAACGGCGGTTTGGCAAGCACTTAAAGTTAATAATTCTACCGGCTCTCGGCGAGATTGGCTAAATGCTAAGAGGTTTTCGAGCCGATCCATTGTGAGTTTATCATCATAAGTTAATACAAAAGTTTTTTTCGGATTACGATCAAATTGACCATGAGAAGCAATGTGAACAATAGAATAAGGTGTTGTCTGTAAAGTATTTTTTACTTCAGAAAGTAAATAAGTTTGATCGAGTAATACCGTACTGTCGGTAAATAGAGCATGTATATTTTCAATTTCTTGTGGAACATTCGGCAATGGTGCAAAATCTTGTACCGATTTAGATAACCCATTAAGCAAGACCTTGAGATTGTCTTTAGACAAAGGACGTGGTTCGGTTAAATCTAAACCTGGGGTGGTGCAATTGCAAAATCTTCAATTAAAAAGTGTTTATTTTCACTGTTATAAAGTGCTGCCATCGGTATCATCCGCAGCGGACCATCGGGTACAATGACCAAAGTATTAATGTGATAACGAAGTAATTGTTCATAAATTGGGTGAATTAACCAACCATACAGTTGCTGCGCTTGTTGGATAAAACGGAAATGAGTTCGCGTTTGTAAATTTCTCTGAAATTCGACAATCGTTTGTGTCAGAAAATCACTTTTGACTGGCATGACAAATTGATGAATGCCATCAGGTAAACTAATTAATAATTCAGTGCGATCCGTTAACAAAATCGGATAGATAACCGCTGTTTTTTTATCTAATTGATCGAGATTAGTTTTAGTTAATTCTGAGACACATTCATTTTGGAAGTAATTTTGTAATTCTGCTACTTTAAGTTGTTCAATCGTATTTCTGGCTTGATTGAGTAAATGAGTCTTCAATTGTGCTGAATCAGCAGTAGCTGCTTGTTGTAACAGCACATCCGCTAAACTGTAATACACCGGGCGAATTCGTTCATAAAAAGCCTCGGTAGTATCACGTTGTCCTATCATCAGGTGAGATCTAATGGGTTGGAGGTGATTCAGGGCTTGTTGGTAAATTTGACTCGCGGCGGGAAGTTGTTGTTGGGATTGCAAGAGGTGACCTTGTTGCGATTCCCAATAATAAAGTAGATCTGGAAACGCTTGGGATACAAAGATAGCTTCGCGTGTCAGTTGCAGTGCCTCTTCATAACGTTGATTTTGTTCATAGATTTGTGCTAAATAACCTTTACTATAAGCTAATAAGCGCTTATCTTGAAACTGGGTAGCCAGATGTTGCGCTTCTTCGAGTAGCGAATTAATCGGTAAGCGGAATGGCTCGGTTAATTTGTCTTTTGACTGTTCTTGAAGGGTTAATCCTAGTTTGGCTAAATTCAATAACTGAAAGCCTTTTTGGCGGGTATCTGGCTGTTGAGGTATTTGAGCTAAAGCCATTTCCAAGTAATTAAGACTGTCAGCAAAATTCTCTTGTTTCAGATAAACTTTAGCTTGATTGCTCAAAGCTTGAATCAAAATTGGCATAAGATTTTGCTGGCGAGCTAATTCAGTTGCCTTGGTAAAAGCCAGCAGTGCTTCGGAATAAGCTTGTTGAATACTGAGAATGTTACCTAAGTTATTCTGTAAATGCGCTAACAGTGAGGGATCTGGTAACTGTTGAGCTAACTGAATGCCCTCATTTAAATACGCCTCCGCTAGTTCAGGTTGTTGCATCGCGAGCAAAACATCGCCTAGATAACTTTGTATTAAAATTTGCTGAGAGATGGTATGGTGACTCTTAGCTAAAGATAAGGCTTGTCGTAAAATTTGAGAGGATAGCGGGTAATTACCGAGCTTCTGATAAGCCAGAGCCAGTTGAATCAGCGTATCAATATGGGATTGAGAATCCAGTTGTTTTGATTGTAAGACGGTTTCCCAAGCGTTAATGGCTTGTTCAAAATGACCCTGTTGAAAGGCGATATCCGCTTGTTGCAATAAGGTTGGGTTAGCTGTTGCTGTAACTCCTGACGATATTAAAATGAGGGAGATGATTAATAAGTGGTGAGACAGTTTCATCATGAGGACTCCATTGCTTTCGGTAAACTTTTAACCACAAGATAAATTAAGTTTTGCTAATAATTCGTTCAAACAAACTTAAAGCCCTCGCTACCGCCTGATCCATATTGTAATATTGATAGTCCGCCAACCGACCGGCAAATATGACTCGATCACTGAGTTTATCCGCTTCTTGTTGATATTTTTGATATAATTCTCGATATTCGGTTTTGGGAATCGGATAGTAAGGAATATTTTTACCGGGCTGATACGGTTGAGGGTATTCTTCTATGTAAGTGCTACCATAAACGTATTGCCCAGTTAAATGTTTAAACTCCGTGGTGCGAGTATAATGATACTCGTTAGGATAATTGATCGTTCCTACTGGCTGAATTTGATTTTGGTGGGTGTAAATGGATTGAAATGCTAAACTACGGTAAGGTAATTCTCCATATTGGTATTCAAAAAATTCATCAATTGCACCGGTGAAAATCATTTTTTGATACTCAATTGCTGTTTTAATTTCTTGGTAGGAAGTGTTGAGTAAAATTTTAATATTGGGATGAGTCAATAGCCGCTGAAATAAAACTGTATAACCTCGTTTTGGTAATCCTTGAAATTGATCTTGAAAATAACGATCATCACGGCTGATATAAATCGGTACCCGTGCGGTGACGGCTGGTGATAATTCTTCTGGGGTGAAATTCCATTGCTTCAGCGTGTAATTATAAAATACCTTTTTGTAAATATAATCCGCTAAAAAAGTTAAATCATCCCCCCGCGCTTCCTGACGAATTTTTAAAATGGGCACTTTAACATTAAAGCCATATTGCTCAAGCAACTGTTGCGCTAACTTATCGGCATAGTGGTGTGGAAATAGGGCATAAAGTGAATTAAGATTAAAAGGCAAAGGTATTTGGTTACCATCAACGACAGCTAAAACATGATGATAATAGCTATACCATTGAGTAAATTGACTTAAATAATCCCAGATCCGTTGAGCATTGGTATGAAAAATATGCGGACCATATTGATGAACTAATACACTGTGCTCATTATAATAATCATAAGCATTACCACCAATGTGATTGCGTTGTTCTACCACCAACACTTGTTGACCTAATTGAGAGGCAATCCGCTCTGCTAAGACACTCCCGGTAAAACCGGCACCCACAATTAGCCAATCTACTTTCATATTCAATTACTTGTCTTTATTTTGTCGTTGTACTAATAATTTCTCGATTAACTTTTCGAGGCTTTGATTTTTAAACCATTGGTGTCTTTGAATGGAATAATCTCCTTCACCCAGGTTAAACTGTTGTAGAAAGCGGATCATTTTCACGGTACCTAATTCATGGCTTAGCGCTCTTAACCCAGTTTGACGAATCTCATTTAAACTCATCGGTTTCATTTCTTCCATTGTCATATCACCTCCAATAACCATAAAGGATTAACGATTGATAGGTTAAGTTTATCCGAAACTTGCGTCGTTTGTTCAAGCAATTTTTTGTCACAGGTTAAAAATATATCGACATTGCCACTTTCCGCACAAGCAATATGAAGTGCATCAAAGGCATTGAATCCCATTCGCTTGAGTTGTTGTGCTCGTTTAGCTTCTTTCTGCTGTAATCGCACCACATAATGAGCACGTGAAGCTAACAGCAACAGATGTTCTTTCATTTCCACTACCGGAAGATGTTCTAGTTCCAGTTGCAAAATTTCACTGCTAATCCATTCCCATTGCGGCAAATTAAAATTTTTTAAAATAAAAATAATGGTTTCTGATTCTAACCGAATTCGTAATTGCGTTTGATCGTCAAACGGTCTATTTAAACAACTGATATCTAAATAGATTCTCACAGCAATATCCTAAAATTGTTTTTTGATCTGATAAGTTAGCTCACTGAATCACACTTTAAGCCTATTGAATTAGGGCTGATATTTTGCAAGTTGTTAGTATAGCCTATACTAACTTACCAAGAAAATGATTGTATAATCCGTTATCAGTAAACAGTTATTAGTGAATGCTGAATCGTTAACTAATCCGATTGAAGTTATTGTTTCTTTCAGAATAGCCAGTAAATTACTCGGTTTATAGGCTATGCCAATCTATGAGCAATGAATCAAAAATATTTTCCTAATGCTTGTTTTGTAATAGTATTTAATTTTATAATTAAAATGTAAGCCATTTATATTATCTTCATTAAGATAACGCACTGAATTATTGGACCTATCTTCATTACCGCAGAAAAATTATGTACGAACTGTTATTAAGTCTCACAGTGGCTATTTTCATCATCGTTTTCTTCTGGTTACTTAGAAAAGGCTTACAAAATACTATAGCAGCTCAACAAGCTGATTGGGGAAAAGCTTGGTTAAATTATTTAGATGGCTTAAATCGACTTTTTTGTAAATATTACCATCGACTACAGTATACGCCGATTGAGTTACCGCCACAGGGAGCAGCTATAGTCGTTGCTAATCATTTATCTGGATTGGATCCGCTCTTATTGGTAGCCGCTACCCGTCGTCCTTTACGCTTTTTAATTGCACGTGAGCAATACGAACGATTTGGATTAAAATGGTTATTCCAAGCGATTGGTTGTATTCCAGTTGATCGAGGTGGTCGCCCAGAAATTGCGTTGCGAGCAGCGTTACGTGCTTTAGAAGCTGGTGAGGTCATTGCGTTGTTTCCACAAGGCACTTTTGTGTTACCAGGAGAATCACACCAAATTAAAAAAGGAAGTCTCTGGCTAGCTGACCACACAAGTAGTCCGATTTATCCAGCGTATATTTCGGGTATTAGCGGCCAGGGCTATATTTTTCTGAGTTTATTATGGCGTAGCAAAGCAGTTATTGTAAGTTATTCACCTTTAGCTAATTCTTCTAACCAACAACTGGAATATTTGCAAGCTTTATTAGAAGGGCGTATTTCATCTTCCTTAAATAAAAAAGGGGACTAGGGGAGAGCTGTTGGGGAATAGTTGAATAGCCATTCAATTCTGTGAATGCTGCCGTGTTAAAAATTTTAATTTAGACAGAGGGATAACTTCATTCTTTCTGCTCAATACTTGACTTTTACAGATAAATACTATTATAATTATTCTGTCCTTATTTTAGAATGATAATAGTGACCAAACTTGAATACTTAGTTTTATTCATCTAAATAGTATAGAGCATTTTTAGGTAGGTAATTTTTGTAAAGTGTGCTTAACTTTCATTAATTTGGGGAAGATTCATATGTGTAACTTTTCAATAAGCTTATCTAGTCTGATATCAGGGATATTCATGACTATATTCAGCTTTACGGTTCAGGCTAATAGCGTTGTTTTCAATCCACCAGTAGAACTAGCTAGCATTTCTCTAGCAAAAACTAGCTCCCAAGCGAGTTCTTCTCGGGGTTCACGCGGCTCTCGTGGACTGTGTAATACAGTAGATGAGGGTTTTTCTTTAAAAGTACTGGTACCCGGTGCCGGTTTTACCACGGTTGGACAACCCAATTTATATTGGTCAATTTCTAGCCCAGTATCAGCTAATCTTGTTTTTACTCTTATACCAGTTATGGCTCCTGGTTCATTTGATTATCCAGAACCGTTAATAGACACAACGGTAGGTCAAGCAACCACAGCCGGTATTCATTCGCTATCGCTAGCTGATTATGGTGTCAGTTTAGAGGAAAATCGCGAATATGAATGGTCCGTTTCGATTATATGTGACTCGAAGAATCCTTCACTTAACATGAATGCAACGGGTAAAATTAAACGGATAAAAGCTACCGCTGATTTAGAAGCAAAGCTTAAATCAGCCAAACAAGAACAATTGGTTGCTGTTTATGCACAAAATGGAATATGGTATGATGCGCTTGACACCTTATCGCAACTCATTGCTCAAAACGGTAACAATGAGAATTTACGTAAAATACAGGTCAGTTTATTAAAACAAGCCGGGATGAAATGACGAACTGGGAATTAAGATACTACCGTTTCATGACTCTTAATCCCAACCACTAGGTAACAAACTAAAACCGGGCATTAATAAAATGTAACGCATCATTCCTTGTTATTTTTCTAGGTTATTAAAGGATTGGTGCGCTACAACTGACATCTAAGCACCTGACTAAACCATTTTAAGGTTTTGAGACAAGATCCTCTATGAAATCGAGGTATTATCTAATAGGTCAATTATTAGTTCATTCCTTAACCTATTTATTAACCGTAATCACTCTCTTGTTTATTTTATTAGCGCTGATTGGTCAAATCGTTCGCGATCGGACTGTCGAGTTAGGGTTACTTATGTACATTCCCATGCTACCGCTGGGAATCTGGACGGTCACCTTAGATTTATGGCAAGCAGGTTATAGTCTCCCTGGTTTCCGCTTTGGTCTCACTTTAATTGGATTGGGTATGATGACGTGGGGAGAAATAAGCATGATAGGACAAGGTGCCACCCCAGGTCACTTTAATTATGATACCCGACTATCTGTCTTACATTGGAATATTTCTTGGGGTGGTCGGGGTGGTCGAACCGGGTGGACATCAATTAGCCATGAGATTATACAACGACATCCCGATATTGCTATTCTGACAGAAACACCACCTAAATTTAAACTTAATCGCTTTCTGAATAGACCAATGGGATGGTCTATGGTCATGTACGAAGAAAGCTGGAGTAATCCATTAGCCGTTTGTTCTTCATGGCCAATTCAATTTGAACAGTTTGTCAAAATCCGTGATGGGGTAGCGATGACTGTTTTAGTCAAGGTAAAAAATCGCTCTCTACGAATATTAGCTGTGGATGGCAAACGGAATATGTCGAAGCGAATGACGATCCTATCTCATCAAATATTACCTCGATGGCGGACCCCCTTATTAAGCGATATTGCTCAGTTTGTTGCTCATAGTAACCAACAAGGGAAACCGATTGATATTATTGCCGGTGATTTTAATACCATTAGTCGTAGTTTAGGTTTTGATATTTTTGCTCAACTTGGGGGTGGATATCACTTGGCTTCTAGATACTCTTCTCGGTGGCGAGGTACCTGGATGTCCATTTTACCTTTATATGATATTGACCACATTTGGGTACATAAACGGTTTCTAGGACTCAGTACTGACATTTTTACTAACTTGGCTACCGATCATCGAGGACAATTGGTTAATTTTCATTTGTCACCCACCACTTCTCTTTAGGCCAAATTTAATTCGGTTATGGCTTTCTCCGGTGATACAACCATCTGAGGGTTTTCCTGAAGTTCATTTCATTGTTATGTAAGTAGGCAAACGTATTCTGGTTTGCCTACTGTGGATGCCCATGTTATGTTATCATCTTAGTTTCTAAGGTCTAAAATCGCCTTCAGTAGTACCACCATCACATGGTTTGGCAAGGACATTATTACCATCGGGTTCCCACTCAATCACTGAGCGCTCACCATCCTCAAGACGCTTGATACATTTCCATTCTATTGGTGTGCCACACGGCAGACCACTTATATCACCAGTCCAGGTGGGATAAGGTCCATTGGGTTCTAGTTTTACTCCTTTATTGGGGTCCCACCAACCGAGTTTTAGAGTATTACCCACCACATAAACACTGCTACCAAAGGTGGTATCGCCGTGTTTGCAACTAAACTTAACCGCGTTGGAATCGAGAGGGCAATCGGCAACTGCAGTCATTGTGCCTTTGTCATTTAAGGTAAACACCAGTTTTTTAGCATCATTAACACTCATAACACCAGATTTAACGATAACTGTATTATCTTTATCCTTGAACCAACCGGTGCTGGCTTGCTCGAACTGGGTTGCGTCGATGAACTCGGTTAACTTCTGGTCGTTGAGGGTAACTTGGCTGGTAGGGCGGTCAGCAATTAGTTTAATCACGTTATTTCTAGCATCAGGCGCACCGGCATAAGTTCCGGTCGCTTGACCAATTTCTACAGTAACTTCGTTGCCTTGCCGCTGTTGCGAAATGTCAGTCGTTCGCATGGCGCCGGTCTGGTAAGCAATGGTTTCGCCATCGTCTTCGTAGAGGGTGAATGAATTTTGAGCCGGCGGGGTTGGATCTTTACAATCATTTACTGTTTCCCCTTCGCCAAAAGCGAAGATTTTCGTCACTAACTCATTATGGAGGTTACCCTCTTGACGTTTACCCAAGGCATTCATCGTGTTGTCATCAATAAAGGCTAACGGAATAATCGCACCTTCACGAGCATATAACGGTAATCTAAATAATTGGTCACAACCCCGTTCAGGTACTTGACTTAGATATTCACCATTACTGACGATTTTCTGATGGGTATACCAATCGAACCAAGTCCCGGCAGGCAAGTAAACATCCTGTTTCGTTTCACCTGCTTGAGTTACTGCCACTGCTAATAAACTTTGCCCCAACATCTTCTCATTCCCAATATTCCGCACGTTGCTGTCAGTTTGATAATACATGACTAAGGGTGGCATCACCGGTTCTCCATAACGATGAGCACGGTGAGCTAATGAATAGAGATAAGGAATCAGTTCATAACGTTGTTGAGTATTCTTCAAGTTACTTGACTCTTCTCCAACTCTATCAGGGGCAGTTTCCTTGCAGTTACATAGATTTTCGGTGTGAGGTCTGACCGGCACATCAAACATGGCTCCAAAGGCATACCATTCGGTGTAGAGTTCTTTAAGTTTATCACCATTGACACCATTGCGATGAAATCCACCAATGTCAGCACCATAATAATCAATGCCAGAAAAAGACATATTAGCTTGGTTAGCAGCGTGGGCTGCCAAATTTTTCCAATCTGCGCCGATATCTCCAGACCACATCACTGCCCCAAAACGTTGGATGCCAGCTGCCCCAGAACGCGAAAGCATAAAAGGTCTCTGCTGAACTTGATGAGTGGTATAGCCACGATAAATGCTGCGAACCCACTTAAGATTAAATACATTATGAGCATCAGCTTCGGTCCCCTCCGCATACTTACCATTGGGGTCATACATTTCCGGTTCGCCCAAGTCAGTCCAGTGACCCATCACTCCGTCGTTAATTAAAGCTTGGCGTTTTTCATCGTACCAATAATCACCACAAGCATCATTGGTGTAGTCGAGCATGCCACCTTTACCCCACCAGGGATTACTAGTTAAATAAACCGGGGTACCGTCTGCTTGCTTGACTAGACAACCCTTATCATTGAGTTTGCTGTGTTCAGGACGATTTTTACCAATATAGGCTTCCTCGATAGTAATAACACCTACTCCTTGCGTATCTTTCAATTCTGCAATTTTTTGCTGGGCATTGGGAAATTGACTGTCGTCCCAAGTAAGCGAACCCATCCGAGTATCATCCGAATTCGCACTGATGCCGCCAAACCATTGTAAATCAAGCACCAATCCATCCACCGGAAAGTGCTGATCGCGCAGGGTTGTTAATTTATTGTCGAGTTCTTGCCAATTATCATAACCGTACTCAGATACCCACAAACCAAACATTTTTTTAGGTGGTACGAGAGGTTTACCAACTAATTCCATGAAATCTTTGCGCAAATCTAATAAATTTGGGCCAGTTAACACATAAAACCGCAGTTTTCCCCCAAATAGGTCAACTTTCCAAGTGGGTGATTGCTGGGAAAATCCCAACGCTGTTTGTACTGGTTATCCAGAAAAATAGCGTAATTTTGTTGAGTACCCCGCTTAACCACATAGGCTATAGGAATTTGGGTATTACCATTAGCACCGCCATTGAATCCTTCCATGACATTCCCAAAGTCGCCGCTTTCACGAATTCTATTATCCCAATCAACGCTCACCTCTCCCCGAAACTGCTGTCCTAGACCATAAACATCTAGCTCTGGGGGACGGGTAAATGCCAGACCTTTTTTGGGTTGGTCTAAATCTAACGGGCTGATGGTAGTTAATTGGACGTTGTTTTTAGTTTTATCGATGACCGTCACATATAAATTATCAAGGTTAATTTGTAGCTGTAGGTCTTGAGTTTCTAATTTATTGCCGTCTTGGGTAAACTGGGTGGCACCAGCATAATTCGTTTTGCAAACACCCATCGGAACATTATCGGTGGTTTTGCAAACCATATCAGTGGTTTCAATGAATTTATCCAGAGCGGGAGCTGTTCCGGTACCATATTCGAAATGGACTAAGTCATCTTTGAGTACTTCAATGATTAAATAATTCCCATTGGCTTCATATTGAGTACGTTGAATTTCTGCTTGAACTAAATTGGAGGTGGGTAAAGACACCAAGCTTGCTATTATAACTAAAGTCAAGTTAGGTTTTATTTTTCTTTGCATATAGACTCCTGAAAAGGTAATCTAAACTAAGAGTTAAATAGCCTATTCTCCACTAGAGAATAAGTCATAAGGATAGGAACATTGATTATTTACCGAGTTAGTGTAACTTGAAATAAATAAACTTCAACACAGTAAAAGATAGTTTTAAAATTATCTAGAGGGGAAAATACCGATGTACCTGGGATAGATAGGTAATTTTGGGGTTAACGACCGGAAATTTTCCGGTAATCATCGGTAAGATTCCTATAGAGACGGGAAAATTACGCTATTTTTTAATAAAAAATGGCTAATTTTCCCGGGTAATTCAGCCATTTTCCCATATAAATATTCTCTTATTTTTGATAAAATCAAAAAAGTAGATCTCTGTAGGTTAAAATAAAAAAATCAACCCTAACCTAGCTTGTTTTCAACGGGTTATTTTGACCACTTAACTAATTGATTGCAACTATTAACTTATTATGTTATCGGTGTTTTTCTACGAAGCTTTTCAAGAGGAAGAACAGGCGCTCAAACGTTATTTGAGTCCCAAACTGAAAGTCGGATTTACTTGGCAAACTATCCAAGAAGTCGGTGAAATAAATCCACCCGCTGATTTAATTAGTATTCGCACCCAATCGATTATTCCACCCGCTTGGGAGACAAAACTGTCCGGTCTACTGACTCGTAGTACCGGTTATGATCACCTTCATCATTATTTAGCTCAAGCTCAATGCAACTTACCTTGTGGTTACCTACCACGGTATTGCCATCGTGCGGTTGCTGAACAAACTTTGTTACTTTGGCTAACTTTATTAAGAAAACTGCCGCAACAATTACATCAATTTCATACTTTTAACCGAGATGGTTTAACCGGTCAGGAGTGCCAGCAAAAAACGTTATTGGTAGTCGGTGTTGGTCATATTGGTTATGAAGTAATCAAAATAGGGCAAGGTTTAGGAATGCTCGTATTTGGCGTTGATATTGAGAAAAAATACCCCGATGTGGCTTATGTTACTTTGGCAGAAGGGTTACCTCAAGCTGATATTGTTGTTTGTGCTATGAATTTAACGACGGATAATCGAAATTACTTTAATTATTCTACCTTGAAACGTAGCAAACCCGGGATGATTTTCATCAATATTGCCCGGGGTGAAATGTCACCATCGGCAGATTTACTACAGTTGTTGGATGAACAGTTCTTAGGTGGAGTCGCATTGGATGTTTATGATCGAGAAAGTGAATTAGCGACTTCATTACGGCGTGGTCAAGTGATTGATCATCATGCCGATCTCGGTGCTATCCTCGAATTAGCAAAACGTCCCAATGTTATTTTAACTCCGCATAATGCCTTTAACACTCAAGAAGCCATTGCTCGAAAAGCCGAGCAGAGTATTCAACAAGTCAATGCTTTTTTAGCGACCGGTCAATTTATTTGGTCAGTTCCGGTTTAATTGAAAATAATTGAAAAGATGACTAACCTAACTTATGATGAAATCCCTTATGAATCACTTGCTTACGCAGATACTCATCCAAATAAACTGGCTACTTTAGCGACACTATTTGGGTTAACTCCCCCAGCGGTCAAAACCAGTCGTATTTTAGAACTCGGTTGTGGTGACGGTACCAATTTGATAGCGATAGCGCAAACTCTACCACAAGCACAATGTTGGGGAGTAGATGCTTCGATTAAGCAAATTCAAGCGGGGCAAAACCAGGCAAAACAGTTGGGATTGTTCAATATTAATTTTACACAACTCCATTTAAGTGAAATAGATGAATCGCTTGGGATATTTGATTACATTGTTGCGCATGGGCTGTATTCCTGGATAACGCCGGCTTTACAAGATACCCTATTAAGACTTTGCCAACAGTTGTTAGCACCACAGGGTATTGTTTATATTAGTTATAATGTTTATCCCGGTTGGCATATGGAAAATGTGGTACGAGACCTGATGAGATACCATACCCAACAACTCCCGCAAGTTCCTTTTGAAATCAGCATGAAGCAAGCTAAAGGTATCATCAACTTCATTGCCCATTTGCGTCAACAAGGCAACACGGCTTTTGATTTATTATTACAAGAAAAAATGCAATTATTTAAAATTGCTACCGATAATTACTTATATCATGACTTTCTTGAACTCGATAATCATCCAGTTTATTTTCATCAATTTATTCAAAATGCCACTCAACATCAATTAGCCTACGTGACGGATATTGAATTTCGGCATTATTTGATGCTGTCTTTTCCTGACCAAGTGGTTGAAGCACTAGAAGAATTATTTCAGGGTGATTTTTTTAGACAAGAACAATACCTGGATTTTTTTTATAATCGAACGTTACGCCGCTCGTTGTTGTGTCATCAAACGGTTCCCGTTCAGCGTAACCTTCACTGGGAAAATATTACCCAATGCTATATCGCTAACGCTTCGCAACCGGTTAATTCCAATTTTTTTCAAACCCGAGCGGGTGAAACGATTACCGTCAAACAACCGCTGACTCAACTTGCTATGGCTTATTTGGCTGCTCATTATCCACGCAGTCTACCTTTTGAAGAATTATTTCAGTATGCCTATCAACAACATTCTACCACTGAACCTAATTTACCCACTTTACGCGCTAACTTTGCTCAAGAGTTACTGCATCTTTATTGTTTAGAAGCGATTGAATTCCATATTGAGCTACCCGCTTTTGTCACCACGCTAAATTCCTATCCTACAGCTAGTCCTTTAGCTCGCTATATGGTATCTCAAGGACAACAACCGGTAATTAATTTACGTTGTGAATTTATCTATCTCGATGAAGTGGCAACGGCTTTACTTCCTCATTTAAATGGTCAAAAAGATAAATCGACCCTGCTTATTGTGTTAAAAAACTTAGTCAAGCAACGAAAAATTAAATTAGCTCCCCAAGAGGATATTAAATTAGTTTTAGAAAAAACTTTATTTGAACTACTCCAAAATGCTTTGTTAATGGCTTGATGAAAGAACGAGGAAACCCAGCAATGAAGCTGGTGCTACCAAAAATTTATTGGTGAAACGAATATTAACTTCACGCCAACTTACTATAATATAAAGTAGAGTGAAATATTTTCTAACAACCCGTTATATCGATTTTGTTCATATGGGAGGAAGTTATGAGGTTACTTGGTGAGGATACTATTCACGACCATTTTGTTATCAAGACTGATCAATTAATGTTATCCAATTTAAATTCTTGGCTTCGGTTTATCCTCGTTTTAAGTATTTTATTGTGGTTTTCTACAAGTGATGTCGCCGCTATTACTGTGGACACATCGCTTGATGATTTAACAACTAATGATAATTGTACGCTACGAGAAGCCATTTCAGCAGCTGAAACAACTAGTAATGTGGATGGTTGTGTTTATGATAATAATATCATTGACTTTGATAGCCGGTTAGCCGGGAGAACTATTAACCTGACAAGTACATTGACCATAAGTAAAAGTTTAGATATTAAAGCCCAAAACATAATAGTAAATGGTGGTAATAATAAGCAAGTATTTAATATTGGAAGTAATATCGTAGTCACTATAGAGGGAATAACTATTACGGGTGGTAGTTCTGCTGGCGGTGGTGGTATTTCTAATCAAGGTGATTTAACCATTATTAATAGCACATTAAGAAATAATCAATCTAATACTAGAGGAGGAGCTATTTACAATGCAAATAGTGGGACATTGAAATTAGATAAGAGTTTGGTTTATAGCAATACAACTTCAGGTACTGCTAGTGGAGGGGGTATTTATAATGAGGGAAATATGACTATTCGCAATAGTACTATCAGCAGCAATGCAACCAGTAGTAATAATGGTGGAGGAATTTATAATAATGGTAATTTAACAATAAGTAGCAGTACAATTACTAATAATAAGGCTCTTCCTACTAATAATAAACAAGGTGGAGGAATATCCAACGCTACCAGTGGTACTGTTACAGTTAAAAATAGTATTATTGCCGGTAATATAGCTCAGGTAGGGTCTCAAGATTGCAGAGGTACTATCACTTCTGCTGGTTATAATTTAATGGGCAAAGGCTGTACCCCGCTCACCGGCACTGATATCGATTTCATCCTCCCACCCACCAACGGCATTATCGATAATGTATTTTACTCATCTACCACCCCGAGTGGTGGTGTTCACCTATTAAAGGCAACAACAAGTAATCCAACAGTTAACGCTATTCCTAACAATGTTAACGATTGTGGTATTACTCTTACACAAGATCAATTAGGTACTCCTCGTCCTTATCCTTCACCAGATGCCACTCCCGTGAATAATTGTGACATCGGTGCCTACGAAATAGCACCTATCATTTATCACCAAATTGAAGTCAATCCAAACGCTAAAGAAGAAAATTTTGCGGGAGAGAAAGCCTTTGTTATTACGCGCTATGGTGGAGCAATCAACTGTGCAACCGATATTGACTACCTCGTTACCGGTACAGCTACCTATGATACTGATTATCAAATCAGTCTTCTTCGTGGTACTTCAATAGATACTATTAGTGGTTTTTTTAATTTGGTAGGTCAAGATATTGGCATCCTTAAAACAACTATATCTCCAGATAATGATCCTGAAAACGATGAAAATATCGTCGTAACGCTTTCTAATCCCCGATTGAGTAGTAACGTTTCTTCGGAGTGCCAAAATATCTTAAATTTTTTTGGTGGCACCAGTGCTCTTCAATTTTTATTAAGTGATAGTAGCCCATTCGATAACATCAGTGACACCTTCACGATTGTCAACGATGAGATTGACAATATCGCTCCATCAATCAACAGCATCACTATTACCGATCCGAATCCCCATACTTTATCGGACGTTGTTAATGGCATCACGATTGAGTTTAGTGAAACAGTAATTAATTTCGATCTCAGCGAACTGACGTTGACTCGTGATAGCACTGCCATTCCACTCACCTCTGCTCAAACACTCACGACAAGTGATGGTGGTAAAACATGGGTATTAGGTAATCTCACCACGTTAACAGCAACGAATGGCGATTATCAACTCACGGTGATACCTGGAGATATTACCGATCTCGCGGGTAACTTATTAAGCAGTGATAAGAACATAATTTGGCAAAAGTCTTTGCCGACATTCTCACTGACTGTCACTAAATCCGGTAGCGGTAACGGCACGATTACTGTTAATGGAATTGACTGTGGAGCAACTTGTACTAATTCCTATTCATCCGGAACGAGCATCAACTTAACCGTAACGCCAGATAGTCATTCTATTTTTACTGGCTGGTCAGGAACGGATTGTAGTTCGTCTGTTACTATCAACGCGGATATGACTTGTACCGCCACTTTTGATCCTAAACCACCACCTGGCACTGTAGCACTCACTATTCTCAAAACGGGCACCGGCGGTGGCACTGTTAGTATCAATGGCTCAGCTTGTGGAAATCCGTGTAGTCAAACTTATCCCATGGGTAGTGTGATTACCCTAACTGCAACACCAGATACTAATTCAGTTTTCACCGGCTGGTCAGGAACTAACTGCGGTTCGTCTGTTACTATCAACGCAGATATGACTTGTACCGCCATTTTCAATTCCAAGCCCACTTCACCCAGTACCACGATTCTCACTATCACCAAAGCCGGCATGGGGAATGGTACCATTAGCGGCAGTGGCATTAATTGCGGAAACACTTGTAGCTACACTTATTCCCAAGGAACGGCGGTTACTTTAACTGCGACCCCAGACGGTAATTCTACTTTTACCGGTTGGTCAGGAACTCATTGTGGTTCAACTTTTACTATCACCACCTCGATAAATTGTACCGCTACGTTTGCGAAAAAAGTCGCCGATACCCTACCAACCCCACCGCTTCCCCAAACCATGACCCTCACTTTAAGCCGACAAGGCAGTGGTCAAGGTGAATTTGAATTTAGCCAAAATCCGCAACAAACTACCTGCGACGACTTAGAAACAGCTCAATGTACTTATCAATTTCCCACTGCCACCTGGGTAACTGTGACTGCGAAAGTAGATAGCCATTCGACTTTTAAGGGCTGGCGCGGTCTTAATCCTAAATGCTATCAAAATCATGGGGAACAATTGGAATTCTTCATGAGTGAGAATTACAGTTGTGATGCTGAATTTGAACACCAACCGCCGGTATTAACTTTAGTTATCGTTGGTAATGGACAAATACTGACTTCACCAACGAGTTACTCAATTCCTTGCGAAACCGGTCAGTGTTCCCAGTTTGCGATTGATACTGAAGTGACTTTAACACCTCAAGCCGGTAATGGGTTTCATTTTGACAAGTGGTCTGGTGATCCGGATTGTCAAGCCGGTCAAGTGAAAATGGATAGTGATAAAACCTGCGTAGCAACCTTTAGCGATACGCCACTGGTTCAGTTAATCCTCTCTTATGATCACAACCAAGGTCAAATTGAGATCATACCGACCGGTGAAGATTGCGGAGAGAATTGTCAGCGTTACTACAGTGGTACACCGGTTACGTTGACAGTTCAACCTCAACCCGGATTTCAATTAGCCGGTTGGACTGGTAATTGTGGTAATCAAATGCAAACCACTTTGGGAATGACTTTAGATAAAGATTTTCATTGTGGAGTTAATTTTACAACGGTATCATCTACTAGCCCATCTCCGCCGGCTTTATCAACTTTAATCATTACCTTAGCTGGCAATGAACTGGGTACCGTTACAAGTATACCGCCGGGGATTAACTGCGGTATAGATTGCATGGAAAGTTATCAGACCGGAACGAGGGTAACCCTGATTGCAACACCCACTTCCAGTTCTACGGTGGTCAACTGGAGTGACTCTTGTTTATCCGGTCAAGTTTCTGTAGAAGCCAATAAAACTTGTGAAGTAACCTTTGAATCGACTCCAGAAAAAATACTTTCATCGAGCACCATACAATTGGCTATGCCCCAGTATCAAATCAATGAAAATGGTCAAGGGAAAGTACCGGTACTGGTGACTCGCTCTGGCAGTGAAGTTGGAACAGTCCATGTTAGCTTTACCACAGTTAATGGTACTGCACTCGCTAATAGCGATTATACGCCGCTTAGCGGCGAGTTAACTTGGTTAAATGGCGATACCACCCCGAAGACAATTACCGTGCCGATTTTACCAGACAATTTAAATGAGGGCTCTGAAACTTTTGTTATCCAGTTATCTAACTTAACTGGGGAGGCACAGTTTGGTACTTATTCTCAAACCCGGGTTACCATTGTAGACGCACCTCAGGCAAGCAACTCAGTGTCTACTGCACCAACAGAATCGACCGGTAATGACAATGTCTTACCTTCACCTTATCTTCCGCCAGCAACGTCAGCGGGTCGGATCCAATTTGGAGTACCGGTATATGAAGTTATGGAACAAGAAGCACTTTATCCACTGGAAGGATTTATCAAGATTCCTGTGTTTCGTTTAGAAGGTAGTCAAGGAGAAGTGGCTATTAACTACATGACTCAAGATGAAACCGCCATAGCCGGTAAATATTATCAGCAAAGTAAAGGTCAAATCGTGTGGGCTGACGGCGAAATCGGTGAAAAAGAAATTATAGTTGATGATTGGGATAATAAATTACCGGAAGAAGCTAGAAGCTTTCGGTTAATGTTGTCTAATCCGACCAATGGTGCAATACTTGGAGAATATCCTGATATCACCGTATTGATTAAAGACGATGAGGGTAGTGTGGTGGGATTTTCACCTCACAATACTTATTTAGCCTTTGAAGAGAATCAGCAAGCCCAAATCACAGTTAGCCGCTCAAATAGTCGTTTAGGTGAGGTAACGCTTCGCTATACTACAATCGATGGCACGGCTAAAGCGGGTGAAAATTACGTGGCAACGAGCGGTACCTTGACGTGGGGTGATGGTGAATCCCAAGAACAAACCATTCATATTCCGTTACTATCCAGTCTCAATAAAGTCGGTAATAAAACTTTCCAATTAAGCTTATTTGAACCGACTGGTCAGGTCACCTTAGCGACCCCAAGTACCGTATCAGTGACTATAATGACCAGTCAACCTAATCTTTGTGAGATAATTAACAATATCGTTAATTGTTTAATTATTCGGGAGAAAGACTCACCCATTTTAGAGAATATCCACATTACCTCCCGAGGTGCACTGATAGGCAGCCGCTTAGCTGGACAAATCCACAATGCCGGCTGGTTACAAAATACCTTACTCCTGCCCAATACAACCGTGACGGGTGGATATATCAGTGGTAGTCTCAGTGGTCAACCGGAGCAACCGGTAACGACTTTGCTTCGTCAGGTCGAAGTAATTGCTGGAACGAACCTCAAATATGTCGGGATTGGTGAAGGTACCCAAGTTAATGACCAAACTCATTTAGGTGAAGGCGTCTGTTTTGAAGCCAATGATCTGATCCCTAATCAAAATCTCTCCAACCTATTAGGTCATACTGAACAAACGGTGTTAGGACAATCGGCAGTGAAACTCAAGCGGGATGTGCTTTGTCAAAGTGCCATCGATGGATTATTAGGCGCTATCAATGACTTACCGCAACTTAAAAACGTCGGTTGGGAATTAACCCAAGATCCGAGCACCGGATTGCTTAACTTAGCCATGGAAAATCTTCATTTTGCGACACTACCACTGCAAGTTGAACAGGTTTTAACGGAAGAAATGGTTGACGAATTGCCTTTAGGAATAACCTTTCCTGCCAGTGGTCAAGTTATTTTTTACACTCACACCGGCAGAAAAATCATTACTTATCCCGTTATCCAAGCTCCGCTTGCTCTCCAAGCTCAGTTGCACCAATTAGGATTAAATACAGTTAACTTGTTAGCTAATGGTAATATCGAAGTACCTTTAGCGAATGGCTCGTACTTTGTTGCTCGTGCTGATTTAGTAGCTAAGCGAGTTTCTCCAGAAAGACCAATTGGGTTAAATTACACCACTAGACCGATATCCTTAGTTTTTGCTGATGAAACGGGTAACCCTTGGCAACAAATGCTTTATCCTGTTGCCGCTTATCCAGAGGAATTGGATAAGTTAGCTGCTTCTTCACCGTCAACAACCCGGTTAACATCTACCGGACAAATAAAGATACATTATAAAGGCTATTGGTATGAAGGAACACTTGATTATCTCGTGACTCCCAACCAGCAATCTAAAGCAAGTGATTTGCAATGGATCAATACAGATGACCTCAATGGTGACGGTTGTAATGATAGTTGGATTTATTACTCTACTGGAGAAAAGCAAGCATTGTTGAAAGTTTGTCCTAGACGTTAATTGAGAGTGGATTGAGGTTGGGTTTCGCTTCACTCTACCCAACCTACGCACCACTGCTATTAAGTTAAGAAAAATTTCTCCCCTCCTTGAGAAGAAGGTGCCGGGGGGTGGTTAAAAAAGTTGATTTTATTCAATTTCTTAGTCACACCCCCTCACCCCCTCCTTGGTAAGGAGGGGGGAATTCGGCTTAACTTAATGGCATTGAACCTACGCACTACGCACTTGTTATCAAGCACGAGCACGAGTAGGCTGGGTTGAGGAACGAAACCCAGCCGACGTGCTATTAAAAAAATAACCTCAGGTTAATTAGCCAGAACCATTTCAGTGGATCGAATAGGTAATATTACGGTAAACAGAGCCCCTGCTCCTTCTGGATTGTTATCAGCACGAACTTGTCCACCATGATAACCAACGATGAGACGTACCATATATAAACCGAGTCCCAGATGAGGTTCTCTTTTTCCCATACTTTGGGGACGTAAAGAAATCATCGACTCAAATAAACGTTCTGGCATTTCTGCTGGTAAAGTTTGACCGCGATTGAGAATATCGAGATGCGCTTGTTTACCCTCAGAAAACAATTTTACTTTTATGGGTACCTGTGGTTCAGAAAAGTCTACTGCATTAGAAACGAGTTTGTCGAGCATTTGAGCAATTAAGTCAGGCGCACCTTCTAAAGTAAGCGGTGTTGAGCTAATTTCCGCTTGAAAATCTTGCTCCGGATAAGCTAAGCGATATCCTTCAACACAGCTACTCACTAATTCTGTTAAATCAAATACTTCGCGTTCGACTGTTTGTAAAGCTTGTTCCAAGCGAGTGGCTTCACTTAAACGGGTAATAATCGTATTAAGACGAGCAATTCCTTGTTTAGCGCGTTCAATATAGATATGCGATTCCCTAGCGGTACCGGTTTGTTCAAATTCTTGTTCAAGGTTTTCTAATGAGGAACGCACGACTGCTATTGGGGTACGTAGTTCATGGGATAAACGACTAGCCATTCCTTCTAAGTAAGTATTGTATTGACTTAGTTTTTCTAAAATAAGAGAAAAACTTCGTGACAAGTCACCAATTTCATCTTTGGAAAAGAAGCCAATTTTGGTAGTTGTCACGCGCCCATTGATATCAATAGCGGTTTCAGCTTGATTACGCAACGAACGTAGACGGACTGATAATCGAGTCGCAAAAGCGAGTAGCAGTACTGTTATAATTGAAAAAACAATTAAGGTTTTATTAAAGAGATTAGCAATTGCTTGGCGTTGTACCGATTGGATCCGGTTACTGGTTTCTTCCACGACTACTGCACCAATCACTTGGCGTTGATTCCAAACGGGATGCGCTGCAGAAACAATGACCGCTTGCCCATCTAAAGTAGAACGCCAACGGGTTCGTGCCTTACCTTCTAAAGCACTATTCACTTCTTCACCTTCCAGGCGAGAAGCTCGGGCGAGATCATCTTTGAAATCTTCTGAGACCGGTGGCAGTAATAAACTGTATAAGGCATTAAGTGGATGATGCGCAATTTCCCGTTGCAATTCACCACTGGTTGCCAAAACACGTCGTTGTTTATCTAACACCCAAACACGACGTCCCGGCGTATCACTTAATGAGCGAATAATACGCTCAATTTCGGGTGAAGGGATAAATACTTTACCTACTGTTTCCAAGTTTTGAATAGCAGAAGTACCTATCACTGTTTTAATTTGGTGAGAAGGACCATCCACATCGGCGATAGCGAAACCCAAACGATCACCTATTTTTGATAAGGGAATTCGTAGTTCCAATAGGTAACCGGTAGAGGTTTCTTGCCACATTCCTTGAATACGCGTTTCAGGTTGCGCTTGTACATAGGAACCACGGGTTGACACTTTATAAGCACTGACCCAACCTGGTGCTTGTGGTGCAATGATATAACGATAAAATTGTCGATTAGGATCTTGCATAACGATCTGTAGATGGTCACTACGATCCAAATGTAAACTAGAAGCACTACGATACACACGTTTATCATCATGAACAATAAATAGGGCATACAGGTGATTGCGATATTTACCTAAAATATGTTTAAAAGAAAGTGAAGTTGGTGAATAAGTTCCACTATTTTTAAGAATGTGTTTCTCAGCATAATCGCCAGCTTGTTCTAAATACTCAGTCCAATCGTCAATATTCCCGTCTAATTTAATCGGTGTGTTAAAAACATGGGCATTAAGTCCTTCTTCTCGCACGATATCAACTAATTTACGACTAAATAAAGCCGGACGATCATTTAAAACATTAGCCAGAGCACGCGCAGTATCCTCTAATGAGGTTTCAAGATTATCACGTAGATATTTTTCCATTTCTCGGACATATTCATAACCGACATAGGGAATACTAAAGAGAGTTAATGAGAGTAATAAGACTTTGCTTCGAATCGTTAACATGGTGTTATAACATGGTGTTATCAGTGTTTTTCAGTTAACCGCTATTAGAGATCAATTTTTGTTATGATTTATTCTTTATTTAATAATGGGTTAACCTTGATTGATCACTGTTAACTGTTAACTATATCAATGTTCCACCGATAACCCATTCCATAAACAGTTTCAATGGCCGCAAATTTAGGATCAATATGTGCAAATTTTTTACGAATTCGCTTAATATGTGAGGTAATAGTACTATCGTCTACCAAAACATTAGCTTCCTGCATTAATTGTTCCCGATGTTTAACATGTCCCGGAAAACGGGCTAAAGCATGCACAATCCAAAATTCGGTTAGAGTTAAATCAACAGCCATACCATGCCAAGTGGCTGTTAAGCGATAACTATCTATTAGTAAGGAACCTCTGGTTATGACATTTTCAGCCGACGGGGGAGTACGAAGCGCTTCTATCCGGCGAAATAAAGCGGCTATCCTGGCCAAGAGATGAGGCATACTGATATCTTTAGTTAAATAATCATCTGCTCCTAAACGCAAGCCAGAGACAGTATCAAATTCACTATCACGTGCGGTTAAAAAAATAATGGGTAAATAATGCGATAATGTGCGCAAGTCTCGACACAAATCAAATCCACCTTCCACTTCATCTTCAAGACCGATATCTAACAAAACGAGCTCCGGTAAGCGGATATGGAAAGCTTGCATTGCTTCCGCACGGTTAGTATAAGTATTAACTTCATACCCTTGACGACGTAGCACCGCCGCATAATTTTCTCGAATAGCCGGTTCATCTTCAACAATTGCAATACGACGACCCATCACCATTATCCCCTTAATAAAAAGCCAAACGAGCTAAAACAGATTATAATATGCGATTAGACACTAACAGCGTCAATTCCATTTTTTTGCCATATTTTGCCTTGGTATTGTCAGAACAGGTTCTTACAATAAGTTAAATATGAGACGACAATATTAGTTTAGCTTTAATATGTCAACATGCTCATATTGATACGGAAAAAAGATCAGTTGATACGATATTAACAAAAGGTTGCTTATTGGTTTTTCACCATAAGTGATTGTCATATTAAATTGATATTGATCCCCAGTTAGTGTTATTAATTAAAATTTGATGTGATACTGAGTTGGGTTACCAATCTGTACTCATCAGTATAGATATTGGCAAGACTCTTGCCCAAGCAAGTTTACATTAATTGATATTGAAATGAATTTTTGATATATGGGAGTTATCTATGAATACGGTTAAGCCAAATACACCCTCTTCAATATTAAGCAACTTGCTTAATTTATTAGGTGTCAGTTTATTGGCTTCGGCTGGGGTTTCCGTAATACTGGTAGGGATTGTACTTTTACTATCATTGCAAGTTAACAACAGATCTATTTGTTTGGTAGTGACTCTATGAAAACACAATTGAGATGGGGCTACTTAGCTCTCGTAATTGTCGTGACGATGACAGCATGGCAATTTAGTCAGGGTAATGTAGTATACGCTCAAGCATGGTTAGCACAAGGGTTACTTCACACGGCTTGGGTACGTACTCAAGCCAGTGGTCGGCAAGTTAAACCATGGCCTTGGGCAAGAACGTGGCCATTGGCTCTTTTATCTGTGCCACGCATTAATACAGAACAGATTATTCTGTCACATGCCGGTGAAGGGATATCACCTTTTGCATTGCGGCATGCAGAAAACAGTGTATTACCTGGTGAAATTGGTAACAGTGTACTTAATGTCCATCGTGGTAATTATTTTAGCTTTTTAAGAATGTTAAAACCCGGTGATATGATTATTCTTGAATCGCTACGTAATGGACGTTGGTATTATCAAATTTCGGCTATTTATATTGTTTATAAAACCGATACTTCGTTGATTGAACCTAGTTTAAATCGACGTTTAACTTTAATTAGTTGTTATCCATGTACAATTGAAGATGATCGACGCTATGTCGTCGTGGCTGAAGAAGTAAAAAGAATAACTTCCTAAAGGAAGTAAAATGAAACGGCTTCACTTTCTTAAGCCATTATTAATGAGGGGTTTGCCATTGACTTGTAATACCCCTTTTTCTAACTGTAGTTGTATAGAAAAATAATCTGGGTTGGTTTCCAATGCGATCAACTTATCCCAGCGCATCCCTGGTTCTGGTAGCTGGGGTAAGGTAGCTTCAGCCCAGGTTGTTATGGTTTTTAATAATGGTTTAGGTAGGTGTATTTGAGCTTGTACCTGAAGACGATTGAATAACTCGACCGGATTGAGTAAAGCCCAATAACTGAGTTGAGTTGATTCAAATTTAAGTTGCATTGTACCCTGTAATTCGCCGGCAGCAGTATTAATTTTTAAGTTAGTAACAGCCACTTCCGGATGATGTTGGAGTAAGGTTATTCCATAAGGCATTATTTTTAGAAGTGTTAAGTAATTATGGGGTGAAGGTAGCCAATTTTGTGGTTCAGTCGCTATAAAATTCGTTATTGCACTCAAGCTAGGTACATGCCAATGACGTAATTCCAATTTACCCTGGTTTGGTCCATAAGAATCCGTTCCTATCCCAACATGTTGTAAATCTACTTTGAGGTCGGTTGTTAAATAGTCACTAAGAATATTGTTATGACCCACTAATTTGATTTTTTGAAATTGTAGCGGGATTACGGGCTGTTTCCGAGGTAAGAACTCACTTTGCTCAACCGTTAGATACCCCCCCCCTTGCAAAATTTCAGACGAAGTTGCTGGTAATTCCATATTTAAAGTCACACCCTGCATTAAGAGTTGGTATATTTCTGTCGTTAATTGTATTTGTGGGTTATGCAGTTCTACTTGAACCCTTGCTGAAGGAAACTTAATGCGTACTTGTCCTTGTAGATTTTGTAATTGTAAATGAGTTCCGGTTTCTTGAAAGGTGAGTGGTATCATTTCAAATGTACTGATACTTTCTCCATGACCTGATACCACGGTACTTATTTTTAGAAGGGTTGTTTCATGATCATCTGTCTGTAATTGGGTATGAATTAAGGTTGGTTTTACGGGTAACAAACCATGATTAATTTCATGTGTTAAAATTAATCGCTGAGGTGGAAAAGAAAAAACTAAAGTTTTGGGAATTTCTAAAGTAGATTGTGCCCGGGAATGAAACCAACCGCGTTGGTAATGGTTTTCTACGGGTTGGAGATTCATGGTGGGATAAAAAACGCGGTTAAGGTGGTGAAGTTGCTTTTCTGCTTCAATACCGGTCCAATAGGGAATCAACAGAATTAATATCAGCAGGAGGCCAATAACGAGAGTCACTTTTATCATCATATGATTTAACTAAAATCTTTCGTTTGAGCAATGAAATAAAAATTAGAAATATTTAAAGCTGTAAAATATTAACTTTGTTGCTATACTAATTTTTGGTGTTGTAACCGTTTATTGTTGAATTAGAAAACGATGAGATAATCAACTTATAGCCTACTTATTTTCCAAGGAGAAAAACCATGATTAGCGATAAACTCAATATATTAACATTGATCGCACGTTATTTCCGAATTGTCACGATAGGCTATCTCATATCGATATCTATTCTGGGCGTTCGTTTTTCAATCAATCAGGCGAATGCCGAAGAATTATTCACTGAGGCGACAGCAGCAGTGGGAACCACTGAAACACTTCCAGGATTAACACCGATTACCACTATTCCACTAGGAGAAAATCAAAGTAGAAATGTGGTTCGATCTCCGGTACCGGTTTTAACCAACCGATTGATTTACCGACTAAAAGGTAATGCTAACTTATTAGGTGCATTATCTACTGCTCAGATGGCTGATTTACTTGCTAATTCTAATAGCCGAGTAGAAAAAATTAGCGCCTTACTCACATCAGAATTATTAGCTAATTCAGCGGAAATAAGAACTACTCCATTAGCAAGAACTTTTGTAATGACGCTGTCTTCATCAACTAACATTGAAAATACTATTAAAACACTTTCTCAGTTACCTTTTATTGATTATGTTGAACCGGATCAAATTGTTCAAGTTGAATCCACCACCCCGAATGATACCTACTTTGGAGAACAATGGAATTTAAATAATGCCAATGATGCGGATATCGACGCCCCAGAAGCCTGGGATATTGATACGGCGAGTAAGTGGATAAATATTGCTATTCTGGATACAGGAGTAGAAAGACAACATAGTGAATTCTATAAAGAGTTAATTAAAGGAAGCAACTTTACTTCTAATGATAGTACGCTATGGGATGATGGGTACGGACATGGAACCCATGTTGCCGGTATCGCTGCTGCTAGAACTAATAATAATATGGGTATCGCGGGCGTGTGTTGGGGAAACTGTAGAATTATACCCGTTAAAGTGTTGACTGATGATGGGTGGGGTTACTATTCGTGGATTGCTAATGGTGTTGTTTATGCCGCACAAAATTCTGCTAAAGTGATTAATTTAAGTTTAGGCAGTACAACTGATTCACAAACGCTTCACGAGGCTATTCAGTATGCTTATAAAAAAGGGGTTACTGTCGTAGCAGCGGCTGGAAACAATGGAGGTGCTGTTCTCTATCCGGCAGCTTATCCGGAGACTATTGCAGTAGCGGCTACTGATAGCAATGATGGCATTCCTTGGTGGTCAAATCGGGGGAGTGAAATAGATTTAGCTGCGCCGGGCGTTGATATTTTAAGCACTTACTTAGATAACTCTTTAGCCTGGATGAGTGGAACTTCAATGGCCACCCCACATGTCGCTGGGGTAGCCGCTGCATTACAATCATTTTATCGACAACGTTATGGCAAATTTCTTAAACCGGAATCAGTGCGTTGCTATTTGCAGTTATCGGCAGATGATTTGGGCTTAGCGCTTAATAAGCAAGGGGCTGGTCGTTTAAATCTGCAGAAATTACTCCAATTAGTTGCCGATCCTAATTTTGTGGATTGCAACATTTAAGCGAGTTAATAACCGATTGCTAACTCAACACCGGGCCGTTTTCATCTGCTTGAAATCAAATCTATCGTTTTGAAAACGGCTCGAATAAATAGAAACAGCGATAGTTTAGTGGCCTAAACAAGCACTTTGTGGTAATGCAATTCCTTCGATATCATTAAAAGGAGTCAAAATATCAAAACCTGCAATAACTGAACAACTTTCCAGATCAAAGGCATGTATGCTAAGCGTCTTATCTTGGTGAGTACCAAAAAGTAAGCGATTATCGGGCATCATTTCGAGCGCTTCTGTCTCATGAGGTAATTGGCCTGCACAAATGATTTCTAACGGGGGATATTTCCACAAATCCGTTTTGACCGCACCGTAGAAAAGCGTGTCAGTATTCTTGCTTAAAGTTAAATCTTCTACTTTTACCGGAGAGGGTAATTCTAAATGCCCTTGACCGGTATTGGTGTCGATAGTGATCAAACCATCACCTTTCGCCCAACCCCATAAAGTGCCAGTATTATCAAATGCTAAACTATCTACTTCATCAAAACCGGTACTGCCTATTGAAAATAGTTGGCCCGTTTGACCATCTACTAAATAAAGATGTCCTTTCAGTTGATGAGGTGCTACTCGATTACCAGAGCTGGCATAGATTAGATTAGTCTGTGGATGAATAGCGAGTCCTTCAATATCATAGCCTGGGTAATTTATTCCTAATTGTTTAACTTGATGATTATCTAAATCAACCGTAAAAAATTGTGATTCATTCAGCCCCTTGTCGTTTACCGCATAAAGTTGACACGAAGCCGGTGCCGCTTTAAATGGAAATTGATTGGCTAAAAAAGTCGGTGTTTCGCCCACCTTTTCCACGACCTCAAAAATAGAAGGTCCTTGAATAATTAAATCGGTTAATAGATAGGGTCCATCTATACCTAGATTTCCTATTGTTAACCCATCAAAATCGACTACCAGATAATTAATCCCGGGTGTATTAAAATACTTAAATCCGGCCGCAATCGTAATTCGTTTCCCATTTTGAGCAGTGAGTTTTAAAGTCCACGAATAAGTACCTCGATTAACAATATCCAGTGCTACTGAGACGTGTAGTTTTTCAAAACGACCATCACCGTTTTGATCGACTCCTTGAGTAGAAGTTTGCCCTGTCAAGGAAAACAGCGGTTTTTCAAATTGTTGTAACTGATAAGCCGGTGTCGAACCCACTTCTCTTAATTGGTCGGAATTAATAACCCCCTGCTCACCATAGTAAATTAAATCAATTAATTTTATTTGATAAGGTCCAACTTCCCCTAGTCCTCGTAAGGCGTCTATTTCAAAATTGACGGGGATATTACTAATACCGGCTGTTAAAGTAGCGGCAGTGGTGCGAAATAAGCTCTTGCCTTGAGACGTTTCTAAATGAACAAAAACACGGTATTCGCCAGCTTTAATCGTATTCGTTTCTACCTTAATAACTAATTGATCAATAAGATTATTACCATTTAAGTCGATGCCTTGAACCGTGGTTTTACCGGTTAAACGACTCGTTGGTTCAAAAACAGTCAACTGGGTACCCACTTCTCGAAAACAAGGCGTACCGTTTAAATTTTTACCCTGAATGTGGATAGCAATTCGATAAGTGCCGGTTGCTGGGGGTGTGAATTGAGCGCTATAGAAACCATCCCCTGCTTGGGCATCATCGCTGCCACCTTCATCAAGTAATTGTAATTCCTGTAATTGTCCTAATTCATTGCTCAAAGTCGCTATTACCTTAGCATTGGGTACGGGTTGTTGCCCATCAAAAAAAGGTACCGTTATAATAGTAGATTCACCTAAGTTCAGTTGTTGGGGTAATACCATGACATTGGCAGCAGCAGGACTATCAGTAATCACCTGAGTGATCACCGCTGCTTCTTGAGTTAAAGCCGATTGAGCTTCAAATTCAACTCGATACTTGCCTATACCCAGATCCGGAAATCTAAACAAGTAGTGAAAGCCAGGAAGAGTAAAGGGTAACAGGGGTAAATTCTTGTTAGTTATTTGTTGTTCTCCAAAAAGTACAAATTCGCCACCAAAAAAGTCTATGGTATCAGGTGTTAACACTTCTCTATTGGGGCCTTGAATTTGAATAGCGAGATCATTCACCGTTGAAATAATCTCTATTTGAATCGTGTTGGCTTCATCAAGAAAAAAAGTGGCTTCTTCAAAATTTTGTTGAGTCGTTAAGCGATCTAATTCAATTTGAGTTGCCAATAAAGCAATTGTTCCTAATGGTTCTTGAGTATTTCCTATCAGCGGTAAGCTTAATAAGAAAATAGTGATATAATAAAAATATTGTCGGTGAAAACAGTGAGTTATTCTATTCTTATTTTGCCACAACATAATAATTACACCTTAATTAATAAATAGTAAATTGTTATCCGGTTTAGGACTTACACAGTTGAGTTTATCACCCATCTATTTTATAGAGTTATATTGTAATTCTATATTATAAGTATATGAAATAATTAATTTATATATTTAAACAGCGTAAATTTTACCGGTTAATAACTTGTTAATATTGTTGATACGACACCACGACTATTTTTCACCTTAATCTAACTCACTTTATCACTATTGTTATCACTTATTTTTCAATCCACTTCAACTGGAGAAGAATGACCATTAATTCACAATGGAAATTAAGTTAAATCATTGTAGATCCCCGGTATTTTTTTCAAGTTCAATCAGCCAGGTTATCACTGTTTTCGCCACATCAATATCAGCTATACTCGCGTGATTTTTACTGCTCCCGCCGGTAAAAGAGGCGGTATGGGTGGTGTAATGAGTAATGGCATCTTGTCCTTGGGCACTGGGAAAAGTTACCCATACATCATTTTTTAAAGGAACGGGATTAGGAATATCAACGAGCGTGGCGAGCCAGTGCCGGGATTGATTGGGAGCAGATAGTTGGTATTTATAGCTTATTTTTGCTTGGGTGGTATGACGTAGTAACTGATACGGGACATCGACAACAAAACGACTATGTTCAGTTTGATTGTCTATATTTTCTAAGGGTTGATTCTCTTCTCTCAATTCAAAATATTCGTCTGGTTGGTCACGGTCGATTTGACCATTATTGTTGCTATCCGCATCAGCAGCGACAGTATTAATAATGGAATTGGAAGGTAACCGTGGTATATTTATGAAATTAAACAATGCAGTAGCAGAGGTAGTTAAGTCGGGTATTTGCTTATTTAATCCACTGACTTGAATCGCTGTCTCCATGAAAGCAGGAGAATCTTGAAACTGGTGCCGATCATTTTCTATAACCATAGCACGATGCATAACAATATCGGCAAGTACTGAGCCATTATGAGGTGTTCCTAAACTAGTATAAGAAAGTACCGTGAGCTTTTCATTATGCTGATGTTGATAGTTAGCTAAGTATTCACGGGCGTCTAAGCCACTTTGGCTATGTGTAATTAAGTGAATACTATCAACACCAAAACTCTCAATTAGTTGATTAATATAGCTATTTAATGTCATCCCATTATCTTTAATGGTATTCACCGCCATATTAATTGAGTTATCAAATAATAAGTGTTTTTGTTGAAGAAGATCGGTAAAACCATACCGGCTAAAGAAATCCTCATCTAAATAAGCATCTTGGATTAAAATAATGGGAGACATGGTTTTAAAACTGAGAGCAGCCCAATCGACCGAAGTACACCAAGTTGGCTCTATTGACATCGTATCAATTTTGATAATGATAGTGTTGATAGCCGGTTGTGGTGCGCCAAGGTGATGACGTTGAGGAAATTTAACTTGTTCAATGGGAATTTCAAACCGATTTAATTCCCATATACCATCACCTCCCATTAAATTACCTTGGCGGATACCATTGAACCATACTTCGTCAATTTCTTTGGGCTGATCAACATCGTAAATCGGTATTCCCAAACTTGCTGTGGGAGAAAGTAAACCAGACTGAATTAGTTTTTGTGCCGAAATAAGTTTGCCGTTACTATCTACTTCCCCCACGACTCTATTGATAGGAATTTCTATTTCAATTTGACCCTCATTGCGAAATCGGCAGTGGGTGTCAAGCGTAGCGCCTCTATCTGCAATAAATTTGACATCACTCGCTTGACCTTGCCAAATTGGACCACTACCACTGTGTATTTTACTCAAATAGGTATAAGGAATGTCAATTATTACTGGGGGTATTTCTGGGTGGGCTTCATCGAAAAAAGGCGGTTGACGTTGGGTTTGCGCTAAAATAACTCCGGTGTTTAAAGTAATCCAAACAAGGAGTGTTATTTGAACGGTTTGCATTGATATTCTTAGCATAATGGTTCTCCTGATAAACGAATAAACAACGGGTGGTATTTTTTATAAATATAATTTTGAATCTGAATGATTTTATGCTGACTTAATATCAATAACTATAGTTTAAACCGGACCAGTTTCTGGCTATTAAAGTCAACTATAAAGGGATTTTATTTATATTTTTTATTTTTATTAACAATCTTTATTGCTATTTATTTAAATTGCAAAAATGAATTTTTGCAAAATGCAACTCATCAATTGCGTATAACGAAATAATAGGTTAACTAAAATGAGTCTTTCAGTTTAGAGAGAAAGGTTTATTATTTTTTGAATAATAGCGCCAATTAATTTTTTACTATGTTGTTGCAAAGCTATGCTTATTTCTTGTGCTATCGTTGTTTCTCCATCACCGGTTGATAGGGTATCTAATATTTTAAGTCCCTTGATCGTTAAAGTAACACCAGTAAAAGTATCATAGTTAAGTATCTGATAACTTATAAATCCTTCTCGTTGTAAAAAACGGATAGTGGCAAAATAGTTGTCAGTCATCTCTTCATTAGACGAATCAACGAATTCATCTACCGTAATATTAGTTTCTTTAGGAAATTCTTGGTAAAGCCGATCAAATACCAATGCAACACATTGATTAAAATCATCACGATTGTTGGTTATCATCTGAATCAGTTCTCTATATTGTTTCTAAATGGTTTAGACAAAGTTTATGCCAATATTTTTGTAAAATAACACTGGGCCGATCAAAAAACAGATTTAATCAGATACAATGATAACAGAATTCATTCTCGTATTAAGTTATTCCTATTGTATTATTGTAAGTGCAAGTGGCATGATGCTTGCCATTTTTTGTATAATTTGTATTAATTTACAAGGAGTTTTAACATGGTTAGTCCTAACTTAGAAGACTTACCACATTTGCAATGTCTATTAGATTTTCAAGGTCATATCAAACAAGTTAATACCGCCTGGCAACAACAACTGGGCATTATGGTTCAACACTTATTAGTTACTACCTTTACTCATTGGGTACATTCTGAGGATTTAGCTCACACTCAAGAATCGCTTACCCAACTCTCTCAAGGCAAGACCGACCGAATTGTATTTGAAAATCGGGTACGTGATATTACTGGCAAATATCGCTGGCTCATTTGGGTCATGACAGCTTCCTTAACTAAGGGCTTTATTTATGCCATTGGATTAGAAATGCCGGCCCGAGAGCAAAATGAGGTGCGATTGCGTGAAACTGAACAACGATATCAAACCATTATTAACCAATTACTACAAGGTCTTCTCATTTATGGAGTAGATGGAAAAATAACGGCTTGTAATCCCAGCACTGAAAAAATCTTGGGTCTCAAAGCGGAAAAGTTATTAGGCAGATCGACTTGGGATATCATGACAATACATGAGGATAATTCTGATTTCCCTAAAGAATCGCATCCCGCTGCGGTCACCTCCGTACGGGTAAAATTTGTATTGGTGAGGTGATGGGCATTTATAAAAACGATAATACAATAACTTGGCTTAGTATTAACTCGTTACCACTACCGTCCACCAGCAAATTACCTCCCTTTCCAGTGGTAAGTTCCTTAACTGATATTTCCGAATATAAAGAAAGACAAGATACTTTAGGGGAACAAGTCAAGTTACTTTCAGCTATTTTAAATATCATCAAAACCGGGATTGCAGTTACAGATGCACAAGGTTGTTTTGTGCAGGTCAATTTAGCTTATTGTCAAATGTATGGATATCGTCCTGAAGAACTATTAGGTCAATCATTTACTCTGTTCTTACCACCACCGCTTCGACAAGAATCAATACAAGCTCACCGTGATTTTTTAGCAGATAATGCGACTCATAGTGGTCAGTGGTCTATGCAACACCGAGATGGGCGAATTCTTAATTATCCGGTAACTGAAAATAAATTGCTTATAGATGAAAGTAAACGATTTAAAGTCATGGTAGTTACCCAGTTAAGTGAAGAAGTAGAAGAATTACCACAACTATTTGATTTAACTAATAATGATTCCTGGTTAAGGTTGTTACTTCGACAATTACCCGTAACGGTATTAAGTTTAGATCGTAAGGGACGTTTAACTTTTATCGAGGGTCAGCATATTGAATTATTGTTGGGGTTACCGGTTGAAAAGTGTTTGGGGCAATCTGTTTTTGAAGTCAGTCCACGTTTAACGCCGCTTATTCCTGATTTTAAAAGGGCATTAGGCGGAGAAACTTTTAATAAAGTCATTGTTTATGCTGGTGTCAGTTTTAAAACTAAATATATGCCTTTACTCAAAACCAACGAATGGGTTGGCATTTTGATGGTATTTCATGATATTACTGAACAACGTATACTCAAATTACGCTTAGAAAGGTCGATGCAAGAACTAGAATTATTAGCTTCTCATACTTCAATAGGACTCATGTACTTAGAACAACAACAAAAAATTGTGCGTGTTAATAAAGAATGTGCTGATTTATTAGGTTACACTCAAACTGAATTATTGAAACTTTCTGCTGAAAGATTATTTCGGACCCTAGATGATTACATTCATTTTCAACAACAAGCTGGTATTCATTTAAGAAAAGAAGAGTCTTATGATACGTTATTATGGTTGCGTAAAAAAGAAGGTACTTATGTTTATAGCAGAATAACGGTTAAAGCTTTAAGTCAATCTAATCGAACGCTTTGGTTGCTTGAAGAAACGAATAAACCCGAGCACCGTCCAAGCAACACGACCATGAGTTTGCAGACTGCTTTCTGGAGCACAACTAACGATGCTATTTTGATAATGGATCCCTTATTGCGAATTTTACAAGCTAACCCGGCTAGTAGCAAATTGACCGGTTATACACCAGAGGAATTAGTTAATAAATCGCTTCCCGAACTTAATTCGGGTCAACAAAATCCACAATTTTATCAAAGTATGATGGATTCAATTATACAACAAGGACAATGGCAGGGTCATCTCTGGCAACGTCATAAAAATAATATGGCTTATCTATGTGAATTGAAACTCCAAGCTTTTGATAGCGCTACTGGGGTAGCCAGCCGCTACTTAGCAATACTGAGTTACAATCACAATCATAACACAGCTTTTGCTGACCCACTAACGGGCTTACCTAGTAGGCAGCTTTTCTTACATAAACTATCTAAAACTCATGCCTTATGTCAACGGAATAAAAAATTTTTTGCGATATTACTGATTGGGATAGACAATATGTCTGCTATTAATATTAAATATGGATGTATTACTGGCGATCAGTTTTTGTACACGATTGGACAAATTTTGAAATCTTCTGTACGTGATAGCGACACGGTTGCTCGATATGGAGGAGATAGGTTTAGTGTTAATTTAGATGAAATTAGTAAACCTGAGGATGCTTGTTTAGTTAGCCAAGTTATGTTATTTAAATTAACTCAACCTTTTGTATTACAGGAACAATCGGTACAAGCATCGGTCAGTATAGGCGTGGTGGTGTATCCTGAGGATGGGACTCAAGTTGATATTTTACTTGAACGGGCTAAACAAGTGTTGGAACAAATTCAAACTCAAGGAGGAGGACAATGTGGTTTTTATAATTCTAGGTTTTAATGATAAGTGAGTTATAATTCTGTAAAACTTATTATTTGACCAGAAAATTTTTAACTGCTATAGCTATCTTTTCTGAGCTTCAATTGGAGAAACAATATGACAACTTACATCTTGAGATCCGGGGATACGCTGTCACAAATAGCTAATTATTATCATATTTCATTAGAACAATTATTGGAAATCAATCCACAATTGGGAAATAGCGATGAAATACAACCAGGACAGTCTATTTATGTGCCTTCGTTACCTGACATAGCGCCGTCAATCCATGCTGTAGCTGTAACACTTAGTGAGATAATTTGGTTTGAAATTGCTAAAAGAGAAATGGCTGCGGGTGTTAAAGAAATTCCCGGTCCACAAGATAACCCGCGAATAGTTGAATATCATCAAAGTACCACTTTGCATGCTACCGATGATGAAACACCTTGGTGTTCAGCTTTTGTTAACTGGTGTATTGAACAGGCGGGACTTAAAGGGACTCAATCGGCTTCTTCTCGTTCATGGCTTGCTTGGGGACAAGAAATCAATCAACCTCGTCTTGGTTGTATTGTTATTTGTAAAGGACATGTTGGTTTCTATTACCAAGAAGAAAAAGGACGTATTTTGTTATTGGGTGGTAACCAAAGCAATCAAGTTAAGATTAGTCCTTATTCTAAAAACAAAATCCTAGGTTATCGGTGGCCTTTAGAAATACCATTAATAATCTAAATAAACTGCTATAGTCATCAATAGCCGTTAAAAACCTTGTCCATTAATATAGTTAAAGAACTATATTCACCCTAACTTTTCCCGCTGATAACTGACAATGGCACGAAACTTGACTGTAATCTGGGTACTTGCCCGGATGAAAATCATTTCAATGACAACCTAAAAAATGTCATCGTAGGGCAATAGAATGAAACTATTAATATACCCAAGACCTATTGTTCCTATTTTTTGTGTATTAATACCATGTCAATACCCATTGTTAACTTATTTTCTTGCCAGTCGTTATCCTGTCAGCAAATACGGCTAGCTTTATTTACAACGTTAGGGTTAGCTATTTTTTTTAGCCTGATACTCTTATTTGGAGAACGTTCGCAGTTTCAAAAAGAATTTAATAATGATATCAATAAATTACTTAACATTATTCAACAACCGGTTGCACAAGCGGTTTATACAGCTAATCCTATTTCGCTCCAAGAAATAATCAGAGGATTATTTGATTATCAACCCATTTACTTAGTCAAGTTATTTGATAACAATGGAGTATCCTTAATTAAACAGGAAAAACCATCTTATCTTACTTCTAGAAATGGGCTTGCTGATTGGATTTTCCAGACGCGTTATCAATATTATAAAACTGATTTATATATTAATAATCAAGTCATTGGCACTTTAAATATCACGATTGATACTCACTTATTAGTTACTCCTTTTTTTGAGCAAGTGCGAATGCACTTATTTTTAGAACTCGGACATAATTTACTCTTAGTTATTTTATTGTCGTTGGGAATTTACTATAAAATTATTTATCCGTTGCATAAAGTCGCTTATTTTTTAAATCATATTGATTTCTCTCATCCTCAAAATACTCGATTACCCTTGTTATCTCAACATATTTCAGATGAATTAGGGCAAATCGTTAGTTCAACTAATCAACTACTACAAGCGGTTGAGAAACGTTCAGTTGAAACTCAAACCATGTTGCAAGAAATGGAACAAGCGAAACAAGCCGCTGAATCTGCTAATTTGGCTAAAAGTCAATTTATTGCCAATATGAGTCATGAGTTGCGTACACCACTTAATGCCATTATTGGCTACAGTGAAATGTTAAAAGAAGAGGCCGAAGATCTCGATCTAGTCGATATTGTACCGGATCTAACTAAAATTCATTCTGCCGGAAGACATTTATTAGGTTTAATTAATGATGTGTTAGATATTTCTAAAATTGAAGCCGGTAAAATGGAAATCTACAATGAGACTTTTGATATCTCTCATATGATTCAAGAAGTAGCTACTACCATTCAACCCCTTATAGATAGAAATCACAATTGTTTAGAAATTAGTAGTGCAGAGAAGTTGGGAAGCATTTATGCGGATTTGACTAAAGTTCGGCAAAGTTTATTGAATTTATTAAGTAATGCTTGTAAATTTACTGAAAATGGATTAATTAAGTTAGAAGTATCTAAAAATAAGACTGATGATACTCATTGGATCATTTTTAAAATCAGTGATAATGGCATTGGCATGACTCCTCAACAACAGCAGAAAATTTTCCAAGCTTTTACACAAGCAGACGCTTCCACAACACGTAAATATGGCGGTACTGGTTTAGGTTTAGTCATTACCCAACGATTCATAGAAATGATGGGTGGTATGGTAACAGTAGAAAGCCAATTTGGCTATGGTAGCACCTTTACTGTTCAGATACCCGCCGAATTAATTAATGAAGGAACTGCTACGTCCACTAAACCAATTGAAACCCCAATTCCACCTAAAGGAACAGTCTTAGTCATTGATGACGACCCAGTCGCACGAGATTTACTCCAAGTCCATATTAAAAAATTAGGCTATGAAGTAAGTTTAGCCGCTAATGGCGACCAAGGATTAAGATTAGCTCGCCAATTACATCCAACTGCCATTATATTAGATGTAATGATGCCAAGTATGGATGGTTGGATGGTTTTATCTGCGTTAAAAACCGATCCGGAATTAGCACCCATTCCAGTCACAATGTTAACCATGATAGATGAGAAAAATATGGGATATTCACTGGGTGCAGCAGAATATTTAGTCAAACCAGTTAATCGTGATCAGATCGCTAAGGTACTAGAAAAGTATTCAACTAATGAAAAACCACCTTTAGTTATGATCGTTGAGGATGATAGAGTGAGTCGTGATATGATGGCGACCATATTAACAAAAGCCGGTTGGCGAGTAACGCAAGCTGAAAATGGACAACAAGGGTTAGAATTAATTTGTCAACATCAACCTGATCTGGTTTTGCTTGATTTGATGATGCCAGAAATGGATGGTTTTGAATTTGCGACTCAGTTGTTTCATAATCCAACTTATAATTCTATTCCAGTAGTTGTTCTGACTGCTAAAGACATTACTTTGGAAGATCGGCTTAATTTAGATAAAGAAGGCGTTAAAGCCATTTTTCAGAAAGGTGCATTTAACCGAGAAGAATTACTGACCGAGATTAGTAAGCTATTAAAAAAATTTGAATTATAATTAAAGTAGCGCTATCAATAATAAATGAATATAACCCTAAATTATATTAGTAATCGACCGTACTTGAACTGACTTTATTAGTTAAACATTATAAATGCCAGAATATTATTAAGTAGATATTCTTGAGTAAACTAGATTATATTTGGGGAAGAAAACATGATGATTAAGAAAATCTTTACCATAATTATAATAATTAGTTTAAGTTTAGGATTAAACACATTAGCTAAACCAGAATATGCAATTGATTTAGAGTCACCTGATGAATTTACTTTGATTGGTAAAGTGATCTATATACCGTTAGAAGGTGGCTTTTATGGCATAGAAGAACGTGCCACTGGCAATAAATATTTGCCACTCAATTTACCAGAGGCTTTTCAACAAACCGGTATTGAAGTGCAGATACAGGCAAAAAAGGTTAAGGACATCAGTGGGATAGCTATGTGGGGTAAATATATTCATATTCAAACCCTTGAACTTATTCCACCCCGGTCAACTCAAACTCAGTAACTAAACAAAATTCTAAAAATGAAGTAAAATTTCAATACATATTGGCGAGTACCATTGATCTCGCAATTAAGATAATGTTGAAACTGCATTTACTCATTTTGGTTAGCTTGATTTTCACGGGATGTACTCATTTCGCTTATTATGCTCAAGCTGTTCGTGGGCAATGGAACATCCTCAGCCATATGCAGCCGATTACCAAAATTGTTACTCAAAGTAGCTTTTCAATCCAACTTCAACAGCGATTAAGAGATATTCTTAAAATTCGTCGCTTTGCTAGTCAGGTATTACACCTCCCGGATAACCAGAGTTATACTTATTACGCTGATTTAGATCGACCTTATGCAGTCTGGACTGTATTTGCTGCTCCCCATTTCGCTTTACAACTTAAACAGTGGTGTTTTCCAATGATTGGTTGTGTCAGTTATCGCGGTTATTTTAACGCCGAATCAGCGCAAGCTTTAGCTCAACAGTTACGTGCCGAAGGTTATGATGTCTATGTTGCTGGTGTGGCAGCCTATTCAACACTCGGTTGGTTTAATGATCCGGTACTTAATACTATGCTGACTTGGTCAAAAGTACAAATTGCTGGCTTAATATTCCATGAATTAGCTCATCAACAGCTTTACATCAAAGATGATACTGCTTTTAATGAAAGTTTTGCTTCAACAGTCGAGGAATTCGGTGTTGAGCGCTGGTTAGCGCAATATGGTACTCCAGAGGAAATTATTGAGTATCAGCACGCGTGCCAACAACATAAAGCTTTTGTAAATTTAATCTTAGCTACTCGTTATCAATTACAACAGCTTTATCAGCAACCCGGATCACCTAAACAACTCACAGCGGCTAAAATAAATACCTTTAATACTTTACGAACACGATATACTGTTTTGAAGAATGAACGTTGGCCAAGTTATACCGGTTACGATAGCTGGTTTGCTCATGATCTCAATAATGCCAAATTATTATCAGTCGCCACTTATCAGGATTGGGTGCCTGCTTTCCAAGAATTACTGGCTCAATTAGACGGTAATCTGAGCCAATTTTATCAACAAGTTACTCAAATTAGCCAATTACCGGTTGAACAACGACAGGCTTATTTACAGCAGTTAATGATAACTCATTGATAAATATCGCTATGGCTTAGATCCGGTTGCTGCAATTATCTTAGTTTCTAAACGTTCTATCGCTTTTTTCTCACGTTCTAAAGCACCTTCTGCTTTAATCATGCGATTTCGTACTTGTGAAGCTTCTGCTTTAACAATTTCTAATTCTTTTTCCAGTTTGGCTATCATTTCCTTATACCCCCATTCTTGAGACTCTAAACGGGCAGTGACAGTTGCTAACCGTTTTTCTAAATCAATCCTGGTTTTCGCTTCCGCTTCGACGGCATCTTTTAATTCTTGTTTTTCTTGTTTTAACAGCTTTATTTCAACTTCATATTTTTTAGTGGCTTCTTTCATTTCTTGAACTAAAGCTTCTGCTGTCGCCGCTTTGGACTGTTCACGTTTAAGTTGTTTCCAAACTTCTTCTGATTCTTGCATAGCGGTTTTAAGATTTTTCTCTAACCGTTCACGAATATGGATATTAACGGCTGATTCTTCACGTATTTCCTTAAGTACAACCTGATCTTGTTCAGCTTGGCGACTCACTTCATACAACCGTTTTTTTAGATTTTCTGCATTTTCACGAACTCGTCCGCTCTCTTCGCTTGCCTGTTTGATTTCATGTTCTTGTTGTACCAATTTTTCTTGAAAAAACACAATTTGATCAGCAGCACTTTTTAATTCACCTAATTTGCGATTAATATCTACCTGTAATGATTTGTTTTCTCTGGTGAGAGAATCCATATTGGCGTGAGTTGTTGTTAGCTCATGACTCATTTGCTCGACTTTATCTAAAGTTTCCTGATACTGTTGTGTTAACTCCCCTTCTCTTTGTCGAGATTGCTTTTTAATACTTTCAATTTCTTGCTGAGCTATCTGTTGCGAAACTTGCCAGAGAATTTGTAATGCTTCTCTGCCCATACGTTGAATCTCTTCAGGTATTTCAACCGGATTTCCTTCAATAATTGATAAATTAATTTGTCGAGACATAGTTAAAGTGACACCATCATGTTTTATATAAATACCAACCTAACTCACTTAAGTGTACTGTGAGTTTTAGCTTGATAACTTAGATTTGATAAATAAAGTTAAATTTTATATTTTTATCAGGAAATATGGGTTGTTGCCACATCCTATTTTATTTCCCTTCTATTCTAGAATAGTAATAAAAGCATTATATGTTTTTTTTTTAAAAACGTAACTACCTATCCCTTCAAGCCAAGACAATAGGATGGCGCAAAAACAAGTTGCGCAACAGAGCGGGTTCAATGGCATCAGCAGTTTTTTTCTAGCACAAAACTGATCAAATTCCTATCTTTATAGGATGAGTAGCGGTGAAACCAAAACGCATCATCGTAATATCTAATTAGGTATGTTTGATAGGTTTTGCAAAGTTTAAGCGTCTACACAGGTGATTAGTGTACGTGTGGCTACGGCTAGAGGCACCAAGCGCTTAATTTGCATTGTTATCTTATTCTATTCAGCTTATAATTACTACTGGTCGGTACAGTGGAAAGACAAAGTAACTACTTGTAACATAAGGAGAAAAACTATGGGTTGGTTTAATTCCCCAAAAGCACCCTCTTCAGCGGACACTTTTAATAAACAAGAAGCTTTTTTGGCTATTGCATTAGCTACCTCTGCCGCTGATGGGCAAATTGTCGAATCAGAAGTCAAAGGCATTTTTGCTTATTTATTACAAATGAGAATGTTTGAGAGTTATAACGAAAGACAAATGTCTGACCTGTTGAAAAAGTTAGTTGCAATCCTCAATAATGAGGGAGTTGGTGGTTTAGTTGCTATTGCTAAAAGTAGCTTACCAGATGAATTGCGGGAAACGGCTTTTGCTTGTGCTACTGATATTGCTTTAGCAGATGGTGTTATTGAGGATAATGAAAAGAAGTTATTAGAAGAACTACAACAGGTTTTAGGAATCTCGGATGAGATTGGTCAGAAAATCTTACAAGTTATGATGATAAAAAATCGCGGCTAAACTTAAATCCATTAATAAGCTATCTTCATTTGGTCATTTAGAATTAATTCAATTCGTCTTAACTAGCCCGGTCATCTTGATGATACGACCGGGTTCCTTTGTAGTGAAATAATTATAATAAAATTATTTTGTCATCATTTGGCAAAAATAAGGATCTATTCTAAAAACATCGCTATTTATTGCCTATTTCTACGAGTTAACCGAGGAGATATCTCATGAAACATATTATTTTTTTATTTATTGGTTTGTTTTTACTGGTTATTGCTGCTTTTCATGAACCACTTTATGCTATTTTTCCGAGTATGTTTGAACCGGTCATCAAATTTACTAGCCATGTGGGTGTACAGATTTTATATTTATCGGCAGTCTAGCCCTCATTATCGCCCTGTTTTCTTGGCTACCCACTTGGTTTAGTTTAGCGATTTTCGTAATAGCTATGTTTATGGGCGGTTATTACCTCAGTGACAAAAATGTTTCTATCAGCATCGCGAGTAGAACCAATTTTAGTTATCAACATAACTGAACTGATATCTAATTGAGTTAACTATGAATTGGATGACCCTATAAAATATGTCTTTAACTGCACCACAATGGTTAGAAAAAATTCGTGTTTTACCACTCCCCACTAAAGTCAAAATTATGAATGTGTGTGGTGGACATGAACGAACCATTACGATGGCTGGTTTGCGAAGTGTTTTACCGGCTCAAATTGAACTAATTCCCGGACCTGGCTGTCCGGTTTGTATTTGTCCAGAAGAAGATGTTTATACGGCTATCCAATTAGCGTTAAAAGAAAAGATTACCTTAGTCGCATTTGGTGACATGCTTAGAGTGCCAGTCAATGTCAGTAAAAAATCGGCCCGTTCACTTGAACAAGCCAAAGCAATGGGTGCTGACATTCGCCCCGTTGCTTCACCCTTAGAAGTATTACAAATCGCTCAACAACAACCCAAGCAAACCATTGTCTTTTTTGCGGCTGGTTTTGAAACGACGATTGCCCCAGTAGCAGCCTTAATTGCTCAGGGTATTCCGAATAACTTATTGATTTTACTATCAGGGCGCTTGACTTGGCCAGCAGTCGCTTTATTATTAGAAACGGGAGCAGCGGCATTTGATGCTTTAATTGCACCTGGTCATGTGGCAACTATTATGGGAGCAGAAGAATGGCAATTTGTCGTAGAAAAATACCATATTCCTACTGCTATTGCTGGTTTTACACCAGCTAGTTTACTGGCTGCTCTCTATTCGATTTTGCGCCAATTAATCGAACAAAATTATTTTCTTGATAATTGTTATCCTCAAGTTGTTAAGCCCAAAGGAAATCCAACTGCACAACGTTATTTATCCACAACCATGAAGATTATTGATGCTAATTGGCGTGGTATTGGTGTGATTCCAACTTCTGGCTTTTCCTTAAAGGAATCTCAACTCGATGCGGGAGTGCAATTTCCTGATTATGGCCAGGAAAATCGGCAACATCGTGGTGAAATGCCACCTGGTTGTGATTGTGCCCAAGTTTTATTAGGTCATATTTATCCTAATCAATGTCGCTTATACGGTAACGCTTGCATACCTCGAAGTCCAGTTGGTCCTTGTATGGTTTCTGAAGAAGGCGCTTGCCGAATTTGGTGGGCTGGTAGGGTAAGGTAAGTAATTTTTATATAACTAACAAATAGTTGTAACCAGTTATTGCGACGTAGTTAGCCTGATTATCCGTTTAGTTAAGCGGGTAAAGTAGGCACTGCCTATTTCACCTTGAAAAGAGACAATAAATAGTAAGGTAGGCATAACCTACCCTACCTCTAAATGATTGCTGGTTTAGCACCTAGGTTGACATTGGGTTCCTAATTGAAGCCACACATCCCACTGGGACAACAACTTCCTGATGCACAACTCGGTTCGGCGTTTTTTAAGGCACTACTGCGAACAAATTGTCCACCGGTAATTAAACGTTCTACTGGGCTATCAGCGGGTATATTACCTAATTCTATACCAGCATGACTGCAAACCTCACCCCAAGTGGTCAGTGTCTCACTCATCGCGTGTTTCACTTCAACAACTTGACCATTGCTGGTACAGCGATAATCATAAGTTGGCATATTAATGTCTCCTTCTGGTTTTCAAGAAATGAAATTATTCGCAATTAATTTGCTTTGATAATCTTTAAAAAAGATAAAGGATATAAGATAGGGTAATTTTATAATATTTCAATTCTACCGACTAGCTTGCTTAAGCAAATGTAACTTCACCACTATCAATTTAAATAGCTATCGATAACATGACCATTGGGCTTTACAACACATCATCTGCATTGGTTGGAAACAATATCCGGATTGCATCACCGAACATCAACGAGTTGGGTGGGATAACGGCTACCGAGAAGGACTCCTCAAGCTGGCAGTCCGAGCAAGGTAGCGTGATTGCCCGGCTATAAAATACTTGCTCATACCAGCTAACTACAATACAATTCAAAATTAAAGAATTATCTTCTATTTCGGAGGAAATCAATTATGATTATGGATGCCAATTTTTGGAATAATAAATGGCAACAAGCTCCCGTCACCTATACGGGTAGAACTTTAAAAGGTAGCTCAGAACGAATTGTTTGTGATGTCAAATGTTTTATTACTCCCAATGATGCCATTCTAGCTGAGCTTGTTCATGACTACCAATTGAAAAAACCAACACCCAATTCTATTGCTCAATCAACACAACAGTTTGTCGTTAAATTTTTAGATTATGCTGATGACGAGGAAGCGAGTAAGTGTCCTGAATACTGGCAATTTCCTTTTGAAACCTTGCAAACTAACGTTGGTGATTGCGAAGACGGTGCTATTTTAATGGCCAGTTTAATGATTCAATCTGGTATTCCGGCTTATCGAGTTAAAGTCTGTGCCGGTTATGTACGAGAATCTCCCACTGCTCCAGAGGGTGGACATGCTTACTGTATTTATTTAGCCGATAGAAGAGGAGATACTCAAGATTGGGTTGTCATGGATTGGTGTTATTACGAAGATTCTCATCTTGCTCCTGAAGATAAGCCATTAGCCAAAGCTGGGGGTTATAAGGGTTTTTATAAAGATCTTTGGTTTACTTTTAACAACGAATATTCTTGGAACCAAGAAAGTTTAGAAATCGAAGCCCGTCGCATTAGTCGAAGTCAAGCAACTGCCGCTAGAGCAGAAATCTTAGGTACAGCAACATTGAAAAGCGTTATAGATAAAATTAAGAACAAAGTTAAATAATTGGATTGATTTTGGTGTCGGCAAATGGTTGCCGACCTCGGTTTATTGTTGAACCCCAGTGAATATAATCAAAAAGCAAAATATCTTATCATATTGAATTTATAATCAATAGCTTATTAAACTAATTCCAGTTGGCAATCCTTTGCCAACATGAGAATGGATTTAATTCCCATCAACCACATTATCCACCGCTAATTCAAATTGATTATTACTCATGCCATTCACTTCAACGGTATAAACGCCGGCTTTTAGCCCCTGAACATTCAGTGGAATAGTTTTCTCAAAAGGAACCAGTGCCATAGTGCAAGCAATTTCTGGAGGAGGTGGCGGTGTAGTCGTCATAGTCACCTTGAAAACATTATCTGTTTGTGTCGTATTGATTTGGTCAATTTGCTGACAACCATTTGAAAACTTTCCTTTAACTTTAGCATTAACTTTTACAGGGATAGATTCAAGTACCTGAATATTAACATCATTAATAAGCGCCTTAAAAAGAATATTATCTACGGCTAATTCAAAAGTATCACTGATACCATTAACATTCACTGTATAAATACCGGCTTTCAGTTGGGTAACATCAAGCGAAACAATTTCTTTAAACGGAACGAGTATATCAGGACAATCTATATCTGGAAGTGATGAATTTATAGTGGTGATAGTGATATTGAAGGTATTATCTTCACGTACTACCTGAATCTGATCAATTTTTTGGCAGGGATTCGCCAATTGTCCGGTGATAACCGCCCTAACTGTTACTGGCAAAGATCCAAGAATCTGAATATCAAGTTGTTCAATATAAACCGGTTGTTGAATGGTGAATGGCTGTTGTAGTTGGACACTATCGACAGCAAACCGGAGTGATTCACTGGATTCTAACGACAAATCTGCTGAATAAATACCGCCGATACCATGATCCATTGCTAGACAAGGAACATGTACTTTACCTTGTTCTGGGTGATAAATAGCCATACAATCAATATTAGCCGTGATTTTAGTAATGATTTCTGGAGAAACCGGTTGAATTAGAATGAGTTCTTGATTGGTGATGATTGAAGGTGCACTTTGTTTAACATCTGTTTTAATGAAGAAAATAGCTTCTTGACCGGTGGCTATTTGTTCTCCACAATTTTCGTCCAGTTGAGTTACCGTCACGGTACTTGGACCATTGCCTTTAAAATATTGAGAAACCTGAATAACTAATTGAGATAAATTAAGTTCTTTTATAGTACCTTGAAATACATAGGATGCTGTTTTGACTGTATTAGCCATACTAGTTTGACCATCTAACTCTAACGTACACGCTGACAATATGGTTGAGGAAAGAAAATTTAATACCATTCCTAGCGTGATGATGGTCAGAAACCATTGTCGTAAATAATATAGCCGATGGCTATTTTTCATGATTTTTCTCCTAAAATTTAGGGTTTTAATATCACGTTAACAATTTAATAAATAGGTAATAAACTCAGAAAAAGCAAGTAGGATGTAGTAATTTTTCTAGGTTGGCTTAAAGTGAAACTTTACTTGGTAAGTTTAGCGTTGATCTTAATTAAATTAAGGAAAACTTTTCCGCTCTCACCGGGAGAGATCCCCCTTGGAAAATCAACCCTTACCAATGCAACCAAAAATCAGTTTATCACCTCTCAACTTATTCCTGAATATAAATTAAGATTAACAGCATTTGTCATTATTTCATATAGTAATATATAAATTAACATTATGAAACAATTAATTATAAAAGATAGTTTTATAGTATATTAATAAACTATCATAATACCTTGAAAATTTAGTATTATAAAAATAATGTCAGAATTATTTTATCGGTCTATACTATTTATAATTTGACGCATAAGCGTTACATCGATATTTGTAAGGAGATTTAGGTATGACATTGTTTACCTCTCGCATTGAGGTTTATTGGAGCATTCGGTACACCAACTTCAAAGGCATTTTAGGATTATTTCTGCTGCTAAGCAATTTGCTTCCAGTCGCGTGGAGTGAAGAATCAACTCCCATTAACTTGACCTTAATTGATACCAAAATAAATAATTCTGATAATGTTACTGGACTTAACCAAGTTAATTCAGTCGCTATGAGTTCTGATGGTAGACACCTTTATACGACTAGTTTCGATGGTGTTGTAACTGTTTTTAGTCGTGATAATGGTAGTGGTAAATTATCATGGGTTCAAACAATCAATAATAGTGATTTAGATAATAATGGCTTGAACGGTGCCAGTGCGGTACTGGTTAGTCCTGATAATAAACATGTTTATGTGGCTAGCTTTTTTGACAATGCGGTTGTCGTATTTACACGAGATCAGACCACGGGTAAATTAACATTAGTCGAAATTCAACAAGATGGCAGTAGTGGCGGGGATGGTTTAGCGGGTGCTAATGCTTTAGCTATGAGTGCTGATAATTCACGTCTTTATGTGACGGCTGCTAATGATAATGCGCTAACAGTATTTGCCAGAAATGTAAATAGCGGTGGCTTAACTTTTCTGAATAAGCAACAACAAGGTTTGAGTACACCAACACATGTCGCGGTAAGTCGAGATAATATTTTTATTTATGTTACCAATAGTAATTCGGTTAGCCGTTTTACTCGTAACCCCAATCAAGGTGAAATCGCTTATGTCGATACTTTAGGTAGCGGGGTTGATGGTGTTGCGGATCTCAATGGTGCTCAAAGTATAACGATTAGTCCTGATAATAATCAAGCTTATATAGTGAGTAGTGATAATAGTGCTCTACTAGCTTTTAATAAGGATGTCAGTGGTCAACTCGCTTTTTTACAAACTTATCGAAATGGTGATAGTGGGATCAATGGATTAGGTGGAGCAAGTGCTGTTGTGGTTAGTCCAGATGGTCGTTTGGTTTATGTAGCTGGTATGAATAATAAAGCGATTGCCATATTCAATCGTGATGCAACTACCGGTTTACTGAGTTTCAACAATCTCGTCCAGAATAGCAGTAGTTTAGATGGTGTTAAAGCGGTAATAATCAGTCCAGATGGCAATCATATTTATGCTGCCGCAACTTCTAGCAAGGCAATTAGTGCATTTACGACCAAGTCGACTGATTTAGAAATTACCTTAACCACCTCTGCAAAAGTACCTATCAATAGTCCTTTAACTTACAGCATTACAGTCAATAATAAAGGTAGTGAACCCGCAACTGGTATCACCTTAGTTGATACTTTGCCCACTGGTGTTACCTTTGCGCCGGCACAGTCGAACCCAGGTTGTAGCTACGATACTAATACTAATCAAGTGACTTGTTCATTAGGAGAACTACAACCTAATATAACCGCTTCGGCTCTGGTAACGGTAATAACGCCGGCAACGGTTACCATGAGTACCCTAACCAATCAAGTCACCGTAACGGCTAATCAAGCGGATAGCAATTTAGCTAACAATACGGCTGAAAAAAGTACCCAATTATCTGAAACCGTCTCTAAAGTTGATTTAAAAGCAGAGATTTCAACTAATTTAGAAACGGCTAGTATTAATAGTGCGCTAATTTATACGGTTACGGTCACTAATCAAGGAGCCGATTTGGCTAATAATGTGGTATTAACTAGTACCTTACCAACCGATGTGATTTATGACATTGTTGAAAGTGATTCGCGTTGTATCAATAATACCGGCACTGTCACTTGCCAATTAGGTACCCTGACGATCAATCAACCTAATTCAGTGCTTATTTATGTTACCACACCTCAAACCATAGGAACAGTTACTTTTACTGCTGAAGTAAAAAGCGACGATTTTGATCCAACACCAACTAATAATATGGCGAGTAAGTCAATCAATGTTGACAATCTTCAATTCGATTTGGAGATTATCGATGCAGTAGCAAACCCTTTTACTGGTATTGATATTAATAGTGAGATAATCTATACCGCAACTATCAATAACAATGGTCCAACTCAAGCCAGTGGAGTTATTTTAACCACCACTTTGCCGTCGTCAGTGGAATATATTTCTAGCACCCCTAATTGTGGCGATGATGTTGAAGGGCAAGTAACTTGTTTTCTCGGTAATTTAAATGCCGTGGTAATCAAAAAGTTGAGCTTAAAGCTAAGGCTGTTCAAGTAGGAACCAATATTTCTAATAAGTTCGAGGTCAAGGCGAGTGGTATCGATACCAATGATAACAATAATTCTAAAGAAGTAACTCTAGGTAGCATTATAGGTAAAACCACTGATTTAAGTGTTACTGTAAATGATGGTAGTAAAACCGTATTAGTAGGTAGTCCGGTCACCTATACGATAACGGTTGCTAATAACGGAAATACCGATAATTCAGCTGATCTCGACGTCAATTTAACTGGTAAAAATCTCACCATTGGAAAGATCAGCGGTGATAACTGTGGCACCGGTTTGAGTTTCACTTGTCAATTAACGGTTCCAGCCGGGAAAGATAACCAGATCACGGTTGAGGTCACACCCAATGAATTAGGCAATATCACTTTAACTGCTAAAGCCAAAAACAATAATGATATCTTTGACCCCAACCCATCAAATAACACCGTCACTAAAGAAACTGCCGTTTCTGACAAACAAATTGATTTAGGTGTGACATTAGAGGCTGTGCCTAATCCAGCTTTCTTAGCCAAAAATTTTACCTATACTATTACCGTTACTAATACGGATGCGAACAACCAAGCCACTGAAGTCACCGTAACACAGGAATTACCGCCCGGGGTAACTTTTGTGTCTGCTACGACAACTCAAGGTCAGTGCACTCAAGCGAATAACCTCGTGACTTGTCCACTTGGACCAGTCGATCCGAACGGGAATGCTAAAATCTTGACCGAAGTGACACCGCAATCCACCGGTAAATTAAAAAGTACGGTTACTGTCAACAGTGCGGTTTTTGATCCACAACCGACTAATGATACCGCGAGTATTGAAGTAGAAGTGGGTCAATTTAAAGCGGACCTGGCTTTAAGTATCGCTGATACCCCAGATCCAGCTACTATTAATGATCCGCTTACTTATACTTTCACTGTCACGAATAATGGTCCGGATCCGGTAACCAATATCGAATTAGTGAATACTTTACCTCAAAGTGTTACGCTTAAAACGCCTGCCCAATTAACTCCCGCAGAGGTTGGTGGTAATTGTCTTGATATGAATGCCGCCAGAGAAATTCATTGTATAATTCCTACTTTACCCAATCAAGGCACCGCTACGATGACTTTAGTGGTTACACCTACCGTGTTAGGTGAATTAACTCACATCGCTTACGTCAAAGGTAAAGAATTTGATGACAATGAAGAAAACAACAAAATCACTGCTATAACTCAGATTAACAACTCCACGACCCTATTTTTAATTGAAACTAAAAAGAATGAAGAGGCTGGCATCCAAGGCTTGGAAGGAGTAAATGCCCTTACCGTAAGTCCAGATGGTCAATATGTTTATGCCGCTAGTTTTACTAACAATGCCTTAGTTGTTTTTCAACGTCAAGAAAGCGATGGACGCCTCAAATTTTTCCAAGTCATTCAAGATGATTCTAATGATGTTGATGGTTTAGCCAATGCAAGTAGTGTTAGCGTCAGTCCTGATAATGCTTTTGTTTATGTGACTGGTTTTAGTGATACCGCGGTAGCGGTGTTCAGTCGAGATGCGGTGAGTGGCGTATTAAATTTTGTTGAAGTTCATAAAAATGGTGTTGCTGGTGTACAAGGTTTAGGGGGCGCCTTTGCAATTCTAGCTACGACTAAGCAAGTTTATGTTGCTGGAAGTAGTGATGATGCTATTGCCATCTTCAATCGAGATTCCAAAACTGGCAAACTAAGCTTCCAAGAAGCGATTAGCTTTGCTGATGTTTCGCAAAATTTAGATGCGGTTAATGCGTTAGCCGTCAGTCCCGATGGCTCATATTTATTTGCCGCTAGCCTCAATAGTAATCGTTTATCCGTATTTCGGCGTGATCCGGATAGTGGAGCACTGAGTTTAATTCAAACACTTACCAACAACTTGGCTGGTGTACAAGGCTTAGAACAAGCGAGTGGAGTTATTGTCAGTCCCGATGGTAAACAAATTTATACGATTGGTAAAGGCAACGATAATGCTGTCGCTGTTTTCCAACAAGATCCGCAAACGGGTGTGCTGGGTTTTGTGGAAGTTCATCGCAATGGTATAGAAGGCGTAACCGGGCTCAATGGTGCGGAAGATTTAGCAATTAGCCCGCGTGGTGATTATGTTTATGTGGTCAGCAGCACTGAGAATGCCATAGCGGCCTTTCGCCGGGATTTAACCACTGGACGACTCACTTTTGTCGATAGACGAATTGATGGTATTGATGGCGTAGACGGATTAGCAAGTGCTCGTGCGGTTGCAGTCAGTCCTTCAGGTGCTCATATTTATGTCGCTGGTTTTGGAGATAATGCTATTGCGGTTCTGAGTGTGGCCACCGCCGATTTGAATCTCGTGATGAGTGATGGTGAAGATCCGGTCAATATTGGTGATAACGTCGCTTATATTTTAACTTTAACTAATGATGGTCCTCATCCAGCAACTGGAATCGTTCTAACAGAACAACTCCCAGAAAATCTTAATTTAATGTCATCAAGCCCCAGTCAGGGTCAATGTTTAACTGCCGAAAAGCAGTTACAATGTAGTTTAGGCAGCTTAAAAGTGGGTAGCAAACTGACCCTATCACTCGTAGTAGCTGTCGCTGAACCCGGTGAATTAAGTCAAACCGTGACGGTCACGGCGAATGAGTTTGATCCGACTCCAGTAACCGTTACTGAAACCACTCAAGTCACGGCAAAAGCGGATTTATGGATCAATATTGATGTCACACCAACTATCGCTCGGATTCAAATGCCGGTAACTTATAGCATAACCATTACTAATGATGGACCCCACCCGGCAAAAGACATCGCTGTTCAAACTGAAATTCCTAATGGCGTACAATTTAACTCAGCACAACTTAGCCCAGAGTCAACGCCTTGTGATTTTGATATTGATAAACGTACGGTTAATTGTACTCTCACTGAGCTAGCTACTGGGGCAAATCGGATAGTAATTTTGATGGTTACCCCCACCCAAGAAGGCGCGACGCTCGAAAACACAGCCACGGTAAATGCTTCAACCTTTGATCCTAATTTACTGAATAACACCGCCAAACAGGCGATGGAGGTTTTAGTCAATATTATCGAGGAAACCTATGATAATAATGGGAAAAAGTTAGAAAATTATATTATTGGCCCAACTGGTGCGGTGATTGGTGGTTCTATTGCGGGTACGATTGATAACCAAGGTTTGATATCCAACGCTTGGATTTTACCGAATACCATCATCAGCGGTGGTAAATTATCTAAAATGATTACCAATGAAGGTATCATTGAAAACGTACAATTACTGAGCGGCACTACCATCAATGGTGGAATTTTACGTGGTACGATTACTGGGTTTCCAACTGATCCGGCTATTATTAATACGCAAATTGCCGCAAACGCTCAATTGAGTCATGTTATTATTGGAAGCAATAGCCAAGTTGATCCCCAAGTAAAACTTGGTGAAGGGGTTGCGTTTAAATCCAGCGCTAATATTCCAGAAGGAATTGATTTAACTTCACTTTTTCCGTTTATTATTGAACCCATTACCCAGAGTAAAGCGATTAACTTAGCCATGGATGTGGTTGTTGGTGAAGGCTTAACTTTACTAGCTGCCATCAATACTATCCCCGAACTGCGAGAAAATGATTTAACCTTTTCCCAATCGTTAACAATGGGTTATTTATCATTATCTTTGGCTGATGCTGAGCAAATGATATTAATCCCGCTACGCATTTCACAAATGGCTGCGACAACTCCACCCCAGATGACAACGCATTCTGATGGAAGTGTCAGTTTTGTCGTTCAGGGTGGACGACTTATTTTAGCTTACCCAGCACCACAAAGTCCTACTGACTTACAGACTGTCTTAGAAAATCTTGGCTTAAATCAAGTTCAAGCTGAAGCGGATGGCAATTTAACTATTTTTGCCCAAAATCACTTCCAAACGCGTCCAGATTTACATACCCAGCAAATTAGTCCGTTACTACCATTGGGCTTAGAAGCCACACCTTCACCACTAGTACAAGGTTTAAGCCTATTTGTCCTAAGATTTGTTGATACCGAGAATAAACGCCGGCAACAATTTTTTTATCCGACTCCTGCTCATCAAGCAGAATTGTATCAGGCATTACAAGGCTTTCCGGGTGCCACTACTGTGGAATTTTATAATACAGGTAAAGTTTCAGTCAAAATTGGGGCACGTACTTATTCTGGCGTATTTGACTACCAAGTCAAAACCGGAAACACGAATACCGTGACGCAATTACTACCGGTACCCGATAAAAATGGCGATGGTAGTGAAGACATCCGCGTGATTTATGCGAATGGCGATCAACAACTTGTTTATCTTTTACCTTTCCCAGAGATTGCTGAAGAAATTCAAGCCATTCCTGCGGTTCAAGCAGCAGACTATGTCGTATCTCAAGATATTCAGGGTAACTTACTCTTAATTCAAGGTAATAATCATTTGTTAATGACCACGACGAATCTGAAACAACTAGATAAAGCAATCCCGGCTCAAATGAAGATTAATTCAGACGGCAGTGCTGAATTTATTACTAATTTTGGATTACAAGCTTTGACTCAACCGGTTGTGCAAGAAATGACCACTCTAAAAAATGCGGTACGTGGTCTAGGGATAACAACTGTCATCACCGAACCGAATGGTAACCTCAGCTTACCAGTAACGACAACTCGCAGCTTTAACGCACGTCCAGCACTGAAATCAACACCGACGTGGTTAGCCATGCCGCTGGGATTAAATACAGTACCAACTTCTTTACCGGGTGTATTAACCACCATGCTAGTTTTTAGAGATGAAACGGGTACTAAACGCCAACAATTGATTTATCCTGCCGCGAAATATCCGGATAATCTTTATCAATTCTTCGCTCGTCAACCCTCGGTTGAAACGGTTACTTTCGATAATGACGGTACTGTATTAGTCAAGGGTGGTAGCTTTAATTTACATGGCATATTTGATTACGTCGTGACTAACACGGGTACACCAACCGGCGGTATTCAATTTAGTTCTACCAAAGATGTTAATGGTGATGGTATTGCTGATTTTGCAGTTGTTTATGCCAATGGGGAAAAGCAAGTGATTTATCAACTGCCATAATTTAGATGATATACAACTAAATCCGGGAAAGCTAGAATACGCATTCCTACATGCTAGCGTCACTGCCATTAAGTTAAGCCTAAAAGCATATCTGGCACTGTCGTTTAGCATAATGAAGTAGCTGTCGAGCCAAACGTTTGTTTCTCGGTACATGAGGATTGTTTCTAACGGCGGTAGGAATTGTTAAAAACAATTTCTCTAATTGTTTGATTATAGAGTCAGTATCATCATCACTGTACAAAATTTCTATGGCATAGTCTTTGAGAGCATGGAATGATACTGCTCGGTTCACTGGCGGTAGTTTTTGAGTCGGCTTTGAAGCTAAGAACGCATCACCCTGAGCGGTTAAAACCGACTCAAGGCCCGGTATACACCGTCGCCTAACAGTCTTGATACTACACCAATTGGGTGGTGTTACCAGTAAAGTTCTCTAAGTGGAGTCGGGTTTGGAATATTCCATCAAAGGTTTCTTCACTCCACCGCAGTGCCTAAAGGGATTTGAACTCAGCCGTTTGGTACTCCTGCTCATCAAGTCAACTGGTCACCACAACCTCAGATTCACCGGTCTTGAAGAGCACATGCACCAAGCGAACGGTTATCGCTGGCGGTAAACCGGTTCTGTTAATCTCTTTAAAGTTGACGGTGATGCGGTTTCCGGGTGACGATTTAGCTGTCATCACCCTCACCCTTAAGCACTACTGCCATTAAGTTAAGAGAGAGAGGTGTAATAATAAAAAATACCCTAGAAAAATTGAGTATCATTTCTACAGGTAACTATTATAACAACCGTGAAGGACTTAACGATCCCTCGTTCCCACGCCGAGCGTCACTGCCATGAAGTTAAGTCCAAAAGGGAACTATTCTGCTATAGTACCAAGAGTACACTGAACTGAGGATGATATGATGGAAAAAACAACCAACGCTAGAAATGAGCAGACCATTAATAAACGATAATCATAATGATAATGGTCCTGCTAAGTGGATATACTGGACTTCGGGCCATAGCGAGATTTGCCAAAGCCAACCGAGAAGTACTCAAAGACTACCTCCCCTTACCGAGAGGAAAAACGCCGTCATTCCCAACGCGGTATCGGATTA
>JAAUSR010000087.1 GCA_012032555.1 Thioploca sp.
GGGATTGACATACACACCCGTGACCACGCCAATTCCTTTGCTCACCCCTTTGGCATTGCCGCTATACTGACGACGAACCCACTCAATCTGAGCAGAATGCCGCTTATCTACCACGGTATCATCGAACTCGAGGTAACCTTGAGGACTAAACCCTCGATCCGGCTGCACCTTTTCCCAGACCAACCGAGGGGGAATGCGCTCCCCACGTCAATCCCGATTACTCATGTCGTGACTCCACCTACTTAGCATGATCGGCAAAGTCGGTCAGCGTATAATTAACTCACCTTATGCAAAAACTTGACAGTTGTGTTAAATGGGTTGTTAAATTGGCAAACGTTTTGACAAGGTGTTCATGATGAAAAACGAAGTACAAGACTTATACATTGACTACCTGATCAGTTCGTTTGGTGCGGTAACTGCAACCCATTTATCTGAGGTACTTGATGGCGCCATCAGCCATGACAAAGTGACTCGGATGTTGGCGCAACCCGCTCAAACCTCGAAAGAACTGTGGTTGCGAGTTAAACCTTTAGTGCGTGCAATAGAAAGCGATGATGGCGTGCTTATTATTGACGACAGCATAACCGAAAAGCCATCAACCGATGAAAGTCCGCTTATTTGTTGGCATTACGACCACTCTAAAGATCGCACGATAAAAGGCATCAACTTCATTTCAGCACGCTATCATAGCAAAGAGGTTTCACTACCCATCGGCGTTCATCTGGTCATGAAACCCGATTATCAAACCGATCCTAAAACGGGTAAACGTAAACGTAAAGCCTGGTTTACCAAAAATCACTATTGCCGTTCGCTACTGGCGCAAGCGGTACAAAACCGTTGGTGCTTTCGTTATGTCCTAATGGACATTTGGTTTGCCTCCGCAGAAAACCTCATGTTTATCCGTCATGAACTAAATAAACATAGCATTGTGCCGCTGAAAGCCAATCGCAAAGTGGCTCTAAACCTTGAGGACAAAAAGCAAGGCCAATACGTCAGAGTTGATACGCTGTCAATGGAAGAGAATCAGGTGCGGGAAATTTGGCTGGAAGGCGTTGATTTCCCTTTGGCTTTGGTCAAACAAGTCTTCACAAACGATGACGGTTCAACCGGTATTCTCTATCTTATCAGCAGCGACACCAACCCCTCGTATAAGTGTCTCACCACAATCTACAAAAAACGGTGGAACGTGGAGTGTTACCACCAGTCTCTCAAGCAAAATGCCGCCTTGGAGAAATCTCCAACCCAAACCAGAACCACACAAACCAATCATTTCTTCGCCTCGCTCTATGCTTATATTAAGCTGGAGAGCTTGAAAATGGCCACCAAGAGGAATCATTTTGCCTTGAAGAATAAGCTTTATATCAAAGCGATGCAGCAAGCATTGGCTGAGTTACAAAAACTACAAAATCTTAAGGAATGCGTAACGTGAGTGATAATAATTGACCGAGAGTATTAAGATTTAAAGGATGGTGCGTTACGCGTTGCTAACGTACCCTACTTGTTTGCTGTTACCGCAGTGCCGCTTAAACACGACACGAGTGAATTCCTATTGTTAGTCAGGAAAGCAGTAGAAATGGGTGCTGCTTTAATTCTTGTACCGAGTTGTACCCATAAGCCGGATACTATCGCGTGCGTACCGGTTGTCAAGCGCGTGCTTTGGAAAATCAGTGTTATGTTGTGCAAGCACCCACCTTGGGTGTAATGAATTGGCAAGAACAAGAGGAATGTATTGATGCTGCCGGAATCTATACGCCAATTGACCAAGAGTTTCCGTTAGATGGTTTGTTGCAGAAAGGGCCACTCAATATTTCTCAATGGATATATGCGACCATTGCCTTGAAGAAACTTGCTGTAGTCCGCCAAGAAGGTGAAGTACGTAACTACTTTGATTGGAACAAACAGTACCTAATTTAGCAATGAGGATGTGTCCTCTTACTACTATTAAGCGAGTATAGGATAAAAGTTCTTAAGTTAAGAAAAGAAGACTTGAGTTTTTTGGAAAAAGAAAGCGTTAGTATTGAGTAGCAGCAACGCAAGGTGAAGGCTTAAAGTGAGTAGCTTATTTGGGATAGTTTCAAACTGAAAAATGAAAAATGAGCTAAGTGAGAAATGGTTGCCTGAGTAAAACCAATCCCACTTATTAGGGAATTTTTGCTCAACAGAGAAAACCGGTTAGGGTAGTTTATAGATGAATAGATTATTTGCCCAGAAAAGATTTTATCATTAGGTGTCACTACTCTCATTTTTCCACTCCTTGATAGCGGTTTTAATCGCTCGTTTAGCTTGGTTACGTTGGTTAGCCTTAGTTTTAATATGTACACCACCTTTATGCAAAATAGGTAATCGTGCGAGTGGATTTCTGATTTTTTTAATGGGCATGATAAAGCTCCTTTTTATTGAGATCTAATTTATACCAAAAGGGGCGATTTATTTTTTTCATGGCTTGACGAAATTTAGTGATTCTTTGTAAAAATTGTGGTGCTTCTAATGTGGGATAAAAACAGAATTGTTGTGGTAAACGGGTATACAAAGAACGTGGAGGTTGACATTTTTTAATAGCACAGCCGGTTTCATAACTATGATAGAAAATGTTATGGATACCTAATTCCTCACGAATAAAATGGAGCGTTGCTGTTAACATCGCTTCATCCCACAATTGGGTATAAGGTTTGAGGATTTCATTAAAATATTTTTTTAAGTGTTGGCTATCCCCTTCCATACCATCGATAAAAATTTCGAGAGGTTCATTATCATTACCAGTCAGTACTTCACGCAGCTTTCCTTGAGATTCACGAATCCAATCGCTTTGAATTTCTTCAATTAAGGCTTCATCATCTTTAAAATCTAAATCGATACGTGCCCAAGCTAAGGTTTCACGAAAAAAATTCCGTTGTCCTCGTTTCATAATTGGATGATCGCTACATTTAAATATTGATTCTGTCGTTGGTTTCAGTAACTGGCGGTAGGGTTGTTCATGTTGGTTAGAAAAATTCAGTTGTAATACTAAGTTGTAACCCTGTCGTGAAGTTTGTTGCCAAGTCCGTTGGTAACCACCCCAAGTACTTAGGGTCAGCAGAAAAGTGTAGTTGGGTTTTTCCCAAACCATATTAACTAGATATCGGTTTAACCAACCCGTGCTAGCGGTAGCAAGGGTTTTTTTAACCACTGGGCGCTCTAATAACCGTGCATAAGCGCTCCGTTTCAAATCAGCTACCCTGATGTCATTGTCAATTAAATAAGACAATAATATGAGGGCGTACCGATCTTTAAAGTAATCAAATCGCGTTTTACCTTGAGGTAAACAGGCGATAATTTCATTGACGCTGTCTTTGTCCATAATAATCTCGTAATTTAAAATGTTGTCTATAAATAAAATATAAAAATAACGATATATAACTAACTGTTAAATAATAATTTTTGTTCATGTTAATTCTCCCAACCTAACCAAACAGCAGAATGGATAATTGACTCAATTTACTCTACTATTCAGTTAACCTTTAACACAGACCACTTGTTTTAGGGTATGCACAACTTCTACCAAATCATTTTGATTCTCCATGACAACATCGATGGATTTATAAGCACTGGGAATCTCATCAATAACGCCTTTATCTTTACGACACTCTACCCCTTGAGTTTGCAGAGCCATATCATTTTTATTAAAGCGACGCTTAGCTTCAGTACGGCTCATTCTGCGGCCGGCACCGTGTGCGCAACTACAAAAGGATTCTGGATTGCCTTTGCCTTGAACAATATACGATTTAGCCCCCATACTGCCGGGAATAATTCCCAACTCACCTTCACCAGCACGAATAGCACCTTTACGGGTGAGAAAAACTTGTTCACCAAAATGCTCTTCTATGGCGACGTAATTATGATGACAATTAATCGCTTCTTTGGTTACCGTAAAGGGAGGTAATTCTCGGTGCAAAGCTTCCAGAATTAACCGCATCATTTCGCGCCGATTCGATAAAGCGTATTCTTGCGCCCAATGCACCGCTTCGACATAATCGTCAAAATGCTGAGCACCTTCGGGAAAATAGGCTAAATTACGATCCGGCAATTGTATTAGATGTTGTTCCATATCTTTCTTAGCTAACTCAATAAAATAGCGGCCAATCGTATTACCAATACCCCGACTCCCAGAATGTAACATCACCCAAACATTTTGATTTTCATCTAAACACAATTCAATAAAGTGATTACCACCGCCCAAAGAACCAAGTTGTTGAGTCCAGGTTTTGTGTATCTTCTTGAGCATTTTAGCAATGGTTGGATGTTGCTCAACAATTTTTTCCAAACCGGAATTTAAATTTTTAATAGTGGAATTTTGTGCTTGTATGGACTTATGCATATCAAATCCAACCGGAACCACTTCTTCAATAGCCAAACGCACTCGTTTTAACGTATCAGGTAACTCATTAGCATTCAGAGAAAGACGAGTGGCATTCATTCCGCAACCAATATCAACTCCTACTGCTGCTGGAATAATCGCGCCCCGTGTTGGAATAACGGCCCCAATAGTGGCACCAATTCCGGTATGCACATCGGGCATAGCCGCCACATGATGATGGATAAAAGGCAATTGCGAAATATTGTGCAATTGATCCAGTGCACTCGATTCAATTTCTTCGGTGTAAATTTTAACGGGTACTTTGCCCTTATTTAAAGTCATTTTGACTGGCATACTGTTGATTTTTTCTTTAAGTTTAGAGAAGTAAAATAAAAAAACCCTGACTAACAGTTGTCAGCCAGGGTCTTAATATTGACTGGGAAGTAAATGGGTCTGGAAGACAACTATAACTCTGCCTTCCAGTTCATTTAGATGGAAGGCTATGTTTGAGTGCGATTAAATCGTTGTAGCATGTGATTGTTCTTCCCTTTCAATGAGGTAAAATCATAAATAATGAATTACTAAGACACTAAATATTATAAATCTACTAACCTAAGTATACTAAGTCACCTCGAAATGTCAAATTTTTTGACTTGCCAGGCTTTGCCACTTATCAAGCACTATACTTTAAGTGAATTAACTCACCTGACTCAGTTTCCTGATGCAGGAAAAACCGAAAACTTCTTGATATATAAAGTGATTATTTGATAAGCGCCTTTGGATAAAGGCTATAGTCTTTCAATATTATTAATAGACTGTAAGAACGTGATCAGTTGCTTGATTCAGGTCGTCAATTGGCACAATTACTTTCGTGATTCTCGCTTTAATGAGAGTCCACCCGTTCTCAATCGAACTCTGGTCTAGTGAATAAGACTAAAGTTGATACTTAGCATTCTCTATAATTTCTTGGGTTCAAGCCGATTGATGAAAACGGACATTGTTAATAATAATCGTCTGTCCCGGTGATAATTCGGGTTTTATCAAAATAGACTAGCAGTCGATGAGCACGTTGAGGTTGTTCTAGTGGTGCTTGAAAAGTTTCCCGAGCATAAGCATCCGCATTTGGAGAGAAAGTTTTTTTTCGACTGATTCCTAACCGTTTCTTGGTAAGTATCTGGGCGGATTTCTATTTCTCGTGCTCAAGCAACCCAGTCAATTTTGGTTGCTAGTTTATGGTGGGTACATTAAGGCTCTAGATGTTTCGACCAACGAATCACGGTACTTCTGTTCCCCCCATCGCTTAGCGACTTCTTCAAAACTCGGAGGAAGATAGTTTTAAAACCATTGAATTAAGAAGTAATTATAATTAAAGCGGTTGGGATTCGCATAGCTAACCCCAACCTCGGGGTGATACCGTTTTGTTTTTAGGAGAACCTTTAAATTTCTGGGCTATTCTCGATTAACATTTCTGTTAATGACGATTTAGATTTCATGGCTTTCTGAGAACGATAACGTTGTCGCCTTTCTTCATGATAGGCTAAACCACTCCCAGCGGGAATTAAACGTCCCACAATGACATTTTCTTTCAAACCCCGTAAATCATCACATTTACCATTAACAGACGCTTCCGTTAATACCCGAGTAGTTTCTTGGAAAGAAGCCGCTGAGATAAAAGACTCGGTTGCTAAAGAAGCTTTGGTGATACCTAATAAAATGGGTTCCCAACTAGCATCCCGTTTTCCTTCGGATCGGACCCGTTCGTTTTCTTCTAATAATCGTGCCCGTTCAACTTGTTCGCCAGGTAATAAGCGGGTATCACCAGGATCAATTATCATAATCTTACGTAACATTTGACGCACAATCACTTCAATATGTTTGTCGTTAATTTTAACACCTTGTAACCGATAAACTTCTTGTACTTCATTAACGATATAGCTCGCTAACACATTGACACCTAATAAACGTAAAATATCATGGGGATTCGGTGCACCATCAACAATCTCTTCGCCACGTTCGACATGCTGTCCTTCAAAGACATTCACATGTCGCCATTTAGGAATGCTGATTTCATCGACTTCATTATCCGTGCCGGTAATAATCAAACGTTGTTTAGTTTTAGTATCTTTACCGAAACTGACTGTACCACTTCGTTCTGCTAATATAGCCGGTTCTTTAGGTAACCGTGCTTCAAATAAGTCGGCTACTCGCGGTAATCCACCAGTAATGTCACGTGTCTTAGAAAACTCTTGCGGCAAACGTGCAATGACGTCTCCTACCTTCACTTGAGCACCATCTTCTACATTAATAATAGCTCGTGGAGGCAGATAATAAGTCGCTGGAATCTCGGTTCCTGATAAATAAAGATCCTTACCTAATTCATCGATTAATCTGACGATAGGACGTAAATCTTTCGCTTGCGATGGACGTAGTTTTGGGTCAGTAACGACAATATTACTTAAGCCAGTATATTCATCCATTTCCCGAGTAACGGTAACCCCTTCGACGACATCGACAAAACTGACTAGTCCAGCTACTTCGGTAATAACGGGATAAGTATGGGGATCCCAACTAGCTACCATTGACCAGCTTCAACCAAATCGGCTTCTTGAATAGTTAACACTGCGCCATATGGCACTTTATAGCGTTCGCGCTCTAAACCAAATTCATCTAAAATACTCATTTCACCGGATCGCGACACTGTGACCCATCTAATGGCATTATCTGTATGTTGTTGTTGTAAAACTTTAATATTATCGAATTTAACTTTACCTTTAGATTTTACCTCAATATTATTGACAGCTGCCGCACCAGATGCCGCACCACCAATATGGAAAGTGCGCATAGTTAATTGAGTACCTGGTTCGCCGATCGATTGCGCAGCAACGACACCAACCGCTTCGCCAATATTGACCAAATGACCACGTCCTAAATCACGTCCATAACAGTTAGCACAAATCCCATAACGAGATTCGCAGGTAATCGGGGAACGAACTTTAATCCGATCAATGCCTTCTTGTTCAAGGCGTTCTACCCATTCTTCATCGAGTAGGGTACCGGCTTTGACCACTGGTTCAGTTAAATGGGCTTTTAAGACATCTTCAGCTACGGTACGACCTAATACTCTTTCTCGTAAGGGTTCGACCACATCACCGCCTTCAATTAACGGGGTCATATCTAAGCCACGGTGAGTACCACAATCATTTTCTAATACCACTAAATCTTGGGCAACGTCAACTAAGCGCCGCGTTAAATAACCAGAATTAGCGGTTTTCAAAGCGGTATCTGCTAAACCTTTGCGAGCACCATGCGTAGAAATGAAGTATTGTAATACATCTAATCCTTCGCGGAAGTTCGCAGTAATCGGGGTTTCAATAATAGAACTATCCGGTTTCGCCATGAGACCCCGCATGCCAGCCAATTGGCGAATTTGAGCCGCTGAACCACGTGCGCCAGAATCAGCCATCATATAAATAGAATTAAATGCTGGTTGGGTAACGGTGTTACCTTGACTATCAACTGTGGTTTCTACACCTAATTTAGCCATCATCGCTTTAGCTAATTTGTCGTTGGTATGCGACCAAATATCAATAACTTTATTGTAACGTTCACCATTGGTAATTAAGCCGGAGGCATATTGTTCTTCGATTTCCTTCACTTCCTGCTCAGCTTCGGCAATAATAGTTGGTTTTTCATCGGGAACAACCATATCTTCAACCCCGATGGAAATCCCGGCACGGGTGGCATACATAAAGCCAGTATACATCAGTTTGTCAGCAAAAATGACGGTTTCTTTAAGTCCAACCCGTCGGTAGCAGAGATTAATCAATCTAGAAATGGCTTTTTTAGTTAAGTCACGATTAATGAAATCAAAGGGTAATCCCGGTGGTAATATTTCTGATAATAGTGCACGACCAACAGTGGTTTCAAATCGTTGTCGACTGGGTGGGAGCAGTTGTCCTGACTCTTCTAATAAAATTTCTTGAATACGCACCGTCACTTTCGCATGTAATTCCACTAAGCGATTCTCATAGGCGCGATGGACTTCTCTCACGTCCGAGAATTTCATACCTTCTCCCTTAGCACCAATCCGTTCTCGAGTCATATAGTACAATCCCAAGACGACGTCTTGCGAAGGCACAATAATCGGTTCACCATTGGCCGGTGATAAAATATTATTTGTTGACATCATCAAGGTACGTGCTTCTAATTGGGCTTCAATAGATAGTGGCACGTGGACAGCCATTTGGTCACCATCAAAGTCGGCATTAAAAGCCGTACAAACCAAGGGATGGAGTTGAATGGCTTTGCCTTCAATCAATACCGGTTCAAAAGCTTGAATACCTAACCGGTGCAAGGTCGGAGCACGATTTAATAATACTGGATGTTCACGGATAACTTCTTCTAAGATATCCCATACTTCTGGTCCTTCTCGTTCAACCATTTTTTTAGCAGCTTTAATAGTGGTAGCGAGTCCCCGCAGTTCTAATTTACCAAAGATAAATGGTTTAAATAACTCCAAAGCCATTTTTTTAGGCAAGCCGCACTGATGTAACTTCAGGGTGGGACCAACCACGATAACGGAACGCCCAGAGTAGTCAACTCGTTTACCCAACAAGTTTTGCCGAAACCGCCCTTGTTTGCCTTTAATCATATCAGCCAATGATTTTAAAGGTAATTTATTGGTCCCGGTGATAGCACGTCCACGGCGACCATTATCTAACAACGCATCGACGGATTCTTGTAACATGCGTTTTTCATTTCTGACAATGATGTCAGGGGCATTTAAATCGAGTAGACGTTTGAGTCGATTGTTGCGATTAATGACTCGCCGATAAAGATCATTTAAATCGGAGGTCGCAAACCGACCCCCATCTAAAGGAACCAGTGGTCGCAATTCTGGTGGTAATACGGGTAACACTTTAAGTACCATCCATTCTGGACGATTACCGGAATGGAGAAATGATTCCATCAATTTGAGGCGTTTAGTCAGCTTTTTAATCTTAGTTTCAGAATTCGTTTCGTTAATTTGTTCACGTAATTTATTAACTTCTGCAGGTAAATCAATTGTGCGTAACAAATCTAAAATCGCTTCGGCACCCATACGGACATTGAATTCATCACCATATTCTTCCAGCGCGTCCAGATAAGCTTCTTCAGTCAATAATTGACCACGATCCAGCGAAGTTAAGCCGGGTTCAATGATGACATAAGCTTCAAAGTAGAGAATTCGTTCAATGTCACGTAAGGTGAGATCCAGTAATAAACCCATACGAGAAGGTAGTGATTTAAGATACCAAATGTGCGCTACGGGACTTGCGAGTTCAATATGTCCCATTCGTTCACGTCTCACTTTAGCTTGGGTGACTTCAACACCACATTTTTCACAAACTACACCTCGATGTTTTAGACGTTTATATTTACCGCATAGGCATTCATAATCTTTAACTGGGCCGAAAATTTTGGCACAAAAAAGTCCATCACGTTCTGGTTTAAAAGTACGGTAGTTAATCGTTTCAGGCTTTTTCACCTCACCGTAAGACCAAGAACGAATCTTCTCTGGAGAAGCTAAGCCAATACAAATTCTATCAAATTCTTCTATCTGTCCTTGGCTATTGATGAAACTCAGTAAATCTGTCAAGTTCGTTCTCCTCGTTAAGTGTAAAAAGTGAGGATTGGATGAGTGCTATCTCGCTAGAGATAGCTCAGTTAGGTTATAGGTAACCGCTCTCCTTTTTCTTTATTAATATTAGCGTGAGAATAATCGTATTGAGTTCGATTATCCTCATTCCACTGTTTAGAAAGAAAAAGTAAAACGATTACGGTGAATTATATTTTCCGAATTTTAACGAGCCGAGCATACTTAATAGGATTAGGCATTTTGCTCTAACTCAATATCAATACCGAGTGAACGGATTTCTTTTACGAGTACATTAAAAGATTCCGGCATACCGGCTTCCATACGATGATCGCCATCAACGATATTCTTATACATTTTAGTTCGACCATTAACATCATCTGATTTCACGGTGAGCATTTCTTGTAAAGTATATGAAGCACCATAAGCTTCTAATGCCCACACTTCCATCTCACCAAACCGTTGACCACCAAACTGAGCTTTACCCCCTAAAGGCTGTTGAGTTACCAAGCTGTATGGTCCAGTTGAACGGGCATGCATTTTATCATCAACCAAATGATTTAATTTCATCATATACATATAGCCTATCGTGATCGGTCGTTCAAAAGCTTCACCAGTCCGACCATCGTATAAGAGAGTTTGACCATTGGTTGGTAAGCCGGCCAATTCTAACATCGACTTGATTTCCACTTCGCTCGCACCATCAAAAACCGGGGTTGCCATGGGGACACCGGCTTGTAAATTACGAGCGAGTTCAATGATTTCGGTATCACTCAACCCCGATAGATTTTCGCGCTTTACTCCACCGGTATGGTTATAAATCCGCTCTAGAAATTCGCGCAGTGGTTGCAATTGCGACGGAGCCGGTTGAGCTAATTCAACAATCAAGCTGCTACTCTTATTTAAATTGAATTGGGCTAATTGCTTGCTAATTTGGTCGCCTAATGCCTTAGCTGCCCACCCTAAGTGAGTTTCTAGGACTTGACCAATATTCATTCGTGAAGGAACACCCAGCGGGTTAAGCACAATATCAACCGGGCGTCCATCTTCGGTATAAGGCATATCTTCAACCGGCACGATCATCGAAACAACGCCCTTATTACCATGTCGTCCCGCCATTTTATCACCCGGTTGAACCCGACGCTTAACGGCTAGATAAACCTTAACCATCTTCAGTACCCCTGGTGCTAAATCATCACCAGTGATGAGCTTTTTGCGTTTCTCCTCAAACAATTCGTCGGCGCGGCGCCGCTCGTTTTTAAGTTGTTGAGCAAATGATTCTAGCTTAGCTTGTGCCACCGGATCTTGTAAATTAATTTCAAACCATTGCAGTCGGTTTAGTCTTGATAAATAAGTATTATCAATAACACTAGACGAATGAAGTCCTTGAGGACCACTCAAAGCGGGTTTACCTACTAATAATTTTTCCAGGCGCAAATAAATATCATTTTCTAAGATTCGCAACTTATCATGTAAATCTTTCCTAACTTTACTCAATTCAGCATGCTCGATTTGCTTAGCACGGGCATCTTTTTCTATACCATCACGCGTAAACACTTGGACATCGATAACCGTTCCCAACATGCCGCCCGGTACTCGCAAAGAAGTATCTTTAACATCAGAGGCTTTTTCACCAAAGATAGCTCGAAGTAATTTTTCTTCTGGGGTTAATTGTGTTTCTCCCTTGGGGGTGACTTTACCGACTAAAAGATCACCAGGCTTAACTTGAGCACCAATATAAACAATCCCGGCTTCATCTAGATTCTTTAAGGTCGATTCACTGATATTGGGAATATCAGCGGTGATTTCTTCTGGCCCCAATTTAGTATCTCGAGCCATACAACTCAATTCAACAATATGAATAGAGGTAAATCGATCTTGTTCAACAATGCGTTCAGAAATTAGAATGGAATCTTCAAAGTTGTAACCATTCCACGGCATAAACGCCACTAATACATTCTGCCCTAAAGCCAATTCACCTAAGTCAGTTGAAGGCCCGTCAGCCAGCACATCACCTTTCCTAATGAGATCACCGGGTCTTACTAAAGGACGTTGATTGATACAAGTATTTTGATTAGAACGCACATACTTGGTTAAATTATAGATATCGACACCGGTTTGTAGCATGGATGATTCCGAGTCACTACTTTTAATAACTTCTTCATCACTCACGCGAACGACAATTCGCGCCGCGTCAACTGAATCGACTATACCGCCACGCTCAGCAACGACCGTTACACCAGAATCGACAGCAACAGCACGTTCCATTCCCGTTCCTACCAGCGGTTTTTCAGTCCGTAGCGTCGGAACAGCCTGTCGTTGCATATTCGATCCCATTAAGGCCCGGTTAGCATCATCATGCTCTAAAAAAGGGATCAGTGAAGCTGCCACCGAGACAATTTGCTTAGGAGACACATCCATGTATTCAACCCGATCGCGAGTGACTAGAGTAAACTCATTGCCATGTCGAGCCGGAATCAAATCATCTAGAAGACAACCCTGTTCGTCCAAACTCGCATTGGCTTGAGCAATGACAAAACGACCTTCCTCAATTGCGGATAAATACTCAACGTTATCCGTGACTTGTCCATCAACAACTTGCCGATAAGGTGTTTCTAAAAATCCATATTCATTAGTTCGAGCATAAACCGCTAGCGAATTAATTAAACCAATATTCGGACCTTCTGGCGTTTCAATTGGACATACCCGACCATAGTGAGTGGGATGGACATCACGTACTTCAAAGCCAGCACGTTCTCGGGTTAACCCACCTGGCCCCAATGCGGAAACACGTCGCTTATGAGTGACTTCTGATAAGGGATTATTTTGATCCATAAATTGGGAGAGCTGACTTGAACTAAAAAACTCTCGAATCACCGCCGAAACTGGTTTAGCATTAATCAATTCTTGCGGCATAATGCCTTCCGATTCGGCTAAACTTAAGCGTTCCTTGACAGCGCGTTCAACGCGCACCAAACCAATCCGAAATTGATTTTCTGCCATTTCGCCAACACAGCGAATGCGTCGATTACCTAAATGATCGATATCATCAATTTCACCGATGCCATTACGAATATTAATTAAAGTTCGCACCACATCTAGAATATCATCTACCGAGAGTACCCCAGGGCCGGTAATATCTTCTCTTCCCACCCGGCGATTAAATTTCATCCGTCCCACTGGAGAAAGATCATAGCGTTCATCCGTAAAGAATAAGCTATTAAATAAACTTTCTGCCGCCTCCGGTGTTGGTGGTTCGCCGGGTCGCATCATCCGATAAATTTCGATATGCGCTTCTAGTGGCGTGGTAGTGGGATCAATCCGTAACGTATCAGAAATATAAGGGCCTCTATCCAAATCATTAGTATACAGCGTCTGAAACGCGTCAATATTATTTTCTAAAAATAAGGCGAGGATTTCTTCAGTAATCTCATCGTTCGCATTAGCCAAACAAGTGCCACTAGCCGGGGCAATGACATCATGAGACAATACTTGTCCCAACAAAAAGGATTCCATTTTCCCACTTTCGTAGCTCATTGGGACTTTTAAATATCGCAAGCCACTTTGTTCTAATTGACGAATATGCCTAGGATTAATACGTCGGCCCGCTTTCACAATGATATTGCCATTGGCATCTTGAATATCAAATGATGCCAATTCGCCCCGTAGATGATCGAGATTTAATTCCAGATGAAACTCAGAATCAATTCGCACCAAGCGGTGAGTGTCAAAGAACAAATTTAACATTTGCTCATTATTGAACCCCAACGCACGTAATAGAATAGTCGCTGGCAGTTTACGCCGGCGATCAATGCGAACAAAGACACAATCTTTATGATCGAATTCAAAATCGAGCCATGAACCCCGATACGGAATGATACGGGCCGCATAAAGTAATTTACCCGAAGTGTGAGTTTTACCTTTATCATGGTCAAAAAATACGCCGGGGGAGCGGTGCAGTTGAGAAACAATTACTCGCTCAGTACCATTAATAACAAAAGTACCGGTATTGGTCATTAAGGGTATTTCACCCATATACACTTCTTGTTCTTTAATATCTTTTATCGATTTGTTTTTAGAATCTTTGTCATAGAGAACGAGGCGTACTCTCACTCTCAAGGAAGCAGCATAAGTTAATCCCCGCATTTGACATTCTTTAATATCAAAGCCAGGTTTACTCAGACGATAGTTCACATACTCAAGAATAGCATTACCTGAGTAGCTCACAATGGGAAACACCGATTTAAAAGCGGCATGTAAGCCAATATCGGCGAATTCATCCGGTGGTGTGTCCTTTTGCAAAAAATCCCGGTAAGATCCAATCTGAATAGCCAGTAAGTAAGGGACTTCTAAGATGCTAGGGCGTTTACCAAAGTCTTTGCGGAGGCGTTTTTTTTCAGTAAAAGAATAAGTCATGGTTCACGAAACTTGTTTTCAAGAAATGACTTGACGTTTAAACTCAAGTTAAACCTTAGAGATTTAAACTCAGTTAAAATGAAAGCCGAATTGTTGTGTTGTTGGAAAAATATTAGTTTATCAGGGGTTAAGAATACAATCCTTTTCCACTTATTTAATCCAAACTCATGGTGTTATCCCGCTTAGCAGGATTTAAGCGAGATTGCTTTATGTTCTTGTTCAAAGTCAATGAATCAAGACAAAGTAGTACTATAAACTGATGATTTAATAATTGGCTCCTCATGATGCGAGAACCGTAAAATGACATGAACATCAACGTCATTTTGTGATTCTCTACCGAGATTGTCATTAAACATTTTGATTTTCTGAGCTCAGTAATAGAAATAAAATTCTAGTCCTAGAAGAATGTCTTGTGTATAATATAACCTGTGTAGGAGTGTTTCTCATATTATGTTCAGTTCACTTATTCTCGCCGTATATTAACTTATTTTTCAATGGTTTTTATGCCAAACTAACCCGCGTAATCTACGCCACGTTTAAGAAATAATGACTTATTTTGAGCTAAGTCAGGGTTAACTAGTCAACATAATATAGCATATATCAGTGAACAGTAAATCGCTAAGCCTATTCTGCTAACAGACAACTGACCACTGATAACGGCATAGACAATTAATTATTTAATTTCAGCAGTTCCACCAGATTCTTCTAGTTCTTTCTTAATTTTGTCAGCTTCGTCCTTGGAAACTCCTTCTTTAACTACCGAAGGAACACCTTCTACTAAATCTTTAGCTTCTTTTAAACCCAGTCCAGTAATACTACGAATCGCTTTGATAACTTGTACTTTCTTGTCACCAAAACCGGTTAAAGTTACCGTAAATTCAGTTTGTTCTTCAACGGGTGCAGCTGTTTCAGCGGTAGCGGCAACGGCCGCTACCGGTGCAAAAGCCGCTGCGGCTGAAACGCCAAATTTTTCTTCCATTGCTTTAATCAGTTCGACCACTTCCATAACAGTCATATTCGCAATGGTTTCTAAAATATCTTCTTTTGCAATAGCCATGATAATAACCTTTTGTTAACTTTGTCTAAATTGAATAACAGCTCATTATTTTATTGTTGTTTGCTATCACGTATTGCTGCCAGGGTACGTGCTAATTTAGCCGATGGTTCAGCTAAAGTACGCACCAATTTAGTCACTGGCGCTTGCATAACAGCAAGTAGCATACTGATTGCCTCTCGATAGGTCGGCAATTTAGCCACTTTATCTAAGTCGGTAGCGGCAAGCAATTGTTGACTTAAGGCAATGCCCTTCACTACCACTTTTGGGTTGGTTTTAGCAAAGTCGCTAATCACTCGAGCGGCTGCACCGGGTTCTTCTCGTGAAAATGCTAATAAAATTGGACCCACGAGTCGCTCTTGTAAACATTCAAAAGCAGTATTGGTAACAGCCCGTTTAGCTAGCGTGTTTTTGACTATTCTTAAATACACGTCATTTTGACGTGCTTTAGCACGCAGCTGAGTCATTTCAGCTACCGTCATCCCACGATATTCTATTGCAATGATAGAGTGTGCTTGTTTAGCAATTTCAGCGACTTCATTAACAATAGCTTGCTTGTCTTCAAGCTTAAGCGGCATTAACGTTCTCCTAAATAGGTTAGGGTTACTTGCAAAACCGGTGTTATCTTCAGGTTTTGCCATCTGCGTAGGCGGATAACACCATTAAATCCAAGATACCTACGGTCTATGACGACTGCTCTGTCGTTCCAAAAAGTTAAAATAAATTTTAATCATGAAACGATAGAATACCGGCGGTGCCACTTTGTTTTTGAGCCATTTTTTATCTCAGTTTCAAAAGGATATTATCTATGAGCTACAAAAAACTTAACCCCCGGCTTGAATTTCAATTCAGGGATTACGAAAAGCGCTTGTTCACCGTTGTTTCTAGCGAATAAATGATTTTGAGTTCAACCCAATCGGTTCACTCACTTTAGATTAAAGTTTACTTAGGAAGAGGATAAACTACTTTGGTCAATCGCTAATCCTGGCCCCATTGTGGTTGATACCGTGATCTTTCTCATATAAATGCCTTTGGAAGTACTCGGTTTGATTTTAACCAGATCCGTCAAAAGCGCTTGTAAATTTTCACGTAATTGATCAGCATGAAAAGAAACTTTGCCAATCGTACAATGAATAATACCGGCTTTATCAGTTCGGTAACGAACCTGCCCACCTTTCGCATTTTTAACGGCAGTCACCACATCAGGGGTTACTGTGCCTACTTTAGGATTAGGCATTAAACCTCGTGGACCGAGAATTTTACCTAATTGCCCAACCAGTCGCATGGCATCTGGTGAAGCAATAACAATATCAAATTCTAAAAAACCTTGTTTAATGCGTTCAGCCAAATCTTCAAACCCAATGATATCAGCACCCGCTTCTTGTGCAGCGGAGGCATTAGCACCTTGCGCAAAAACAGCAACTCTAACCTGTTTTCCAGTACCATGAGGTAATACCGTCGAACTACGCACAACTTGATCAGATTTACGTGGATCGACACCTAAATTGACACTCACATCGACTGATTCAGGAAATTTAGCGGGTGGTAAAGATTTAAGTAATTCAAACGCTTCATTCACCGGATACAGTTTACCCGGCGTTAATTTTGCCTTTATCGCCTGATAACGCTTGGAATGTTTTGCCATTGACTAACCCTCCACCTCAATTCCCATACTGCGAGCTGTTCCCGCAATAGTGCGCATCTTTGCTTCCAAATCGGCTGCTGTTAAATCGGGCGTTTTAATTTTAGCAATTTCTTCGACTTGAGCCTGGGTCACTTTACCCACTTTATGGGTATGTGGTGTTTTACTACCACTATCAATCCCCGCCGCTTTTTTCAATAAGATTGAAGCCGGCGGACTTTTGATAACAAAAGTAAAACTACGGTCACTATAAGCGGTAATCACGACCGGTGTTGGTAATCCGGGTTCAAGATGTTGAGTTTGAGCATTAAAAGTTTTACAAAACTCCATAATATTCAAACCATGTTGACCTAAAGCCGGCCCAACTGGCGGGCTGGGGTTAGCTTGCCCAGCTTTTACTTGTAATTTAATATAGGCTTGTACTTTTTTAGCCATAAATTATTCCTTGGGAATCGGGTACCAACGCTTAACAGCTCCCCGTTAATTTTACTACTCTTTTTCTACTTGTCCAAATTCTAGATCAACTGGCGTTGAACGCCCAAAAATCAGTACGGCAACCCGTAATCGATTTTTCTCGTAATTGACTTCCTCAACCACACCGTTAAAGTCAGCAAATGGTCCAGCCGTGACACGTACCACTTCACCAACTTCAAATAACACTTTTGGCCTCGGTTTTTCAGCACCTTCTTTAACCCGTTGCAAGATCACTTCCGCTTCCGCGTCGGTGATAGGTGCGGGTCGTTCTTGAGTCCCACCAATAAAGCCCATCACTTTCGGTACACTTTTAACCAGATGCCACGTTTCATCATTCATTTCCATTTGTACTAATACATAACCTGGAAATAATTTACGGTCAGCTTTGCGACGTTGCCCGTCACGTATTTCAATAATTTCTTCAGTTGGAACTAAGATTTCCCCAAAACAGGCCTTTAAATCGCTGCGAGCACGTTCTTTACGTTCTTCCAAAGAACGTTTAACACTTTTTCAAAACCTGAATAAGCATGTACCACATACCAGCGCAAGGCCATTTTACTTAACCTCCATGGCCGGTTAGTAATCGCAATACCCACATTAAAACACCATCTAACACCCAAACCACTAATGCTAACAAGACGACCATAAATAGCACTACTGAGGTCATTTGGATAGTTTCTTGTCGGGTTGGCCAGACGACTCTGCGAACTTCTATATGAGATTCGTGAATGAAATCTAGGGTATACTTACCTCTTTCCGTTCTAGAAGCAACCCATGCTGCAATAATAGCGATGGCGAGTAAACTAACTACTCGTATTAGCACTGATTGTTCATCAAAATAATAAAAACTAACAATGCCACTTCCCACCAATAATACGACAATCAACCACTTAAACATATCTCGCTTGTCAGTGGTTTGAGCACTGGTCTTTATATTCATTGCTAGCTCATCAAGTTTTTTGTAAATTTTATAAAAATGGCAGGGCAAGAGGGATTCGAACCCCCACTCTCGGTTTTGGAGACCGATGTTCTACCGTTGAAACTATTGCCCTAGATTTAAATTTGACGATTTTTTTACTTATTGAGAACAATGAGTTTCTCAATTTCAAATAAATTATTCAATGACTTTAGCCACCACCCCGGCCCCGACCGTTCTGCCGCCCTCACGGATAGCAAAACGTAACCCCTCTTCCATCGCAATCGGCGAGATTAACTTAACCACAATCTTAATGTTATCACCCGGCATCACCATTTCTACCCCTTCGGGTAATTCACACGCCCCCGTCACGTCAGTGGTCCGAAAGTAAAATTGCGGTCGATAACCATTAAAAAACGGCGTATGACGTCCGCCCTCTTCTTTACTCAAGACATACACTTCGGCTTCAAAGTGCGTGTGGGGGGTAATCG
>JAAUSR010000027.1 GCA_012032555.1 Thioploca sp.
TCGGCAATGCCCCCGCCATCATGACTACGGTTCGGCATCTATGCCTAGGATTTTTTGATTTCGACTCTATCCCAGGTAGCCTTGCAAAAAAACGCCGCCAAGCGAGTTGGAATGATAACTACCGTGCTAAATTGGTGTTTGGCAAGAAATTTTAATGCGGTGGCCCTGGTCATCTGGATAACTTTATCGCAAGGAAGATAAAAAAGTTATATTATTTTGAATGGGGCGTGTAAAATTTTTATAAAAATGTTTAGGTTTAGGCGTTGTGCAGTTATGTTCAAAAGGTGCTTAAGATTAAGCTAATAAGCGCTTATGGCATCGTAGCTAATTGGCGTCGCTGCCAATCAAACCTAAACCCGTTGATGGCAGTGGATTGTAAGATACATTGAGAAACTAAGTGCATCTTTGTACTGTGACAACTTGTGAAAAAAATTGGTTTGAAGAAGGATTTTTGCAGCAACGCAACTGATGCAGTTTGCCAACTTACCACATTCTATGCCAGCGAAATTCCAATTGCCCCGGGGACGCAAGTAGATGATGGTTCTCTGGATGTTTGCATTATTATGGATGTATTTATCGGGCACCGTTATTAGCGCCCGGTTCTTCACCTTATTTGGTATTACCCCATGCCAAAATTGAAAGAACTTTATTAGATCAAGCCTTAGCTAGTGGTCAAATTAAGTTAATTCAGCCAGCTAAAGCGGTAAATTTAATTCGTCGTAGCCCAGAGGCTATCAGTGGAATTCGTTATCAAGATGAACAAGGTATTCATGAAGCTTATGCGCCGCTGGTTGTGGGTGCGGATGGCCATAAATCAGTGGTTCGTGAACAAATGGGGGTCGAGGTAGCGGCTTATCACTACGACCACGCCTACTTAGGTCTAGAAGCCCAACGTCCGACTCACTACGAAAATGCGATGCGAGTTCATTTACATCCCGATGGTGGCATATTATTGATGCCTCGTCCAGACCGCGTGGGTGTCGGCGTGTTAGTTGCTGCCGACAGTGCCAATTACTGGTTAAAATTACCACATGAGAAAATCGATGTTGAAGTAAATGCTTATCATTATGACTATGCTTTTATTTAATTAGGTTTAGAAGTGTAACGTCCAAAACTTAATGGCGGTGGATTCCTACCGATGTCGTTTCCTTTTCCAAACAATTTGTTATACTACAAAGTATTAATGACGATGAAGTTTTATGAATACCTTACATAGTATTATCATTAAACCTATTGGGTCTTTTTGCAATCTGAACTGCAAATACTGTTTTTATCTGGATAAACAACATTTGTACGCCGGTTCGCCATCTACCCATAAAATGGATGAACCCACTCTGGATAAACTCATTCAGCAATTGTTCAAATGCTCTAATCATCCGACTTTTGTGTGGCAAGGTGGCGAGCCCACGGTGATGGGCCTAGATTTTTTCCGTCACGCAGTAGCATTGCAAAAACACTATGCGAAAGGCCGAACTTTTTTCAATGCATTACAAACCCATGCTATGTTATTAAATGAAGATTGGGCCGATTTTCTTAAGCGAGAAAACTTCTTGGTAGGGGTTTCTCTAGATGGTCCACAACATGTGCATGACTGTTATCGCTTAGATCGTCAGGGCCATGGTACTTTTCACGCTGTTTTTGAGAACGCTAAAATGCTAGTGCAGCAAGAAGTGCCGGTAAATGTGCTGGCAACTATCACGGATTACTCAGTGCAATACCCCGAGGAAATTTATCAGTTTTTCACGGATAATGGATTTATTTTCATGCAATTTAGTCCAGTAGTAGAACCCGATTTCCAACATCCTCATCAAGCCGCACCGTTTTCCGTCACCGCGAAACAATATGGGCATTTCTTAACCAAAGTGTTTAAGTGTTGGCACCAAGACTTTGATTACCGCTACCTCAAGCAAAAAACCTCCGTTCGTTTTTTCGATTCCCTGATGCACCGCTATGTTGGTATGGTACCGGATCACTGCGCTTTGCAGCAAAAATGCAATGTGTATCTCGTGGTAGAGCACAATGGTGATTTGTTCTCCTGCGATTTTCTGGTATCGGCAGAGACTCGCCTAGGAAATCTGCATGAAATCTCTTTGCAACAAGCGTTTAATTCACCCGCTCATATCGCTTTTGGCCTACGTAAAGCCAATTATGGCGAAGAGTGCCGACGTTGTCAGTGGTTGAAGTTGTGCTATGGTGGTTGTATTAAAGACCGACTTCATGATCCACGCGACCACGAGCATAATCATTTTTGCGAATCCTACCAATACTTTTTCGAGCGTGTGGATAGTCAATTTAAAGAATTAGCTGATTTATACCGACGCTATTATCGTTAATTGCTAATTGATAATCCTTGAGCTTGATTGCAAGTGTAATGCTGTGTTAGATTACCAAAAATAAAAAATTTAGCTTTAATATAAAATTTCTATGGGAAGTTAATGTACATGTCTGATTCTACAATAACTCCTGTGGCTAACCGTGATTCCGCATTCTGGCAAAGCATCCGGGCGAATCTGGCGCTACAACACCAAACGCCAATTATTACGCCGTGTCCCCGTGATGGTGCACCGCTGCCTTTATCTTTTGCCCAGGAGCGACTGTGGCGGGTAGAACAGGTACATCCCGGTACCACGGCTCACAATTTGTGTGCGGCGTTTCGTTTGCGTGGATTGTTAGATGTGGTAGCATTGGAACATAGCTTAAATACCGTGATTGCACGTCACGAAATTCTACATACTTGTTTTCAGGTCATTGCGGGGCAACCAGCCCAAATTATCGTCCCACCTCCTGAGCAGATACTCTCCTGGGTGGATTTGCGCAGTCAGTTACTCACCCAATCGGAAATGGAAATTCACCGTTTAGCGGGCGAAGAAGCTCGGAAACCATTTGATTTGGAACGCGGGCCGTTGTGGCGATTCAAGTTACTACATCTGGCTGATAACGATTATGTACTGGTGCGCACTATCCATCATCTGATTAATGATCGCTGGTCGGATAGCCTATTTTTGCGAGAACTAAGTGCCGGTTATGAAGCATTTTGCTGTGATCAACCCCCCGCATTGGAACCGCTTCCCATCCAGTACGCGGATTTTGCCATCTTTCAACGTAACAACTTGCAAGGCGAGCGATACACTAAACAAATTGAATACTGGCAACAACGTTTAGCTAATGACCCACCCCTGTTGCAATTACCGGTGGATTTTTCTAGTTCTACCCCGTCTTACCAGGGGGCAGCCGCTTATTTAGACTTTTCCCCAACATTAGTCGCCAAGCTCAAAAGCAACTTTGGTCAGCGAGCGGGGGCGTCGTTTTTTACCACCCTGTTAACCGGTTTTTTAGCGCTGCTGTACCGCTATTCGCGGCAGACCGACATGGTGTTGGCCTCACCAGTGGCGGGTCGTTACCGCCCTGAAACGCGCGGTCTTATTGGTTTTTTTAACAATATATTGATGTTACGCAATAACTTGGATGGCAATCCTAGCTTGCGTGAATTGCTGGCGCGTGTCAACGATACCATAGCAGCGGCACAACACCACCAGGATCTGCCCTTGCAAGATCTTGCAGAAATCTTGAGACTCCCTGACGCAGTATTGTCGCGAGTCATGTTTGCATTGCAAAATGTACCAAGTCACCCAGAACGGCTGGGAAATATCGAGATTACTACGGTAAACATCGAAGAAAGCATCGCTAATTTCGATTTATTTCTGTCGCTACGTCAACTCCCCGCAGGCAAACTGACTGCTATTGCTCGCTACAAAACCGCTTTGTTCCAAGCTAATACGGTGACAACTCTATTGGTCGAGTACCTCGCCACCTTGCAAACTATGCTGGATAACCCGGAACAACACTTAGATGATTTACCTCCCTTACAAGCCTCGCAGCTGCCGCAACAAATGACCACAGATATTGTCTATGTTGCGCCGCGCACCGAAACTGAGCGCCGTATTGCTGATATTTGGCAGATGATACTCAAAGTGGAATTGGTAGGAATTGATACAAACTTTTTCGAGGCCGGTGGGCGTTCGCTAGCATGGTAGAATTGTGTGCTCGCTTGAGCCAATCTTTTGGATTGGAAATTCCGGTAACGGGACTCATTGCTAATCCTACTGTGAGCAGCATGGCTCGTTATCTGGAACAATTGACTGCTGTAGCCCAATCCAAAACCACTACTGGATCGCTATTCAATACGGCTGCTAAGCAAAAAGCCGCCTTGAGCCGGCAGCGGCAACTGGCGCAACTGAGACGTAAACCCAATGTCTGATTTCAAGCTGAGGAGACTGAATAAATGGATGAACTGTATATCCAGGAAGATACATTAGAACCTATTGCTATTATCGGTATGGCTGGTCGTTTTCCCGGTGCGAAAAACCTTGAGGAATTCTGGTGTAACTTGCGTGACGGAGTGGAATCTATCACGTTCTTCAGTGATGAAGAAGCTATTGCTGCCGGTACTGATCCGGAACTGTTGAAAAATCCAGCTTTCGTCAAAGCTCATGGCGTGCTAGGCGATATGGAATTATTCGATGCGACTTTCTTTGATATGAGTCCACGCGATGCTAAACTTCTCGACCCACAACATCGAATTTATTTGGAATGTGCTTGGGAATCCTTAGAAGATGCGGGCTATAACCCGGAAACTTACGTGGGCAGAATTGGAGTGTACGCCGGAACTTCGTTTAGCACCTATCTATTACGCAATATTTTACCCAATAAACTGGTAAATTTTCCCACAATTGACCGCCTAGAAATGGCCCTTACCAACCATAAAGATACCATGCCCATGCGTGTGTCGTTTCACATGAACCTCACCGGGCCTAGCATTTGTGTTGGTACCACCTGTTCTACCGCGTTAGTGGCAGTGCATTTAGCTTGCCAAGCATTGTGGACTTATCAATGTGACATGGCGATTGTCGGAGCCAGTTTTTTGCGCGTACCCTCCAAAGAAGGTTATCTGTTCCAGGAAGGCATGATTTATTCACCGGACGGTCATTTACGTACCTTCGACATTAAAAGCAAAGGTATTGTTACCGGTGCTGGTACCGGCAACGTGGTGCTCAAGCTTCTCAGTCAAGCACTCGCCGATGGTGATAACATCCACGCCGTGATCAAAGCCACAGCTCTAAACAACGATGGTTCCACTAAAGTCGGCTATACTGCTCCGAGTATCGGGGGTCAAGCCGAGGTGATTAGTGAAGCCATGTCCCTGGCTGGTGTCACTGCTGAAACAATGACTTTCATCGAAACTCATGGTACTGGTACGGAATTAGGTGATCCGGTGGAAATAGCAGCACTAAAAAAAGCCTTCCGAATGACTGCTAGCGATGCGGATGCATTACCCAAACACTACTGTGGCCTGGCTTCTACCAAGCCTAATATTGGTCATCTCAACCATGCTGCTGGGATTGCTAGCCTGATTAAGACTATTTTAGCGCTCAAGCATAAACAAATTCCACCCACCATCAATTTTGAAACCCCTAATCCCAAACTCGGTTTAGAAGATAGCCCGTTTTATATCAATGATCGCTTAAGCGACTGGATACCACCGCCGGGCTTACCACGTCGTGCTGGTGTCAACGGTTTTGGCATTGGTGGGACTAATGCCCATGTGGTGGTAGAAGAAGCCCCAGAACTTGAAGCTTCGGGACCATCGCGTGCCTGGCAAGTCATTCTGATTTCAGCTAAAACCAGTACTGCTTTAGATACCCTATCAGCTAACTTGGCTCGGCATCTACGTCAGTTTTCCCATCTAAACCTAGCGGATCTGGCGTATACCCTCAATGTAGGTCGCAAACCCCTACCATTCCGCCGCATGGTGCTATGCCAAACCTTGGAACAAGCAGCGGCAGCGCTGGAGAGTCACGATCCCAAACGAATGACCAACAGTAGACACCCCGGCGGTGAACGCCCGGTGACATTCATGTTTTCTGGCCAGGGTTCTCAGTATGTTAACATGGCGCGGGAACTTTACAATACCGAAGCGGTATTTCGCCAACACCTGGATCGTTGTTTCGAGATTGGCGCAAATCAGGGTTTAAAGCTACGCGAAATTCTCTACCCCCATAACGAGCTGAATGATACCGCTAACGTCCAACTTCAGCAAACCGCAGTGACACAACCAGCGCTATTCGCAATAGAATACGCCTTGGCGCAAATGTGGATGACGTGGGGAATTTACCCGGAATCGATGATTGGTCATAGTATCGGTGAATATGTAGCAGCTTGTGTGGCTGGGGTATTTTCTCTAGAAGATGCTTTGGCTTTGGTAATTACCCGTGGTCGGATGATGCAGGAAATGCCCACCGGAGCCATGCTTTCAGTGGCACTACCAGAGGCTGAAATTGTACCACTGTTGGGTAACGATTTAGCGCTGTGCGTACTTAATGGCCCGGCACAATGTGTGGTCGGTGGTGAAACCACGGCAGTCGATCTTCTAGACAAAAACTGACTGCACAAAGTGTGGATTGCCGTCGCCTCTATACTTCACATGCTTTCCATTCGCCGATGATGGCGCCAATGATGGCAGCATTTACTCAACAGGTAGCGCAAATGCTGCGGCATCCTCCTCAAATACCTTATATTTCCAATGTTACTGGTACCTGGATTACACCAGAACAAGCCATGGACCCGACTTACTGGGCGCAGCATCTACGTCACCCAGTACGTTTTGCAGCTGGTGTACAAGGGTTACTTCAAGATTCACGGCGAGTGTTGTTGGAAGTTGGACCAGGTCGTACTTTAAGTACGCTTGTTAAACAGCAGACTACCGATCCGGCAGCATACACCGTGTTGACTTCCGTGCGCCATCCTCAAGAAAATACCGCCGATGAAGCTTTTTTGCTGAATACCCTAGGCCGATTATGGCTTGCCGGGATACTGGTAGACTGGCCCGCGTTTTATACCGAACAAAAACGCCGGCGGTTGCCCTTGCCCACTTATCCCTTCGAGCGAAAGCGTTACTGGATAGACCCGCCCCAGCCTGGTGAAGGTATCGGTGTTGACAAACCACAACTGTCGCTATCCATGCTGGGTAGAGATAACCTAGAAGCAGATGAAACAGATGCGGCTAGTTTTACCGAATATGTTGCGCCACGTAACGCTAAGGAAGAAAAAATTGCTGCAGTTTGGCGTGATGTACTTAATCTCAGGCGTATCGGAATTCACGATAATTTCTTCGAGTTAGGCGGTAGTTCGTTGCTAGGCAGCCGCGTGGTAGCAGAACTGTGCAAGGCCATGAATATCGAATTGTCGGTGCCTACCTTTTTGAATGCCCCCACCATAGCAGAACTGGCTGAACTTATTGAAGATCGTCCAGAAGAGTCGGAACTGACAGCTAAACCAGCCGCCGCTAAAATAGCGCCATTGCCAGTGATTACCGTTAAACTGCGTGGCGGTGATGATCGCCAGCCACCGCTGTTTCTGGTACATGCCATTGATGGGTTTGTGTTTTTTTACCGAGATTTAGCTAATGCTTTGGCCCCAGGGCGGCGGGTATACGCTTTTCAGGCTCAAGGGCTGGAACCGGACACCGCACCACTTACTAGTATTGAAGACATGGCAACCTGGTATCTTAAAGCCTTGCGCAGTATCCAAGCACAAGGGCCTTACCGATTAGGTGGGGTCTCCTTTGGCGGTGCAGTTGCGTTGGAAATGGCACAGCAGTTACGCGCTGCCGGTGAGTTGGTCCAAATACTCTTCCTGAGCGACACACCACCCACAGATTACATGTTGTTTAATCTGAAAGATGATACTGCTATCCTGCAATTTGTGGTTAAGTACCTATTGAAATGGGACGATAGCGGAATAAAGTGGGATATTTTGCGCGAGCAATCACTCGAAACGCAAGTGAAAAATTTACTGACGCAACCTCTTCATGCAGAAACACCGTTCAGCTTAAGTGCCAACATGTTGCAGCGGTTGGTGTACGTCATTAGAACTCACCAGCAAGCCCTACGTGCCTACACTCCTAAACCTTATATGGGCAGAATGGTTTTCTTCCGTCCTACCGAGGCACTAGAAAATGCACAACTAGGTGCTGCTGAACAATTCTGGCTACGGTTTGCACAAGGCGGCATGGAAATTAACAATGTGCCTGGCAATCATCTGAGCATGAACTTCCAGCCTAACGTGCAGACTGTGGCAAACGATTTAAATCGGCATCTTGGATAAATACATCATGAATGATCTTTTTACTCAAATTACCGGCATGGAGCAAGCGCCACCACGCGAACGGGTGTTGTTACTAACAAATGCTTTTGTCCTGTCACAATGTGTTTTTACCGCCACCGAACTGGGGATTGCTGATTTGTTAGACACCGGGGCTCAATCCTGTGATGAACTAGCTATCCAAACTCAAACCCATCGGGACACGCTTTATCGCCTATTACGTCTATTAGCAGATTTAGGAATCTTTGCAGAAACTGAACCCGGTATATTTCAAAATACCCCTATGTCAGAATGTCTGCAAGACAAAACTACGCCTGGTGTAGTCCGCAATTTTGTGTTATTACGTGCCAAAGAAACCCTACCCTGGACTAACCTAAGCTACAGTGTACGCACCGGACAAAGTGCCTTTGAACAAATGTACGGTATGTCGCGCTATACGTACCTGCGACAAAATCCTAAGCTCAACCAGTTGTTTAACCAAGCGATGGGAGATTTGACCACAATCCACAATAGCGTAGTGCTAGCAGGCTATGATTTTTCCAGTGCACAGTCCATCACAGATATTGGCGGGGGACGGGGTAGTTTACTAGCTGCTATCCTAGAAAAATATCCGAACATGCGGGGATTGTTGTTGGAACAGGATGGGGTTATCGAAGAAGCACAACAGTTTTTACAAAGTAAGGGAGTGCTGGCGCGTTGCCAACTGGTAGGGGGAGATTTTTTCCACCAAATACCGGCCGGTGGGGATATCTACCTGTTAAAGCATGTGTTGCATAATTGGGATGACTCGCAAGCGCTGCGGATTTTGCAAGCCTGTCGACAGGTTATGAGTGGTTCAGAAACACTGCTGATTATTGAGAGAGTGATGCCGATTGATTCTTCCTTACGTAACAAAATGCTCGATCTGAATATGCTGGTGATGTTAGCTGCTGGCAAATTACGTAGCGAAGCGGAATTTAAAGATATATTACGACAAGCTGATTTCCGGCTGCAGCGGGTGATTGCCACGGAATCTGAATTGGGTATTATCGAAGCCGTACCGGAGAGGAAAAATTGATTACCCGAAAGCCAATTGACTAAAGAAATTCTTTTTCTTAATGATATTAAGTTGCAGAGGGTGTCCTTTGCTATTACTAAACTTAAAGCGAGTTAATTTACTCACTAACGATCCTAAATACGATAATGTTTATCTCGCATAAATACCGACTTATTTTTGTTCATATCCAAAGGACGGGAGGTAACTCCATTTACCAAGAATTTGCTCGCTATGACTTGTATTTGCAAAACAAATTACCGTTTAAAGCCGATTTTAAGCGTTTCAAACATCCGTATGCGATAGACATCAAACAGGTATTAGCGGCCGAGATCTTTGATAACTATATCAAATTCGCGGTAGTGAGAAATCCTTTCGACCGTCTAGTGTCATGGTATTCGATGTTTAAACATAAAACTATCGACAAAACCTTGATTCCTCGTGAGCAATACCCTGAAATGGCTAATATGGGCGAAGCAGTAGAAGAGGCATTTGAACATTATGTGAAAAGTTTCGAGGATTTCATCAAGCTATCGCCTTATCAAGCCAACGGATTGTTTACCCGTTTCCATACTCCACAGCGAGCATTTGTCTGCGATGAAGAGGGTCGCTTGCTGGTGAACAAAATTCTGCGTTTTGAAACTTTGAGTACTGATTTTTTAACCCTGGCTAAAGAAATTAGTTTTGAAGGACACTTATCGCAGGTGAATGCCTCGATTCGAGAACAAAATTACCGAAGTTATTACAATGAGGATTTAAAAAAACAGGTGACGGATCGCTTCAAAGTAGATTTGGACTATTTCGGTTATGACTTTTAGGTAGCAGCAGAATTCAAATAAAATCATTAATCGATATTGAAACTTCCCGTTTATTTTAATTTAAAGTGTTATGTATATTTCCTACACTCATCGTTTTATTTTTATCCATATTGCCAAAGTGGCGGGACTCAGTCTCAAAGCCGGTTTGAAGGATTATGCCAGCGAACCGACCGTTTTTAGAATTCGCCGTCCCCCACCGGTAATCAACGGTCGCCCTAACCGTTTGTACCAGATGTGGGAATCTAGGGTAGTTCATGCCCAGGCACAGGACATCAAAAAAGAACTTGGTGTGGCATTTGATGAATATTATAAATTTACTTTTGTACGCAATCCCTGGGATTGGCAAGTATCTATGTATCACTTTTTACTCAAGGAAACGACTAACCCGCTGTATCAACACATCAAAACTATGCAAGGATTCGATGAATACTTAGCATGGGTAGTGAGTACATTGGCCCTGAAACCCTATCCCAAGTATGCCACTAAATTCCAAAAGGATATGTTAATTGACGAAAAGGGTCATCTGTTAGTAGATTTTATTGGGCGTTATGAAACTTTAGCAGAAGATTTCACACTGTTATGCCAATTACTCCATATTAAGGCCCAACTACCTCATTTGAATAAAAGTACTCATTATGATTATACTACGTATTATAATTATTATACTCGGCAATTGGTGGCGGAACATTTCCGGGAAGATATCGAATTATTTGGCTATACTTTCGATGGTTATAAAATGGGAGCCTGCGGCATTTTGCGGGAACCAGCAAGCTATAAGTTTATTTAATTCTAGCGTCAACAAATTAGAAGAGAGCAAAACCATGAAACAAAAAACGACTGGCTTAATACTACTAGGTTTAAGTGCAGTTTTCCCGGCTGGGGCTGTTGAAATGAACAAGAAAACCGAGGATGAAACAGCTAAACCGCTAGAAATCCCGGAATCCGGATGGTCCAACGGCGCTTTTCTGGGGCCAAATTGGTGGCTGAAAAATCCTAAAAACCTTGAATCAGTGCCGCACTTATGGTTATATCACGTAGATTTAAGTTATGCTTATTCTGAGCAGGGCGGTAATATTGACGTTGCTAGCCATCGTGGCAATGCGGATCTGTATTTACGCAGAGGCTTATTAAGCAGTATTACGAGCTATGACATTAATAATCGTAATACGACGATTAATCTCACCGAGAAAGATACCGAAGTAAAAAATAGCAATTTCCGACAGGGGTTCCGCTACGCGCTGAATGATAAACTCGCTGGTGTTGTCGGTTTTCTCTGGGAACAAAACAGTGGGAAATATATAGATAAGCGCACGGTATGGTATAGTGGTCTACGTTATCATCCCATCAATACGGATAAATATGATTTAATGTTGGGCCTGTTTTATGCCCCACAATCGGACACCGTTTATATGAACGATAGTATCAGTGAACTTGATCGTTATAAGACATTTCTAGGAGTAGAAGATTATTCTTCTGACGCTATGTATCTTGCAGAACGCTTTGATTGGCAATTAACCGATGTTATCAGTTTCACTGAAAGCCTTGACTACATGAGTTTTCTGGAAGATTCAGAGTATTATTTTCTTAAACTTAACCTGAAACTGGATTTCAAATTTAGCAAGCTTACCTCATTTTTTATTTCCTATATGGCTAACTACGATAACAATTCTTTTGTGAAGGGACTCGATGATTACCTAAACCAACGAAAGCAGCTCAATCGACCGGCCGGAGAAATCGAAACGCTGGATACCTCCCTCGATGTGGGAATTAAATTCAGTTTTTAGGCTAAATGGAAAAACAGAATGGTTTTTGAATTATTCATTGCGTCATTTTTCTTCGTGGGCTTAAAAAAAGTGGAGACTACGATTAGCGCAGATCTCCCTAAGGAAATTTCCTATGATCAATTACCGGTGCCGGTCGGTGTAGCTATCAAACCGACCGCAGTGACAGTTGGGAACAGCAAATTGCCTCAACCAGTAACCACGAAAGAGAAAAAACATTTTGGCAATTTGCGCAACCACCAACGGGCCGCATATCTGGCCTTGATTCTGTCTAGCATTGGCCTACACTTTCCAGTATTCAACCTGCTGGCTTTTCCACTGGTACTCTATGCTATCAGTCATATTTACCAAATTGCTTTCTTCGATTTGAAGCAGGGTCGTGTTAGTACCGCTACGCTGATTTCGATTACCGCTGCTGGTACTATTTTTATACGTGGTGGCGCGTTTCTAGGCAGTTTGATCACACTGCTAGTTATCTGGAGCCGCCAACTTGCGGCTACGCTCGCCGCTAAGTCAAAACAGGAACTGGCGTATATTTTTGAGAAAACACCTGACTACGTGTGGGTGATGGTGGCCGGGGTGGAAGTGAAAACGCCCTATGATAAACTACAGCTTGGCGATATTGTGGCAGTTCATGCCGGTAATACGATTCCGGCTGATGGCATAATAGTGGAAGGTATGGCCACGGTGGATCAACATGTGCTAACCGGTGAAGCGCAACCGGTGGAAAAGGCAAGCGGAGATGAAGTGTTTTCTTCCACCCTGGTGCTATCGGGTAAATTGTATTTCAAAGTCAAACGAGCGGGCGCGGAAACTACCGCCGCCAAAATTACTCATATTCTGAATAACACCACCGACTTTAAATCCGATGTGCAATTACGTTCGGAAAAATTGTCTCGGGCATTGATCACCCCGGCATTAGTTGGTGGTGCACTCGCGTTACCATTACTCGGCGCTAATAGTGCCCTGGCAGTTATCAATGCTCACCCTAAGGAAAAAATGGGTATTATTGGCCCCATTAGTATTTTAAACCATTTTAACATTGCCCTTAAACATAATATCTTAATTAAAGACGGGCGTTCTCTAGAGTTGCTGCATGGCGTAGACACCGTGGTATTTGATAAAACTGGCACCCTGACTGAAGAACAACCTTATGTAGGTAGAATCCATCACCTCTCACATTTTCACGAAGACGAAATCTTGGCTTACGCTGCTGCTGCCGAATACCAACAAACGCATCCTCTCGCTAAAGCTATTTTGCATGAAGCCAAACAACGTGATATCAAATTATCGCCGGTAGAGGATAGTGAATATCGTTTAGGTTACGGAGTTATCGTGACGATTAACCGACAAAGAATTCATGTTGGTAGCCAACGGTTTATGCAAACTGAAGGGTTAGAAGTGCCAAAAATGCTGCTGAGGCAGCAACAACATGCTCAGCAAGACGGACATACTCTAATCATGATAGCGGTAGCTAATAAAGTTTGCGGTGCGATTGAACTGTTGCCTATGGTGCGTCCAGAAGCCTACGAGGTAATTCATTATCTTAAACAGGCTGGTAAAAGGACCTATATCATTTCCGGCGATCATGCCACGCCCACCGCTAATCTTGCGAAAAAACTACGCATTGACGATTATTTTGCGGAAGTGCTACCCCAGGATAAAGCCGAGATTATTAAACAACTCCAAGCTCAAGGTCGCAGTGTATGCTACGTGGGCGATGGTATTAACGACTCCATCGCACTCAAGCAGGCGCAGGTTTCAGTTTCCCTGAGTGGTGCCTCGGAGATTGCTAGGGATACTGCCGAAATCATTCTTCTAGACAAAGGGTTGACACATTTACCGTTACTGTTTGAACTAGCTGAACAATTTCGCAGTAATATGAATACAACCTTTGCCATTATGCTAATACCGGCAGCTATTGGTGCGGGAGGTGCTTTTTTCCTGCACTTTGGTTTAGCCCAAACTATCGCTTTAAACATGCTCGCTTTAGTTGGCAGCCTGGGTAATGCCACGTTACCATTGCTGCGCAGTAAGCTAGAAGCGCTAGAAGCGCAAATGAAGCCTAACCCAATAAATTCGTTACTGCACCGTAAATTGGAACCAGAAGACCTAAAATCTAACCCGATCATTCCGGCTCACGATGCCGTTAACTTTTCCCATAGTGGCGCCCAGTTAGGATAGAGGGCGAGAATCTCAGCTTCGTGGCGCTTCCATTTATCTGGTGCGGGCGTGGAAAGCGTCATGCGTGATACCGGTAGGGGGTGTTGCAATTGCTCCTCCCAATCAATATCGGTTCGCAACTCAGCTAATTCACCGATGCGTTGTATCACTGCCCGTGGATTAGCGATTAACTCGGCGTAATTTACCCAGCACTGCTGATCGATCGGCACTTCCTGTAAATCTTCTAATAGCGTTTGATTAGCACAAATCCATTGATAGGTGGCAATTTCAGCCAGCGAGGCATTTTGATAATCACGCCAGCCCAGTGTCAATAAAAAACTCCAGTCACGATGGGGCCAATCGGGTAGATTTTGATAAGCAATAAAACGCCGTGAGCGCCAACCTTCTATCAAACTGCTAATGTTCTCTCTCGGTTCACGGTAGAGATAAATAAACCGGGCGTCGGGAAATGCAGCCCGTAAAAAGGGTACACGGAGAGCGTTTTTAGGTGTCTTTTCGAGAAAGCGCACTTGGTGGGGACGCTTTTCGGGAGGTAAGTGAAGATATAATTCCCCAGCACGGTTCTGCAACTGCCGGGTAAAATTGACACGCAAAACGGTTACCACCTCTGGCTTAGCCTCTGCTGCAGTCAGCCGGTTAGAATGGTAAGCCTGCGCTGCTGGGTGGAGAGTGGTGATATTTTCGATAGCTTCGTGACTTTCCTCGGCGATAGTCCAAAGATCAGGGTAACCAGCCAACCGTTCAAATAATAGGGTACTACCAGCGCGTGGTGCAGATACCAAAAATAGGGGTCGGTCGAACACTGCCACTGTTGGCACGGTAGTTGGGAGAGCACGCTTGCGCCGCTGTTGAGCAAGGAATCTGGTACTCAGACGGGGTTTATCAATTTGTGGTGCTGACGCTAGGAGGTTTTTAAGTATGCTAAGCACACAGCGCATTGTATCGCTCCAACACCCACCACCACGTTGTAAGGGTAATATCACTTGTTCCGTCAAATTTAGCAGAATATCCCGGTAATACAATTCTCCCGGCGAGGTATGACCGAAACGCGCGAACACCTGTGCCCAGCGTTGTTGCAATGCAACTAGGGCGTCGACCATGGCGGGATAACGTGGGTGTTCTCGTATTTCTGTGATTATACTTTGGGTCAATTGCACAAATTCCGCTGCAGTAAGTACTTCAAAGTAATACGTTTCCAACCACAACCCCGCCATCTTCATCTCTGCATTACCCGGCTCCATGGCTTTGCTTTCCACTACCAACCAGAAAGCTTCCCGATCCGTGGGATTGCCCAGCCGCAATGACGTCAACATATTGACTCGCCAACTCGTACCCTCATCAAAGGACATGACCTGCGAACCACTTTCCAAGCAGACGCCTTTAGGGCAGTTTAGGGGAATATACCAGGCTGTACGACGCCACCAGTGATAATAACACTGAGTTAGGGCCTTACCTTCAGTGTGGGCATCCAACCGTAGTAGGCGGCAACGTGACAGCGGTATATGTAAACGACGCAAAAAAGCTGCTATTGCTGGACATTCTGCTAGCCAAGGCGTGGCACGCATCGCCCCAGCTAATGCAAAATCGTTGTTCAAAGTGCCCCCGACACTGACTAGCGGCACCAACATCTGAGCACCTAATTCTGCCATACCGGTCGTTTGCCAAGCGGTGGTGGGTAACCGAACCAAATTGGCATACAGTTGTTCTGAATCAACAGCTAAATTCAGACGAATCGGTGGAGAAAACGGAAAATCTTCCACGTGAACGCTGATTTGTTAGTTTAAGATGGGTACTACCCCCGTTATTTGGCAACTGCTATGCCGTGCATCTAAACGGGGGAAGTCAAGGCTTATTTAGAACTAAATAATGCATCTAACGGAAAGAAATAATCCAGGGGAACGAGATCGTATTCTACTAGACCCTTTGCTACCAGCGGCATAGCATTGACCGCTTCACGGGCTTCTGCTTCGCTGTTACTTTCCATAATCACGATCACACCGGGTTGATCAGTTCGTCCCCACATGAAACGATAGAGGCCTTCTTGATAATACTTCCAAGCCATGGCAGCTTCCTCTTCGGAATAGGGTGCAGTTTGTTCTTGAGTCGTACCTTTAGCAAATCGACTAATCATCAGATATTGGTGGGAGTTAATGGGCGTTAACGGTTCCTCGTTACGTGGACGAATACTGTCCAGATCAAGATCGAAGTTATAGTTCTGAAGACCTTTTTGAATCATATCCACCTGAAATACAGTCACACCGGCTGCTGGGCTATCCCCATTAGGCACAGCAATACAGGGAATATGCACTTTGCCATCCAGGCTGTAACTTGCCATACATCCGGCCGGGCCATCTACAGCCTCTAGGTTACCAGTTTGATCAGTGCTAAATGCCACCTTAGTGAAATCGGTCAGCTTGGCTTTTAGACCCCAACTGGCAAATAAGCCGGTAACCGCAATCCAAAGTTCGTTTGCACCTGGTTTTAGTGGCAAGTAAATCTTATTGAAATAACCGACATTACCCATAAAGGTTGGGTTACGACTCCGGAATGTGTTATCTTCTTTATACATCAGTCGTCCATTTAGATATAAACGAGCAATATCAGTAAAGCCAAATTGCAACTCTTTCAACTGGTTAGTGTCAGATTGAATGACTGTACGGGCAAACACCGTATTTTTGCCATCGCCTCCCCCCTGTGGAGTAATTTTATAAAGCATCGCCAGATTAGTGATACCGGTGTCTTTATCAGCATCTAACCCTTTCCAAGTTCTTTGGCTACGATCCGATTCCCGTAATTCCAGCTTATCTTTCACTTCAGCCTCAACAAAGGGATCAGATACCTGCCAATTCATCACTGTACCTGGTGGTGCATCATTGATTACTAGCGGTGGCTGTTTGAATGGTGGGGTATCAGTAATTTCATAGCTAAAATTAGCAAAATACGCAAAAGCAGTAGGGGGTTCCGGGTCAACTTTGATACCGACTTTACCGGGTTTTACCTCGCGTTTCAGTTCGGCTCTTAACAATGGGGTTTCCATATCATCGAAATAGACTTCCAACTGAGTGTTGGCAAACATTAGCTTGATGTGGATCCACTTATCATGGATAAAATTTACCTTGGTAATATGATTTTCCCAAAACAATTCCCAGCTTGACCAGCCATTATATTCTGGTACGTATTGCGCACCATCTACATCAGCGGGGGTACGATGTGGACGCATATAGTATTTTTCAAAATTGTCATTATCCTGTAAACGAAAAATACCACTAACAAAAGAGCGGGTGTCTTTCAAAGTAGTTAACTCTGAGGGAAACAGGACGTCGAATTCGATAATACCATTAGCGAACTCAACATCTGAGAGGAATGCCTTACTACCTTTCAAGTATAAACTTTGCTGCCCAGCGTACTGTTCTACCCGGTGTTCCCCATCTTGAAATTCCCAACGTTCTGAATCGAACGGCACGGGCTCTGCTGAGCCGGTGGTAATCCAAGTACTCAGTGTTAGGCCAATGAGGCAATATTTCATACATTTCATGGTTATAATACTCCTTAAATGAATTAAGAAAATCAGATAACTACATCGACTTGGCAATACAATTTATTTATCGCATTGCAATTGCGATTTATCTAACCCAACCTTTAAGATAAATGGAGTTTGGTTATATACCAATGTACCAGTACCATCCTGCAGACGGTAGCCAACCCAGAAGTTATAAGTGCCAGTTAAGCTACCAAACAGCATCCCTTCGTACAGCGGCACGTCTAGGCGTGTTGGTAAGCCAGAATCACCGGTACCCGGGAAGTTGAGATAAGTGGGAAGATTTTCCACCTGTGGATACAGCCACTTCTTCACACCAACGCCGCTATCAAACCGATCCTTGCCGTTGAAGGCCAACCACATATCATCTACGCCTTCCACATCTGGTTGGTAATTAACCGCTGCAAGCACTTGGGCTGGTTTACCAACATGTGCGGAAGGGGGGTAAATTTCGCCTACTACATCCACTGTATCGTTTAACTGCGCAACGTTACAGATTCTGTGACTTAAGGAATCATCATAGTTAACTAGAGTGCCACCTAGAATCATACCGTCTTCAAGAGTACTCAGCGCTTTAACATCGTAAACACGTGGCCCCACTTCTACTACCTGGTTATCTTCGGCATATTCTTCGTAGAATCCCCACAGTTCATTAAATTTGTCCGGGTATTGCCAATGCAAGTCGTTTTGCTCAAAGGGATCTTTGAACAAGTTAAACAAGTACACATTGCTGTCCCAGCGGTTACGAGCAACATCCCACTGCTGCGCTAACTTCCAATTGCCTTGACGCACCATTTTGGCGTTATCCATTTCAAAGGCTAATACTCGATCCGGATCACAGAAGAGGTCACCTTCAAAAATGGATTTCATGGAATGCCCTTCTAATGGTTGAGGATCAGGGTAGGCTACTCCAGCCATGTCCAGAATGGTGGGAGCAATGTCCATCACTGAAGTCAGGCAACTGTATTTAATACCTTTGGCGTTGGAAGATGGGTAGTGCACAAACGCAGCGGTATGCATACCACCATCGAAAGTTTCAGCTTTGAAACGATTAAAGGGCGTATTGCTAACCATACCCCAGCCCGCCGTGGCCGCTATAAACGAACTAGCAGATCCCATGTTATCCACATCCTGGATACTATCTTTGGTGAAGTGCGCGTTAACAAATTTCTGTTTATCTGGTGAACCGGCTTCAATGGCTGCAGCACCATTATCAGAGAAAATGAAAAATAGGGTGTTATCGTAATCACCACTATCTTTAAGAGATTGTACGAGTTTACCGATACTCATATCTAGCATTTCTACCAAACCAGCGTACACTGCCATGCGACGAGCTTCCACTTGTTTCTCGTTAGGTTCCAAACTATCCCAAGGCTTTACTTCTGTTGGGCGTGGCGGTAGCGTGGCGGTAGCAGGGATATAACCTAGGCTTTTAAGTTTATTAAAACGCTCAGCCCGAATGACATCCCACCCTTGTTGATATCGGGGTAGATATTTGTTAATTAGATCCGGAGGCGCTTGGAATGGGGCATGGGGAGCAATATGAGTAATATGGAGGTAAAACGGTTGTTGTTTGCCAGCCGCTGCCCAGGTGGTTAGCATCTTAATCGCTTCTGTGGTATAAAAATCCGTGGAAAACGCATTCGGTGGAAATTCCGTGAATTCCTGACCATTTTTGTTATATGGGCTTTTACTGTTACGGCCTCTTTTCGTGTAATAACTATCCGGTTGGCTAGTTAGCGGTTTGCCGGTATTGTCAGAAAGATAATGCACATCACCACCTGGTAGCAGCACCAAGGTTTCGTCGAATAAGCCTCGGTTATAGGGATCCTCAGTCCCATCTTCATCCCCCAGATCCCATTTACCAACCATCATAGTGTGGTAGTTATTTTCTTTTAAAACCTTAGAGAAAACAGTCACGCCTCTCGTGTTTAACACTTCTTCTTTAGACAATTTGCCCTCATAGCCTTGCCCCTTTTTTTGAGCCTCTTTCTGAGGCGGGCGGGTGGTAATATACCCATCCATGTTACCAATACCAGCTTTATGGTGGTCCTTGCCGGTGAAAAACATCGCGCGCGCCGGCGTAGAGGTCGGTGCAGAATAAAAGTTGGTCAGGATTGTACCCTGATTGGCTAGCATGTCCAAATTGGGGGTGTCGATTTCACCACCAAACACGCCCATATCGGAAAACCCCATGTCGTCAATTATAATGGTGACAAAATTAGGTCGTCCAATTTCCTGAGCAATGGCTTCATTGAGCGGACTGAGAGAAAAAATCACTGATGCAGTATAAGTTAAAGTTTTTTTAAGCATGTATTAACCTCTTTATTAAGACCAGGCATTCATAGAGATGATTTTAACAACCGGCATACTGTAACCGTTGAAGAAAGATTCCAGGCTGTAGCCATAAGCACCGACATTTTGAAATAGCAGGCGATCACCAATCAGCACTGCTTTAGGAGTAGTAAAACTAAATAATTTATCCAATGAGTCACAGGTTTGTCCACCTAGTACATAGGTATGTAAACCGTTGCTATCAACTTGACTGAAACTTTGTTGCTGAATGCTATGTAGAAACTTCGATTGTAAACTGTCTTCCGGCACCGGGACTACTTTCACTGGATAACGAATGTTATCGATGGTCTCAAAGAGGCCACTGAAAACGCCAGCATCAATGTATAGCCAAGTATTGCCATCAGGCCGTTTAGCGATACCAGTCACTGAGGTCAGCAAGGCACCGGCGGTAGCAGCGATAGCCCGACCCGGTTCTAATACTAGGCGTTGTAGACCCGGCAGATAGTGGGCAACATTACGGTGTACCACGGTAGCAATATCCTCTAGGTGAAATGGTGGGGTGCTAGCATAAGGTACAGCAAAACCACCACCGATATCAAGAAAATCTACCCCAAAATCTTGCTGGGCCGGTTTCCAAACGGAACCAACGGTTTTAATCGCATTTTCCCAGGTATCTAAGCGCAAACACTGTGAACCGGTGTGAAAGGTAAAACCGATAGGCTTTAAGCTCCGCTGTTCAGCATAGTGCATGAGTTCTAAGGCAGTTTCCGGAGTGACCCCAAATTTACCTGATAAAGGCACCATTGAACCGCTGGTGTCTACCGCTAAACGGATAAAAATTTCCGCTGGCGTTTTGAAATAGGCCATTTGTCAATTTCTGCCAGAGAATCGCAGGCAAAACAGCGTACTCCAGCTTGGAGTGCAAATTGGATTTCGTCTAAAGATTTAATGGTGTGTGAATACACAATTCGCTGCGGATTTACGTTTAGAGCAAGTAATTGTTTAAGGTGTGGCGTAGAAACTACGCAAAAATGCGCGCCGGCTTGGATCAAACTGGTAGCAAAGGCCGGGTGTGGATTCGCTTTAAAAGCATAGGCTATCTTAGCATTTTCAAACAAGGTAGTAAAATGCTGGTAGTTTGCTACCACAATCTCGGGATCAAACAACCAGCAGGGCGTTTTAATCTGATTTAAATCAAGAGTCTGCATAAGTATTACGCATAAGATTTAAGCACGCCACGTCGGCGTATATCCAAGGTGGCACAATGAAAACCACCGATAAAAGGATAATAATCTTCGAAGGCACAAGTAATCGGTTTGAAACCCCAATTTTTTAAGGCGTTAATTAATGGTATTTGGCGTTCTTCTACTATAATACGTTGTTCGTCCAACATCAGCGTATTGATACTGATCCAATCGCTCATCAGGCGTGGACGAGTTTTATAAGGTACCGGCTCGGGTGCAATGAGCACATCCCAATGCTTAAAGAACGCTGGGAGTTTCGTTGGGTCAGTGAACCGCGGGTTGACCAACACCTTGCCCGGTGCCAAAGGTAACAATGTGGTATCAATATGTGCCGGTTTGGGATCAAGGCTTTTAATTAAGTGAATTTTATAGTCGTCACCCAGGTGTCGTTGCAGCCAGGTAATCCCCATTTGATTAGTAACATGGCTTAGTTGGCCAATGATGTCGCGCCCACAACGAACAAAATCAGCGGCATCGAAAATCGGTTCAGCATCAGTTAAAACGTAAGGTGTAGGCGAATTCTCTGCTGCAAAATCGGGATTATACAATGTGTCCAACAGCAGCGGTTTCGGCGCCGAAACCCAGCGTGCCCCGGCATTGGCGTATTCGTTAAACAAGGTACGATAAGCCCGGGCTTCAAAAAGCGGGAACGTGAGCACATGGGGGCCTCAATAATTTGATCGCCAATAATCATAAACGGATCACGTGGGTTAGCGGCGCAGAACCCCCCCGTTGTCTGCCAATCCGGCGTAGTAAAAGCTTTTCCATAGTCTAATTCTTCTAACCGCCGAACTGTCACGCCTTCGCTTTCTAAAATCTGGATAAAGCGTTCAACAGCAACACCTGCGGCTTGAGTATACGCCAACGGATAGGGTTGATAGAATTTTAGATCCGTTTCGATTGCGGCGATTTCTGCCTTTGAATAGACTAGTTTATCTAGAGGATCCCAGAATGAGGCAAATGCTGAAGCTGGGTTGCCAACAATGACTTCTTCCAAGGGATCCCATTCAGTATGGGAATTCACCGGGCAAACCGGATTGACGGTAGCGGTCATGGTGTGTTTCCTGTGGTGTCGTTAGAAATAAGATTGCAGTTCGCCACGGCGACGCACATCCAGAGTTGCACAATGAAATCCGCCTTCAAAAGGATAATGATTTTCAAATGGACAAGGAATGGGTTCAAAACCCCAATTTTTCAAAGCTTTAATCAGGGGTTCTTGACGTTTTTCAACAATAATTCTTTTTTCATCCAGCATTAGGCTATTCATACTGATCCAATCACTCATGATTTTAGGTTTGGTTCGGTAGGGTATAGGCTGAGGAGCCACTAGAATATCCCAAGATTTGAGAATAGGTGGTAAAGTAGTGATGTCCACAAATTCCGGATTAACTAACATTTTGCCGGGGGCCAGTGGCATCAAGGTGGTGTCAATATGTACCGCTTTGGGATCGCGGTTTTGAATTAAATGAATCCGATAGCTGTCACCTAGATGGCGTTGCAACCAGTTTACGCCAGCCTGGTTAGTGACATGACTGAGTTGACCAAAAATATCACGTCCACAACGTACAAAATCTGCTGCATCAAACACTGGTTCGATTTCAGTCAGAACATAGGGATAATCTATGGGACGTTGTTTATAATTGGGATCATACAACGCATCTCGTAGTAGCGGCTTAGGTGCAGCCGTCCATTTGGCGCCGGCGTTAAAATATTCTAAGAATAAGCGACGATAGGCACGGGCTTCAAAATAGCGTGATCGGGCTGCCATTGGAGTTTCCAGAATTTCATTGCCAATGATCATGAAGGGGTCACGTGGATTAGTTGCACCAAAACCATTAGACGTTTGCCAATCGGGTGAAGCGAAGGGTGTGGCATAATCAACTGAGTCAAGTTGTCGCACGATGACGCCTTCAGCTTCGAGAATATGAATGAATTCGGTTAGATCTTGTTTGGCTGCCTCGATATATTCTTTGGGGTATGGTGTACTAGGAGGAATAGCTTGGGCGATTTCTTGTTTTCTGCTGCAGAAAAGATCATTCGATCAATGGGATCCCAGAGGGTAAAAACCGCATTGTCAGGATTGCCAATAATGACTTCCTCCAGTAGATCCCATTCTGTGTGGGAATTAACAACCGAGTATGCGTTATTATCCATCAATGATTCTTCCTTGATTCTTCCTTGTTAGCGATTTGCGTTGGCTTGATGATAGTTATGAATCAACCAGACATTAGGTTCTTTATAGACTCCAATATTTTTATTAGCAATGATTTTTACCGGTACCAATCCACCAGGAACGATAAGTTCCTTTCTCCTGATTATTCATATGGCACTGCTTCGTGGAAATAGGGTGCCGCTGCATACGTTTTAAATCAACTGGCATTAGGTGCTCAAGAATCTGTAAAAACGGATGATGGAGTGGTATCTCGTGTTCGAGATGGACTAAGCAGTGGCCACATGGCATTAGTCACACCCGTACCTAGCGCTAATACGTATAAAACCAGCGTACTGTAAATACCAAAATGGAGCAAAAAAACTCCAGCTATCCCAACCAAACCGGGTCCCAATGATACGGCAAATCCAGTTTTCATATTGGTATCGAATTGGGTGCTTAATTCAAATAGCGGGACGAGTTGTTTGAGACTTTGGTCCATAAAAATAATCCCAGCGGTGTCTGTAGCGGCGGTCGTCGCACCACTTAAAGAAATAGATACTTGAGCTTTCTTCATGGCAATGGTGTCGTTGATACCATCGCCGACAAAACAGACTGATTTCCCTTGAGCTTGTAGGCGTTCGATATGCTTAGCTTTATCTTCCGGCAGGGTGTCGGCAAAATAATTATTGATACCTAACGCCTGTGCTAATTTGCGGGTAGGTTCAGCATGATCACCGGAAATGATGTAAACATCCAGGCCACGCTCGCGTAATCGGCGTAAAGTCCATGTCGCTTCCGGACGAATCGTGGTGTGCAGTTCCAATGCCCCGACTATCTGGTCGTCTAGACCTAAAAATACCAGTGAATAACCATTGTTATGGCACTCACTCTGTAGAATCTCAGCTGTTGGTGGTAGTGGCAATTGTTCCATTACCATAAATCGGGCACTACCTACCCGCACGGTTTTACCATCAATATAAACTTTAATACCATAGCCAATTTCATAACGGGCCTGATCCACTGCCGGTAGGTTCAACTCGCGTTCTATTGCAGCTTGTTGAATGGCACGGGCAATGGGATGGGTTTGACGATGTTCAGCCGCAGCGGCCAAAATGAGCACTTCATTTTCGGTCAAACTGTTCCACACATGAATTGCACCTAAGTGAGGTTGTTCCAAAGTCAGCGTACCGGTTTTATCAAACACCACTGTATCCACGCTGCCCAGTAATTCTAGAGAACGCCCGTCCTTGATCAAAATACCTTGCTTAGAAGCGAGGCTCAAATGATTCAATACACCTATTGGTGATACAATTCTAACAATTTCAGAAAAATTACAACTGGTCACAGCAACCGCGCTGACCGGACTGAGTTTAACTAAAGCTAAGGCACTCACTCCCAAGGTAGGTAGAGCCAATTTATCCGCTAGTGCTACGGCACGTGACTCGATTGAGGCACGGAAATTGGAGGTTTTGCGTAAAATTTCACCAATGCTGGCCGCTACGGTTTCCTGGCCGGTTTTTTCTACTCGTACTTGAATTTTTCCACCAATTAACAAAGTAGCAGCAAATACTTGATCATCAACACTTTTCTCTACTGGTTGAGATTCACCGGTAAGCATGTGCTGATCCACTGAGGCACTACCGGCGATAATCCAGCCGTCAATAGGTACGACTTCCCCGGTATTGATGACAATAACATCGTCTTTGTTTAGATTTTCAAACGGGATTTCTACCTCAACACCGTTTTGCAACAGCCACACAGTACGCGGTTGTTTACCGAAAATATTGATGATTTGTTGTTTGGATTTATCTTCGGTTTCAATCAGTAATTTTTGGGCTAGAAAGTAAATCTGATTAGCAAACGCAGCAGCGACATAATAATGCGTGCTCAAGGCACCCGCTATGGCAATACTATCAATAGCACTGGCGCGCACTTTACGCTCCACCAGGAGGTTCTTAAAGGTGACCTCAAAAACCGGAAACGCGGTGTACAAATTCAGGGGAATACTAACTACTACCAGCGGTGGAAACAAGAATTCTCCGACTACCGCAACACCCATAGCAGCACCGGAAACTTTTATATAATGCATGGTTTCCTGATCACGCCGTTGTAACTGCGCTGCAGTTTCTTCCGGAATAACTTCAGAATGAGTGAGTTTCTGCTCTTGTTCTTGAACGTGTTGACGTAATACCTTGACGCCGGCTATAACCAGGGTGCCACCAATTAATAAAAGATGTAGCATGAAATGTGCTCCCGTAATGATATCACCTGCAATATCATAATATTTAATAGTATTTTTATCCTGACCTCACGATAATTTGGCAACGGTTCCCAACACACGTCTGGCATATCCTATCTACGCTTGGACTGCTTTGCTGAGGGGTGGGGTAAACTTGAAACAGACGTTATATCGGATCTTCGGTGTTTCACGATAAATAAGTAGTATTAATTGAAACATCGTTCTGTTTGCTACTGATCACGTCTGCCAACACTTTAACCGTACTGAAAGATTCCGGGTTGAGTTCTTCATCGGCAAATTTAATTTTAAACTCTTTTTCTACCAGGGAAATCAATTCCACCAGGACGACGGAATCGAGACCTAAACCTTCTTCAAACAGCGGAACATCATCATCGATTTCTTCACGATCGATGTTAGCATCTAGGTCTTGAGCAATAAGATCTTTCAAACGGTTGATGACAACTTGTTGCGACATATTTTTTTTAGTTACCTCGTCTATTTTTATAGTATAAATAAAGACTTTAATCTGAAAAATCGATATTTTTTAGCACTAAATTCATCAGCCAGCTAGTCATTATACTACAACAACCCGTAAAATGGTCGCCGTATTTTTTTATAACAAACTAACTGAATTGCTGTTGTAAAGTTATTCTATCTACCTTGCCGCTAGGCAGGAGCGGTAGTGCATCTAGCAAGCGGATTTCGTCAGGTACCACGCGCCGTGGGAGTTTATCGAAACAATGTGTCCGTATCATATCGGCGGATAAATTGCTATCTTTGGCGACCACGCAATACGCAATCAATTTTTTTCCCCGTTCGGTATCGTCACCAGTCACTATCGCTACAGCTTCCACCGGTTCCAACGTCTCAATCGTTTTTTCTAAATCCGCGAAAAATACTAGCAGACCGTCACGGTTAACGCTATGATCACTTCGACCCAATACTTCTAAACCACCATCAGGGTTGAATCTGGCAATATCCTTGGTGCGAAACCAACCATCCACATAATCCGTGCCTAAACTTACCGGCTTTCCATACTTATCCACGTAACCTTCAAAGCCATAGCGACGTTTGCACCATAATTCGCCTTCTTCATCAACGGGTGCCTGAAGTCGACAGGCCACATCTGGCATAGGTAAACCCACACTGTGACGGCGTACTTCTATCGGCAACCTTGGATCTGCTGCAGCGATAGCACCTAATTCGGTACTGCCGTAGAGTTGTAGTAGTGGTCCAAAGGCCGCTTCGTAATCAGCAAAACTGTCTAGGCGAAAACGGTCGCCGGCAGTCACGGTTAGACGGTAAGGACGCTTCGACTTGCGCGTTTGCAATAAGGTATAGGCAAAAGAGGGGGTCATGAAGGCTAGGTTAGGATTAAAGGGAGTCTCGCGCTGAATAAATGTCAGTAAATTTGAACTTTTTTGCAAATCGATGGTCGCACCAACTGCTACACTTGGCAAAAAAAGCGGCACCCAAACCATACATATGGTAAATTGGTACCGGTATCGTTACTCGATCAGTATGGCTTAAGCCAAAGCGATGCACGCAATTAAGCACATTACCCCGTAATTTTTCATGAGCATATACCGCCATCTTTGGTATTCCCGTACTGCCGGAAGTGCGCATTAGCAATTTCGGAAAAGACGTTGTTAGCAAGGGATTGTTCGATTCCCAGGCCGGATTCATTGTTATACTCAGAAACAGTTTAGGATTTAAAGCGTCAGCATCTTCTTTATCGAGAAGCTGCGTTGTCAAGATATAGCGGCAAAAACTTGGTAGATCGGGTGCAGTATTGTTCAAACTGCTGCTGGGTAAGAGGAACATACTGTAAGCATTCTCCAGCAAATACAGTAGCGTTAACGCTGTTGGCAGGTTGTTATCCACTGGTAGGATAACATAATCCTGAGGTTTAATCCCTAGTTTCGTAAATACTTGGCTGAATTCCTTGAAACAATGGGGTATCTGCTGGTAGGATAGGGAAAGCCGACCATCAGTGAGAACATTATCAGCTATTTGCTGTTCTTCAGTTAAACAACCGATAAACTTCATCGTAATTCACCTTTGAAATAGTATTCAGGAAATTTTTCTGTAATCATCATCACCGGGACGCGTTGGCAAAACACCCGGTAAGTACGGGAAAGCAAAACTTGTTGTGGGTCTATTTGGAAATAAACGCCTAAATCACCGGCCGGTTCCCGTCGCGCGGTAATGATCTCTTTGTAAGTCTCAATTTTATGCGCGATCCAGAGCTTGCCGATGGGTTCATGGGAGTTCAACAACCTATCTTGGAAGTCCTTTTCTAAACGATTCAATACGATAACAGAATTGGCATATAACCAATTTCGCTTACTTAACTTGCCCTGGAGTAGAATTTTGCGTTCGACAATCGCTTGACCAGCCTCTAGTTCGAGTTCCTCAATCGGTGACGGAACTGGAAATACCTCTTCTAGCAATTTAATAATCTGCATCCGTTCATCTAAAGAGATTTCAAGGAGCTTAGTCAAAGTGCCATCAGCAATAAGCAGAATTCTTTGCAAAGGGCTCAGTTCTTCTAGGATGAGCTCACCTAGAACATGGTAATCATGTTTGGTATCAGACAATTGCAAATAACCTGGTTGGATTGTCATAAGATTAATTGGTTTGTTATTATTATAAAGGGATAACTAAATAATGAGTTATTTGCTTGAACTGGAAAATGTTTCATAACTTCTATTTCTACTCCTCCTCGATATGTGAAGTATTCAGATTTCTGGCAATGCGCTTGTCAATTCTCACAACCGCTCAGCTCGGTCGGTTAACTCGTAAAGAAATTTAGGAAATTAACCGCCTACTTTTTCGTGACTAAATAATTTTCCACTACCAATATATCAATGCCGCTATTGAGGAAACAGTTTACTGCATCCATCGGCGTGCATACAATAGGTTCGCCTTGAATATTAACAATACTTCGGACAGTTTTCAGAAATATATCGATTTATCAATGAGTTGATATTGAAGACATCATCATATAAAATCAAATACTTATAAAAAAGTGTCCGAACCATTGATAGAAAAGAAAAATGAAATAACCCATTTTACGCTGCATACCGCTCAAGCAAAGCCCGAGCTAGAAATTTACCACTATAGTCACCCTGTACCATGCCTTCTGGCGTTAAGACGAGTCTACTATCAGTCAGTTTCACATAACCTTTCTGGGCTAGTTCATCAATCGCACTACCGCACAGCGTTTCCAAGTTAAAGCCGTATTTGTCGCGAAAATACTCGAAACTTAGGTAGTTCAACTTGATACCCAGTAACACATCGCGAACAATTTCATCCAGTGCGGTCATACGGTGACCTCGAAAGATTGGGATTTCACCTTTTTCTACCTGTTCCACATAATTGCTCACATCATTAGTGTTTTGAAACAGCTGCGTACCTAATCGACCAAACGCAGATACACCGAATGGGAAATAATCTTCCCCTTCCCAAATACGAGTAGCGTGGACATGTTGGTATTTGCCCTCTTTAGTAAAGGTGAAAAAACACCAGGGCAAGTAACTGGCTTCTTCAAATTGCGCTATGGCATAGCGCATGAGTTCGATTTCTTCTTCATCGGTAGGCAGGATAATTTTCTCGTTGCGCAGATCTTTAAAATACTGAGTATTGGCGTACAGTTCGGTCTTATATACTGTAATACTCTCTACCCCGATTTCCAAAGCACGCTTGACACTGTATTTCCAGGTATTCATCGTTTCCCCGGCCAAACCACTCATCAGATCGATATTTACTACGGCACCAGTTTCTTGAGCAAAACCGATAGCACGAATGACTTTGTTCTCAGTGTCTTGGCGATTAGAGCGCTTCAACACGTCGTCACATAGCGATTGTACACCCATGCTGATACGGTTGGCCCCAATTTTTTGCAAAACTGCAGTTTTTTTCTTAATTACCGTGACCGGTTCGCCTTCTACCGTAAACTCAGGCAGATTGTTGCTATCCAGTTTAAAACATTTGTGTAGGGTTTCGGTAATCTTATTCAGACTTTGCTCATCCAATAAAGTTGGGGTACCACCACCAAAGTAAATAGAACTGATGGGCCGCTCACGTAAACTAAAGTGTTCTGAGGATCTTTCGATTTCTTTACACAGAGCGTCCACGTAACGATCCATCTCCGATTTACGACTACCCGTTACCGTACGGTAATAGCAATAAGAACACTGCTGGGCGCAAAAGGGAATATGTACGTAAATATTCAGTGGGGAAATCAGATTAACTTGTGAAGGTAGGGTTTTTTTCCAGTGTTGAAAATTGGGGTAATTGGTTACGAATCCACGTCTAGAAGGTTCCAAATTAGCGATAAAGCGTCTTCTAGAAGAAGCGCCCAAGCTATGTTGGTCGCTGGTAATTTCTGGGTTTGGTAATTCAACTTGCATAGTTCAATCATCTCGGGAAGTGATAATAGTTATCGTATTGATTTAATATATTTTTAATTTTTTGTCTGACAATTATAGAGTTGTTGCGAAATAAGGATATCATCAATGTTTAAACCCTTTTTTAGAAAGGGTATTCTTTAAAATTTAGAAGGAAAAATTCTCCCATCCTTCTCCAGGAGGGGCTGAGGGTGGCTAAGAAAGTTAATCTTATTCAACTGGTTAATCCCCCCAACCTACTTCCTTGGTAAGGCGGGTACCGGGGTGGTTAACTTAATGGCAGTGACCCATCCCTGGCGTCGAGCTTTCTTACGATTTCGCGTCTTGGCCTCTGTTAGCAAAACACACCCTCTCGGCTTCTTTTCGGGGAGAATGAATTCAGTATAGTCTATCCCCGTGACGGCTTGGAATAATCGGCGGTTGTGAAAACAACATATGATATTATTAATCATGAGGAAATTTCATAATTATCTCGGTTAACTTTTGTATATATTCTCACGCTTGAGGTATTGGAGCAATATTAAAAAACAGTTTTTTCCGGCCGATCGTCAAAGTATGCTTGCGTTCACCCCTTTCCTAACGCTGATGTACGGGCTTGCCGTTACAATGCGATTTTAGCTCCTTCGACTTTCAAAGCTCTTAGCTTTACCCGGTTTAATTTTATTGCTATTCTAGCCTTTCCCACTAGCTCAAGCCGGTTAAATTCTAATTTAAAGAGGCGTTTTCCAATGAACAGACCATATTTATTGGTTTTCTTATCAGGAATAGCGAGTTGGTCTGTAGCGGTGCTGGCGAAAAATCAAGACTTATTCCGGCCCAGTGGCGGTTTATTACTCTTGCTAACTGACAGATTGGAGCGATAAACCGGAGGCAAGATAACAACCCGACTGTTAAGTAATGATTCTCAAACTACCTCGCTGTCTTGTTAACCAATTGTTTCGTCATGCCCAAACTGCACCGATGGCAGAAATTTGTGGTTTAATTGGCAAGAATCAAGCTAATCAGTTTAGCTGCTACGCTATTCCTAATATCGCAACTCAACCCACTCATCGATTTGAAATGTCACCGCAACAACAAATTGCAGCTTTACGAACTATGCGGGAGCAACATCAGGGTTTATTTGCTATTTATCATTCACATCCCCATTCAGAAGCCCTGCCATCTTGGCTGGATACTCAACTGGCTTATTATCCTGAAGCTTTCTATTTGATTATTTCACTTTATAGTGAAGGGGTTTTACAATTACGCGGTTTTCAATTACAACAGGCTATTTTCAAAGAAGTTGATTTAGTCATTGAGTTGTTACAACCGTTAGCCGCAAATTAACCCACTAATCAGCAAAATATCACCATTAATCTTATCTAAACATACTTATTTTCTAGTTATAACAGACAATTAAACATTATAAATAAATAAAAATGGTGTCCTAATTTTGTTTTTTCCATTAATCGGTAAATTATTACCATTAATCTGCTCAAAAGTGGGAATTCTTTTCAAACAAGATAGATAATCAAATGTTATGAAAAACCAAAATGCTTTTTCACTGATTGAAGTTCTTGCCACCTTGGTAGTAGCCGGTGTATTAGTCAGTGTTGCCTTACCTAATATGCGCAATTTTATTATGAATAACCGAATTTCGGCTAAAACTAATGAATTAGTTAAAGCGATCAATTTTGCCAGAATGGAATCGATTTCTTATCCTAATGTGCAATTTTTAATTACGCCTTATGACGGAAAGAATTGGACAAGCGGATGTCAAATAGGCAAAGATACCAATTCTAATCAGATACTAGAAGACTCAGAGGTTATTAAAGTTTTTAACTTTAAAGCCGATCAAGTTGCTATCACTAATCCAGCCAGCTTAATTAACTATGCTAGTCGGGGTAGAGTGAGAATGCCAGCTGGGAGTACTTCTATTGATTTTACCATTTGTAATAGTCAGGATCCTCAACGACATCCTAACGGTCGAAAAGTGATAATCGCACCGACTGGACGGGTTTCATCAGAAAATATTAAATGTTCATGATATAGCGGGCTAGAAAAATGATAAATCAACCTAACAAACGTTCTGCTGGTTTTACGCTACTGGAGATCTTGGTTGCCTTGTTAATTGTCTCTATTGGTTTATTAGGTGTCGCCACCTTACAAATCAGAGGACAACAATTTAATCAAGTATCTTATCTTCGTACCCAAGCGACTCTCCTCGGTTACGATTTAATGGATAGAATTCGTACTAATTACGCAATAAATTCAGCAAACCCCAATATGGCAACTTATAATATACCTACATTTATTAATGTTGGTCCCAGTGGAATAATTGGACAACCGATTACAACTTGTGATACTGGGCAATGTAATTCAACAGCTTTGATGAATTATGATTTAGATAATTGGTTCTATTACTTAAGAGATACTTTGCCTAAAGGAGAAACTAAAATTGTCCCAAAATCTCAAAATAGTGATGGAATAACTAATAAGTACGAGATTTCTATTCGGTGGAAAAATATCGTGGATGATGGAGAAGAAGGTTATGAAGAACTACCATCCTGGAAGTTAGAACTATGAAAACAAAATCTTCTCACGGCTTTACTTTAGTCGAACTGATGGTGGCATTGGTCATTAGCTCCATTTTATTGGGCGGGGTTATGACCATTATGTCAAGTAGTAAGAAAACTTATACTCTACAAAGTGAGATGTCTGCTCTACAAGATAATGCACGTTTTTTAATAGATGAATTGACTTATAAGATTCGTATGGCTGGGTATCAAGGGTGTTCACCACAAAAAAGAAAAGAAAAAAATTCTTTTGATTATAGTCGTCCTTTTGCTTATAGTCAAAATAGTGCTTTTAATGGTACTCCCAATAGTGATCAATTAACCATCGGATCATTTGGTGAAATATTGCCATTAGCACCGGGACAACCATTACAGGTAGATTCTACAAAAATTAACCTGGACAGTGGGTTTATTTTGCCTCCATCCCTGTCAGAAAAAATCTTGATATCGGCTTGTGGCATGGATGAGCCGAAAGAATATACATTAAAATCAGTTGATCCCCCTAACGTCTTAAATGTAGATCCACCTTTAGGAAGATTCACCGGCGGACAGGTTTTTAATGGTAGTCAGGAAACAATTTATCAGGTGAAGGATACGCCGGTTCTAGGACTTTATAAATGCCAAGATAATGATCCTGATGGTCAATGTAACGATCCGAGTCAAGTCAATACCCCTTTTATAGATGGGGTAGAAAGTATGCAGGTGCGTTATGGTGTTGAAAGAAACGGTATAATCCAATTTAAAGAAACGCCTACGACTCAAAGTGAGGAAAGAGTTATTGCAGTACGGATTACCTTATTGATGCGCACACCACAAAAACGAGGAATTCCAGGCACAACAAATAAAGATTTTTACCTTGACCCAGGGGTAACATACAATCCCCAGAATAATTTGGGAGCAGAAGAAGGATTTCGTCATCGTCTTTTTACGACGACAATTCAAGTCAGAAATTCGACTATTTAACTAATTTTGGAGGCGATACCGGTAAACCATGGTGATTGGTATCGAAAAAAATGATGAATGAAAATCATGTTAATTTACCTATAAATCTTGTTCACCAAGAAGGCGCCGTATTAGTAGTCGCTTTAGTTATTTTGGTGGTATTAACTATGTTAGGAATTAGCGGCATTGAGGCTACTAAGCTGGAAACCAGAATGGCTGATAATGTCAAGAAATATAACACTGCTTTCCAGGATGCGGAAGCACAATTAGCAAAGGTATTTAATCAGTGTATGGGCAAGGTAACGGTAGGTGAAGAATGTAGTAGTAAGACTATTCCCGGGATCACTGATTTAGGTTCAGAATGTACTTCTGCTGGGAGCAGCGGCGGTAGCTTAAATAGAATTTTTAAGCTGGCAACCGTTACCGGTAAAAGTGGTTCTGATCCCCATGCCATCGAAGTGAATTTGGTAGCCGGCATGTGGTCCCCGGGTGCTCAGGATAACATGATGGCGAAAACAACGAACCAGAAAAATTGTAATCAAGATGAGCAAATCTGTCCTCTTTCAGAGTTAGGTTCTGATAGTTGTGAGGAGCTTACTACTGACAACATTAGTAGCAAAGCGGAAGGTTGTGCTGAGGTTATTGTAGACTATGCTAATAATAAAAGTGTAAGTACAGGAATTAATTCTGAAACATGTAAAGTTTTACTAATTAAGCAAGCTTGTAAGCCGGAAGTTGAGGGTTGTTCTACAGCTATAAATAATCATATAGCAGAAGTTCCTCCACTTCCTCTAGAGTGCAAAGAAGAAAAGTGTACCGATACAGAAATTAAAACAGCATGCGAAGAGGCTAATGCCGGTAAACCAGAAGAAGTGAGAAACGAACTGGTAAACGAATGTGTTAGTGGTGTAAATAAGTCTTTAGACGAACAAAATAAAACCGAAGATAATCCTACACCAGATGCCGGAAACAATCCTACACCAGATGCTGGAAATTGATCCTAATCTATGAAAAAAACAGTGTATCTATTGGAGAACATTATATGATGAAGCGTATTTATGTATTATTTACTTCCTGGTTCTTCAGTTTCCTAGTTGGGTTTCCCACACTAGGTGTAGCTGAAGATGTTGATATCTATATGCACTCGGCTGAGGCTATTACTCAGGAAACCCGTCCTAACATCTTATTTATGTTAGATAATTCTGGTAGTATGATGGAGCCTATTCGGGATGACAAGGGTAATCCGGTTCAACCCGCACAAACCCGTATAGATATGTTGAAACAAGCACTTGATCTCATGCTCGATGAGGTTCACAACGTCAATGTTGGAATAGCCCGGTTTGCAGTAAGACCCGAAAAAAAGAGTGGCGGTGTAGTGGTTCAACCAGGATTGCCGGTCAATGCCCCCATTATGTTTCCAACCCAGTTTGTCGATGACCAGGTAGCTGATATTAGTGGTGAAGTCGATGATAGTATTATTGACGTTTCTACCCCGGTGGCGAATAGTTCAGATGATGCCGAACAAAATCTCAAAACGGGCGCTACAGAATTGACTAACCCCCAACTCCAAATGACCCGAGCATTGCTCGATGAACCCTCATCTGGTGTAAAATCAGAAGTAACCATCAGTGCCAAAAATAACACCGCGATGGAATGGTCGGATACTAATAAATTTGTGACCAACAAAGATAACCTCATTTTAGGAACCGATCCGAGTAATCAACTAGATACTTTAGTGGGTTTACGCTTTGAGGGATTAGCCATTCCTAAAGGTGCTAGGATAGCGTATGCCGACATAAGGTTTGCCAGTGATGATGATTATGAAGGTAAAAATTTAGAACTTTCGATTGCTATTGCTGATAATGATGGTGTCAAACCGAACACCGGCAAAGGGATTACCGGTGATGCCTCTGCAGTCCCCTTTGGAGATAAACGATTTCAAAATAATGGGAATACGAATGGCTATCTGAGTGGTGAGGATTATCCTGATGATAAGAAAAATTTCCCTTTACTGAAAGACCCAGAAGAAAAGCCGGTCGTTGTTTCCTGGAAGCTCCCAACGGAGCTTAAGGAAGGACAAGTTATTATCACTCCCAATATCAGTAGTCTTATCCAAGGTATTATTAATCGAGACGGTTGGCAAGATAACAATGGTATTGCTTTACTGTTGAACAGATATCAAGATCCGACTGTAGACAATGCTTCTCCTGGTGACAACATTGGTGTTTATGCTTATAGTACGCCGCCAAAGTTACGGGTCTATTGGACTTTCGATGAAACTAACCTGACTGCAGTTGCCAGTGATCAAGCCAAAGAATCCAATGATAGTTTTACGAAAGATAGAGAAATTCGATTAGGAAATGAAAAGCCATTAACAAGTGGGACAGCCCCAACATTAGTGGGTGTCAGATTTACCGGAATTGCGGTCCCCCCCGGGGCTAAAATTAGTCAAGCGGCTATTACCTTTACTCGCCAAAGTGAGGTTCAAAAGAATGAAGCCGGCAATAATGAACCCTTAAATCTAAAGATTTATGCCGAAAAGGTGGGTAATGCAGCCGCTTTTGGGACGACTAGCAGTAAGATGGTTTTACCGCGATCGAAAAGACCAACTGAGAAGTTAGTTGAATGGGATGAAGTAGAAACCATCGCCGCCGGTGAACAGTTGAAGACCCCTAACCTCAACGAAATTTTACAAGAAATCATTGAGCAAGCAGATTGGAAAAAAGACAACAGTGTCGTTTTCTTATTTGAGAAAAATGGCGATGTGAATGGTTACAGAAGAATTGTAGCCAAATCTGATAAGCTTAAAGATAAAAAAAATGATGGTGCTACCATTACCCCGGATGAAACGACACTGCCGCAACTAGAAATTACCTTTTCAGCTGGCGTTGAACAGGAAGCTGAAGCTGATCCTAAAGATCTGAAGCAAGTTGTTGGGGTACGTTTTACCGGTTTGGAAATTCCTCAAGGGGCTGAAATCAAGAGTGCTCAACTCACCTTCACCAGTGGTAGTGGTGATTCAGAGCCAGCTAAACTAATTATCCAGGCAGAAAATGCTGATAATGCTCAACCTTTTACAGCAGAAAAGAATAATATCTCCAGCCGTAAAACGACCACAGCAAAAGCCACTTGGAATATAGAAGCGGGTTGGACGGACGGTTTAACCTATACGAGTCCAGAGTTGAAGCAACTGGTGCAAGAAGTTGTCAATCGCTCAGGTTGGTGTGGTGGTCGCAATGGAATGGCTTTTATCATTTCTGCTGACCAAGAAGAAAATCCACTTCGAGTAGCTCGATCATTTGATGACAAGCCTGATAGAGCACCGGTTTTAAAAGTCGAATTTGATGCCAAAAAAATTAAGGGAAGTGGTTGTGTTGACCAAAGTTATTCTGGACAAATTTCAGCAGACACCGATGATGCGGAAGAAAAATTGGATTTACCCGAAAGAGGAGTAGTCATTACTAATAGTACTAACTTGGAATTGGGCCAAGGTGGTACAGCAACCAATCCAGAATCACGGTTAGTTGGATTCCGTTTCCAGGATGTGCCGATTAGTCAGAAAATTGAGGTTGTCGAAGCGTATTTAATTCTCAGTTCGCGCGCAACCTATAAAAAAACCCCAGCAACCTTTAGAATTCAAGGAGAATTATCTCCTAATGCGGAAACATTTTCAGAATCTGTTGATGGTGATTTAAGTAAACGACCGAAAACGAGCAATAAAATAGATTGGGTGATCGATCCGTGGGAAAAAAATCAGACTTATACCAGTATTGATATTGCTAAAATTGTTCAAGAAATTATCAATCAAGCCGGTTGGAAAGCTTATAATAGTCTAGCGTTATTCATAGATGGAGTCGGACGTCGCGACGTCACCTCCTTTAAAGCCAATCCAGCCCAAGCACCCGTTTTAAAAATTCGAATTAAGGGACGCCTAGGTGAAAGTGGTGAAGGTGACTTCTTAACGGTACGTCGCCGCTTACAACGAATTGCTAAGAAAATGGAAATTCCAAAAGGTAGCTTAACAGCGATTGTCGATGCTTTATATGAATCTACGCAATATTTTATGGGCAAAGAGGTGGATTTTGGTAAAGATCGGTATGGTTCGTCTGAATACCTGGTTAGTCATCCGGGTACTTATGAGAATGGTCAGCTTAAAACTCCAGAAGGTTGTAATGTCAATGTTGATCCGCTAAATGAAAAATGTGCTGGTGAAAAAATTCAAGGTGCCGCCCAATATATATCACCGATTGAATCGCCTTGTCAAAACAACCACATTGTATTACTCACAGATGGTATTGCGACTATAAATACCGCAGCAGAAAAAATAAAGGGTTTAATAGGGCAGAGTAAGTGTAAGGTTAATTATTCTGATCCGGAAGGAACGAGTGATAAACCCGTAACGGTTTCTGCTAATGAGGAATGTGGTATTGATTTGGCTGAATATGTTTCAACTCATGATGTGCTTACTCAGGAAGAAATTCCACAAGGAGAATCTGGAAATAAGCTCACCATCCATACGATTGGCTTTCAGTTAGGTACCGGTTGGGAAGACGGTAATTATATAGAGAAAGTGACAGATAATGGTATTGAAAAAATTATTGAAAAAATTAAGGTTGTCAAAATGGCAGACGGCAAATATCATTATACCACGAAAGGTAATCCGGTCGTTGATGAAAAGGAAACCATTAAGAAAGGCCCCATAGAAAATGTAAAAGATACCAATGAGAATAAAGCCGCTATGAAGTTTCTTAAACAAATGGCTAAAACGAGTGGTGGCTATTTTTACGAAGCCGTTAATGCCGTGGACTTAGTGGCCGCTTTTAAAGCCATCATCATGCAAGCCATGACTAAAAGTACTTCGTTTGCCGCACCGGGTATTTCAGTCAGCCAGTTCAATAACCTATTGCATGATAATGAAGTTTACTATGCTTTATTTGAACCCAGTCATAATCAACTCTGGAAGGGTAATATCAAAAAATTCTTAATTGGCGAAGGTGATAAGTTAATGGCTCAAAATGGCCCGGCCCTCTCTGGATCTTCGTTTAGAGATGAAGCACAGAGTTATTGGAGTACCGAAGTGGATGGACCAGAAATTACTAAAGGCGGCGCTGGTGAACAATTAACTCTTTTGGGAAGCCAAAATCGGAAAATTTATACTTATCTAGAAGAAACGACACCAGGCACTAATCATGCGGTTGATTTAACCCAGCATCAGGTTCAGTTAGCTTCCGGTGATGATGAATTTGATGCCGCACTCAAGGTCGCGTTGAAAATAGAAAACTATGATTCGGAAGATCCCAAAATGGTTGAACAAGCTGAAAAAATCATTCGCTGGATTATCGGTGAAAATGTCAATGCTCAAGGAGAAAATGATAGTGAAGAAAATACCGGTAATGATCGGTGGATGTTTGCTGATCCCCTTCATGCGAGTCCTAAAGCCGTTACTTATGGTGGAACTCAAGATAATCCCAATACTAAACTATTCGCCGCAACTAACGACGGATTATTGCATATGTTAAATGCAGAAAATGGTCAAGAAGAATGGGCCTTTTTACCCAGAGAATTATTACCTCGACAACAAGAGATGATGGAAAATCAACCCGGTGAGCGGCTTTATGGTCTAGATAGTACGCCGACTTTTTGGTACCACGATGATGATAATAATCAAAAAATAGATAGCAACAGTGACTTTTTGAAAATCTATGTGGGCATGCGTCGTGGGGGTAGAAATTTGTATGCCCTGGATGTTACTGATTCAAGCCAGCCTAAATTGATGTGGACCATTACCGGTGGAGAAGGTGATTTTGAAAAACTAGGGCAAACTTGGTCAGCACCACTGCCAGTCGAAGTCGATCCGGCTTTTTGTGGAGGCAAAAATCCGTGTTTAGTTTTATTATTTGGTGGTGGTTATGATCAGAGTCAAGATAAAAGTTTTGATCCGGGTAATGTCGAAATGGGTAATGCCATCTTTATGGTGAATGCCGATACCGGTAAGCGCTTGTGGTGGGCTAGCAATGAAAATGCGGATTTAAATCTTGATAACATGGAATATCCTGTTCCTTCGGATCTATTTGTAGTAGATACGAGTGGGGATGGTTGGAAGGATCGGATTTATGTCGGTGATACCGGTGGACAACTGTGGCGAATTGACCTGAATAAAGAGGATATTAAAGGTGGGGTTCGAGCCAATCTATCTAGTCCGGCTAATAAAGCGGAACAACGTCGCTTTTTCTATCAGCCTGTCTGGGTCAAAATGGCTGGATTTGAGTTGTTGGCAGCCGTTACCGGTACTCGTCCCGACCCATTAGGAAGGGATATACATGATCAATTTTATGTGTTTAATGATTTACCCTGGGAGAATAATCAGCTCAAGACTTGGAAACAAAGCGATATGGTTGAGGTCATTAATAATGTTGGGGATAACAGTGATAAGAAAACCGTCTTCGTCGATGATGAAACGGTTAAGCAAAAAGGTGGATGGTATTTTAACTTGGATTTATCTCCAGGTCAGAATGAAAGAACTTGGGTTGGTGAAAAAGGGTTAACCGCACCGATAGTCATTAAGGATATAGTCTATTTCGCTACTTATGTCCCACCACAGACAACCAGCAATCTCTGCGAAACTTTCAATGAAGGACAAAGTTGGTTATACGCTTTTAATCTGCTCTCCGGTGGCGCGACAGATAAACTTACCAATCAAGCAGAGGAAGGTAAAGGTGGAACGGCGGAAAATCCGATTGCGGTTCCTGGACCATCAGGCGCGCCTACTTTAGCGCCTTTAGTCCGGAAAACGGGTATTTTTTTGATGATGCGAAATAGAGATCCTCTCAAGCAGGATAGTTTACAACCTAATCGAATCTTTTGGATGCAAAAAGACTAAATTACGGTATTGTCATCGGGAAAGTTTATTTTTTCCTGATGACGACCCATCCGTTTTCAAATATATAGGTAAATCTCCATGATAGTAACCCTAAAAAAAGCGTCACACGGATTTTCATTGATTGAACTGATGGTGGTAGTGATAATTATTGCCATTTTAGCAGCAGTCGGTTATCCCATGTACCGGGGTCATGTTCTTAAAAGCCGTCGAGCGGATGCTAAATCAGCATTAGTTCAATTAACTCAATTACAAGAAAATTATTACACCAATAATAGTAATTATGCTACTACTTTCACAGCTCTAAACAAAAGTTTTAATGAATTTGAAATAATAGATGATACGACCCTCAAATCAGCTGAAGGTTATTACTTGATCACCCTTTCCGGTGGTAATACATTTACACTCACGGCTAAACCGACTGAAGAAGGAGGACAAAATGAAGATAGTTGTACTCAATTCACTATTGATTCGGTTGGTAGAAAATTACCGGATGAATGTTGGTAAACCCATAAATATCTACAATAGTCAAGTAAGGTAGGTCGAACTAAATACAGTGCTGTATCCAACCTACGCTATAATGCCATCAAGTGAAGAGCCCGTTCCCCTCTCTCTTGGGGAGAGGGAGACAAAACCGCTTAACTTAATGGCAAAGATGCTACAATGCCATTAAATTAGGAGTAAGAAAAACTTCCATTTTCCCTTTGGGAAAAGGCATTCAAATCGCTTAACTTAATAGCATGGCTGCGTTGCACGCGTTCTCGATGAGCAGTGAATTCCTGACGTAACCAATCTAACCAAGGGATCATTCCAATTCCTTTCTGAGCAGATAACGAAATCATTGGCGCTGGATTAGCGAGCTGACGTAAATAAGTTTCAGCTTGCTGCGAATCAAAATCATCCAAAACCGGCAATAAATCAGTTTTAGTTAAAAGCACGATATCGGCTGCCCGAAACATAACCGGATATTTGGCGGGTTTATCATCCCCCTCAGTAACGGAAAGCAAAGTCACATTCCGATGGTGACCTAAATCAAAACTCGCCGGACAAACTAAGTTACCTACATTTTCAATAAAAATAATATCTAAACCAGATAAATCCAATTGATGTAATGCTTGATGTATTAAATGGGCATCTAAGTGGCAAGCGGTACCCGTAACAATTTGAATGGCCGGAACGCCGGTACGACGGATTCGTTGGGCATCATTTTCAGTTTCTAAATCGCCTTCAATTACAGCTAAAGCTAATTCATTTTTAAGGGCATGAATAGTTGCTTCTAGTAGTAAAGTTTTACCAGCACCGGGTGAAGACATCAAATTCAGTGCTAACACACCGTGTTGATCTAAATGTTCGCGATTATGAGCAGCTTGATGATCATTCTCGGCGAGTAAATTGGTTAAGACATTAACGGCTGCTTTACCATCAACCGTTTTTGCTAAAGCACCCTCACCACGAATTAAATGTTCATTACCCATCGTAATATGACAACCACAAGTATCACACATCATTAATTCTCCAAGTGAAAAATTATATCGTTCTTAAAACATTATAATTCATTAAGTGCTAATATTTTAATTTAATATTTATTCTCCCTATTTGCTATTAGCCATTTTATTAAATAATTTATTACATAATCAAACTATTATATTTCTTTTTGGTTACCCGCTAAAATAAAATAAGCCACGGTGAACTACCGTTACCAATCAATTTGACATCATTTTGTCACATTTTAACAATTAAAATTCGGTGGAAGAAATATTTTTCATATTACTTAAATAGGGATACCAACATGTTAAATGCAATTTTTTCTGATAAAGTACCACGTTGTTCAAATGACTACACCATTGAGAAAGTTTGCTCGTTAATTATCTCACGAATATTTATTAGTCCTCATGATACGGTAGAAAAAACGAGTCGAATGTTTTTAAGTAACGAACAGTTACAATCTTTACCGGTGATACAAGATAACAAACCAGTTGGTATTATTTATCGTTACCGGTTAATGAATATTTTCTTAAGTCCATATGGTCGTGATTTGTATGCTAAAAAAGTCATTTCACGGTTCATGGATACCCAATTTTTAGCCGTCGATTCCAGTTTGCCAATTGAAGCAGCGAGCCAATACATTACCCAACATATGCCCTCTCCTATGATTCAAGATTTCATTATTACTCAACAAGGTATCTATAAAGGCATGGGAAGTATACTTGATTTACTAGAAAGAATTACTGATCTTAAGATTCAAGAATATAATCTCGCTTTAGCTAATAAGGTCAAGGAATTGGAGCAACGAACTGCTGAGTTAGTTATCACGACGATGAAAGCTCAAACAGCTCAGGAACAAGCTAAATCAGCTAATCAGGCTAAAAGTCGCTTTCTAGCGAATATTAGTCATGAATTGCGTACCCCTTTGAACGCAATTAAGGGTTACACGGAAATATTGCAAGAAGAATTTCAAGATCAAGGTTATTTTGATTATTTAAATGACTTACAAAAAGTGACGAGTGCTAGTAACCATTTACTCGATCTAATCGATAATATTCTCGATATTTCTAAAATTGAAGCGGGTAAAATTGAGCTACATTGGCAAGAGTTTGAATTAGCTAACGTAATTACCGAAGCAGCGGATACTATCCGACCTTTGCTCAGCCAAAATAATAATTCACTCCTGGTTCAATCTGATTACCTAGGTACAGTATACGCTGATACGATGAAGATTCGTCAGTGTTTACTCAATTTGTTAAGTAACGCGAATAAGTTTTCACAAAATGGCACCATTGTACTTTTTGCCAATCAGGAACCAGAATGGATTATTCTGGGTGTTCGCGATCAAGGTATTGGTTTTCCACCAGAACAAATAGAACATTTATTCCAGCCATTTACTCAAGCAGACGATTCAGCAACTCGACGCTACGGTGGCACCGGCTTAGGATTAACCCTTACTAAAGAATTCTGTGAGTTGATGGGAGGACATATTCATATTAGCAGTGTAGTTGGGCAGGGCAGTACGGTAACTTTAAGGTTACCTTTGAAATCAAGTTATAATCTAGTCAAATCGTTATAAAAAATCTGCTTTACTGGCCCTTAAATAGATAGAAAGTCTCTTTAGGTAAATAATTTCTAGCTCAAATATTGTGGTGTTTAATCTCAAACTAGCGATAGTTTTAAAGCAAAGTGTTTGTTATTACTAAGTTATCCTGATTAAGAATTCACTACATTACCCGCCAACTGGTTCCTTGTGCCGTATCTTCAAGAATAATTCCACTAGCCTGGAGTTGGTCACGAATCTGATCAGCCATTGCCCAATCCCGACGTGAGCGAGCAGCTTGACGTTCAGTAATCAGGTGTTCTATTTCTTGCGTAGATAAAGATTCTAGTTGCCCTTGTAAAAAAGTTTCCGGTTCTATTTGTAATAAACCCATTATGCCTCCCAACCGACGTAATTGGTTGCCTAATCGTGTCGCTTGCATAGGTTCTTTATCTTTTAATTTATTCACTTCTTTACTCAGGTCAAATAATATCGCTAAAGCTTCTGGGGTATTGAAATCGTCGTTCATAGCTGAGATAAAGCGTTGTTCATATAGATTATCTAATTCCGGTTCTGCGATAGTAGATAGTCCACGTAAAGTCGTATAAAGACGTGTTAATGCTTGTTTTGCCGATTCTAACTCTTGGTCAGAGTAATTAAGCGGGCTACGGTAATGACTCGTCAAAATAAAATAACGAATGACTTCAGCAGAATATTGTTTTAACACTTCACGAACGGTAAAAAAATTACCCAAAGATTTAGACATTTTTTCATCATTAATTCGTACAAAACCATTGTGCATCCACACATTAACAAACGGCTCACCGGTAGCGCCTTCCGATTGCGCAATTTCATTTTCATGATGTGGAAATTGCAAATCCATACCACCACCATGAATATCAAAATGATTACCCAAGCAATGAGTTGACATGGCAGAACATTCGATATGCCAACCGGGGCGTCCTGCACCCCAAGGAGAAGACCAACTGGGTTCGTTGGGTTTAGCCGCTTTCCACAAAACAAAATCAAGTGGGTGCTGTTTGGAACGATCGATTTCAACTCGTTCGCCCGCCCTCAGATCTTCCAAGCGTTTCCCCGATAATTTACCGTAGTTAGTAAAATGCTGTACTGCATAGCAAACATCACCATGAGGAGTAATATAGGCATAGCCATTATCTAAGAGACGTTGGATTATAGTAATAATTTGGGGGATAAATTGGGTAGCTCTCGGTTCATCATCTGGGAGCAATACACCTAAAGCAGCTGTATCTTCATGCATAGCTTGAATAAAGCGGTTAGTTAAATTTTCAATAGTTTCTCCATTTTCGTGGGCACGCTGAATAATTTTATCATCGATATCGGTGATATTGCGTATGTAAGTCACGTGATAACCGAGTGAACGTAGATAACGTACCACGGTGTCAAATACCACTATAACCCGAGCATGGCCAATATGACAGTAATCATACACGGTCATTCCACAAACATATAATCCAATTTTACCGGCTTGAATAGGAATAAAGGGTTGTTTTTGTCTAGTTAGTGAATTGTAAATAGTAAGCATATTGGCCATTTTTTATAAAAATAATTATTGATAGATAATAATAAATTTAATAAACTGCATTACTCTGTCGTGATGCTTTTATTTAATGATAATTAATATCTGCTCTTCTACAAAATAAATTTTAGTTGCCGTAACCGCTTGTAATCATGATGACTAAAGCGATTACAACGCCAATTTTGATGCCTAAAGTCACATAGAGAAGATAATTCCTTTATAATATATTCTATTTTTTTCCTGTTGTGGTCAATAATAAATGAGGCGCAAGGGTTACCTTGCACCGGTGTAGGGTATTTCATTTAATATTTTTAGTGAAAAACTAAACCGGTTTTTTAGAAAAAAATGGCCATATCCTTTAAAATATTAGTAGGTGTCGTGGTTCCATCATAGAACTTGCCATGAGTATGTTGTGCAATTTCAGTGAGTAATTTTTTGTCCGCTGCCGCTGAATCATAGCCTATCGTAAATATATTGATAGGTTGTTGCTCACGGCTAAATCCCATTTTATCTATAAGCGTTTTTGAATTTAATTGACTATGACTATCACCACCTTCAGTTAAAATAATCATGACCGAGATTTTATCTGGGTACGAATGAGTAGTAAGAAAATGATAGGCTTGCGCAATCGCATCATACAAAGCAGTTCCTCCACCGGGAAACTGGTATTTAACTTGTCGCTGTAATTTTTCACGTTGTGATCCAACGCGTGCATCTTCTACCACCCAATTGAAACGATGATTGAACGATAATAAAGAAAAATGATCATTATCTCCTAATTTTTCTAATAATTGTAAAATAATATCATGAGCATGACGAATTTTATCGCCGCGCATACTACCCGAAGTATCAAGAACCAGCATAATATTGGCTGATTTCTTCTGTTGATGCCAAAGTCGTAGTGTAGCCATCATCAGTTCAATAGAAGGCGTTTCTAAGGTGACTTTAGGTTCTTTAGGATTAACACCATGTGCTGTATCAATGGGAGTACTTAGAGGTACCTGAACATTAGTCGGACGGAAGCCGTATTGTAAAGCACGTTCTTGCTGAGGTTTAGCTAATAAATATTCTATATAGACTAAGGCGGCTTCTTGATGAAATGGGGTAACCCAATCACGTTCAACAATACCAATCGGATGCTCACTCCACAAGGTGCCTTCTTTGGGGTAAATGGCAACAACGGGAAAAGCGAGCGACGCTTGTTGTTGATAAGATTGAATAACTTGGCTTTCAGAACATAAAGCGGCACTTAAATAAGTTGGTCCACCTTGAAGAAATTCTTGCTGGACAAAGCGGCTGGAATGTCCATAATGAGTAACCGTCTGTTGAATGTCATGTAGATAAGTACCGACCGGTGGTCGATTAATATCGGCTAGAGTGAGATTGGTCAGTTTATCTGCGGCAGCATAGATTTGGGTAAATAAGGAGAGAAATCCTTGGTAACTATATTCAGGATGAGGATGTCCTAATTTAAATTTTCCCCATTGTGGATAATGATAAGCACCCCAACCTTGAGGATTATTTGCTAAAGCAACAATATCAGCCCAACCAATTTGTTGTCTGCCCCAGCCAAGGGTTTCCGCCAAGGGTTTCCACATAGCAATAACTATTGGTGATAGTAACAAGCTTTCAGTATAGCCAACGAGGTCTTGACCCGTTTTTAACTGTGATTTGGTATTACCTAACTTAATAAAGAGATCGGTTGCCGGTCCAAGTAAATGAGCTTGGCGATTATCTGACAATACTTCGTCAATGATTTGCCAAGAATTCCTTGGAATCGTTTCAACCTGAATGATTTGGCCATCACTAATGGGATAATGAGCTTGATTAAATTGGGAAGTGACTTCTTCAACCCAAGCTTGTTTTTCGCCATCATAAATAAAAAGTAACTTCAAAATACGAGGGGTAGATACCAACTGAGTAGGGGTGGTTGGTGCAGCAGAAGGTGTCGTCGTAGTGTTTTGATCAGAATCACTACAAGCACTTAAAAATAAAGCAAAATACCATAGTAACCGATAAAAACGGGTTAATTTTATCCGGTAGGAATGACGAATAGGCATAATGTGTGACTCCTGGTTTTTTATGAGTTACTCGTTTTACTAGATTAATGGCTAATGTACTAATGATAAAGGATGAATAGCACGCTTGAGCCAGAATTAAGAGCTAAGTTATGACCAATTAGGGTTATAAAAAGTTAGTTTAGATTGGCTAAATGTTTGCCAAACTTTATCATAATAGGATGACATTAAAATGGTTATTTTTAACTTATATATATTAATAATAGGGTTTTTTAGTTGATTTGGTCAGGTTAATAAAAACTTATCATGTTTATCTACTTGCCATTTTTCCGGCATGGAAATAGCAGGACACGGGCAAAGTTCGAAGATGACCGGTGCAAGAAAATTTTATGCTAAGCCAAACCGTATAAAAAACACGTAACAACACCGATTAATTTTTTAAGCTATGTTTTGAGGACACTATGCATGAGTCATAATGCCTTAAGTATCAAGTTTATTTTATTATTTTTTAGCCTAATTGTGGCGTTAACATTGATATTGGCTGTAGCAGCCTTTCTCAATAAACATACTCGATTACAAAACCAATTAGCTTATTTACAATTACAACAAAATGTGACTGAACAAGCGCAAAAGTTAGACCAAGAGATTGATTTAGCCAAACAAAATGTCCACCGTCTCAAAGGATATGTATCCTTATTAGATATGAAAAGTGCTGATATTAATGAAAGTTTAGCTTTTCTCCAGAACTTAATGGCAGAAAATCTACAATTTGAAAATAATCATTTTAGCAATTATGTCGCACTTGAACCCAGCCAAGCTCGAGAATATTTCAATCAACGGGGTAAATTATTGTTAGTTCATAAAAATGTGGCTCTACGAGATACGGTAAGATACAATAAGCCACAATATATGCTCCAAAATTCATGGAAAGAACCGGGCTATGCTAATGATCCGAGAAAGTCTTGGTATTACTTGAGTAAATATAATCAAGATATTCAAATTACACCGATTTATTTTGATTCGGATTATACTAATTTATCTATGTTTAGTATTAGCCAAGGTCTCTATGAACATCGAACTTTTCAGGGTGTCGTTGGGGTTAGTATATTAGTAGATGCTTTTTTCGAAGAAATTGAAAATACTAGCTTTGGTCAAAGTGGTGGAATGCTGATTGCAGACTATCAAAAGGGAACTTTACTGAGCAAGATTGGCAACTTGGGGAGTTCTAAATTAGCTTTTCTTCGAGCAACTGAACGCGAATCTCTCAATCTATATAGTAATGATCTCAAACAACCTTTTTGGAAAGATGTTTTAAATCAAGATATTCCTTATCAAGAAATCAAAGTAGCTGATGATTTCTACACGATTGCATCTAAACGCCTACAGGTTTTACCATGGACCTTAGTTAGCTACCAAAAAACTGCGGAGTTAGCCAATAATAAATCATTTAGTGTCACTTATTTTATAGTATTGGCAGCGTTTGTTTTAATATTATTCATACTCATGGGATTAACTCTACATAAATTGGTTATTATACCATTGGTAGAATTATTTGGTTTGGCGGTTCGAGTTATCAATCAACCGAGTGAGAATTTACCCAAACTAAGCGGGGGGACGATTGAATTACGTCAATTGGCTGATGCCATTTTACAAATCGTCGGTAAAACCATTAAATTAAATAGTGAAAGAACCGAGTGTATTAAACGACTACAAGCCTCACGGCTTGCTCAAGTAGAGCAGACTCGACAAATTGAACAATGTCAAGCGGAATTAGCCAGAGTCAATCTTGAAACCCAAAACTCTCGAACTGAATCACAAAAAGCGCGTCTACAAATTCAAAAAGCTCGAGTTGAAATTCAAAAATATAAGTTAGAAGCGCAACGTGCTAAAGTCCAAAGCCATGCGGCTAATCAAGCTAAGGCACAATTTTTAGCTAACATGAGTCATGAATTGCGTACCCCTATGAATGCTATTATTGGTTATACCGAAATGTTGCAAGAAGATGCGAGAGAACAAGGGCAAAATGACTTTATTCCCGATTTACAGAAAATTCATGGTGCTAGTTATCATCTACTTGATTTGATTAATAATTTATTCGATATGTCTCGGATTGAATCAAGTCAAATGGAATTGTATATAGAAACTTTTGATATTGCACCCATGATTCAAGATGTCGCTATAACGATTGCACCCTTATTAGAAAAGCAAGCCAATATTCTTAAGCTCAATTGTGATAGCGCCTTAGGAACGATGTCGGCTGATTTAACTAAAGTACGGCAAAATCTACTCAACCTACTGAGTAATGCCAATAAATTTTCTAAACAAAGTACCATTCAATTGACAGCAAATCGCCAAACTGAAGAAGGGATAGACTGGATCCTGTTTAGTATTACTGACCAAGGTATTGGAATGACGCCAGAGCAAATTAGGAAATTGTTTCAGGCTTTCACTCAGGTAGATTCCTCCCCAACTCGTAAATATGGCGGTAGTGGTTTAGGACTCGCTATTACTAAACAATTCTGTCAAATTATGGGTGGTGATATTTCGGTAGAAAGTCAATTCGGACAAGGTAGTACTTTTATCATGCGCTTACCAGCTCAAGTCAACCCCATTGAACCGCTAGAAGAAGAATAAAATCTAGTCTCATTTTAAAGTAACCGCTAAAACACTAATTAATCCTATTTGGTAGGCGTGCCTTTCCGGTAAAAATTTCTCGCGATTAAGATTGATGCGGTTAAACTAGATTTAGTTCATATTATTCACTTATTAAGGCAACGCTTTGGAAAGTAAAATTATTTAATCGAGTTATCCAAAACTGGGATAATCAGTAGCACTGGAGTAACCATAAACTAGGCATACTTTTTCTCATACCGATGTATAATCTTAAGAAAACTATTTTTTAATTTTCCAATGAATTGAGAATTATATGCACTAGCTATGGTGATAACACTTGTTAAAATAAGATGTTAACATGGTTTAAACCGCCGCCATTATCAAAAATAAGTAAATCAGTCTCACTATTTCTCAATCCACTTACTGACAATACTAATTAATAAACGTCGTCTGTCTTCTAAAATAACCCGACTGGCCATAATTTGTACATCGAAAAGTTGACCATTGCGATGCTGTTCTCCTCGCCGCTTAAACAAAGTTGGCTCTTCGTGTGTCATTAATAAGCTATAATATTCACGTACAGCATCATTATGAATGGCAGAAGGCAACACAATAGTGAATGGTTGTCCAATTAATTCTTCTGGTCGATATCCATATAAATCAGCATAAGCTTGGTTAACCTGAAGAAAACGGCCCCGATCATCGGTTAATGAACATCCTAATTTGGATACATCAAATACTGAAGTTAATAAATTTTCATGGTCACGACGAGCTCGTTCTACTTTGCGTTGTATAGTTTCCTGCCCAATATACCAAGCATGCCAACCGGGAATAGGAAACTGTTGTGAAACACTACTCCAAGTCAATGTTTTCACATGCCCATCTTTGCAACTGATTTTGCTTTCCCACGTTTGAATCGGATTGCCGTTCAAGTCTCGGCCGGTGGCATTTTCTTCAGAAATATTTCCTGTAAACACATAAGCTTGCATTAACATTCGGCGTCTTTCGCTGGTATCGGGGTATAAAATTTCCATCGCTTTAGTATTACTAATAATTTCATCAACTGTATAGCCAGTAATTCTTTCACAAGCACGATTCCACACAATAATATTGCCATCAGTATCAAAAGCATTGAGCATAAGAGGCATATTTTCTACCACTAGATGCATTTGTTCTTCGCTGGCTTGCAAAGAAGACTGTGTTTGTTTATGTTCGGTAATATCAATTGCAAATACAATCACACCGATGAGAGTACGTTGTGTATCCCGATAAGGAATTTTGTCTACTTGTAACCAATGTCCAGTTTCATCACGGATTTCTTTATGACTACTCGGACGGTTTTTGCCCGCTAACTTCAGGTTAAACAACATTCCGCTCTGAGTACGACCGAGTTGAATGACTTCTTCACAATCCGTAAAGCGTTCGATTTCTTCCGGATAATTTTTGAAAATTTCTTCAGCCCGTTGATTTTGACGTAATAATTGATTATTAGAATCACGATACCAAATCATCGCCGGAATCGTGTTAAAAATCATTTGATGTTCTTCCCATTGTTTCCGCAAGGTTTCCCACATCCGCTTCCGTTCACTAATGTCATGCATTAAACCAAAAATAAACAAAATATTACCTTTGGGGTCGCGAACTGCATCCATACGTTGCCAAATTGGAAATATCGTCCCTTCTTTAGAATAAGCTTCTAATTCACCTTCCCAACTACCACCTTGAGCTAGTACTGACTTAATATCTTTCTCTAAAGTTTCAATAGAACTGGAAGGATAATAGTCGTTATAGCGAATTTGTTTAGCTTCTTTAAGCGAACGTCCAAATAATTTTTCATGCGCCGGATTAACATAGACCAATTGTTCTTCTGAATTAATAACAACAATCGCTTCATCAGAAGATTCAATAATAGATTTAAAGAGTCGTAAATGTCCTTGAGTTTTCTTGCGCTCAGTCACATCTACCCCGACTCCAAAAAAGTAGTCTAATGAACCTTCCGGTTTAACAATCGCTCGGCTATGCCATTCGACTAGGACTGTTTTTCCGGATTTAGTCAAAATATGACATTCCATTAAAGAAGGTTGCATCGATTTGATAAGACTTTCAAATTCAGTAGAAACTAACGGGCGTTCGTTAGGCGGAATAAAAGTTGTGAGAAAATCAGTATTAACAATCTCTTCTAGGGAATATTCTACCGATTGAATCATGGCATTATTCATCATTCGAGTACTACCGTCGGGATTGACCGCAAAGAAGAATGCCGGGGAAGCATCAACTAATGTCTTGACAAAATCTCGTTCTTGACGCAAAGCTTCTTCATGTGCTTTGCGCTCAGTAATATCACGCACCGTAGCACAAATCAGTGAACGTCCCTGAAATAAATAAGTATTTCCACTGGAAATTTCGACCGGGAAAATAGTACCGTCTTTTCTTTTATGCCAACGCAAGGGGATGACTTGCATTCTTTTATTAACATTACCAAAAGCACCTCTTTTTCTAGCCGGCTCTGCAGAAACATCTTCAGTGGTCATTCGCATCCAATCTTCTTTGGTATAACCATATAAATCAATAGCAGCATGATTAACATCAAAAATGCGCTGAGTATTCGCATCAAATACAATGGTTGGATTAGAGGCTGCTTCAAATAATTGGCGATATTTTGACTCACTTTCCCATAGTGCGGTCTCAATCTTTTGACGTTCAGTGAAGTCACGTACTGCTAATATTAAAACTTGTTTACCCTTATGTAAAAAATGACTGCTAGTAACTTCCACTGGAAAAACACTACCATCTTGTTTCTTATGGTATTGAGTTGATACTGATTTCATGCTTTTCTTAATGGCTTTAAGCGTTTTATCCGGTTGCGCTGATAAGTCACTCAGTTGCAATTTCAATAATTGATTACGACCATAACCATACATTTGGTTAGCTGTCTTATTCAGATCGAGAATAGTCGTGGTATTGGCATCGACTATGAAGATAGCATCGGATTCTATTTCTAATAATTGTTGATATTTTTTCTCTGTTTCATTGAGTTCTTCTTCAATCCGACGTGGTTCAGTAATATCAACATGGGTTCCTACCATATGATGTGGTTTTCCAGAAGCATCACGGACCATAACAGACCGGTTCAAAATCCAACGATAGCTACCGTCTTTATGTTGTAACCGGTGAGTATTTTCACAAACTTGAGTTAAGCCATCTAAATGATTCTGGACATCAGCCATAACTCGCTTATAATCAGCTGGATGAATGCGTTGATGCCAAATATCAATATGGCTACCGAGTTCATTTTCTTCAAATCCTAACATGGTGGCCCAACGCGGAGAAAAATGCACCTCATTAGTTTCTAAATTCCAATCCCACAAATCGTAATTATTATCTGGGATTCTTTCTACGGCAGATTGCGACGCATTTTGCCGCAAAGCACGCTCAGTTTCTTTATAGGGTGTCACATCGGAGAAAGAAATAACCACTGCATAAGGCGTTGTAACATCATCACGCCATAAAGGATAGGAATGGACACGAATCCAAATTACTGATTCATCGGATTTTACAATACCCATAACCACATCTGAATAAGGTTGCCCAGTTCTTAGTGTACAAATAGCGGGGTGTGTTTCTGTTGGAAAAGGTGAACCATCTTCATGAATGGCTCGCCAATCCGGATCAATCAGTGTCCATCCCATCATTTGGTCTGCTGAGATACCCAAAATACGTTCAGCACTGGGATTACAAGCACCAATTGTCCCATTTGCATATTGCAAAACCACACCCTCTTGCAGCACACTGAGCATTTCATCCGCTATCATGGGTTGTTCACGGGAAGTAATATCCATTCCAACGACATAATAAGCATACTCGTTTGAAGCGGCACCGTTCAATTCCCATAACACGTTTCGATAATAACCTTCATAATGGCGAAACCGTGCTGAAAATGAAACCGAGGACAAACCACCTTCGATTTGCTCGAAATAATACTGCGTTGAGGGTTGATCCTCCGGATGAACAAAGTCTAAAAATCGTTTGGCGAGTAATTGCCCCGTAGATAATCCAAGGCTTTTTTCCCAAGCTGTGTTCACTTCTTTGAACAAGCATTCAGAGTCTAAAATGCCGAACATTGCCGATGAGCGCCAAAAAAACGAGAATGGCGGGGATTGTTAACAGGCATATTTCTTTCCTAACGATTGAACGGGATTATCACAATAGATGAACCTGACAGGGATAAAGACATTCAGCATTATAATGTGTTTGAAGTGATTATTTCTAATCCAGTATTAGGTTCAATTCATGATGAGATAATTGAATTTGAACCGTCTACTCAGTTTTCCGCAATGGAACCTGTCAGTCTCTATAAAAAATAAATCGTCTTTACTTTCACTTTTCAATTCATTTTAAAATTAAAATACTCTCCTCAAGTGCCTTTTGAGGTTACTTTGGATTCCTTGGTATCTTAAATTTCTTATTCAGTTGGATATCTTTCTCATTTAGCAGCAAAAAAAGTACCACTCATTTTACTTTATCTTTACTCTCTCCAATTTAAATTTTAATACGCCTATCTCTTAACTTGATGAAGAGATGAATTACTATACACTCTAAATTAGCTATTAAAATAAATTGACTGTTTTTATAATAGGGGTTTAAATTAGTTTTATCAAATAGCATATTCAAATTCAGTTATTTTATTCATCTGTAGTATAATCCTGATTTTTGGTTAAGTTAGGCTTTATAAGCTTGACATTATCGACAAACTAATATCAAAATAATTCTCTCAGAATAGACATCTGGTAGTGGTAGGTTATGAGAGAGAGGATGATATATAAAATACCTAGTTAGCCACAATAGCCACCAAAACAAGCTGAATGCGTTTAGAATAAAAGCGTATCTTATCTAGAATAGCAGGAGAAATAAAGTAACACGTTAACAAGTTATTTTATTCTATCTATTTCATCATTCAAGAGAGCCAGATAATTAATATTACTCTGATTAATAACGATTCTAATCACCGGCTAAAATTAATAATCACTTCTCCAAACAACGCTTTTAATTAAAAAAAGTGATTGTAAAGGTCATCTTTCCATGAGTACTGATGTGATACGTCATAAGAAAAAAGTAAGTAAAACTGATACAGTGAAATCAAATAACATGATTGTAAGTGAAGAAAATAAAGAAATTGATCTTAATCACCCCGATTTATATCTCAATCGAGAATTAAGTCTATTAGCATTTCATCGTCGCGTTTCGGCGCAAGCTAAAGATACCAGTATGCCCTTGTTAGAGCGATTACGGTTTTTATGTATTGCTAGCACTAATCTAGATGAATTTTTTGAGCTCAGAGTTGCCGGTTTAAAACAACGAGTTGTTGTTAGCGCACCACAAGCTGGACCAGATAGCATGACTCCGCAAGAGGTACTCAATCGTATTCGAGTTGCTGCGGTTGAATTTGTAGAAGAACAATATCGATTACTCAATGAATCACTTTTCCCAGCGTTAGAACAAGAAGGTATTTGTTTTCTAAAACGAGATCAATGGGATGAAGCGCAGAATCAATGGGTGCGCACCTATTTTGAAGAAGAATTGCAACCCATTTTAAGTCCAATTGGTTTAGATCCGGCTCATCCCTTTCCACGCATTTTAAATAAAAGCTTAAATTTTATCGTTTCTTTGAAAGGTAAGGATGCTTTTGGACGTGATAGCGGAATGGCTGTGGTACAAGCACCTCGCTCACTACCCCGTTTCATTCAAATCCCACCAGAATTATCTCAGCATCCTTATGATTTTATTTTTCTTTCTTCTATTCTACATGCCCATGTTGGCGATTTATTTCCCGGTATGAAAGTCACTGGTTGTTATCAATTCCGAGTGACTCGTAATAGTGACTTATTTGTTGACGAAGAAGAAGTAGACGATTTACTACGCGCCTTAGAAGGAGAATTACCGGCACGCCGATATGGTGATAGTGTCCGCTTAGAAGTAGCCGATAATTGTCCAGAAAAAATGATTAATTTTTTATTAAAACAATTTAAATTAGAACAACAAGATTTATATCAAGTTAATGGTCCCGTTAATCTTAATCGCTTATTACCCTTACCGGACTTATTAGACCGGCCCGATTTAAAATTCCCTAGTTTTACACCAAGCGTTCCAACTCGCTTAGGACGCAATCTACTCAACACGATTCGCGAAGGTGATCTATTACTACATCATCCATTTGAATCTTTTACTCCCGTTATTGATTTTGTCCGTCAAGCGGCTATTGATCCGCAAGTGTTAGCTATTAAACAAACTCTATATCGTTCTGGACCAGATTCAGTACTCGTTGATGCGCTAGTAGAAGCCGCTAAAGCCAATAAAGAAGTCACTGTTATTGTGGAATTACGCGCCCGTTTTGATGAAGAAGCTAATATCCGTTTAGCCAATCGGCTACAACAAGCCGGTGCCCATGTGGTCTATGGCGTAGTGGGTTACAAAACTCACGCAAAAATGATTATGGTAGTTCGTCGAGAAGGCAAAAAATTAAAGCGTTACGTTCATTTAGGTACCGGTAATTATCATGACCGTACAGCACGAATTTACACTGACTACGGCTTATTAACTTGCGATGAAAAACTCGGTGAAGATGTGCATAATATGTTCATGCAACTTACCACACTGGGACGAGGAACTCAATTAAGAAAAATGTTGCAGGCACCGTTTAGTTTGCTCACCGGATTAATAGAACGTATTGAACGTGAAGCAGAATTTGCTCAACAGGGTAAACCGGCTCATATTATGGCTAAAGTGAATGCACTTAATGAACCTAAAATCATTAGTACACTGTACAAAGCTTCTATGGCAGGCGTTAAAATTGATTTAATTGTGCGCGGAATTTGTTGTTTAAAACCAGGTATTCCCGGTATTTCTGAAAACATTCATGTGCGTTCTATTGTGGGACGTTTTTTAGAACACACTCGCAGTTTTTACTTTCTTAATAACGGTGATCCCGAAGTTTTTTGTGCCAGTGCTGATTGGATGGACCGCAATCTACTGAAACGCGTAGAAGAATGTTATCCCATTGAAAAATCAGAACTTAAAACGAGAGTTATTGAACAAGGTTTAAAATTATATTTACAAGACAACACCCAAGCTTGGGTGCTGGATAAAGAAGGTAATTATACTCGCCTCACTCCCAATGAAGGAGAATCACCGATTTCCGCTCAACAAACTTTATTACAAACTTTAGCAGAAAAAGCTTAACTAACCTTTATGCGAGTAATTACTTTTAATGCCAACGGTATTCGTGCTGCTGCCAAGAAAGGTTTTTTGACTTGGTTAGCTCAACAACATGCTGATATTGTTTGTATTCAGGAAACCAAAGCCCAACAAAATCAACTCACGGATCCGCTCTTTTACCCCCCCGGCTATCATTGCTATTACCATGATGCTGAAAAAAAAGGTTATAGCGGTGTTGCTTTGTATACTCGCCAACTCCCTCAAGAAGTGGTTAAGAAGCTTGGTGAATCAACTATAGACAAAGAAGGTCGTTATCTTGAAGCCCGTTTTTGTACCCTCAATATCGTTTCTTTATATTTACCTTCTGGCACATCGGGTAATGAGCGACAACAGATTAAATTTCAATTAATGGAGCACTTTATGCTGCATTTTATCGATCTCAAACAGCGTTCTCAAGAATATATTCTTTGTGGCGATTGGAATATAGCTCACCAACCAATTGATTTAAAAAATTGGCGTGGAAACCAAAATCATTCTGGATTCTTACCAGAAGAACGAGCTTGGATGGATAATTTATTAGATTCAGTTGGTTTCGTTGATGCCTTTCGGGCAAAAAATCAAGAACCAGGACAATATACTTGGTGGTCTCACCGGGGACAAGCTTGGGCAAACAACACCGGTTGGCGAATTGATTACCAAATTATCACTCCAAGTTTAACAAATAAGATTAAAAATGTTCATATTTACAAAGATCAGCGTTTTTCAGACCATGCTCCTCTCATCATAGATTATGATTATGCTCTTTGAAATACTTAGGTAAATAATCGCCTAAACAATTTTAGCTTTGACACATTCTGCTCTTTTCATGATGAGCTAATCTGAATTTAAGGGAACTCCGCTCACGTTATTTTGCATTGGTATTGTCGACTTATGAATTAAGTATTACAACAAATTTGATACTATAATCATTACAAAACTAATTTATTATATTTATAGATATTATATATGACATAATGTCATTATTTATATAGATTGTAAATCAGTCAGTTATTCAGCTCCTTTCAGAACTATCATGCTATTATGTCATAATATAAGTAAATGAATTATGACGATAAAGTGAGAGTTAAATAGATAAATTGATTTATAAATCAATTATTAAATAATTTTAATTATGTATGGAATAATAATTGCTGATAGTTACGGTGTACCCGTGTCATAAACCTTATTTCAAAAGGAAATAAAAATAATTTTATGGAATGACTGTTCCTTAACATTAAGGATTAATGAAGGAAATAGGGTACTTAAAAATTAAGCCAAGGACTGCAAAATAACCATTTTTTTGTTTTTAAACAATCCTTAATAGGAGGATAATGAATGCAACTTATGCGTAACCTTACTAAAGCCATTGGTCTTGTTGCTGTTGTCGGTACTTTAGCTGCTGCACCTCAAGCTAATGCCCAGTACGGCATGTATGGCATGTATCCGATGTACGGCATGGGCATGGGCGGCATGAATAACATGTACGGCATGGGCATGGGCGGCATGGGTGGCATGTATGGTATGTATCCAATG
>JAAUSR010000028.1 GCA_012032555.1 Thioploca sp.
AACATTTTGGCTTGTTCTTAGAACAAACTACGAATGGAATGGGTATTGGGAAAAGTTTGCTAAATCGGCATAACAATGATCAATTTGTGTAGATACCTTTTCCCAGTGGGAGAGGGTAGATTTTTAGAGAAGCGTTAATGATAATTTTCAAGCTGCTGGTTAAATGCGCCATGAAGGCTTCTTTCATTCTTCGTTTATGTTATTCTGAGTTATGAATAACGTCTATTAACTAATCCTAAAGGAAGTCAAAATGGCTTATATCTCTCTACCTGAATTTGATGAAATGGCTCCACGAATTCAAGCACGTGCCCGACCTATAATGGAAAAAACGGGAACACTGGGTGAAATATTTAAACTATTAGCTATCCGAGAAGATATTTACTTTGCTACGGATAGTCTGGTTCAAGCCTATTTGTTAACTAAAACAGAATTGCCCTACTCAACGAAAGAGCGGATCGCACTATTGATTTCCCTAGAAAATAATTGTGAAATGTGTGTTAACGTTCATAAGGGAATTGCCAAAATGTTAGGAATGTCTGAAGGACAAATTCATGAAGTTCTTGAGGGAATTGATAATATCCAATGTGAAGCCGCTGAAAAAACGCTCTTAAAATTCTGTATACGTGCTTCGAGAAAAGACAATTATAAAATGCTTCAAACTGATATTGAGATGGTAAAATCGGCTGGATACAGCGATACCCAAATAATTGAGGCGGTGGCAATAACCGGTTATTTTAATTACATCAATACGTTATCTAATGTATTTGGTTTGGGTAAATAAGTCAGTTACGACGAGAGGGGTGCTCTCCAATTTTTCTCTTTGACAACAAGGGAGTAAGAGGCACTGCTGTTAAGTTAAGCAATGGGTTCTCTCCCAACTGGGGTGAGGGTCAAAAAAACCTTGGAAAGTTAACCAATTTTTTCATCGCCCCCTATCCATCTTGAAATAGGATTTGCCATCACCCCGTTATGCCAGTCGGTCGTATCTTGCTCCGCCGGTCCGATTACAAAAGGAAGTCAGACACGCTGCGCTTAGTCCAACCAACATTTGAAATTGGGAGGTGGTAAGCTCTCACCTCAGTCCTCTCCTTTTGAGCAAAGATATCGATACATCTTTGATAACACTTTACATAACAGTTAGTTACCTATTTTAGCGAGATGATATAACCCACTATTGCCAAACATTACATTATAGTAAAGAGGCTATTTATGCCGTTGTAAATATTTATTAATTATTTTTCAATATCTTGCTATTAATTGATGACACTTCCTATTAATCAATATTTTTTTATTATTAAAACTTGACTTTTATATAGTTAAGTATTATTTATGATAAGATAAGTCCAAATAATAAATTCTTCAATAATTAAAAATTAGGGCTACAAATATGATAACGGATGAGTTCCAGCAATCACATAAAAAGTGGTGGATATTGGGAATATTCATGGGTGGTATTCTTGTTTCTAGCCTGTTTACTATCGCTGTGGAAATGACTAATACCACAGAATTTTGTACTTCTTGCCATACCATGACAACTAATCTGGAAGAATTAAAAACAACGGCTCACTATAATAATGCCGCTGGTGTTACTGTCGGTTGTCCAGATTGTCATGTTCCACGTGCGTTTGGCCCTAAATTATGGGCTAAGTTAATAGCGAGTAAAGATATCTATCACGAGATCGTGGGGACAATTGATACCCGGGAAAAATATAATGCTAACCGTTGGCAAATGGCTAATCAAGTCTGGGAAAAGATGAAAGCGACTCAATCAAGAGAATGTCGTCATTGTCATTCCTTTAAACACATGGATTTAAGTCTACAAGATCGTTTTGCCCGTAAAAAACATGAAAGAGCGGTTGATAGGGGGGAAACATGCATTGATTGTCATCAAGGGATCGCCCACGAGCTACCCGATGAACCTGATGAAGGTGTTAATACGAGTAGATAGTTAAGTTAACTTCAAGCTAGTACAGAGAGAGGGAATGAAACGAAATTTATTAATTATAGTCCTGTTACTTTATTTACCTACTTTGGTTTTAGGAAATGAAGATAATCAAGAAGAATTGAATCTTCAGTTGCGAGAAGCTGCTACGGTTGATGATGTGGAAACAGTAAAATCGCTGTTAACTAAAGGAGCTAATGTTAATGCTGCGAATCAATTTGGTAAAACAGCATTGATGTTAGCGGTGGAAAATGGTAATTTTTCAGTAACGGATTGGTTACTTGCTAAAGGTGCTGATATCAATGCACGCACTGTTGCTGGTTGTACCGCTTTAACTTTTGCTGCCGAATTTGGTCATAGTACACTAGTAGCTAAGCTACTCGAATTAGGTGCTCACTTACACGATAGGACCAGAGCCGGTTGGGATGCATTGATGATTTCTGCGAGACAAGGTTATCATCCGGTCGTTGAACAACTGTTACATTTTGGCGCTGATCTCCACGCAGCTGACAAAGCAGGTGATACCGCATTAATGGGAGCAATAGAACGAAATCACTTAGTTGTTATTAATCTATTACTTGAACAGGGTGCTTCTGCGGATCAAGCTAATAAGCAAGGTATAACCCCGCTAATGCGTGCCGCTGAAAAAGGCTTTACTGAAGTGGTTCGTTTATTACTGGCGAAAGGAGCCAATGTTAATGCTAAAGATAAAGAAGGAACGACTGCTCTGATACGAGCAGCAGAGCAAGGTAATGGTATTATTGTGAGTTGGTTACTAACCCATGGTGCTAATATCAATGCTCAAGATAGTAACGGCGTAACGGCTTTAATGGAAGCCGCTAGCGGAGGACATACCGATTTAGTGGGGTTATTACTGGAAAGAGGAGCTAAAATTGATTTCATTAATAAAGAGGGTTTGACCGCTTTACAAATCGCCCAAACTAATTACCATAACAAGGATATCGTTAGGTTATTAGAAAAAGCGCAGCAAGGCCAAATGGAAACGATGGAATCTATGCTTAATAAATAATAACTAAATTAAAACTAACCTGAGTAAGCAAACCGTTTTTTCACCAAATAATCCAAGGTGGAATGTAGTGAAGTATGAGACGAAATGATGGTCCATTATCAAGGGAGTCTGTTATGACAGGTAAGAAAACGCGATACACCCTGCTCATTGCTATGAGTTTAATGCTCAATTCGACTACTTGGGCAACAACCAATAATTTATCGCTATTAATTGGTAATTGTGAGAGCTGTCATGGTCCTCAGGGTTCGAGTTTAGGACCGGCGACACCCACCATTGCTGGTATGGCAGAAGATACTTTTCTCGAAGCGATGGAAGAATATCAAAATGGGGAACGTCCTTCAACGATTATGGGGCGAATTGCCAAAGGTTATACTGAAGAAGATTTCAAACAGATGGCTACCTATTTCCGCAAACAACCCTTTGCTCGTTATCCACAAGGAGTGGATGCGAGCAAAGCGCAACAAGGCCAAAAACTTCACGAGGAATATTGTGAAAAATGTCATGAAGATAATGGTTTTACGGATGAAGATGGTTCCAGTATTCTCGCTGGTCAATGGATGCCTTATTTGCAATTTAGTTTAACTGATTTTCAGGCAGGCAATCGTGAAATGTCGAAAAAAATGAAAAAACGATTGGAAAAAATGCTTCAAGAACATGGCGAAAAAAGCCTTGAAGATATCGTCCATTTCTATAGCAGTCAAACTGAGATGAAAAAATAATCGGGGGAATATCACATGTCAAATCTGAACCGTAGACATTTCATTCAACTCGCTGCAGGTACTGCAGCAGCTAGCGTCATTGGGTTCCCGGCTATTATTCGTGCTGCTTCTAAGCAAGTAGTTGTAGTTGGTGGCGGTTCGGGAGGTGCTACTGCTGCAAAATATATTCATCTCGCTGATCCTTCTATCGAAGTGACTTTAATTGATCCCCAACCCCAACATTACACTTGCTTTATGAGTAATGAAGTATTAGCCGGTGAGCGGACCATTGACGCTATTAAATTTGGCTATAGTAATTTAGCAAAGCAAGGGATTAAAGTTGTGCAAGGTTTAGTAACCGACATTGATCCAACCGCTAAAAAAGTGACTACCCAAAGTGGTGATACCTTTACTTATGACCGACTTGTCGTGTCACCGGGGATTGATTTTAAATGGGGAGCTATCGAAGGCTACGATGAAAGTATAATTGAAAAAATACCTCATGCTTGGCAAGCTGGTCCACAAACTACGTTACTTCGTGACCAATTGGTAGCTATGCCGGATGGTGGTACTGTTATCATTGTTTCTCCTCCGGATCCATTCCGTTGTCCACCTGGTCCATATGAACGGGCTAGCTTAATTGCTCATTATCTTAAGCAACATAAACCTAAGTCGAAAGTATTAATTTTAGATGCTAAAGAAAAATTCTCCAAACAAGATTTGTTTATCCAAGGTTGGAAAACACTCTATGGTTATGGGACTGACAATAGCATGATTGAGTGGCTTCCACCATCGAAAGAAGGTAAGGTAGTGCGAGTTGATGCGAAAGAGATGATGGTTTATGCGGGTGAATTTGAAGACAAGCATAAGGGCGATGTCATCAATGTTATTCCGCCACAGCAAGCTGGCAAAATTGCACACCTTGCCGGCTTAGTTGACGATAAAGGCTGGTGTCCGGTTGATAAAAAGACTTTTGAATCCACTATTTTATCAAAAGGTATTCATGTCATTGGTGATGCTTGTATCGCAACAGAAATGCCTAAATCCGGTTATGCTGCTAATTCTCAAGCTAAAGTTTGTGCAGCAGCCGTCGTAGCTGCTTTACAAGGTAAAGATATGGGAACCCCCTCTTATTTGAATACTTGTTATAGCATTATTGGTAAAGACTATGGCGTCTCCGTTGCAGCAGTCTATCGTTTAGAGGGAGATGTTATTGCTGCTGTGAAAGGCGCTGGTGGATTGAGTCCTTTCGACGCGTCTGCTGAAGATAGAAAACGGGAAGTACTTTATGCTCATAGTTGGTTTAAAAATATCACTCAAGATATGTTTGGTTAAATTCACCCGAATCAACCGGGTTCCTCGTTGCTAGAGTTAATAATAAGGTAATAACAAGCTGAGGTAGAGTGTGTTTATATAATGCACTCTACTTAAGTAAGCGTTATTGTGGCACCCAGCCCAAGCGATTCAGTCTCTCTTCAACTGAGGCTCGTGAATTTTTTCGACAGTTGCTCAGAAATAGCGATGTCAATTAAACCTCCTCATATTAATTAATTAACATTTTATGAAACAGGTCGCTTCATTACGTCATGGTATTATTTTCAAAAAAGCCTTTCTTTTCAAGCATGACGAAATACTCGCTTAACTATCTACACCCCTCAAGTTTTAGTAACGTAGGGTAGGCATCGCCTACTATCTGTCTACATTTAGGCAATAGATGGATCAGCTTCAAGTTTTAGCTCTTAATTCGCATTTAAGTTTAAATATTGTTGAGAAAAGCATATACTAACTCTATTTTGGGTCAAACATACCTACACTCAGTAAGTTTTCCAATTTGGAGAAATACACCCATGTTAAAATACAACGCTTGGTTACTATTGGTTAAAATAATAATCGGTGTATTACTCTATTTACCAACAATTGCTTTGCTCGCGAATACTTCCAACTCGCAATCGGTACCCGATCCGCTACAATCCTGGGTATCTTGGGTATTACATGAACAGCAAAATAAAGTTTGTCCTCATTACTATAACCAACCGCCTTTCTCATTCGATCAGCAACAACAATCTAATGAACCTATTTGTTATTGGCCTTCTTATTTAGAATTAACAGTAACTAATCAGCAGGGTCAATTTCGGCAAATCTGGCAAGTATATGCCCCTGGCTGGATTAACTTGCCGGGAGATAAAGATTATTGGCCACAGCAAGTCAAGCTAAATGGTAACCCAGCCTTAGTGGCTGATAGAAATGAAATACCGAGTGTATTTGTTGCAGAAGGTGAATTTGTTCTAGAAGGTCAATTTCATTGGGAAGAACGACCTAAATCTCTATCTATCCCCATTCAAACCGGTTTAGTGAATTTAATAATAGATAATGTTCCAGTTGATATTCCACAATTTGATGAACAAGGACGCTTATGGCTTAATCAGCAGGATAGTTTGCAACCAGCCGGCGCAGCGAATGAAAATCGTTTGGACCTCAAAGTATATCGACAAATAATTGACGAAATTCCTTTACAAGTTGTTACTCGCATTGATTTAGAAGTAGCTGGTCATCATCGAGAAGTCTTATTAGGCCCGGCCGTGCTCGCTAAACAGCATCCCATGTCGTTAGAAAGTCCTCTACCGGCCCGGTTAGAAACAGATGGGCGTTTACGTCTACAAGTTCGGCCAGGATCTTGGACAATTATTCTCAGAACGCGACAAGAAGGTCAAGTTGAGCAACTGAATTTATCGACACCGCAAAATCAATGGACCGATGAAGAAGTTTGGGTTTTTGAAGCCCGTAATGACTTAAGAATGGTTGAGATAGAAGGCGTTGCCGCTATTGACCCTCAGCAAACTAGTTTACCAGGTGAATGGCGTTTCCTGCCGGCTTATCAAATTCATCCCGAGGAAATATTCAAGTTGATAGAAAAACGTCGCGGTGATCCGCAACCAATTCCGGATCAACTGCAGTTAGAACGCCATTTTTGGCTAGATTTTGATGGTCATGGTTATAGTATTCAAGATCATATTACCGGCACGATGACCCGAGGTTGGCGTTTAGAAATGCAAGCCCCAGCTATTTTAGGTCGTGTTGGTATTTATGAAGAAAATCAATTTATTACTCGGTTAAAAACCAATAGTCAAATGGGTGTAGAGGTCCGCCGTGGTCAAATTGAACTCCTGGCGGATAGTCGCTTAGAAGATGCTTTAAGTCAATTACCAGCTACGGGTTGGGATCATGATTTCCATCAAGTTGGGGCTACTTTGCATTTACCACCCGGTTGGCGATTATTCAGTGCTCAAGGGGTTGATAAGGTACCCGATACTTGGGTAGAAAAATGGACATTATTAGATTTATTTATCGTGCTGATTTTAGCCGCTGCAATGGGCAAATTATGGCGGTGGTGGTTGGGTGTGTTAACTTTCATGACATTGGTATTGATTTATCATGAACCACATGCACCGCTGTGGGTATGGTTAAATATCATTGTCGCGATGGCACTATTGCGGGTATTACCGACTTTGGGATGGTTAAGCACGACAGTTCGATTATATCAGAATTTAAGTCTTATTGCTCTCGTTATCTTGGCATTCCCTTTCATGATTCAGCAAGCACGGCAGAGTATTTATCCGCAATTAGAATATTATTGGAAATCGCTAGAAGTTCAAGGAATCTATAAAAACAATATGGGTAGTGGCGGCTTGGACGGCATGTATCCGACGTACAGCATGGACACAGAAAACATCTCAGAAGCACAAGTCGCTCGACAAGCGCCAATACCACAAGAGCAGCAAGGCGGAATGAATGGCATGTACGGCATGTATCCGATGTACGGTATGGGTGCAGGAAAAACACCAGAGGCACAAGTAGCTCCAACAACTCCAATACCACAAGAGCAGCAAGAAATCTATAAACAAGGTGATGAGTATCCTTCTTTGAGGAAAGGACACCGTAAGCAAAAAGCACTCGTACAAATTGACCCTAATGCGCAAGTCCAAACGGGACCAGGGTTACCGCAATGGGGATGGCTTGATATTCCTATGTATTGGAGTGGGCCAGTGACTCAAAATCAAAGTGTCCAATTATGGCTGCTTTCGCCGACAGTAAATCGCTTACTGGGATGGTTACGCGTGGGATTGGTTGCTCTTCTTACCGGATTTTTAATCTGGCAAGCGTGGAGTGGCACCGTACGCAGATTATTACAACCTCAACCTTTGTTACCATCGACAACTTGGCTCATGATAGTTAGTTTTAGTTTAGGAATTATTTGCCTAACATCTACTACTATCAGCTTTGCTGAAGAAGAAGTCGCTACACCTTCAACCCTAACACCATCTATTATCAAAGTTCCCATTGTAAAACCTTATCCACCACGATTCTTACTAGAAGAATTACAAGCACGTTTATTGACGCCACCAAAATGTTTACCGACTTGTGCCAGTAGCCCACGCTTGTTATTAAAAATTGATCGGACTCAACTGAGTGGCCAAATGGAAATTCACACTTTGGCAGCAGTAGCGGTACCTTTACCCGGATCAGCCCAACAGTGGTTACCTCAGCAAATCGTGGTTGATGGTGAACTGGCTGCCGGATTACGACGTGATGAAAATGGTCAGATATGGCTTAACCTAACTCCGGGAATCCACCAAATTCAATTTGCTGGCACTTTACCCCATCACCAAACAGTGCAATTAGTTTTACCGTTGAAACCCCATTTTGTCGATATTCAGAATCAAGGATGGCATATCGAGGGTATTCATGAAAACGGTACAGTAGATGATCAATTGCAATTTACTCGCACTGATGAAACACAATTAGCTACTTTAGAAGTCGGTCATCTTGATCCCTTTGTGCGCATTGAACGGACTTTACAACTTGGACTAGATTGGCAAGTAGAAACCAAAGTGGTTCGTTTAACACCAATGGGTTCACCAGTTGTTTTAAAAATTCCCTTACTACCGGGAGAATCCGTTACTAGTGCGGAAGTCAGAGTTGAAGGTGGGCAAGTTCTAGTTAATTTATCACCGACTCAAGCAATAACCGAATGGATATCGGTATTTGATAAACAGGAAACCATTAACTTAATTGCGCCGATCAATACGTTTAGTACTGAAACCTGGCGAGTAGACACCAGTGCAATTTGGCATATTGAGATTGAAGGCATTCCAATTGTTCATCATCAAAATGCAGAAGGACAATGGTTACCGGAATGGCGACCTTGGCCAGGAGAACAAATTACGTTGCATTTGACTCGTCCCCAGGGAGTAACTGGACAGGTATTAACTATCGATAAAAGTCATTTGTTGGTTAATCCTGGTCAACATATTACGGATAGTACGCTCACTTTAAATTTACGCAGTAGTCGTGGTGGCCAACATCCGCTAATACTTCCCGAAAATGCTGAATTACAAGTGGTAAAAATTAATGGTGAGAGTCAACCCATTCGTCAAGAAGGTCGTATTATTACCTTACCCTTCAAACCGGGAAAACAATTGGTTGAAATCGCTTTCCGCCAACTAATCGGTATTCAACCGCGATTAACAACACCGACCTTCGATTTAGGTTTGGAAAGTGTTAACACGAATATTCAAGTGAGTATGCCAGATAACCGTTGGATTTTATGGGTTGGTGGTCAGCCAATTGGACCAGCAGTAATGATATGGGGTGTTTTGATTGTCATTATTATAGCAGCTATCGGTCTGGGTCAAATCTCACTAACACCTTTAAAAACTTATCAGTGGCTTTTGTTAGGAATGGTTCTTAGTCAAGTTCCGGTCCCAATGATGTTAAGTGTCGTAGCTTGGTTTATGGCACTCGGTTGGCGAAAACAGCTCGCAGCAGACACGCCAGCTTGGCAATTTAATCTCATTCAAGTTGGATTGGGAATTTTAACCCTGATAGCATTGTCAACGCTTATTCTTGCAATTGAACAAGGATTACTTGGCCATCCAGAGATGCACATTGCCGGCAATGGTTCTGACGCGCATCAGCTGTTATGGTATCAAGATCGCACGGATAAGGTACTTCCCCAAGTATGGGTGTTGTCATTACCGCTTTATGTTTATCAAATCGCCATGTTATTGTGGGCATTATGGTTGTCATTGGCGCTATTACAATGGTTAAAATGGGGGTGGCAATGCTTTAACAGACAGGGTTTGTGGAAAAAACTACTTTGGAAGAAAAAATCGCTGGTTTCTTGAGTAAAATTAATTGAATTAAAAGATTAATTTGAACTCAAGTTTTTCTTGAAAGAATCTGGTTCACCCTTTAATTCTTCAATTGGGTTCAACCGGTTGAACCCGATATAATTCTTTTATACTACTCTATTGAGCGGTTTGTTATGAAGAGTTATATACAACGTCAAATTTAGAAAATAGTAGTGTGCATTAGGTGTTAAATGACAAATACAACTGAACCAACCGACAAAATTAAGATCCTATACATTGCTGGTACTGGTAGGAATGGTAGCACTTTATTGGAAAGAATTTTAAATGAAATACCTGGGGTTTTTGCAGTGGGTGAATTGGGTCGAGTCACTCGATATAATAAAAATAAAACTTGTTTATGTGGTGAAAAATTGACAGTTTGTCCCGTTTGGAATGTGATTACCAATGAGATAGATTCACAAGTTGATGAAGAAAGGTTTGCTCAGCTCGATCGGAAATACAGTCATCAAAAGCTAATAGAGTTGCTAAAATTACTAATTAAGCAGAAAAAGCAAAAGTTACCGAATGATTTTCAACAATATCTCGATAGTCTAGAGCTAAAATATAAAGCGATACACCAATATAAATCAGATCAAATTATTACAGACTCGACTATTGATGCTTTGTATGGATATTATCTCTCATTAATGCCGGCTATCGATCTTTACGTGTTACATTTAATAAGAGATCCAAGAGGTGTTTCTTACTCATGGCAACGACTTAAATTTGCTTCCTCAATTTCTAAGAAGTCCTGGACACCCCAGATATCTCCTTTAAAAACGGCTTTAAGCTGGGTTAAGAGGAATATTTTTATAGAGTTTATGTTTGCTAGAACAGAAAAATATTTGCAAATTCATTATAAAGATTTGGTTGAAAATCCGTTAGAAGTAGTCAAAAGAATTGCTAATCTGCTTAATTTAAAATCAGAGCCGCTTGACTTTATCAAAGGACAAAAAATTTCGGTGGGAGAAAGCCATTTAACAGGAGGAAATATGGATGCTTTTAAAAAAGGTAGAGAAGAAATTATTTTAAAAGCAGATGAACAATGGAAACATCATATGAAATGGGCAGATATTATTTTAGTTACCCTCATAACGTGGCCATTAATGTTAAGATATTCATTTTCTATGCATTCAGGTTCACCAAGAGAGTTGAACTGATAAGTTTCACTTACTACGAAAAACGGGGACAGCAAGCGTTCACCAAATGAAGACTCCGTGAAGCAAGATAAATTTTTAGTAGGCATAACTATATGGTTTAATAGTAATTAATGTTAATGTAACAAAAAAATGGCCAATATAACTTGCAATGTTGGAAAAGAATTTGTATGATAGGCACTTCTTTTGTAGGTGCGAGGTGGAGCAGCCTGGTAGCTCGTCGGGCTCATAACCCGAAGGTCGTAGGTTCAAATCCTACCCTCGCTACCAACCCCATTTTAAAATGGTATGTTACTTGCACTACTTCACTTCTAAAATCCTTTCGGTATTCAACCTACCTTTATTCAAAGATTATTAGCCTGGTTTGATTTGAATCGTTTTAGTTTTTTCGTTGATTCTTTCTCATATTCCTGCCAGTCTAGCGTACTTAAATCAAGTTATTTAGAACGAACTTGGTAGTGATTAATAAATCTAACAATTTCTTGATAAGGAAATTGCTCAAGTTTATCAAAAGTATTCAGTGCCTGGGTAATTAAAGCATTAATATCTTCTACTTGGGATTTAATCGACTGTTGGGACAATAATACCGCTTGTAATCCCGTTAAGCCACCACATTGCAATTTCATCGCTTTAGCATGAGCCAGTTGTTCATTTAAATGAGATAACTTCAAAGCAAACTGGGAATTTTTATAAAGATAATGAAGTAATTGGGTACATCGAACTTGTGCGCTTGGTAACAGACAAGCAGCCGCTTCGCGCTCAGCAATATTCAAACGTTGAAAGTGAGCACAACCACAGCGACTACTCAGAACGGCTTTTTCAAAGGTGCAAGGACATTGATTTAATTGCTCACGGGCTTGTTGGTATTCACATTCATCCATATTACTGGTTGACCGTACTTAATGGGTAGTGATACTAGCTTTGTTGCAACAAGTTATTGTAACTACCGGCGGTTGGTTAGACTAACATCACTACCACTTTTCTTAGCTACCTTCCCTGAATTGAAAACACTATTCTCCACCGTAGGGAAAAGAAGGAAGATTAATTTTTCAGGAACAAAAATAACTATTTAATTACCAAGCCATTTACTTATCATAAGCGACTACTTCTGATAAACCACCCTGTTTAAGTAAATCAATTCGGGCTTTGTGTAAAGCATCATTATCAGCCTGTTCGCTAATTTGTTTAGCTAATTCATCTAAAGCGTTATACCAAAAGCCATTCTTTGCATAGAGATAAGGTAGTTTTTCTGGAGAACTTTGCTGAAGTTTTGCTGATAATTCGGCTGAAGGTTCAATACGTTTAATCGTCCCAGTCGACTTAATATCCAAAGAAGGATAATCAGGATGACAAGTGAGTAATAAAGTCCAACGATATTCAACGCCAGTTTCTAATTGAAAATGAGATTTATCTGGCGGTAGTATTTTCGCAAAAGATAAGGCTTGTATACCCGCTGAAACGGATAATTTGAGATTAGTTTTAATAATGGGTTCTGAAAACTCACTATTATTAGTTGAAGGTACTTTATCTAAAATGAAAATGAATTCGGCGTCGGTTAAAGGTTGAGAAACAGACCAATACAAAGTGGGTTGCGCATCAAGTGTTTTCCCAGTATGTTCTGGGACTAATAACCGCAAAGCAAAATTTTCTTCCAGCTGCATACAAGCGCCGCGTACACCACGAACACCACGTAATCCACGGACACCACGAATATCAGCTTTATTTTCTCGAGTAATTTCGCCGGTTGTAGATCTCAAGTACTGAATTTCCTCAGCGGCTTTGACCGGTGGTAGCCAAATAGATAAAGCGACAGAACAACTAAAACTTAGTCCAACAACGAAGTAAAATGCTCTCAACTTGATATTTCTCATAAGAATTTCCTCATGCTTGCTTATGAATTCAACTTCTAAATATGATTAGCATAGCAATATCATGAGGAAATATCTATCCTCAGAGAGATGAAAGGTTCATAATAAATAATTTTTATTGGGAATGTTTAAAAAGGACAAACCATTGCCAAACCTTCTACATCAAGGTTATCTGTCTCAATAATATGGCGCGGTATATCATATATCTCTTGTGTTGTTAAGCTACAATTTGCCACATCAAGGACACCTAACACTAGGGTATTATAAGAACCGCTACCTGGTGGTGGGTTACCATTCCCATGACCGACATGACTATTGGTGTGAAACCCTAACAATACTTTAGTTGTTTCCTCAGAAAGAGAAAGGGGTGGTAATATATCTATCGCTTCAATTTCTACAGCTTGATATTCGCGTAATGCGTTGACAACTTCTGTTTCACAAGGCGTTTGGAGTGGTTGACCTGGACAATACATAACATAATTGGCTTTAATAACACCATTCGCATCGACTGCTGCATTGACATCTTCTGGACTAACTGGGTGGTTGGGATGTTGCTCACCATCACCATCTTCTACCTGACCTAAATGATCAACATTTAGTAACCCGACTATACAATCACCGACAACTTCTATGTCTTCGACTTCTCCAGGTTGAGCCAACAGCATTTCGCCCACCAGAGAAAGTGCACCCGCGTTGACTTTAAATAACCCGGCTTCTTGTGCCCAACCAAATAGATTACCTTGTTCGTCAAAAGCGATACCGTCTACTTCTTCCATCGCTTGGTTATCTACCATGACCGGACCCAGTGAATCTAATGGTATGGTATCACATTCTGATATCAGCGGCGCTATAGCAAAAATATCACCCTTAAATGCGGCTGGAACAGCATCATCACCCGCTGAGGCGAAGAGTAAACCAGAATTATTGTTATAATCTAACCCTTCATAATCGCCACCATTTATGATAAAATTGAACGTAAATCCTTGATTATTTATGCAAAAAAAGTAGGAATCATTTAATAAATAATCATCTACACCATACAAAGCACAACCGGTATTAAAATAAGGCGTTAGTGGTCCAGGATGATTTGGAAAATCCACTTGGTCGGGCGGATCAACTAAGCTGATCCGATCACCAAAGTCCTTACTTACTCGGTCAGGGATTTCATTAGCATAAGACACCATGATTGGAGCAACGATTAAACCAACTAGGATGAAAAGAGAAGTTCTTGAGAAAGAATGGGTTTGCTTTGAATTATTCCAGTTCTTTGAACGGTTTAACATAACGATTTCTCCACTTTTTATAAAACTGGTTAAACTTATGATATTATGAAATAAAAATTATATCATATATATAGTTATAAAACAAGTCACTTAAAGAGATAATTATCGGCGGTAAGAAGATAATTATTGGCAGTGTTTAGTCAGTTTAAAATACCATTCATTTAAAAAAATACCCTAGAATAAATAAAAATTGAATAACCTATTGATCTTCCACAACCGTAAATTATGGCTACGATATCACAACTGCTTAATCTCGCTATCCAATATCACCAACAAGGTCAATTATCTCAAGCAGAAACTTTATACAGGCAAGTTTTAGCCCAAGATTGTTATCATCTAGAAGCATTACATTTGTTAGGTGTGTTGTATTCACAATTAGGTCAATATCAAGAAGGTGTCCGGCTGATTAAAAAAGCCATTAAAAAAAATGGCCGTTCAGCACCACTTTATTCTAATCTAGGCGCCGCATTAGTTTCATGGGGTAAATCTAAAGAAGCCATTGCAGCCTGTCGTCAAGCCATTGTGCTCAATCCGAATAACCCAGAACCCTACAACAACCTCGGTTTAGCGCTTAAAGCTCAAGGCCAATTGACAGCAGCTATAAAGAGTTATCAACAAGCTATTGCAATTAAACCGGATTTTGCTGATGCCTATTCCAATTTAGGCGAGTTATTCAGAGAGCAAGATCAGCTTGAAAAAGCCATTGCCAATTATCAACAAGCCTTAGCCATTAATCCTCAGTTTGCTAAAGCGCATAATAACCTAGCTTTAGCTTTGAAGGAACAGGGTCAATTTCAAGCGGCGGTCACTCATTATCAACGTGCTTTAGCCATTGATCCCAACTATGTTAAAGCTTACTTTAATCTGGGAACTTTATTATTTTCTCAGCGAGAATTAGAACCGGCAACGCTTTGTTTTGCTAAATTAATTACGATTAAACCGGATTATCTCGACGCTTATCTTTCTCTCATTGGTATTCTATTTGAACAAGGGAAATTGGATGAAACGATAGCTTATTGCCAACAAGCTCTGGCAATTGATCCCAATTGTGCTGAGGTACACATTACTTTAGCGGGAACTTTCTTTCGTTTGGGAAAACTAGAAGCTGTGGTCAAACATTATCGCCAAGCCCTAACGATTCAGCCCGATAATTACATGGCCCATAGTGGGTTACTGATGGCAATGCATTATTCTCTAGATTACGATGTGCCTACCGTATTTGCAGAACATTTATATTTTGCTAAGCAACATGCAAAACCTTTGCAAAAAGAGATTAAACCTCACCCTAACGATAAATCTCCACACCGCCGATTAAAAATTGGTTATGTTTCTCCCGATTTTCGCTATCATTCAACCACTTTCTATATGGAACCGGTCTTAGCGGCACATCATCATGATGAATTTGAAATATTCTGTTATGCCGATGTTCTCACCCCAGACGCTGCTACACAAAGATTACAAGGTTATGTTGAACATTGGCGAGATATTATTAATTTATCAGATGAACAAGTTGCTAAACAAATTCGTACCGATCAAATTGACATTTTAGTTGATTTAGCTGGACATACCGATAGACATCGTTTGTTAGTGTTTGCGCGTAAACCCGCACCCATACAAGTCACCTACTTAGGTTATGCTGGAACGACCGGTTTAGCGACCATTGATTACAAATTAACAGATGAGGTCATTGATCCACCAGGAGAAACAGAAATCTATCATACTGAAAAATTAGTAAGATTACCGATTTATAGAATTGTCAAATTTAACCGAGAAAATAGCCCACCAGTCAATTCTTTACCAGCGCTGCAATCGGAACATATCACCTTTGCTTCCTTTAATAATTTTTCTAAAGTTACCCCTTACATTATTGATGTTTGGGCAAAGATATTAACAACCTTACCCCATGCCCGCTTACTTATTGTTATTAAAGATGCTGACAAGGAAAGCACTCAACAACAAGTGAGGCTATCATTTACTCAACGAGGGGTTGCTGCTGAGCAATTAACCATTACCGGTATAAGACCGTTTTATCCATATCTGGAATTACATCATCAAGTGGATGTGGGCTTAGATCCTTTTCCTCATATGGGAGCAACAACCACTTTTGTATCACTTTGGATGGGAGTACCGGTGATTACGTTGATGGGTCCAAAACCCGCTTCTAAAGGTGGCGGGCCATTAAAAACGCTGGGGTTAGATCGTTTTGTTACTTATAGTCCTGGAGAATACATTAACATGGCATTATGGGTAACTGCGCATCGGGAAGAATTAAATGAGTTACGTCTGAACTTACGTGAAAAAATGTTACATTCGCCATTGATGGATGCTAATCATTTTACCCATACTATGGAAGTTGCTTATCGACAAATGTGGCACAAATGGTGTGAACATAAAGATTAATTAAGAAAAACTAAAAAATAAGAACACTTTACCCGGTACCGGCTCCTCACGTAGAATAAAAATATATTGACCCTGAATAGGAATCTAACCATGTTATTTACTCAATCCCAAGGTTTTACTTTATTAGAAATGCTAGTGGTGTTAGTTATCATTGGATTACTGGCGGGATTAGTTGGACCAAGAATCTTTGGTAATGTAGATAAAGCTAAATTGCAAACCGCTAGTATCCAAATTAAACAATTGAAAGGTGCACTCCAAACTTTACGCTTAGATATAGGGCGTCTGCCCACGCCTGAAGAGGGGTTAGCTCTGTTACGCACACCACCTCATGATGAGAATATCAAACCCCTTTGGAAAGGTCCTTATTTAGAAGAGGCTATTCCTTTAGATCCGTGGAATCATGCCTATCAATATAATATCCCGGGAAATGATGGCGATCCCTTTGCACTTTATTCATTTGGTGCGGATGGACAACCCGGTGGAGTAGACAATAATGCTGATATTGGCTATTTGCCTCCACGCTAACTAAGCGATAGCCGAGGAGATTTGTCTCGTGGCACTAGAAATTTGCATCGAACTACAATCAATCAGTTATACGCAAGTAGCGTTACCGGAGAAGATAGAAATTGGTTGATTATTTAATGAGATTTGACCCTTTCCCCTTCCCCCTTTCCGGGTAGGAGAGGGGAAGTTTTTCTTTAACTTAATGGGGCCTCTCCTGCTGCTGGCTAGAAGGATTATTTTTTTCCCTCTTGTGTCATACCATAGTCTTTTTTTACTATATAGGTTGAATCAATTTTACTCATTTATTAAAGGATTATGAAAATATTATCTCGCATTTTTTTTATGTTAATTATAGGCAGCCTACCCCTTATTCATTCTGTGGCTGCAACCGAACCAGGTGTTGTTGTAACAACTTCAGCAACAACGATTGCTAAGCCCGTTGAGCACAATTATATCCATAAAGATCCACAAGCTTGTGTAAATCTCGAATTAAATTGTGGACCGGGCCAAAAACCTTTTACAGATAAGACCGGATGTGGTTGTCTACGAGAATTGAAAATTTTTCCATTGAAATATCAAACGTTACAAATTAAAGAAGCTGGGATTACGATCGAATATCCTAAAACCTGGTTCCAACAGGGTAAAGATCTAGCTTGGTCACCTAATCAACAAGGTATTCCCCTGTTGGGGTTTAAGTGGACTGTTGTTGAACAGGAGGAGCAGGAAGAGTGGGAACCTGCTCAGATGTTACCGAAATCAAGTGATTGGCTTGGTCCGTTTATGATTGATTTAGGTTGGGAACGCGGTTTGTTATATTTTGTCCAAATCAAAGCGAATAAAGATCAAGTTGCTAACCCCAATCAATTAACTCCTCCAGATCAATCCGCCGATCCAGCTAAAACAGCTAACCCAGACTCAACTCAAAATAAACCCATCGTTAAGGATGATCCCCCCGATCTATTTGAAATTCATACCATCATCCCCCGTATGGAAGCACAAATAGTCTATGATTTTTATGCACGTGCTTATAACTTGTCGCAATTAAAAAATATCGATACGATTACTCAGAAATTTATGCAGTCGGTGGTATTAAATAGCCTGAAACTTTATGTCAGTGAAGATCCGAAGGAATGTAAAAATATCAGCTTAGATTGTAATGACAATGAAAAAGCCTTTTTTGATAAGGACGGATGTGGTTGTATTAACTATCCACAAACTGACGAAATTTATGATAATTAAATGATTTAATTCATGAAACGCTATCTCGAAGTCGGACTAAGTCTCAGAGCGGTCCGACTTTTTTTATGAGTAGTATTTTATTACCCAAAATTAGGTATAAAATTAACTATTATGTCTATTAGAAATAGATTAAATCAATAAGCATAATAACAATTGGCTCATTTATTTCGGTTGAGGATAGCTCGATGAAAATAAATATTCTAATAATAATTATTTTACTGCTTAGCAGTTGTGTCACTTCGCCACTTGGCAGACCTCAACTGGTCTTTATGTCAGCAGATAAAATGAATAAAATGGGTGTTAGCGCTTTTGACGATTTTAAAAAGGAGCAACCCATTTTAGATAATCCGATTATCCACCAATATGTTGCTTGTATTGCCAATGCTGTTGTTGCAGAAATTGGTAATCAACTGACTGACCCTAAAGCAGCGAGTGCTTTTCAATCGACTCGTTGGGAAACTGTCGTCTTTCTGGATGAAGATCCAAATGCTTTTGCGTTACCTGGTGGTAAGATCGGGGTACATACTGGCTTATTTCAAATCGCGGATAACCCGGATCGCTTAGCTACGGTTATTGGTCATGAAGTCGCGCATGTTCTGTCACAACATGCTAATGAGCGACTGTCGCAACGAACTGCGGTTGATATTGGTTTGGAACTGGTTGAGATCATTGCGGATACCCGCCAATCGGCTAACCGAGATTTGATCAAAGGCGCATTAGGTTTAGGGAGCCAATTTGGTATTTTATTACCTTATAGCCGTCTCCATGAAAAAGAAGCTGATTTATTAGGTTTACAATTAATGGCACGGGCTGGTTTTAACCCCAAAGAAAGTGTTGTCCTCTGGCAGAAGATGGGCCAGTTAAATAAAGAAAAACCTTTTGAATTCTTTTCAACTCACCCCGCCGATGAAACCCGTATAGCCAGTTTAAATGAAGTTATGCCAACCGCTTGGCAACTTTACCAACAAGCCCAAGCGTTGCATAAAACCCCCCATTGCCAAGTTCCAGCTGACTTGAATGAGATCTTATCTACGCCACCTTCAGAAGAGAAATTGGAAACTATCCAAGCTAATTTAGATCCTCAATTACTTGAACCCATCGAAGGAATTTCCTTTGAACAATGGGCTAAGATTAATAATGCGCTGCTTTACTTCGAAGGTAAAAAACCATTGGTGTTAAAGCCGATTAATTTAAATCAAGAACAGTATGATAAAATCAGTGCCGCCTGGACTAACCGTATGAAAGCAGACAAAACTTTTGGTTTAAGTAAAGTATATACTTATTACTTTTTCAATGCGAGTCAAGGTCAATTTGCCCAATTGGGTAAAGAAGTCGCTCAGGCTTTCCATGATGGTAAAGATCCCACCAGTACTCCGGCTATTTCTCTGGAAAAATGGGTAGAAATAAGACACTTTGTTTCTGCTTTGCCTAAATCTAAACAGAAAAATTTAAGTAAACAATTGCAAGATAACTATGGCTTTAGTTTTTATGAATGGAACATTCTAGATAATTGGTGGAGTAGAAAAGTTTTTGGTGCCGCTGAGCGAGGTGACAATACCTTACTGAAACAAATGCAGGAGTATGATAGTAAAACTTCCAAAATATAAAATCTTTTCGTAGGTTTGTCTTAACTAACCTAAATACGAATTAAGAGTTAGATAGGGTGAGCAAAAGCGAAGCGCTGCTCACCATTTCTCTGCACATACTATAAAAAAATTATGCTGGGCAAAATGCTGTGGTCATCCCATATTATTAACAACGTCATGCATTGAACGGCATTACGATGTGATCGTGGCATAAGTAGAATATTTTATCTACGATTGGAATGGCGCACATTCCAAAAGCTATCAGTAGTATTTTTAAAAATTTCAAATAAATAATTGAAAGAACAAATCTTTTAGATAAGAATACTTTGGCCATTCCCAAATTATTAGGTATTATTTTTAACCATATAAAGTATGCTAAATGGGGAACTATCAGTGAAGAAAATATAATGGAAGAAATAAGGTAAAAATACTCTTCGTATATGTTTGAAACACTTTATTCCTCAATGTAAAATCTATCAAGTCATCGAAAAACTTTACGACGCATTAAATCATGAACAAGAAATTAATAAATAAACTCAATGAGCTAATAACCTATTTAGAGGATGTTGTTCAAGTGTTGAAAGAAATTGTTGCTGAAGAGAAGGTATCTCCATTAGATAAAGCACCGCCACCAACTGCAACCGAAGGAATAGATACTTTAACGCATGGATTAAAACAATTCTCCCGTGATCAAGCTAAAACTCAGCTAGAGTTGATGAATAAAAAGCAACAAATTGAACCGCTGTTTCGTCAATTGGGTGGTAGCAGTAGTGAGGCAAAACGTCCGAAGGCATATGTTATTGACCGTATTTTGTGGCATTTATTTGATTTCTCCAGAGAATCTGACATTTTGTCAGAGGTATTTCCATTAGATAAAGTGCAACAACTAACTGCAACCGAAGAAATAAATGCCTTAGCGCACGAACTAAAACAACTCACTCGTGACCAGGCTAAAACTCAACTAGAGTTGATGAATAAAAAGCAACAAATTGAGCCGCTGTTTCGTCAATTAGGGAATAGCTATAGTGAGGCAAAACGTCCTAAGGCGTATGTCATTGACCGTATCTTGTGGCATTTATTTGATGTTTCCAAATAAAGTAGATATGTATATCAAATCACTTGAATATTGGGATTCTGCCGCAGAATAGCAATTAACATTATTGAAATTAGATAATCCGTTGACTTTATTGGTTGGAGCTTCTGGCGTGGGGAAGACGTAAATATTGCGTGCGTTACTAAATTTGAAAAAAATTGCCAATGGTGCGCGACGTTAAATGGAATCAAGTGGGCAATAGAATTTAACGCCGATAACGAACATTCATTGGTATCGTTGGAAGGGTGAATTTGATAATCTTATCTCTCAAGGTCTTTTCAAATTTGGAGATGATGATGACGACTTTTTATAATTGCTTGTCGGTCACCATGAGGACATATCATCAAGTTATCTCGAGCTATCATAACGGGGAATAATTCTATCAACATTGCTTTAGGAACACTACCGAATTTCTTATCACCTTTGGTAAAGTAAATTTGAAGTTAGTTCCTTTACCAACTTCACTTTCAAGCCAAATGGTACCACCATTCTTTTCTACCAGATCTTTACATAGATTTAAACCTAGCCCAGTACCTTGCTCACCGTCAGTCCCCGTATTTGTATATTGCATATCAATATGGAATAATTTTGAAATATCTTCAGGTTTGATACCTACACCGCTATCTGATACGGTAATTTCTATATCGGTTTCATAGTGAGATCGGGTTAAAATTTCAACAATTCCACCGGTCGGCGTGAATTTTAAAGCATTTGAAATCAAATTACGCAGAATGGTATTGAGCATATTGCTGTCAGCATAAACGATGAGTCCTTTGGTTATCGAGTTTTTAAGAGTAATCTGTTTTTGTTCAGCTTTTGGAGTAAACAGATCCAGATTAGATTCGACTACTTTATCTAATTCTAACTCTTGCAAATGATATTTAATGATCCCCCGCTGGATTGTTGACCAAGTGAGTAAATTTTCCAGCAGCGCATAAAGTTGTTCAACCGTTTTTTGTAATCTCTTGATATCAGATATGATTTCATCTTTACTGGCAGTCTCAAGGGTCTCTTCGAGCAGTTGAGAATATCCTAATAATGCTTGAAATGGACTTCTCAGATCGTGCGAAATAATAGAGAAAAACTTATCTTTGCTGGCGTTGAGTTCATGTAATTGGGCATTTTTTTGCTGTAACTCAATTTTTTGCGCTTCTAATTCCGCTGTTCGTTCCTTAACTTGGCATTCTAGGGTCGCATTGAATCGTTCTAATTCTTGGTTGATTTGTTGAAGAATAGCATTTTGTTCTTCTAGTTGTTTATCTTGGAAATAACTTCGCGTGGCTTCTGAAACAGTCAAGATCAGATCCATTTGTTCCCAAGGTTTCGCAATATAACGATAGAGGTTGGCATAATTAACTGCATTCCCAATGGCAATCGCGTCAGCTTGTCCCGTTAGCAAAATTTTTAACGTTTTCGGTAACCGGGTATGAATTTTTTGCAATAGCACATCACCTTTGATCCCTGGCATAATTTGATCACAAAGTACCACTGGAATATCAATATTATCTTTTTCTAAACTTTCAATAATTTCTAAAGTTTCCTCACCATTATCTACTGTTTCAATATCATACTCTTTACCAAAATGGCGTTTTAGTTGCTCTTTGAGGCTGGTGAGAATCATTTTTTCATCATCTATACAAAAAATTACCGGTTTTTTCATTATTTTTCCTTCAATACCGGAACAAATTTAATTTATCAATACTTCAGTTTTATACTGGATGGTACCCTATTTTGAGCACATGTTATTCAAACTGGATTCTAGGATCTCAATTAATTTTCGCTCACTCCAAGGTTTATGTAAACAATAATGGAGGTTAGCTTCACGTTGTGCCCATTCAATGGCATCTTCATCGGCTTGTCCGGTAAGCATTACTTTAATAATATTAGGAAATCTTTGATGAACTTGAACCAACAATTCATCACCTTACCTTTCATTATTTTTCGGGATATTTTTTCATCCCAGCTTTTGATTCACATTTAAGGGGAGTGAGGCTGAAGAGACATAGTCAAGTTACTCGATACTTTCGGCTTTGCCTCTTGATGCTTCACCAGTGGCCATAGCGTATTAGATAACCCCACCACACTGCCGATATAGTATATCCCCATTCCAATTGCAAGATTAAAGTGTAAGAAGTATACCCCGCTGATACAGATCACCCCAGGTACAATGGTAGTGAGAAAATTAGAATGCATAGTATTTTCAAATTCATCGGCTAAGTGGAACAGTTGTTGAAGATGGTTTAGAGTGCCATCCATCAGGATGATTTGTGCGGTATCCGTAGCCGCAGTAGCCGCTCCTTTAAGAGAAATGGATACTTGGGCCGATTTGAGCGCAATCGCATCGTTAATGCCATCGCCAATAAAACAAACAAATTGGCCTCGTTCATTCAGTTGCTTAACCAAGTTGGCTTTATTTTCAGGTAGAACTTCAGCAAAGTAGTGTTCAATACCCAAAGTTTCTGCCATTCGCCGCGTGGGATGTTCGTGATCACCTGAAATAATGTAAAGTTTCATCCCGCGTTGTTTCAGGTAGCGAAGGATTTCAATGGCCTCGGGACGAAGGTTAGGGTGCATTTCCAAGATACCACTAAGTTGTTGCTCGATAGCCAGATAAATTAGCGAAAATCCTTCGGTTTCTGCCGGCGTTTGGATAAATTGTACCACTTCGGGTAGTTCAATGCCTTCGCGGCTCATGAAACGGGCACTACCCACTCGAATCAGCTGACCGTCAATCCTGACTTTGATGCCATAACCCACTTCATAGTGGGCTTCATCTAAGCTGGGTATTTCTAGGTGTTGACTGGCAGCTTGGTCTATAATTGCTTTGGCTATGGGATGTGATTGCCGATATTCAGCCGCTGCCGCATAAGCTAATAGCGTATTCTCATCCCAATCACCTAAACAGTGAATTTTACCAACCGTGGGTTGTTCCAAAGTCAGGGTGCCAGTTTTGTCAAAGATCACCGTATCAACTTGACGCAGGGATTCTAATACCCGACCATCTTTGACCAGAATGCCACGGCGAGAGAGCAGTTGTAAATAGCTCAATACACTGATAGGACCTAAGTAAATCATGTTAGCACCCAAGGCTGACCAAAGTACTGTCAGCGCATCTCCTGATCCCCTTAGTAGCCAAGTGACCGCACTGATGCCTAATTCGACGGGCAAAAAGGTATACGCAATTTTTTGTCCACGAATAATTAGTTTATCTTTATAGTGTTGAGTGTTATTAAGTACTTGACCGATTTGGGCAGCAACCGTTTCTTCGCCGGCCATTTCAACTTGAATGCGAAGGCGCCCGGATAATAACAGCGTTGCGGCAAACACCTGATCACCAGCAGCTTTTTCCACTGGCTGACTTTCGCCGGTAAGGAGATGCTGGTCAATGATTGCCAAACCGTCCTGAATTTGCCCATCCACCGGAACAATTTCTCCGGCGTTGACGATCACCATATCACCCACCTGAATGTGAGTAAAATCGACTTCGATTTCTACACCGTCTCTTTCGAGCCACACCCGTGACGGATGATCACTAAAAACATTAATGAGTTGTTTTTTAGACTGATCTTCAGTCTGTTCGATAATTTTAACAATAAATCCACCGATTAAACCAGCCAAAGCCGCTAAAATTAAATGGCCATTAGCCAGCATACCCAACATTAAAATACCATTAACTAAAAATAGGCTAACCAACCGCCCGGCTTGAAAGTCACGCCAAATAAAGTGAAACATATTTCTTGATAAGTACAGCACGCCAATGATACTGAGTACCGTAAACAGAGGAAACATTCCCCCTAAGAAAGCAGTTATAACTGTTCCCACAGAAATCAATAGATTACGGTTAACATGTTGCTGAGCTTTTTGCAAGCTTTGGCTTATTGAACTCGGATCGGCATTTAACTGTTGTTGACGTTCCTTGCTACTTAAGGCACTTTTCACATCTTGGAAGAGTTGTTTAGGACTAAACTGTTTAGTTGGTGAAGAATGAAGGTTCTTTGCCAGTGCTTGATTGGTACGAGATTTATCATAGTAATGGGTTAGCCAGTAAGATGCCGCACTGCTGATTAAAGTCAGTTCAATTAACATGAAAATTCGTTTAATTTTTGAGATAAATATTGAAATAGTTAGCCAAAATCTTGACCGGCAGAAGGACCATCAGGTTGATATCTGTGCCCACAATATTTTTAAAATCAGAATAGGTATGATAACTGCCATTCCTCAAGCGCCTCAGTGCTCATATTTTGATCACGTATTACCCAAACTAGATTCTAGAACTGCAATTAATTCTTGTTCACTCCAAGGTTTATGTATACAATAACCAAGGTTAGCTTCACGTCGTGCCCGTTCAATGGCATCTTCATTGGCTTGTCCGGTGAGCATTACTTTAGTAATATTGGGAAACTTTTGATGAACCTGGACTAAGAATTCATCACCCTTCATTTGCGGCATTAACCAATCTGAAACGATGACCATAATTTGCACACCATCTTTGCTTAACTCTTCAAGGATCTCTAAAGCTTCAATAGCACTTTCAGCACATTCATAAGTATAATTTTTACTAAAGTGCTTTTTAAGTTGTGCTTTGAGGCTTTTTAAAATGGTTTTCTCATCATCAACACATAAAATTACTTTTTTATCGGACATATTCATCTCCAGTTTTGAGGGACCACTGCTGTTAAGTTTATCTTATTTTAAGTTATTATCACTGGTAAAAATATACTAAAGGTGGTTTTGCCCGGTTGACTCTCGACCATAATATTTCCCTGATGTTTATCGATAATTTTTTTAACAATATCGAGTCCCAAACCACTCCCTTCCCCCGCTCCTTTGGTGGTAAAAAAAGGTTCAAAAATACGGTCTTTAATTTCTGCTGGAATACCTACCCCAGAATCGGTGATTTGAACTACCACTTGTTCTGCCTGTGAGAACACCTCAATGTCTAATTGTCCGTGGTTATTCATCGCCTGAATAGCATTATGAATAAGATTAGTCCAGACTTGATTTAATTCATCTGGGTAACACAGAATTTCTGGTATCTCCTGATAATTGGTAGTTAATTCAATACCGTGTTTCAATTGATTATGATACAAGGTCAGTACCACATTAAGACCTTCTATGAGATTTGCTTTAACGGCTTGCCCAGAATGATCATAACGGGCATAGCTTTTGAGCGCAAAAATAATTTTCGAGGCTCTTTCAACAGCGGTCTCAATATTTTGGCTATTGGTTTGTTGGGTAGCAAGATCATAAGCCACTTGCAAAATGAGCTCGCTGTTAGCAGCGGTCAATAGCGGGATAAAAGGCTCGATATCCCGATAGATACCCATATCAACTAAAGTATCAGCGATATCATCAGCATCTTCAAGGTCTTGTTCTTCTAGTTCCTTGATAAGCGCACGTTTTAACTGGCGTTCTTCTCGAGATGTCAAGGGAGATTTCGGTTGAAAAGCTTGTTGGGTAAATGTGAAAAACCGCTCCTGTTGTTCAACGCTTAGTTCTCGAAGTAGCTGGGGTAGTTGGTGAATAGAATCATTAAGGGCATCACTAATATTGTTGATAGAAGCACGAATAGCACCCAGTGGAGTATTAATTTCGTGGGCAATCCCAGCAATAAGTTGACCCAGAGCGGCCATTTTTTCAGATTGAATCAGTTCTTGTTGAGTGGCCTTGAGATGTTCCAACGTTTGAGATAGTTCTTGAGTACGTTCTTCAACTTTGCTTTCAAGCGTACGGTTATATTCTGCTAAGTTTTCATATAAACGGGCATTTTCTAGTGAAATAGCGGCTTGGGCACCTAATAATTGTACCGTTTCAACCCGTTCTGGCGTAAAGGCTCCTATGGTCAGATTATTTTCTAAATAAACGATACCAACCAATTTATTTTGATTGATTAAAGGAACACAAAGAATCGATTTGGGTTGATGGCTAATAATATAGGGATCTTGGGTAAATTGACCTTCTTTGGTAGCATTATTTAACACTATCGCTTCTTGAGTGCGAGCCACATAGTTAACAATTGTAGTAGCTAATTGAATTTCTCTTGCTTTCTCATAATTTTCACTCACCTCGATGACCCAGTTTCCAGCCTGTTCTGAGAGTAAATACCCTTGTTCTGCTCCCGCATTTTCAATAATAATTTGTATCATGGTTTTTAATAGGTGATTTAACCGCATCTCCCGAGATAGCGTTTGGGAAGCTTTTACTACACTTTTTAAATCTAAAAAAACGGCATCGGTTAAAACAGTTTTGGGTTCAAAGGTAGTGGTGATCGTTCCTGGTATCTTGGTAGTCGCTGGTACCAGAAGTTGTGGGTAACGATTGTCTAAATCCTGTACTTTAGCCACCGCCCCCCAACGTTGATAAGCATAACGAGCATCCTTTAAATAGACTTGAGCGATTTTGGTGTTTCCTCTTGCCAAATAAAAGCGGCCAGCCAGTTCGGAGGCTAAAGCTTCTTCATTAACATATTCATTTTCTCGAGCTAATTCGATAGCGCGATCATAATGTTCTCTGGCTTCACCATTTTGGTTTAACACTCGGCAACGCTCGGCTTCGACCAGATGAAATTTATGTAGATGGTTCATGGGCGCATGTTTGGCGTACTTTTCCATTTTTTCTTGGTTAAAGTTTACCTGGTTGAGAATATTTTGTTGTTCGGTGACAGAGGAGTCGAGATATAGTGCTAACTGAGTTAGAGAATCATAAAAATAAAATACTGGGATTAATAATGAGTTAGACATGCCGAATAAATATTTTTCTGCTAATATCGCATTTTCAATAGCTTGAAGATATGTTTGAAACAGGTAACAGAAAATCAGTTGATTGACGTATAATAAAACAAGGGTTGAAGCATTATCATCTTCTCGTTGAAGCAACAATCTATTTGTTTGACCAGGTGATTGATGGATTAAATGATGTAGAAAAGAATCGTTTTGTCTATGCTCTAATAGACTTAAAATGACTTGGTAGATAATTTTATTATATCTAATGCTAAGTTCCTGTTTTGTTTTAGTTAAGCTATGATTATAGCACTCAATTTCTTGTTTGATTGCTATTAATTCCTTACCACATAAATAGGAATGGAAACAGTATACAAATGCACTATAACCACTATAGACAATATCACCGGTTTCTAAACCAGTTTGATAAGCTTCGAGTAAAGGTTTAAGCGTATTTTTAACATGTGTTTTAGTATGTGTTATGGTAAAATTATTTAATTCTAATACTTTGGCTTTTAATTCTTTAGCACCCAGATGTTCTACCAGCTTAGTAGCCAATTCACCAAATTGAAAAGCCATTTCAATATTTCCTATCGCTCCACACGTAACACCACAACCAACATAACCCATAGCAGATTCTTTCGTATTGCCATAAATCATAGATAAATTGACTATTTTAGCTGCCATCAGTCCATAAAGATTCACTTTCCCTAAGGCAAAGCACGCCGTCATTACCGTTGAAAGTAATCGCACCACTGCTAATTTATCAGGCGCTGTCATCATTAGCATCTTGCTAAAAACATTAATTGGTTTTTCTGCTAACTTGACAGTAATTTCTGTAAGCACTTGTTGAAAATCCAATTGACTTGGGTTTTCCGGAAAGTTCACATTTAAATATTTTAGAACCAAGAGTGCGAGATTCAGTGCTTCTTGTGGATTATTGTGAGCCATATGAACTTGTATTTGTAATTCATAAATGGGTATCTTCTCTAGAAGCGTTTGTGCTTGTTGCAATACCACTTGTCCCCATTTCTCCATTTGAGCAAAGTCGGTATTGAGATAAGCTATTTCAGTGGCTTCAGTGTAAATTTGTAAACTTAATGGGTAGTGTTTTTGCCAAGAGTTGCTTTCTAATAAATCAAGACTGATATTTAGGTATTCAAAAGCAGATTTATAAGCTGTCGCAACTTTCGCTTTTTGACCCGCTATTAAGTTCAAACGCGCTAACTTCAGTTTTTCATTTTCTTCATTAATAAGCGGTAAGCACTTATTAAATTGATTAACGATATCAAAGATATGTTCTGACAAATTTTCGGTCATATGTATTAGTAACAAACGACCGATTTGCAAATGAATGGCCTGCTTTTGTTCTTGGGGAATTAAGGAATAAGCAGCTTGTTGGATACGATCATGTTGAAATTTAAAATAGGCTGTAGCAATTTGAGTTTTTACTAATGAGAATTCTAGCAATTTGTAATTGTTATCTAAAGGAACAAGTAAACCTTCTTCTAGAACTAAAAAGAGGTAGGCGAAGATATCTTTAAGAGCCTGTTGAGAAATGATAGCTAAGATTTTTAAATCAAACTGATTACCAATGCAGGCAGCCAATTTCAAAATTTCTTGAGTCTTTTGTGGTAATTGTTCAATTTTATTAACCATTAATATCAGCACATTATCTGTCATTTCTTGTGCAGCAATTTGTTCGAGTTCCCATTGCCATTGTTGAGTTTGCCAATCAAAAACTAATAGTGCTTGAGTGTACAAAGATTTTACAAATTCTCGAGTAAAAAAGGCATTACCTTGAGTTTTTTCGTAAACTAAAGAAGTCAACTCTTGAGTTCTTGCTAAATCACATCCTAATGATTCAGCTAATAATCTATTAACGTCATTGAGAGCAAGATTGTCTAAATGAATGGCCTCTACCGTAGTTTGACTTTCAGTGAGATCTTTTATCATCATGATAAACGGATGAGTAATACTCACTTCATTATCCCGATAAGCACCAATTATTAATAAATATTGGAGGTTAGAATCGGTTATTAAGCGTTTTAACAAATCGAGTGAGGGTAAATCAGCCCATTGCAAATCATCTATGAATAAAATAAAAGGGTGCTCTTTCCGAGCAATCACTTGCATAAATTGCTGTAATACCCAATTAAAACGATTTTGTGCCTCGGTAGCACCTCCTGAGGAAACCGCCGGTTGGGGACCAATGATCAGTTCCAAATGCGGAATAATATCTATTAAGATTTGCCCATTACTACCAATGGCGGTTAAAATTTTTTTCCGCCATTGGTTCAACTGTTCTGGGTTTTCTGCCAAGAGGTAGTGACAAAATTCATTGAAGGCTTGAGTTAAAGCATAATAAGGAACATTGCGTTGATATTGATCAAACTTACCAGCGGCGAAATAACCACGCTTTGCCGTCATCGGTTGGTGAACTTCCTGGACTAAAGTGGTTTTACCAACTCCAGAATAGCCAGCCACTAATATGAGTTTAGTAGCGCCAGAACTGACCTGTTCAAAAGCCTGTAACAAAGTGTTGATCTCATGGTCACGACCATAAAGTTGCTGGGAAATTTGTAATTGACCAGAAAAGTCATTTTGGCCCAATTGGAAATTTAGACTATTAAGATTGAGAGAGGGTTTAAAACCTTCGAGACATTTTTCTAAATCCCATTTTAAACCCCAAGCTGATTGATAACGCTCCCTAACCTCTTTTGCCATCAACTTCATCACAATATCAGATACAATGGCCGGTACTTGAGGATTGACTTCGTTGACAGCAGTTGGTTTTTTAGCAAGATGAGAATGGACCAAAGCAAGAGAATCTTGAGTGTCAAACGGAAGTTGATTGGTAAGCAGTTCGTAACAAGTAACTCCCAAAGAATATAAATCAGTACGATAGTCTAAGGTTTGATTCATTCGCCCGGTTTGCTCCGGGGACATATAGGCCAAAGTTCCTTCTAATTGGTTAGGATTTTTGAGTATAGGATTCTCACGACGTAATCGGCTCGAAATACCAAAATCAATGAGTTTAAGTTGCCGGGTCATCGCGTTCCAAATAAAATTGGATGGATTGATATCTTTGTGAATAATATTATTTTGATGAATCTGAACTAGAATGTTGGCTGCTTGAATAGCTAATTGCAAAGATTCTTCTGTACTAAATGAGCGTTCTGTTAACCACTGTTTTAGAGATTGCCCGCCAAAATCTTCTAAGCATAGAATTAAGGTATTTTGATATTTTTCAAGCTTGTAGACCTTGATTACACCATCAAGTTGGATCAAATCATGAAGAATATTATATTCTTGTTGATAACGTGCTACTTCTTCTATCGTAGGGTAATCGGCTTTTAATATTTTGAAGATAACGGGTTGATTATCTTCAGATCGTAATCCACGGTAAATAATAGAGTTGGTACTCTCATAAATGGTGCCGGAGACTTGATAGTTAGGAAGAGTAAGCATGATGATTTTTTCCTTAATAAGCAACTACAGTGGTGCAACTTAATTAATGGCAATAAACCGAAAGCCAACCTAAAAAAATGACAGTGCCATCAATAGACTGAAAGAAAATCAGGTTATATTTTGCTTTAAAAACTTGGAATGACTTTCTCATCTGCTTTGAGACCTAGCATAGCTTGGATAAGTGTCCTGCCATCGGGCAACTTTCCATTGGATAAGAATTTTTTTCTAGGTAGAGAATTTTTCTCATCAAGAATACCAACTATCTTTAAAAAAAGATCCCCTGCCGTTATCTTTGGCGAATCAGTTATATTTAAATTGATTGTTATGCCAATGCTTTTATTTGCATTTTCTTCATTTGGACGATAATAAGTACTGGTATTATATCCTGGAAATACACCTTCATGCCCTAAATACCCGTAGTAGCAGAAAATACCCATTCCGTAAAGTAACTCATTTTCTGAATCTTTCTGATTACACCCATTATACGTTTCTAAGTTTGATGGGTTAGCAAACCTAAATCTTTCCTCTTGTAATTGTTTCGATAATTCTTCAGATGGAGAAATTTTCCCCATAGCTTGTAAACGAGTAAAATCTTCTAGATCGGTACTGTTAGAGACGATTGCTCCAGCCGCCCATGCTACTGAAGGTTCGGAAAAAGTGATATCTTTTGGTAATATATTTTGACCCAAATAGGTATAACCATGACTGTAATAATAAGGAATACCAGCATCATCCAGAAATGAGGTATTAAACATTCCGGTTGGTTCTAAAACTCGAGAATTGATATTTTCAGCTACCGAACGATGAGTAATCTTCTCTATCAGTAAGCCTGCTAGGATATAATTGGTGTTGGAATAACTATATTGGGTGCCCGGTTCAAATTGGGAACCGTGAATAAAAGAAACAGCCAATAACTCTTGTGGAGTAAAAATTCTCATCGGCGTTTCATACATACTTGCTATTATTTCCGATGACTCAGTATAGTTATACAATCCTGATTGGTGGCGTAGCAAATCCCGAATGGTGATTTTATCACCGTTAGGCATGTTAGAATACCAACTTTCATTCTGGAACCACTTTTCCATAGTGTCATCCAAGGTTAAGTTATTTTTGGGGTCTTGAATCAACGCCAATACGATTGAAGCCACAAACATTTTAGTAACACTACCTACCCGAAATTTGTTTAAAAATACTTGCGATTTGTCATCTATACGTGACTTTCCCGCAACACCGCGCCAAACTTTGCCTTGATAGTTGACTAAAATAATTGCGCCTGGGACTTGGTTTTGCTTCACTGTATTTTCCATCAAATCTTGTAACTCTTGAGCAATATCTTCTGGAAAACCGTCATCAAATTCAGTTTGGGTAGTTCTAGGTACTTGGTGGTATTCTATGGAATCCAGCGTTTTTTTATTAAGTTTCAAGGTACCTGAGTATAATGTTTTCTCATCTCCTTGAAATCGGCATAAGGGTAGTGTAATGGTGCCGAGGATAGTATCATTGTCAGAATTGGCTTTACTAGGGTCAGAGTTGGGGTCGATTTTAGGACTATAAAGCGGTAAAGTGTTTATAAAGGCGGTTTCTTCTGCACTGGAACTACTTATGCCCATTAGAGGCAGACCTAAGCTAGCAACAATTGCTACATATTTTCGTAGTTTAAATAGCCAAGTCGATATCATATTAATTTCCTTATTAAATGAATTAGATGGTTTTGGATTGAACTTTTTTAATACAATGTGTTAGTTGTTTTCCAACTTGTTCAATATAGGGTTTAGCAAGAATTGTATAATGGTTTGAGCCTGATACAGTATAAATTTCTAAGGGTTCTTGAGACAACTTACCCCATTCCAACAAAGAATAGCTAGATTCTAATAGAACGCTTGTTAAGAAATTGAATGATTCGGTAGCCCGGAATAAAGTAATTGAATTTGGATATGGTTGTGGTATGTAATTTTGTAAAGCCTGGAGATTAGCTTTAAACACTTGCACTAATGGTTGAATATCCCGAATTTCAGTTGTTGCCGGTAGAATTTTAGCTTGTTTACCTTGAGTTAAGAAATAGAATAATTGCTCTTGAGACTCCAAATTTTCTAGAGTATCCAACCATAAAGAAGCTTCTGAATCAACACAAATACCTAAATCAATAGCAAACCATGTTAATAAAGTAGCTTCTGTTACTAACTGAGAAATCTTAAGCGGTGGTCCAATATCGAATAAAGCAAGAAGGGCAACTTGTTGATCTTGTTTCCGCAACTGTTGCGCCATTTCAAAAGCCACTACTCCTCCGAAAGACCAACCCCCTAGTAGGTATGGACCATGTGGTTGAATGCGTTGTAAGGCATTTAGGTATTCTTTTGCCATATCTTCTACTTGAGTCAAAGGTTCCTCTTGACCATCTAAACCTTTAGCTTGTAATCCATATACAGGTTGTTCTAAGTCTAAATAATGCGCCAACTCGGTATAACAGAAAATATTGCCACCCACCGGATGAATGCAAAAAAAAGGTACTTTTGAACCGGTAGAGCGAATAGCAACTAAAGGCGAAACTGTCTGCAAGGGTTGTTTAGAAGCATTAAAATCAGAATGATGACTTACTATTAATTCGGCTAACTGTGCGATGGTGGGAGATTGTAATACGCTTTGGGGAGGTAATGAAATTTGCAGAAGGTCACGTAACTTGATGGCAAGGGATACTGCGATTAGGGAATCGCCACCAAGTTCAAAAAAATTGTCATGAATACCTAGTGAAGCGATACTAAATACTTCTTGCCACACTTTGGCAATCTGTTTTTCAACCTTATTGCGGGGGGTAATGTAAACATGGCTTAGTTGTTCTGAGCGAAAATGGGCTTGTGAAATCAAAGGGGTATTAATTGTTGCTTTGAATTTAACTCCAGGATTTTCTTGAGGAATGGTAAGTGGTTGAATGTTTTTATCAGTTGGTTTCGGTAGATCAATCCAATAACGTTGCCGCTCAAACGGATACGTTGGTAAGGGCAACCGCTGACGACGCTCATTGGCATAAAATCCCGACCAATCTACTGAGACGCCCATCAACCAAAGTTGGCCCAAGGTATTTAATAAAAATGCAATATCACTTTGGTTATCATGTGGATGGCGTAATGAAGACAATACACTGTGTTTAGCTACTTTATCAGAATACTGTTTGGCTAAAGTACTTAATGTTCGTCCAGGTCCAACTTCTAATAAGATTCGCCTCGAATCAGCTAATAAGGTTTGTAATCCAGCCGCAAAACGCACCGTTTGCCGTAAATGAGTAGCCCAATAATTAGGATTAGTTGCTTCAACTGAAGTAATCCAAGTGCCAGTCACATTAGAAATATAGGGAATTTGTGGTGCTTTAAGCGTTATTTGTTGGACTTGCTTTGTAAAGGTAGCCAAAATTGGAGTCATCATCTCGGAATGAAAAGCATGAGAAGTAAGTAAACGCCGACACTCTACCCCTTGTTGAGTTAACTGATTCTGTAACGCTTCTACTGCGGCAGTGTGACCAGATATAACGCAGCGTTGAGGCCCATTAATTGCGGCTAAAGCTAGTCCTTGGTGCAAGAAAGGTTGTAATTCCGATTCCGATAATAATACCGCTAACATCGATCCCGTGGGTAAGGATTGCATCATCTGCCCACGAATAGCAACCAATGATAAGGCGTCTTCTAGCGACAATACGTTAGCCAAACACGCAGCGACATATTCACCAATACTGTGACCAATCATCGCTTGCGGGTATATTCCATAGCTTATCCATAATTTAGCGAGGGCGTATTCTACGACAAATAAAGCCGCTTGGGTGAGTGCCGTTTGGTTGATTTGTTGGGTTGCTGCCGCCAGTTGTTTTGAGCTTGGGTACAAAATTTGGCGTAAATCTAATCCTAACTGTGGTTTCAAGTAATTGGCACAATTATCAATTTCCTTCCGAAAATTGGGTTCAGTTTGATAAAGTTCATAAGCCATATTAACGTATTGTGCGCCTTGCCCAGAAAACATGAATATGATTGGTCTATTTACCCGTGGTTGAGAAGCGGTAAATACCTTTTGAGGATCGAGCATCTGAAGCGCAGTAGCGGCCGCTAGAGTACTCTGACTAACCAATATCCGTCGCTGCTGGAAACTTTGGCGTCCTTTACTCAAGGTATAAGCTACATCAGCTAGATTGATATCGGGATGTTGTGTTAAATAGTTAGCTAAATTAGCGGTAGTCGTATTTAGTGCGGTTGGGGTTTTGGCTGAGAGTACCAATAACTGCCAAGAACGTAAGGATCCTGAAACTTCAACAACGGGTGCTTCTTCGAGAATAACATGAGCATTCGTTCCACCGATACCAAAAGAACTCACCCCGGCTCGACGAAGGGTTCCATTGCTATTCCATTTTGATAAAGTCTTATTAACATAAAAGGGACTATTGGCAAAATCAATATGAGGATTGGGTTGCTCAAAATGTAAACTCGGTGGCAACAACTGATGTTTCAGAGCTAAAACGGTTTTAATCAAACCGGCGACACCCGCGGTAACACCGGTATGTCCAATATTGGTTTTTACCGAACCAATGGCACAAAAACCTTTCTTGTTAGTATTCACCCGAAAAGCTTTAGTCAGTGCAGCAATCTCAATGGGATCGCCTAGTTTGGTACCCGTGCCATGTGCTTCTATATAGCTTATGGTTTCAGCTTCAATACCAGCCATAGCTTGTGCTTCTGAAATCACAGCGGCTTGTCCCTCGACGCTAGGAGCGGTATAACCGACTTTTAAGGTACCATCATTATTAATAGCAGAACCTTTGATAACGGCATGAATGTGATCACCATCTGCGAGAGCCTCTGCTAATCTTTTTAATACCACAATACCAACACCATCACTATCTACTGTACCTTGTGCTTTGACATCAAAAGCACGACAATGGCCATCCGGAGAATGAATCATTCCTTCTTGGTACCAATAACCGCTTTTCTGAGGTAAGAAAATTGAAATACCTCCGGCTAAAGCCATATCACATTCACCATTCAGCAAACTCTGGCAAGCCAAATGAATCGCGACTAATGACGTTGAACAAGCGGTTTGAACATTAATACTCGGTCCTCTCAAATTGAGTTTATAAGATACGCGCGTTGGCAAATAATCTTTATCATTGCCAATCATGAGAGAGTAAATGTCTGCTAAAGTATCACGATAGGGATAAAGATTATTAAGCAAATAACTACTCGTACCCACTCCAGCATAAACACCGATGACACTATCATTGGGTTGAAGAGCATAACCTGCGTTTTCAAGGCTCTCCCAAGCACATTCTAAAAAAATACGGTGTTGTGGGTCGGTGATTTCGGCTTCTCTCGGACTGAAATCAAAAAATTCTGCATCAAATAGTTCCACATTAGCTAATATCGCACCGGCTTTAACATAATTCGGTTGTTTTAAAGTTGTTGATTCGATACCGGTGGCAATTAATTCTTCGTCTGAGAAAAACGTAACTGATTCGATACCACCTCGAAGATTTTGCCAGAAAGCATCGCTATCGTTTGCACCAGAAAACCGACAGGATAAACCAATAATGGCTATATCAGAGTCCCTAGTCAAGTGTGATTCTGTCATTGGATTGTCCTAATTTTTTTAAACGGTGCTGTTGTCGTTTTTGTTTTTGTTGTCTTATAACCATTTGATAGGTATGACGGTTATCAGTTCTCTGAGTAGCTGGTTTTGTCTGCTTCAAGGTGAGATGTTGTGCCAAACGATATATAGTTGGATGCTCAAATAGTTCCACTACTGATATTTTTTGGTCAAAAAATTCTGATAACTTATGTTGCATTCTAATTATAAGCATTGAATTCCCACCGAGATCAAAGAAATTATTGTGAATACCAACTTGCTTAATCCCCAATATTTCTGCCCAAATATTGGCTAATAACTGCTCTTCTCGAGTCTGAGGAGTAACCAATTCACCTACTGATAAATCAGGGTCTACTGATAACTGAGTCAAGGCTTTTCGATCAATCTTACCATTGGGTGTCAGCGGCATAGATTCCAATGGTATCAATGCGGACGGTATCATATAGTTAGGTAAAGTTTGTTTCAAAAAATCACGTAACTGTGATACCAATTGATGTTCGACTATAGTCTCTTGGAGCGGATTATTAGCATAGCTATGCCAAGAACGTTCAGAAGCATGACTATGCTCTTCAAAATTTAAGATGCCATGAGAATCTTGGTGTTGAAACACAACGTTATAACTATACCTATCATTGTAATTAATATATATTTTATAAGCTAATTCTTGAATTAGCGCATGAAAATCTTCTGGTTCCGTCCCTTGATCAAAGTTGCTGAGTAAGGTTCGTAACTGTTGTACGGTTTCCTCGGGATGAGCGAGTTGTTCCAGTATTTTCATCTCCGCCACCAGACGAGCATTAGGTATTTCTTGGAATCCAATGATATCGGGTTGTTCTTTAACTAAAATTTGGTGTACTTTTGTTAAAGTTAGGTTGTCATTTTGCCAATCCAACCATTGAATTTGCTTCTCTTGAATTTGATTCTCTAGTGTAGACTTATCGCCAAGGTAAAGTGTTACATCGTAGCGAAACCGGGTCATCTCATTATGAGCATATCCAGATTTCAGTTGAATCTGAACTTGAGTAATTTGTGGCCAGCGGTGTTTTAGTGCTATAAAAAAATCGGGATCAATAAGTAACTCTTTTTCTTTACGTACTTCTTTTTGTACCCGTTGTCGCAATTCCACTAAAGAAAGTGAATCATGAGCCTGATAGAACTGTACCGAGGTATGAAAAGCTTCTAAAAGCTGGAAATTACGAACGTCACCGATAAAGATAAAGCCACCAGGAGCGACTACCGTTATCGCACTAGCTAACACGGTGATTAAATAATCAATAGAAGGGAAATACTGAATGACGGAGTTAAGAATAATGGCATCATAGGAAGTTGATTTAAGGTATTTAAAATTATCAGCTGTACTTTGGAAAAGGGTTACTTTTGAGCCAAATTCCCAGGTTTTTTTCTGCTGCTCAATATAATACAATGCTTCAGAAGAAATATCAGTGCCGGTATAGTGATTACAATGAGGTGCAAGGTGAAAAAGTAACATCCCGGTACCACAACCAATTTCTAGTATGCGATGAGGAGACTTGGATAAAATTCGGTCAACTGTACCGTCTAACCATTCTTTCATTTCAGCCTTTGAAATGGGTAAACCCGTATAACTACTGTTCCAACCAATGGTATTAAATTGGGGATCGATTTCAGACGAAGCTGACTGACTATAAGTCCCATTCCATATCTGTTGCCATTGTTCGAGCCATTCAACTGGGGATTCGTTATTAACTGTTTCCGAATCATTAGATAATTGAGGTACGAAATAAGCTAATAGACGCTTATCATCAAATTCCTCATGTTCTTCTCGAATAATGACTGCTGCTTCTTGTACCTGAGGATGTTTAGTGAGAGCAACTTCAATTTCGCCCAGTTCGATACGAAAACCTCTCAGTTTGACTTGGTAGTCCAGACGGCCCAGGTATTCTAAATTGCCATCAAGTAACCAACGAGCTAAATCACCCGTTTTATAAATACGCTCCGTTTGACCGAATAGTTCGACTTCGATAAATTTTTCCGCAGTAAGATCGGGTCGATTAAGGTAGCCACGGGCGAGACCAGCACCAGCTATACATAATTCGCCAGGAATGCCGGGGGGTTGGAGTTGGTTGTGGGCGTCAAGGATGTAGATGCGCGTGTTAGCGATGGGGTGGCCTATTGAGGGATAAGCGTTTAAGGTTGTTAGAATCAAATAGGCCGATGACCAAATGGTCGTTTCAGTCGGCCCATAAACATTCCACAAACCATGGCTATTCTCTAACAAATAATTAGCCAGTTCTGGAGAAAGTGCCTCACCACCGCAAAGAATATTTAGAAAATTATTTCCTTGCCAACCACTATGCTTCAACAGTTGCCACGTCGCTGGAGTAGCCTGCATGAAATTAATATCGTATTTGAGCAGTTGTTGTTGCAAGACTAAACCATCACTCGCTGATTCTTTAGTTACCAAGTACAGCAGACTCCCTGAAATTAGTGGTAGGTAAAGTTCTAAAGCGGCAATATCAAATGATAACGTGGTTACAGCCAACAACTTATCGCTGGTGGTTATTCTAGTACGTTGTTGCATATCCAATAAGAAATTGGATAGATTATGATGTTCAATCATCACCCCCTTGGGTTTTCCGGTTGATCCGGACGTATAAATCACATAAACCAAATCGGTCGCCTGACGACCCACTACCGGATTTGCTGAAGGCTGTGCAGTCCAATCAACCTCATCCACACACACTACCACACACTCCGACGCTAACTCTGTTACCGGCAACTGCGCCAACAACCGCCGCTGTGTCAACAAGCATGGTGCCGCACTATCTTCTAACAGATAACGAATCCGTGCCGGCGGATAACTCGGATCAATTGGCACATAAACCCCACCCGCTTTAAGGATCCCCAACAACCCAATAATCATTTCCAACGAACGTTCTACCGCTATCGCTATCAACGGATTATTAGCAAAGTGGTGCTGTGGTTGAAGTGTCAATAACTGGTGCGCCAATTGATTCGCTTTGGCATTGAGTTGTCGATAAGTCAATTGCTGATCTTCAAATACCACTGCCACTTTATCAGAAGTTCTTTCCACTTGTTGCTCAAATAAATCGACTACCGTCAGGTCGCGAGGATAAGGAACCACGGTGTGATTCCACGCTTGCAATTGTTCTATTTCCGCAACAGTTAACATCGGTATCTGATAAAGCGCTTGCGTGGGATTAGCAACGATAGCTGTCAGCAGAACTTCAAAATGTCCCGCCATTCGCTTAATCGTATCAGCTACAAACAAATCAGTGGCATATTCCCAAGAACCATGCAGTTGCCCATTTTGTTCTTCCAGGTATAAGGTTAAATCAAATTTGGCAATGGGATAATTGGGTTTTAAGGTAGTGACATCTAAACCGGGCAAAGTCAGTTCTACTGGTTCCTGATTCTGAAGAACCAATACTACCTGAAACAACGGGTTATGGTTCGGACTACGGTTGGATTGTAGTTGTTCTACCAACATTTCAAACGGCAGTTCCTGATGAGCATAAGCTGCTAGACAAGTTTGGCGAGTAGCTTGTAATAGTTCCAAGAAACTTTGTTGAGGTTGGAGCTGGCTACGAAGCACCAGCGTATTGACAAAAAAACCAATCAGATCTTCTGTTTGGAGGTGCGTGCGGTTGGCAATGGGACTACCCACACAGAGGTCTTCTTGACGACTGTAACGCGAGAGCAGCAGATAAAAGGCACTCAACAAGGTCATGAACACACTTACTCCTTGCTGGTGACTCAGGGTCGTGATTTTCGCTGTGAGTGTCGGTGACAAATGCTGGGCATAATACGCGCCTTGGTAACTTTGCTGCGGTGGTCGCGGTTTATCAGTTGGCAATTCGAGTAATTCGGGTGCCCCGGCCAATTGTTGACGCCAATAAGCCAGTTGTTGCTGTAACACTTTGCCTTGTAACCATTTCCGCTGCCATGCCGCATAATCGCTATATTGAAGAGTGAGCGGTAGTAAGTTCGGTAATTTACTCTGAGCAAACGTGGTGTAGGCGTGTTGCCAATCGCGAATAAATATCCTCATCGACCAACCATCATTGATAATGTGGTGCCAATTAAGCAATAATACCGATTGGAACTCATCCAGTAATAACAAATCGGCTTTGAATAACGGACCGTGTTCTAAATCAAAGGGTTTGAGAGCATGGCGGTTAATGCGGTTTTGAATAACATCGTGGTGTGTTTCTTCTGGTTGGTGGCGTAAATCGTGAATTTGCAGAACTTCTCGTGAATTAAATTCTACAATTTGTACCGTGGCTTGACCATCATGGCTCGGAAAAATCATCCGCAAGCTCGCATGACGTTCGAGCAACCACTGTAAACTCTGTTGTACAGCAGCCACCTTTACTTGACCAGACAAGTATAAAGCTGCTGGCATGTTATAGGTGGCACTGTTATTTTCCTCTAACTGATTTAAAAACCATAACCGTTGCTGGGCAAACGATAAGACTTTGGGTGCATCAGCTGGTTGTTTTCCAATCGGTGGTAACGGAGTGCTACCGATTGCTGTCGCAATGGTCTTAGCTAATTCTGATAATTGAGGCTGTTCAAACACCACCCGCACTGGTAATTCGACTTGAAAACTATCTCGAATCTGCGAGATCAGTCGCGTCGCTAGTAAGGAATGGCCACCAAGTTCAAAGAAGTTATCATGTCGATTAATGCTTTCGCGTTTGAGAACATTGGCCCATAAACTGGCCAATAAATCTTCTGTTGGTGTAGCTGGTTTGGTATCAGTGGTGATTTCAGTTGTTGGCGCCGGCAAGGCGTTACGATCAATTTTACCGTTTGGAGTCAAGGGTAATTGTTCTAACACCATGAACTGACTAGGAATCATGTAGTCAGGTAATCGTGCCTTCAACCAATCTTTTAAATTAATTATTAAATCCGGCAAGGTAGCAACGGTAGTAAAGTAGGCGATTAATCGCTTATTATCATCAACTTCTAACAAATTCACTACTGCTTCTTTGACCACTGGATGTTGAGTGAGTATGGCTTCAATTTCGCCCAGTTCGACGCGGAAACCTCTAAGTTTAACTTGGTGATCAAGACGTCCCAGATATTCTAAATTGCCATCGGGTAACCAGCGAGCTAAATCACCCGTTTTATAAATACGCTCAGTTTTACCGAACAGTTCGACTTCGATAAATTTTTCAGCGGTGAGTTCAGAGCGATTAAGGTAGCCGCGCGCCAAGCCAGCACCGGCTATGCACAGTTCGCCAGGAAGGCCAGGGGATTGGAGTTGGTGATGAACATCCAGGATGTAAATACGGGTGTTAGCGATGGGGTGGCCAATTGAGGGATAAGCGTTTAAGGTTGTTGGAATCAAATAGGCCGCTGACCAAATGGTCGTTTCAGTCGGCCCATAAACATTCCACAAACCATGGCTATTTTCTAACAAATAATTGGCTAATTCTGGAGAAAGTGCTTCACCACCGCAAAGAATATTTAGGAAATTATCTCCTTGCCAACCACTGTGCTTCAACAGTTGCCACGTCGCCGGGGTGGCTTGCATAAAATTAATATCGTGTCTGAGCAATTGTTGTTGCAAGATTGCGCCATCACTCGCTGCTTCTTTAGTTACCAAGCACAGCAGACTCCCTGAAATCAGTGGTAGGTAGAGTTCTAAAGCGGCAATATCAAATGACAACGTGGTCACAGCTAACAGCTTATCGCTGGTGGTTATTCTCGTGCGTGGTTGCATATCTAACAAGAAATTTAATAAATTGTGATGTTCAATCATCACCCCCTTGGGATTTCCGGTTGACCCAGACGTATAAATCACATAAGCCAAATCGGTTGCCTGACGACCCACTACCGGATTCGCCGAAGGCTGTGCAGTCCAATCGACCTCATCGATACATACCACCACACATTCATGCACTAACTCTGCTACCGGCAACTGCGCCAACAACCGCCGCTGTGTCAACAAGCATGGTGCCGCACTATCTTCTAACATATAACGAATCCGTGCGGGCGGATAATTTGGATCAATCGGCACATAAGCCCCACCGGCTTTGAGAATGGCCAACAAACCAATGACCATTTCCAACGAACGTTCTACAGCTATTGCTATCAACGGATTATTAGGAAGGTTCTGCTGATGATGATGTGCCAATAGCTGATATGCCAATTGATTCGCTTTGGCGTTGAGTTGCTGATAAGTGAGTTGCTGGTCTTCAAACACCACCGCGATATTTTCGGGGGTTTTAGCCACCTGCTGCTCAAATAAGTCAACTATCGTTTGGTCGTGAGGATAATCAATAGCCGTCTGATTCCACGCTTGCAATTGCTCCATTTCTTCTGCAGTCAACATGGGCAACTGACTGAGTGCTTGCTTGGGATTAGCAACCATAGCTAAAAGCAATGTCTGGAAATGTCCCCATAACCGTTCAATACTTTCGCAGCTAACACGTTGACTATCATAACTTACTTTGAAGCCTAACGATTCCTCTGGCACAATCGCCACGGTAAGCGGATAATTCGTATATTCAATCGCATCGACCGCTTCAATTTGAAAACTGGTTGCCGATGGCTCTAAGGTTTCACCTAACGGGTAATTCTCAAAGATTAGCAAGCTTTCAAACAAAGCGATACTATTTGGCACTTCGCTGACCGATTGAATTTCAAACAAGGGGGTATGCGCATAACGATGATCTTGTTGGTGTTGGGTTTGGACTTGTGGTAAATAATCCATGACAGCAGTTTGAGGATTAACTGCTAATCGTAACGGTAACGTATTAATAAACAAGCCTACCATCCGTTCAATACCCACTAAGGGAATATGACGACCCGAAACGGTGACACCAAAACCAACCTCAGCTTCCCGACTATAGCGGCTAAGTAACAATGCCCAAACGCCTTGAACTAGCGTATTGAGGGTTACCCGTTGTTCACGAGTAAAGCGTTGCAGTGTTTGAGTGTGGTTAGGATCGAGAGCATAGTAAATTTCTTGGTAAACCGGGGGTTTCGTTTTATGATTAAGGATCGGAATTGGGGTAGGCGCAGTCCAACCAGCCAACCGTTGTTGCCAATAATGTTGTGCTACTTTGGTATCTTGCTGCTGTAACCAAGCGATATAATCTCGATATGGACGTAATGACGGCAATTGCGGCATTTGTCCTTGTTGGAAGGCCAAATAGCTATTGCGGACTTCGCTAATCAAGATGGGCAAGCACCAACCATCCATCAACAAATGATGGAAATGTTGAATCAACACATAACGCTGTTCAGTCAAGCGGATCAAATCGAAGCGCATGAGCGGTGCTCGATTCAGTTCAAAACCTTGAGTTCTTTCTTGTTGTAACCAAGCCGCTAATTGAGATTGTTGTTTATCATTAGCTAAATTACGCCAATCATGTTCGCGCCACGGCAAGGGTACTTTAGCTAACACGATTTGCAACATCGGATGGTGAACCGTCAACAAGGCACTGCGTAAAACCGGGTGCCGTTCCAGTTGGTATTGCCAAGCGGCTTGAAAAATCCTCGGGTCAAGGTTGCTCACCGTCCATTGCAATTGTTGAAAGTAAACCCCACTTTCTGGTTCAGATAAAGTATGAAATAGCATCCCTTGTTGCATCGGACTGAGGGGATAGAGATCTTGTAAACCAGCATACTGCTGATACAGCCCATCTAAAGTCGCTTGAGTCACCTGGGCCAAGGGGAAATCCGACGGCGTCACCCCTTGGGGACCACGTTGACAATGACGAATCAGATGTTGCAACTGGACTTGGTAGTTATCGGCGAGATATTTAATGGTCTGTGGCTGGTAGCAATCACTACTGTAACTCCACTGCAACCGCAGTTGACCTTGAGTAATAGCGCCATTGATCTCAATCAGATAGTCACGTTCACCTTGAAGGCTAATATCGCTACCCGTGGCTTCATTAGCTAATTTAAATCCATCTGTCGCTATTCCGAGGTCGAACTGGCCTAGGTAATTGAATAGAATTTCTCCTTTAGGCAAGGTCTTGCCACCCAGTTGGGTCAGTAAACCATAGCCAATGCCTTCGTGGGGAATAGCACGTAACTGTTCTTTAATTGCTTTTAGGGCGATGCCCAAATTTGAAGAGGAGGGTAGCGTTAACACTACCGGATAAATCGTAGTAAACCAACCTACCGTGCGGGATAAATCAATATCTTCAAACAAGGCAATTCGACCATGTCCTTCCAAAGCTATTAGGCAACGGGGGTTTCCAGTCCAGTCAACCAATGCTAAGGCTAGTGCAGTTAGTAAGACCTCATTGATGCGGGTATTATAGGCGACGGGTACTTCTCGAAGCAGCGCTTCGGTGTCGGCGCGGCTCAAAGTGAGCGTGTAATCCTGATGATATTCTGAACGGTTGGCGCCAACACGATTATCTATTGGCAGCGAAACCGTTGGCAAACTTTGCCAATAAGCCAATTCCTCTGCTAATATCTCACTGTGCGCATAGTGAGTTAGGCGTTCGGCCCAAGCTTTAAAGCTGCTGGTTTTCGCTGGCAATTGTAAATGTTGACCGGTCACCATTTGGGAGTAAGCGGTATGCAAATCTTCCTGTAAAATCCGCCAGGAGACGCCGTCTACCACTAAATGATGAATACACCAAAACAAGCGAGCTGAATCACCCCACTTAAATAAAACTAACTGCGTAACCGGACCAGTTGTCAGATTCAGGCAAGTTTGGTAATGTTGAGTGAGTTGATACAATTCGGTTAGGGGATCGGTAACAGCATTAAGATCTTCAATGAATAACGGTACGGTATCCGACGGAGCGGTGAACCATTGTTGCCACTGCCCCTCGACCTCACGATAGCGTAACCGCAAAGCATCGTGGTGTGATAACACGGTTGCTAGGGCTTGGCGCAACGCTGCTTCGTTAAGGTTATTGGGTACCTGTAATAGAATGGATTGGTTGAAATGCCAGTATTGGGGTAAGTGCTTGGCAACAAACCAGTGCTGAATGGGAGTCAGCGACACTTCGCCAGTGACTAAATCTTGTTGAGCATCCGTTGCCATTCCAACCCGCACCACCGTGGCTAACTGAGCAATCGTTTGATGTTCAAACAAATCTCGCGGCGCCAGTTGTAACCCAGCCTGACGGGCATGAGCTACCACCTGAATGCTGAGAATCGAATCGCCACCTAATTCAAAGAAGTTATCATGAATGCTCAGATTATTTTGCTTTAATAACCGACTCCAGATGTGGGCAAGTTGTTGTTCGAGGTCATTGCGGGGGGCTTCATAGGTTGCAGTCAGTTGTAATCTGGGTGTTGGTAAGGCTTGGCGGTCAATTTTACCGTTGGGAGTCAGGGGTAGTTGCTCTAATACCATGAAATGGCTAGGAATCATGTAGTTAGGTAACCGTGCTGATAACCAGTTTTTTAAATCGGTTATCAACTCAGCCGGGGTAACAGCGGTGGTGAGGTAGGCTACTAGGTAGGGGTTATCAGCAGCGGTGTACTGGATGACGACGGCTTCTTTGACAGCTGGATGTTGACTGAGTACGGTTTCAATTTCGCCTAATTCGATACGGAAACCTCTCAGTTTGATTTGGTGATCGAGGCGTCCAAGGTATTCGAGGTTACCGTCAGCTCGCCAACGAGCCAAATCGCCAGTTTTGTAGATACGTTCAGTTTGACCAAATAGTTTGACTTCGATAAATTTTTCCGCGGTGAGGTCAGGTCGGTTGAGATAGCCACGCGCCAAGCCAACGCCAGCTATGCACAGTTCTCCGGGTATGCCGGGGGGTTGGAGTTGGCCATGGGCGTCGAGGATGTAGATGCGGGTGTTGGCGATGGGGCGGCCAATCGGTGGTTTATTTCCATCCGGCACGCACTCAAATACACTAGCACAGACCGTCGTTTCAGTGGGACCGTAAGCATTGATAAAGTATCGTTCTGGTTGTGCCCACTGCTTTACTAGTTCTGGTGAACAAGCTTCACCAGCAACAGTAAGATATTTTAAATGAGGTAAGTTACTATTAGATAGGACTTTGACTACCGAGGGTGGTAAGGTTACATGGGTAATCGCTTGCTTTTGCAAGATGGCTTTTAAATCAGCCTGAATCTTGAGTAACGGCACAACTTGTAAAGTGGCACCACTGCCTAAAGACATGAGAATTTCCCAAGTAGCGGCATCAAAACTTAGAGAAGCAAATTGTAAAATCTGACTGTCGGTATTAGTGTGAAAGTATTGCTGCTGAAAAGTGGCTAAGTTGATCGCACTGTGATGCTCAATCATCACTCCCTTGGGATTTCCAGTTGATCCGGACGTATAAATCACATAAGCCAAATCGGTCGCCTCACGACCCACTACCGGATTCGCTGTGGGTTGTGCAGCCCAATCAACCTCATCGATACACACTACCACACACTCCGACGCTAACTCTGTTACCGGCAACTGCGCCAACCACCGCCGCTGTGTCAACAAGCACGGTGCCGCACTATCTTCTAACAGATAACGAATCCGTGCCGGCGGATAACTTAGATCAATCGGCACATAAGCCCCACCCGCTTTAAGAATAGCCAACAAACCGCTAACCATTTCCAACGAACGTTCTACCGCTATCGCTATCAACGGATTATTAGCAAAGTGGTGCTGCTGCTGAAGTGCCAATAACTGATGTGCTAATTGATTCGCTTTCGTATTGAGTTGTCGATAAGTCAGTTGCTGGTCTTCAAATACCACTGCTACCTTATCTGGGATTTTAGTGACCTGTTGTTCAAATAAGTCAACTATTGTCAAATCATGAGAATAAGAAACTGCCGTGTTATTCCACGCTTGCAATTGCTCCTTTTCAGTAACAGTTAACATCGATATCTGAAAAAGTGCTTGCGTAGGATTAGCAACAATCGCTGTCAACAAAACTTCAAAATGTTTCGCCATTCGCTTAATAGTGTCAGTTGTAAACAAGTCAGTGGCATATTCCCAAGAACTGTGCAGTTGCCCCTGTCGTTCTTCCAGATACAAGGTCAAATCAAATTTGGCAATAGGATAATTAGATTCTAAGGTAGTAATGTCTAAACCAGGTAAAGTCAGTTCTACCGGATCATGATTATGGAAGACGAACATCACCTGAAACAAGGGACTATAGCTCAAACTACGGTTAGGTTGTAGTTGTTCCACCAGCATTTCAAACGGTAAATCCTGATGAGCATAAGCCGCTAAACAGGTTTGACGAGTGGTTTGTAATAACTCTAAAAAACTTTGTTGTGGTTGCAGTTGACCACGGAGCACAAGGGTATTAACAAAGAAACCAATTAGATCTTCTGTTTGACGGTGGGTGCGATTGGCAATGGGACTACCCACACAGACATCTTCTTGACGACTGTAATGCAAAAGCAATAGATAAAACGTGCTCAACAACGTCATGAACACACTCACCCCCTGCTGGCGACTCAGGGTGCTGATCTTAGCTGTCAGTGCCGGTGACAATGATTGGGTATAATGTGCGCCTTGGTAACTTTGCTGCGGTGGCCGTGGTTTATCGGTGGGTAATTCCAGCAACTGAGGAGCACCAGCGAGTTGTTGACACCAATAAGCCAATTGTTGTTGCAACACTTCACCCTGCAACCAATCTCGTTGCCATGCCGCATAGTCGCTATATTGAAGCGGGAGCGGCGGTAAATTTGGTGATTGACCTTGGGCAAAAGCAGTGTAGGCATGTTGCCAATCACGAATGAATACTTCTATCGACCAACCATCACTGATAATATGGTGCCAATTGAGTAATAATATCGACTGAGTCTCGTCCAATAATAATAAGTCTGCCTTGAATAACGGGCCATGGGCTAAATCAAACGGTTCGAGGGCATGGCGATTAATCCAATCTTGGATTTCTTCATGGGAGAGAGTGGTCGATAGTTGACGTAAATCATGAACTTGTAAAAATTCCAAGTGAGCTAAGTCTTGAATCTGTACTGTCGCTTGACCGGCTAAGCTTGGAAAAATTGTTCGTAAACTCGTATGGCGTTCTAGCAACCCATGCAAACTTTGTTGTAAGGCTACTACATCTAAGTTACCAGACAACTGTAATGCGATTGGTATATTGTAAGTTGCGCTGCTATTGTTTTCTAACTGATTTAAGAACCATAATCTCTGCTGGGCGAATGATAAGACTTTCTGGGCAGCGGCCGGTTGTTTCTCAATCAGTGGCAGGGGGATGGTACCAATAGCTGCTTCAATGGTGGTGGCTAAGTTAGATAATTGTGGCTGTTCAAATACCACCCGCACGGGCAGTTCGACTTGAAAACTGTCGCGAATTCGGGAGATAAGTTGTGTGGCCAGGAGGGAATGGCCACCAAGCTCAAAGAAGTTATCATGTCGACTAATTGCTTCGCGTTTGAGAACATTGGCCCATAAACTCGCTAATAAATCTTCTGTTGGTGTAGCTAGTTTAATACCCGTGGTGATTTCAGTTGTTGGCGCTGGCAAGGCGTTACGATCAATTTTACCATTCGGAGTCAAAGGCAGTTGTTCTAACACCATGAACTGACTGGGGAGCATGTAGTCGGGTAACCGTACTCTCAACCACTCTCGAAGTTTCGTTACTAAGTCGTTGATGGCAACAGCAGGAGTAAGATAGGCAACTAACCGCTTGTTCTCATCAACTTCTGATAATGTCACTACCGCTTCTTTAACGGTTGGGTGTTGATTAAGTACGGTTTCAATTTCTCCTAATTCGATACGGAAGCCTCGCAGTTTAACTTGGTGGTCGAGGCGGCCCAAATATTCCAAGTTGCCATCAGGTAGCCAACGGGCTAAATCGCCAGTTTTGTAGATACGCTCGGTTTGACCAAATAGTTCGACTTCGATGAATTTCTCGGCGGTGAGGTCGGGGCGATTGAGGTAACCGCGGGCGAGGCCAACACCTGCTATACACAATTCTCCAGGGATGCCGGGGGGAAGAAGCTGATGGTATTTATCTAAGATATAAATGCGAGTGTTAGCACGTGGACTGCCAATCGGTACCCAAAGGCTAGGTTGAAGGAGCGTTTCTGGTACCTGATAAAGAGTTGGGGTAATAGTAGCTTCTGTGGGACCATAAGCGTTAAATAACCGTAGTTGGGGACAATGCTGCCAAGTATATTGTACTAACTGATGTGGCAGGGCTTCCCCGCCTAAAATCAGGGTGTGTAACTGCGAGGGAATTGCCAAAGGAGCTTCTTCTACTATTTTTTGCCAATAAGCCGGAGGAAGATCGGCGATGGTGATGGCCTGTTCTTGGAGAAATTGCAAGAATTTTTGAGGTTCAAGGCGGTTAGTTGGGAGTAGTACATTGGTAGCACCATGTAACCATGCCATTAGCAACTGTTCAAGCGAGGTATCGAAGGCAATAGAAGCAAACTGTAAGATGACATCCTCTGCCGATACCTGATATTGTTGCCTTAGCGCATAGCAATGACTTATCAAAGCTTGGTGTTCAATGAGGACTCCCTTCGGTTTGCCAGTAGAACCAGAAGTATAAATAAGGTAGGCTAAGTGTTCTGGGCGAATTAGCTGTCGTGGATTGGTTACCGGATAATCGGCAAAGTATTCCCCATTTCCTAAATTAATTATCTGCAAGGCAGAATTGGCAAATTGTGATTGCAGCGCCGGTTCTGTCAGTAATATCGGTGCTTGGCTATCAGTTAACATGAATTGTAAGCGTTCTAGAGGATATTCTAAGTCAAGTGGGAAATAAGCCGCACCGGCTTTGAGAATCCCTAATAAGCCAATAACCATTTCCAAGGAACGTCCTACTGCTATCGCTATTAACGGGTTATGAGAATGAATACCGGCCGAGTGTTGGTATGCTAATAAATAATGCGCTAGTTGATTTGCCTTGGCATTAAGTTGCTGATAAGTAAGTTTTTTATCCTCAAGAATTATAGCAATATGGTTTGGCGTTTTAGCTACCTGCTGTTCAAATAAGTCAACTATTGTTTGGTCTTGAGGATATGGAACGGTTGTATTATTCCAAGTTTGCAGTTGTTGAGCTTCTTGCTCGGTCATAATGGGTAAAGCAGAGATAGGCAATACGCTGTTTTGGAGTACTGCCTCTAAAATTGTGATGAAACGTGCTTGTAAAGCTTTGATATCCTCTGCATTAAAATAGGCTTGATTATAGACAAAATCAAATTTAACCTCTGACTGGGCATGAAAGTCTTGAATATAAATCACCAACGGGGTTTGTTCCCAAGGGTGTAAAAGCCAAGTGGTATAGCTGTCAATCCCATTAAAATGAGAATGATAGTCAAAACGTTGATAAGACAGGCTAATATCAAAAAGCGAGGAGCGTTGTTCTCCTACTCCTTTGCTGATAGCCCGGTTGATCTCACTGTTGGGAAAAGGCTGATGACGAAAATCTTCGGTTAGCGTTTGGTGAATCTGCTGTAGTAGTTCGGCAAAATTTAAGGCATTATCAAAGTTAAATAACGTCGAGTTGACGAGGGTAAATAATCCCGCCATTTGCTTAAATTCAGCACTGGGACGGTTTAGTGTAGGAAAACTAATGGCAAAATCATTACGTTGTGCAATACGGGTGAAATACACATAAAGTGCACCTAAAAAAACTCGAAATAAGGTAACCTGGTGCTGTTTAGCCAGTTCATTGAGTTGCTGATAAAAAGAACGTGGCATATAGAGTACTTCACCACCACTGCCAATCAATTTATCTGAAGATTGGGAACGGTAGCGAGGATTGAATAATGGTTTGGGCATCACCAGGTATTTAGCTAACCAATATTGGCGTTGTTTTTCAAAAGTTTCCGACTCAATATAAGCTTGGTTATAGTTGATGAAATCGATATAAGAAGGACTCTCCAAGTTAGGGATTTGCCCTTGGGCCAATTGCGTATAAATTTCTGCCAAGGAACGGTTGAGCAAGGCAACGGCATAACCATCTACGATGAGATGATGATACTGCATCAGCCAGTAATAATTATCTTCACTAATTTTTAGTAAATCATAACGAAATAGCGGTTGTCCAATGAGTTCAAACGGTTCCATGAACCGTTGTTGTATCCAGTCCATAGCCGATTGCTGGGGATTTGCTTGGCAGGTAAAGTCGTGTAAAGGGACTTGGATAGATAGAGTGTCAACAAATGTTTGTCGTGGTATGCCATCTGTGTCTGGTTCTTTAACTAAGAACGTGCGTAAGGCATCGTGTTTTTGTACCAAAAGATTAGCCGATTGTTCAAATAATACCGGATCAATCGACCCGGGGAGGTTAACATAACCGCCGATATTGTAGAGGGGTAGGCCTTCATGCAATAGTTGGTCAAACCAGATTTCTCGTTGCGAGGAAGTAAGTGGATAGATATGAAAAGGAGCACCGTTCATAATCTTAATACCCTTTAAAAATTATAATTATATTAATTGCATTTAATAGATATGGTTATTTAGATGAGAATAGTCCGAGCTACTGCATGAAAGTCATAGGCCACCGTATTAAAAATGTTATTTAACAGATGTTTAGAATTTTGTAGGGTGGACATTGCCCACCCTACCGAAACTACCGAAAATCGGCTCTCATGAAGATATGATGTTATTAGTTATCATATCTACTTAGCGGTGTTAGCATAAATTTTAATGCGGTGACCCTGGCATGAAAGTCATTATTAAAACCAAAATTTGGTATAACAATTATTATTAAAAGACTAAATGAGATAGCTTGATTAAACATCTAAATTTAATATGAGAATGTCTTAGAGATCTCTAATTTTTATTAGATCAAATTTTATGGAATTATTGTAAATTCTAATTTTACCGTAATTTTGATAATGTAGTAAACCAATAATTAGTCCATTTCAGTGTGAATCCGTTCTAAATAAATTTGACTCGCTTTATCTGTTGGACATTGAGTTAAACATTTTTTAAACAGGACCTCAGCAGTTTCAAGAGCTTTAGCGTAGTAACACTGTAAAGCTTCTTCAAATAACTCTGCGATAATCACTTTGGGTTCACCCAATTGCGCCGGAATAGTATCTAATACTTCAAAAACCGTTACCGGTTGGGTTTTGCCCCTGACCGTTACCCTATCAATAAGACGGGTTACAAAGCGCTCTGGTATATCTAGGTTTCGTAGCGTGTGTTCTGTGATTAAAACCGGGGTATGATAAGTTTTTGTCAGGCTTTCTACACGTGCAGCTAAATTGACTGTATCACCGATAACCGTGGTTTGCATTCGATCATGTTCTCCTACCGTGCCTAACATTAAGGAACCGGTATTTAATCCAATCCCAATCGCAAGGGGTGAATAACCAGCGCGTTCTCTACCGCGATTATACTCACCCAAACGAACTAACATGTTAATAGCCGCTTGCACGGCGTCATCAGCTTGTTCATACAAAGCCATAATGGCATCACCGATGTATTTATCGATAAAGCCATTATGGTAACGAATCACTGGGCCCATCTGGTTTAGGTAACTATTAATAAAAAGAAAATTTTCCTCAGGAGTCATTTTTTCCGACAACGTGGTAAAGGAACGAATATCAGAAAACATCACTGACATGTCCCGTTCTACACATTGAGCTAATTTAATCTGCTCACATTCTCGAATATTGAGCAGTTGAAGGAATTGACTCGGAACAAATTTATAAAAAATGCTTACCTTTTCCTGTAATTCTTGATTCAGTTGTTGAAGCTTTTGATTTTGCTCTTCTAGCTGTTTATCTTGGAAATAACTACGGATGGCTTCAGCAACGGTGAGATTAAGATCAGCTTGTTCCCAAGGTTTAGTGATATAGCGATATAAATTAGCGTGATTAACTGCATTACCGACTGCTTCCGCATTAGCTTGACCGGTAAGTAAAATTTTTAAAGTTTTGGGTGCAAAGGTATGAATTTGTTTGAGTAGTTCATCCCCTTTCATGCCCGGCATAATTTGGTCGGAAAGAATGACTGGAACGTCAATCTGTTCTTCCAGCAGTTCTTGAAAAATCTCCAATGCATCTTCTCCACTTTCGGCTGTTTCTATAGTATATTGATTTTCTAAATGGCGTTTCAGTTGATTTTTAAGACTTACCAACACAACCTTTTCATCATCGACACACAAGATTGCGGATTTTTTCATGATTGATTTGAATAGAATTTGATATTAACTTTTTATTAATATAATAATATCACGGATAAAGAGTCTTATTCCGTTAGGGGTAATGAAAGGGTAATGAAACGGTAAAAGTAGCTTTGCTAGGCTGACTGTTAACCTCAATAGTGCCCTGATGTTTATGAATAATTTTTCCAGCAATATCTAATCCTAAACCACTGCTTTCTCCCATGCTCTTAGTTGTGAAAACAGGCTCGAAAATGTGATCTTGAATTTCTGCTGTTATGCCACAACCGGAGTCGGTTATTTGTACTACACGCGTGTTCATCTTGTTGGAACACCGTAATTTCCAAAATACCTTGATTGTTCATTGCCTGAATAACATTATGAATGAGATTAGTCCAAACTTGGTTAAGTTCATCAGGATGACAAAGAAAATCCGGTAATTCTTGATAGGGAGTAAGCAGCGTTATGTCTGGTTTTAACTGATGGTGATAAAGTGTCAATATTACCTTAAGACCTTCTATCAAGTTGGCACAGACTTGTTGACCACTACAGTCATAGTAGGCATAACTTCTAAGTGCAAAAACTATTTTAGTGGCTTTATCAATCGCCATTTCGATATTTTGACTATTAATTTTGGAGGGTAGAAAGGTCATAAGCAGTTTGTAAGATAGCAGTACTGTTGGGGATTTCAAATAAGGGTACCAAGGAGATAATATCTTGATAAATTCCCATAATATATTTATTATCATAAATATCGTCAGCATTGTCAAGATTTCGTTTTTCGAGTTCAGTTACTTACGAAACATAGTAAAGTAGGGTGAGCATTGCCCACCGCTCGTGTGCCAGGCATAGCATCAACCCAAACGGTGCCAGTCCGCCAATAGGCCGCTGTGACCGGAATTATCCGTCTAAGCAAAGGTGTCCATCGCGAGGTAGAATCTGAAGGAAGCCGAGGACGACCTCAAGGAAACGACGAACCGAAACCCAATATGAGGCTCAATCTGCTGAGCAACCCGGCTAGGGACGAGGACTCCCAATAATCACACGTAAGCAGAAGGAGTAGATTGGGCGTATCCTTGAGAAGGGGTGATGCCTTATTACCCTGGGAGATCTCAGGCATTGCCGAAGAAAAAAATCGGCTACCGAAACGGCAACGTTAAGGGAAGATGCCGGAAAAGTCAGCAAAGGCCATAGTAGCATGACAGAGGCCCTGACCGGTGAAGGGCCAAATTTCCGGAAGCCAAGTCAAATGAGACCAAACTCGAAGACAGAGAGGACGAGAGCGTCAGACTGCGATGTTCGAACGCCAAACCAGAGGTTAGGAAACGTCACTCAACGGATAGTTTGGCCGGCCCAGTGTCAGCGGCGTTACCCCCCCTAAAGACTTTGGCGTCAGCAAACCTCAGGGAAAATGTACTGGAACGCCACCACCCCAACCAAGCGTACCGAAAGGTTAAAGCCAACCAAGGCACTCCTGGTGTGGAGGGGATGACGGTCGAGCCAGCGCTAGGCTGGCTGAAAGACCACAAGGGAGAACGGCTGGCCAAGCTAGCGACCGGTGAGTACGTCCCCAAACCGGTACGAGCCGTAGACATCCCTAAAGCGGACGGTGGGATCCGCCGCTTAGGGATACCATACGAACCGCGCTTTACCGCATCAAACTTTGGCTTTAGACCAGGTAAGCGTGCCTACCAAGCGGTGTTTACCCAGTGTGAAGTATATCCAGGCCGGTAGACAAGTGGTTGTCGATATTGACCTAGAAAAGTTTTTCGACCGGGTTAATCACGATAAACTCATAGGTCTGTTAGCGAAAGACCTCCGTGACCAACGGGTGCTTAAACTCATCCGTGCCTACCTGGAAACCGGTCTATTCGAGAGGGAGATAGACAGCCAGAGTGCTGGGGACACCTCAAGCTGGGCCTGGGTCTCCCTTTTTCGCCAATATCCGGCTCAATGAACTCGATAGAGAACTGGAAAAGCGTATAACTATTGCCGATATGCGCATGACTGCAACCTCTACGTCAAAAGCGTTAAAGCTGGACAACATGTGATGGCGAGCTTCACCCGATTCATTGAGCATCAATTGAAACTCTGAGTGAATCGAGAGAAAAGCGCCGTCGCCGTAGTGGAAACACGGACATTCCTGGGATATCAAATCACGGCAAAGGGACGACTCACTATTGCGCCTACCCGTTTAAAACGGCTTAAGGCTCGCATTCTCGACGCAACTGGGGCAACGGCTTTAGCGAGGTCATCCATGAATTGAAGGGCTATCTGCCGGGAGGGGTCAGTTATTATAAAATGATTGACTCCCCCTGGCCTCTTAGCAGATTAGATTCGTGGATAAGACGCAAACTGCGCTGTAAACGCCAAAAGCCACCGGCGGATTCGGTTTCTAACCCGACAAGGGGTTAATCCAGTACGAGCCAGCGAGTATTGCCAGGCCCAATGCCTGGTTTGAGTCGCTGGTTCTACCAAGTCTTCAACGTCTTGATGAGGAATGGCGACGTTAAACCTTCTTGGGAAACCGCCGGATACGTCAAAGTAGGTCCGGTGGTGTGGGAGGACGGCGGGGGTGACCTGGCCTCCTACCCGATCTTGGCTTGGCTGCTCAACGAGAGTAATTAATAAGATGTAGAGTGGGCAATGCCCACTGCTCAACGAGAGTAATTAAGATGTAGGGTGGGCATTGCCCACCCTACCTAGCTTTCGTCAATCTCACCAGTGTCTCCAAGGTAGGCTGTGCTGTACCCGCCTCGTCCCGTTTAATCTGGTTTACATGCAGAGCAATGGCATCGGCCAACCCTTGCTGGTTTAATCCGCGCTGTTTACGCAGTTCAATTAGCCTTTTTACAAATTCCATGGGAAGCAACCAAATAATTGTCGTAACCATAGTGTACCCCCTAGTACCCTGTTCCGTAAATAAACCGGATAACTCCGGCCGGTAAAGGTTTGCCAATGTAAGTCCAGCGAAATGGTTTTGCCAAGGTTTGGTTAAAGCAGTCAATAAAAGCTAGAATCCGCTGTTTCAGTTGCTCGGTTGACTTGAAATTACCGCGCCTAAGCAGACGGCGAGTTAAAATAGCAAACCAGATTTCCACCTGGTTGAGCCAGGAGCAATGTTTTGGCGTATAAACCAAGCGGATACGGTGACGGTTATCTTGCAAAAAGGTCGCGCAGGAAGCCATGCTTGGCAAAATGCCCAACTGGCTCTTGTTACCCAACGCCGTTTTAATACCACAGAGCTTCGCATTGGTAGAAAGCAGCAACTGGAAGCGTTTCCGGTTATAGCCTTTGGGAAAGCCTTTCAAATGAACGAGTTTGCCAGGGGCTGGTTGCTCTGGTGTCCAAGACCAGCTATCAACACGATGATAATCGTTTCGTTCTCCCGATTCGTTGGTCTGGCGATTATTCTTAATTGGGCAGTAGTACACTTTCTCCCCTTTCTCAAGC
>JAAUSR010000005.1 GCA_012032555.1 Thioploca sp.
AATTTAACCGGCTTTTATCATAATTTTTCTCTCTAGTGATTAATTATTTACTACAAGTACCTAAAACAATATCACGTTTTAACCATTCTTGCAGCGTTTCTAAACCCCCTTGAATGACTGTTTGCGGATGAGGATGATTTAATTGGGTAGCTATTTCGGTAAGAATTTGCTGCCCAGTATAGGCAGTGTTACGGAGAGTTTGTAGTAAGTAAGCGCTGACCTGATTAAGTTGCATGAAACCGACTTTATCATTTCGGTCACGATAAACCACGAGATAGGTTGGTTCTGCTGAATGATTATAATTCAAGAAAAATTGCTTACCCATTCTGAACCAAGATTTTTTCATACTGTTCTTCTGCAACTCTGGTTTAAAAAGCGGTAGTAACTTGGTTAAAGTCTGAATCTTTTAGTTTGCCACTGCAAAGGTTTCAGGCTTATTTCAAGTTATTCTTTTTCATCACCCCAAAGCCATCTTTTAAACAATCCATTTCTCCACCCTATAAAAGAAGCAGAATCATTCACATGAGGAAAAAGTGTATCCGGTATGGGTACCTTTAAAAAGTGACACAATGGTTCCCAACCCTCCTTTATATTAAAAACTAACAAACGGTCAGCAGGCACTTTGCTCTTAACTTCTTCGAGATATTTAGTAAAAACCTCAATAGCATATTCTTTATGGTGAAACTTGCCTTTGAAAGTATTTTGCCATAGAGTCCGTTCCTGTAGTTGCCACATAGCATATAATTTTTTCACTTCTGGTTTGAATACACCCATGATAGGCATAAACAACTTTCTTAAAATCGTTAATCGGTTGTTATAAATCGTATCATAGGTACTTTGATACCATCGTTCTGGCTCACGCACAGTCAGTATCATCTTGAGATCAGGGTAATCTTTCAATAACTCAAGATAATTGTAACATGGAGACCAATAAACTGAGGCTTGATATCCTTCAAACAGCTTGTCCCAGTCTACTTTTTTTCCTTGACTTACCGACTGCCATATAGCGGGATGTTCAGGATTATCATACAACTCAACAAAATGATAACATTTGGTAAAACCTAACTCTTCCAAGGCGTATTTCAGAGACATGGTTCCGGTACGACCAAGACTCAAGTTAACTACTTTTAACATAATCATCTCCTAATAACGGTGATTAAAAGTGTGGCATTTCTAAAATGAAATGAGATATCGCCGAAACCATGATTTCATGAGGCAGCAGATAGTAATTCAACCGGGGCAACCCGAAAAGGGTTGCCTTTATATACCGGTTTTCTATAGTGCTATTACGAATACACCCGTTCGCCTCTATTTCACTAAAATAAACCCATTGAGGATTTAATTGGTGAGCTTAATTTTTATTGGGGTATCCCTATTAGCGATTAATGTAAATTCAAAATCATTATCATTCAGCAAATAACCTAGCCTCACTTCAATCGTTGCCTCAGAAAGTTTGCCCTCGAAAATTGGGATAGGAATCATTGGGGGCAGGTTAGAGAAGATTTTGAAAGGTATTGCACCCTCTTGAAGGACTGGTCCATTCTCAGTCATCCAAAAGGTTAGTTCGGGTTCTCCCGGCATGATATAACTGCCTTTAGCATAGATTATGGCAGGCATCCCCAGATGTTCGCTTGCCGGGCGAATCTCTCCTGCTACGCTTACCTGAGTCATTGGTTTGAATGAAGCATCTGCCTTATAATTAACTGGTAAACCAGCTCCATCCACAAAAGAGGCTCCTCCTCGAATCTTGGCCGCTGTTAGGTTAGGATCAACGAGATCAGGTAAATGTAGTATATTTACTTCAATGACATTGTTTTCCTTAGCATATTGTTGATACAGAGCCAGCATTTCTTGGTACAGAGCAGGATTTTGAGCGGAAAGATCATTTTGTTCAAACGGATCATCCCACACATTGTAAAGACCCATTCCACCACCCATATTCCATCCTTCAGCAAGCTTCCAATTTCCTCTACGTATACCTTTTACACCATCTAATTCAACACCAATCCAACGTTCTGGATTACAGACCAAGTTGCCTTCAAATATGCCGTTCATGGAAACACCATCCATTGGTTTGTTCGGCTTACCCATGTATTCGGTTGGATATTGAATTCCTGCCATATCTAAAATAGTCGGCGCGATATCCATTACAGAATAGAGACAATTTGATCTGATGCCACTTGCCCTAGCATTATAATAGTGAACAAACGCTGCACCACGGGTGCCGCCATCAAAAGTATCTCCTTTGTAGTTTCTAAAGGGCGTACCGGATACGGAAGCCCAGCCTGAATTAGGAGCTAGAAAAGAAGTTGGCCCACCTAAATCAGCCAGCATTTGTTCAAATTCAGCATCGGATAACGTATCTAAATTATCACTCTCATACCTCGTTACGCCATGAGGTGGCTTAGCAAATCCCACATTTGCTGCACCATTATCGGAATACACGAAGAACACTGTATTTTCATAGCTGCCGATCTCTTTAAGGTATTCTACCAAGCGACCAACATTCTGGTCCAAAAGTTCTATCTCAGCACTATAAACAGCCATTCTTCTCGCTTCAAATTGTTTCTGTCGCTCGCTCAAATCCGCCCAAGCTGGAACGTCTCCAGGCATTGCTGCTAATGTCACCTCCGGTGAAATGTAACCCAGTTGTTTCAAGTTATTGAAACGCTGCTCGCGAATTTTTTCCCAACCTACGGCGTAAACATCTACATATTTGTCGATAAGATCTTTAGGGGCCTGTAATGGCATATGGGGTGCGAGATAGGAGATGTTCAAATAAAAAGGCTCATCGCTGTTCAAATCGTCCAGCATTTTTATTGCCATGTCAGTGTAATAATTGGTACTATGGGTACCCGGTGGCACACCCTCAAACAAGAATTCTACACCATTGGTGTTGTAAAAGCTGGTGCGTATGGTGTTTCCGTTGTTATCGACCAGAGGATGATGTTCCGTGATGAATTCGCCAGCTGCGTTAATCATATAATCCACATCTCCTCCCCCTAATAGCACGGCACGGGTGTCAGTAAAACCCCGATTGATCGGATAGTATTTTTCATCGCCTATTTGCTCACCCCCTAGGTGCCACTTACCGGTCATCATGGTGCGATAATTATTATCTTTAAGGAGTTGAGGAAATGGCAAAACCTCCAACGATAAAACCCCTTCATAGCCTGGTTGACCGCGTTGTTCATCGCGCAGATTCTCACGCATATTGCCTAACCCCGCCTTATGATGATCCTTGCCACTAAATAGCATAGCACGAGATGGCGATGAAGTTGCACCGGCATAAAAATTGGTCAGAATCACCCCATCCGTGGCGAGTTGATCAAGATTTGGCGTCGAAGTTTCCCCCCCAAATACACCCAGATCAGAATACCCCATGTCATCTATGACAATAGTCACAAAATTAGGTTTTTTAACTTCTTGGGCAATGGCCTCTTGAAGAGGAATCATTCCGCCATGGACAACTGCCGAGGTTGCACATACTGTGGCAACCACTTTTTTAAGTTTCATCATCTATAGTTACTCCTAAAAATAAATTAATGCAATGCGATGTGATAACATTTTATATTCAACTTACCAAGAAATAATTGATGAATTATCCCCATTATGATTTTGAAATATTAGCCAAAGTCAAACTCAAGCCTGGTACCTTCCAAATGCGAGTTACACCATCGATTGAACTTTTCCAATTGTTCCTCAGAAAAATAATTTTGCCAATCACCTACAATTCCCTTACGATAAAACGATTTACCTTCTCTAAGTAGTGAAATTTTATTCTCCTCAATTGAACCAACACCGTTTGCTTTCATCGTTTTAAAAGTGCATTTTTCTGCAATTTCTTCCAGTTCTTCTTGAAAAAGCTGATAGCCCAGAAAATTAGCTAGAATTCCAATTTGTTTGGTAGGCTCCTTTTTTAGATCCTCGTATTTAAGAAATAAAACATTGTTATCCTCTTGGTGTTCCCACCATTCTAAAACCCACCCAAAGTATGAACCACCAAAACCCGTTCCCCGCATAAAAAGAGAGAGAAATTCGTTCCAGGTTCCATTAAAATCGACAATCTTCATATTTCTCACAAAGTTAAATTGAGAAACTGCTACATCTCTAGGATTTCTGACAATAACAACATACTTGACTTTATGTTCGCGACTACATGGTACTAAATGATAGGGTAAGTGAGTATACATGTAGCGTGGAGACGGTAACACCTCTAATTGTTCGGGAAGAGTTCGCTCCAAAAACGGTATGGTGCCAATGGCGACATATTCTTCTTTATTCAAGATGATTGGTTTTTTGGCAATCTGATCGGTGATGTATGTCAACCAATGGGTGCCTGACTTAGGATAAGCTACTAAAAAAACATCACCCGGCCGTGTTTCAAATGTACCACCCAAATAAGTTGGTCCGGTATTTTCAGATAGGGCCGGGGTAAAAATCTCTCCATCAAATTCTGTGTGATAAAATGGTACTTCCGCTGTCTTGTTTTGGAAGATAGCTGATTTTCCAGCGATAGTTACTCGTTTTTTGGTGAAATCTAGTTCTTCTTTCATTATCCATCCTTGCTTTAGTGGTTCGGTTTAATCTGATTGGTACTTTTTACACCACAGATAACTAGATTGGTACCGCTTCTATAATACCGCTGGCTGGTAAAGAAGTTACTTTTGTCAGTTTGAAGTTGGCACGAGACAACAATTCCTCAAATTCTGCTGCGGTGCGCTCCCGACCACCAAGATTAACCATCATATGCAGATCGATCCATTTGTTTGGATCGGGTCCATTGCCCGGAATCATTACCGTTTCAAAAATTATCAGTTTTCCATGCTCAGGAAACGCCTCACGACATGTCTGAAGAATTTGATAAACCGCTTCATCGTTCCAATTGTGAAGTACATATTTCATGATATAGGCATCGTATCCAGATGGAACCGCCTTAAAGACATCTCCGGCGATAATTTCGCTACGATTGGAAAGTCCCAACTCTTTAAGATAATCCTTTGCCTGTTCAGCAACAGCAGGTATTTCAAAAAGGACCCCATGTATTTGTGGGTAGACTTTGAGAATACTCGCAAGAAATGACCCTTGTCCACCGCCTATGTCCACAATCGATTTGAAAGCAGAAAAGTCATAGTTATCCAAAAACATCTGAGCCAGATATGAAGATAAAAAAGTCATGTGTTTGTTAAAATGCTTTCCAATTTCCGGGTGTTCTTGTCGATACTCCCATGAAGTGAGTCCAGTAGCCTTTTTAAAGGCAGGGTTACCCGTTTTGAGTACATCCATTAAGCACATCCAAGCACGTACACTACCATCGTGAGGAATGTATATAACACTATCTCTGACCGAATCTGGCGCATCAACGCAAAGGACTTCAGACAAAGGCGTGTTCTCAAAGTAACCTTGATTATCTTCACGAAAGATACCCTCACTCGCCAGAGCGCGCAAAAGACGATAAAGGGATGGCGCATGGGTGGAAGTTGCTTGGGCAAGTTCTTCGCAGGTTTGAGGAGACGCTTTGAGAAGATCAGCAATACCAAGTTCAGCAACAACTTGTAAAGCTTTAGAAACCCTATATCCTTCCGCAATCTCTATGAGGATCAGCTGAGGTGATAGATTGGATTGTTGTGAATTGGTCATATTTTGTGCCTTTATTTAACTTGAATTCGATGTAATCTCATTTAAACAAAATCTCCAATACATTCTTTCATCATCTTAACCAACACCGGGGTATTAGTCGGCGAAACCATATTAAAATGATTGCCCGGTACCTCGTGAACTTCGAAGCCACCACGCGCAAAAGGTTCCCATGCGGGTATTGGCTTTCCCATTTGAACATCAAAAGGAATTTTTTCACTGGGTTTAAAAAAGATAATTTTACCATTGTAAATGCCTGATGGTTTGTATGGGCCAACAAGCCTGTTATGATGTTTGTAAAGATTTAGCCAGTTTTGTGCATAAGCTTGATCGATATCTGGGGTAAATAGACCCGTCAACTTGAGTTCTTTAAGCAGATATGCTAGTTGTGCTTCATGAGAATTTTGCAAATCCAAGTCATCCAGCGTCAATCCTTCCCAATAGGGCAAACGATCTAGCAAAAATTCCACATCATCTTCTTTATATAAATCAACCGAAGGTTCAGGCGTATCAATCATAATTAAAAACGGCACGGTTTCTCCAGCTTGTTCTAGAATACGTGCCATTTCAAAGATAACCGTTCCACCAAACGACCACCCCGCTAAAAGATAAGGCCCCTTTGGTTGAAGGTTGCGAACGGCTGCCGTATAGTCAATAGCCATCTCTACAATACTGGTATGAAATGATTCACCCGGCTCGATGCCCCTAGGGTGGATGGCATAAAATGGACGTTCGGTGCCCATGAACGTAGCGATTTCTAAATAATCGAACGCCGAGCCACCGGAAGCATGAACGAAGAACAGCGGAGATTTTAAGCCTTGAGGTTGCAAACAGACTAAGGGAGACCAGGTTGATGGCACAGCATCTTGGCGCAAAATACAGGCAAGTTGTTCTATGGTTCTATTCTGAAATAGGGCAGGTAGTGGAACGGTAATGCCAAATTCTTGCTTGATGTTGAAGATCAATCGTATTGCCAGCAACGAGTCGCCACCAATCTCAAAAAAATCATCCAGCACACTTACCGAAGTAATACTGAATAATTTTTCCCAGAGTTGGACCAGACGTAATTCTATGGCATCGCGCGGATAAACATAACTACTTTTTCTAATTAGCGGTTCTGGTAAGGCTTTAAGATCAATTTTGCCATTTGGCGTTAACGGGAAAGCTTTGACAAATACCAACCACATTGGAACCATATATTCTGGCAGTTTTTGTTGAAGATGTGTCTTTAACTTCGAGGTAATGTCTGCTTCTTGAACATCTGGTTTGTTGGTAACAATATAAGCAACCAATTGTTTATGATCCGAGCCAGTGTCTTGAATAACTACAACACTCTCTTTGATGTCTGGGAACTGTAATAAAGTGGATTCAATTTCACCGAGTTCGATACGGAAACCTCGTAGTTTGACTTGGTGATCGATACGTCCAAGATATTCGAGATTACCAGAGGAAAGCCACCTAGCCCAATCGCCGGTCTTGTAGATGCGCTCAAGTTTACCAAACAATTTGACTTCAATGAATTTTTCGGCGGTGAGTTCGGGACGGTTGAGATAGCCACGACCCACTTGAATGCCAGCAATACCTAATTCGCCCGGTACGCTAATTGGCATTATCTGATGATTAATATCTAAAATATAAAGCTGTGTATTGGCAATCGGTTTGCCAATCGGCACCGTGGTATGCACTTCTTCAACTCGACCGGGCCAGTGACTCACATCCACCGCCGCTTCTGTTGGCCCGTAGAGATTATGTAATTCAATTTTCCGGTCAGCGAAACCAGCAAAAAATTGCTGCATCAGTTCAAAACTCAATGCTTCACCACTACAGATGACTCGGGTTAAACTCTGGCAATTCTTCACCTCAGCATGACTGATAAATGACTTGAGCATGGAAGGCACAAAATGCAACACCGTTACTTCATGTTGAGCAATCACCGCAGTTAAATAAGCTGGGTCCTTATGTCCTTCCGGTTTGGCGATAACTAAACCAGCTCCGGTCAATAATGGCCAAAAAAACTCCCACACTGATACGTCGAAACTGAAAGGTGTTTTTTGTAAAATCCGATCCTGATAGGTGAGCTGAAAAGTCTCCTGCATCCACAACAACCGATTCACTATTCCGGCATGCGTATTCATTGCCCCCTTCGGCTTGCCAGTCGATCCCGATGTATAAATTACATAAGCTAAATCTTCCGCTGATCTGCTTATAGCTGGGTTCACAGTTGGCTGCTCAACAAAGTCGGCTTCATCTAAACACACCACGACACAATCATGTTCTAATTCATCTAATGACAAGTGTGCTTTCAAGTAACTTTGAGTTAATAACACCGGTGTCGCACTGTCATCCAGCATATAACGAATCCGGGTTGGTGGATAGCTCGGATCAACTGGTATATAAGCACCACCGGCTTTGAGAATACCCAATAAGCCAATGACCATTTCCAATGAACGTTCCACCGCAATCGCTATCAAAGGATTATTCAGTAATAAAACCGTACCGGCGTGAGTCCGCAGCTCCAGTAAATAGTGTGCTAATTGATTGGCGGTTTCGTTGAGTTGCGAATAACTTAATTGTCGGTCGTCAAAGATTACGGCAACGTTATCCGGAGTTTTTTGTACCTGTTGTTCAAACCAATCAACCAGGGTTAAGTCTTGGGGATAACTTCTTGCTGTGGCGTTCCAAGCTTGCAATTGTTGGATTTCTTTATCGGTCAACATCGGCAACTTACTGATAGGTTGCTTGGGATTGTCAACGATAGCGGTGAGCAAAGTTTGAAAGTGACTAATCATCCGCTCAATTGTTTCCGGCTTAAACAAATCTCGGTTGTATTTAAGCCTACCGCTCAATTGTTCACCTTCGCTAATATTAAGGATTAAATCAAACTGTCCTTCCATTTGGGCGAACTCGACAGCTACCACGGTTAGATCCGTAATATCCTGTTTAAGTGGCAAAGCATCTGCCGGTTGAAAATCCAGTAGAACCTGAAACAAAGGGGCATAACTGAAATCTCGCTGAGGACGCAACATTTTGACCAGTAAAGGGAATGGATAAGCCGAATGTTCAATCGCTTCCAAAACGGTTTGTTTAGTTTGAGAGAGTAGCTCTCTAAACGAGCAGTTAGTATTAGGAGAGATAGTGGTTCGCAAGACCACTGGATTGACCAGATAACCGACAAGATTGGTAAATTGGGATTGGCGACGGCTAGTTGAAGTGGGCGTACCTATCCAAATCTCAGTTTGTCCAGTGTAACGATGGAGGAGAATTTGAAAAACGGTTAATAACAGGTTAAATAGAGTACTTTTTTCTTGTTGAGCGAGTTGTTTGAGTTGTTGGCTCAGTTTAGCTGACAAACCAAAGGGAATAGAGGCACCATTATAACTTTGTATGGCTGGGCGAGGATAATCAGTGGGCAAATTGAGGATGGGGCTTTCATTCCCTAATTGGTGTTGCCAATATTGGACTAATTCTTCACCAACAGAACTGTTCAACAGAGCTGTTTCAGCGCGTACAAAATTGGCATAACTAGCGCGTATGGCAGGTAATATCACGCTTTGTCCATTTAGTTCCGCTTGATAGAGAGTTAGCAACTCATTGCCCAAAATATTCATAGAACTAGCATCACCGAAGATATGATGCATAGTTAATAGAAGGATATACCGTTGCTGCTCAATCTGAAAAAGGTTGACCCGTAAGACCGGTTCTTGAGTTAAATCAAAGGGATGTTCATAAGCTGTTTTCAAAGCCAGCCCTAACTGTTGCTCCGACCATTCAACTGCCTGATGTTCGTTCCAATGATAAGTTCCGGTAGGTTGCACTGTCTGTATCGGTTCGCCATTCATTAGATCAATAGTGGTTCGCAAGACTGAATGGCGATTGACAAGCGTTTGTAACGCTGATTGTAACACCGTTACTTTTAGGTTGCCTTGCAGTTCTACCGGCCAAGCCATATTGTAAGCTGGGCTATCGGGCGCATTTTGATAAATAAACCAGAGAGCTTGCTGTCCGTATGATAACGGATAATTGTAGCTCTGTTTTTTTGATTGCAACAACTGGGCTAACACAGCCCGTTTGTCTGAGAGTAACGCTGGTTGAGTCATGATACTTTTTTTATTTCTGTTCTAGTTTAGCTAATAATAGCTCAACCTCTGCATCGGTTAAATTGTTCAAATTAGCTGAAAGCTGGTCAATCTGTTCAGGGTCAAGCACCGGGATAGAGAGAGTATTAGTTGAGAGTGATGGTGTGGTTATTGTTGCTGGTGCTTGGCTGAGAAATTTAGCTAATAGTTGTACTGTAGTATGGCTAAAAATATCGGCTATCGTTATTTCTCGTTGAAATTCCGCTTTAACTTCATTATAGAGTTGCACCATGTCTAGTGAATTTGCTCCTAACTCAAAAAAATCATCAGTTAAGCTAACCGATTCTATCTTGAATAGTTTTTGTGCTAGCTCGACTAAGCGACGTTCTAATTCATTACTTGGTCGAATAAATTCCGTTGTTTGGTTACTTAAATCCGGGTGAGGTAAAGCCTTACGATCCACCTTACCATTGGCGGTTAAAGGCAGTTCGGGCAACCGGACATAACTATTGGGCACCATATAACGAGGTAACTTTCGGCTCAAATAGGCTTTCAAGCGTTCTTCCAACGATTCCTCTGGTGGCGCCATTTGAGTAAGCTGTTTGGTTTGCTCAACAGCAATACCACCTCCCAACAAACTATGCACCATCTCCTGACTATCCCTTAAACCTAACTCAGTTCGGATCGGCTCAAAATCCATTCCCCCAATTGGACACAACCCCAGTTCATACGTGGGCGCTGCCATCATCAACAATTGACTCATGTAACCCGCCTCTAACAAACAAAAATCCCGGGCACTGGGACCATACATTGGCTCAATAGCTTGATACTCCGCTACCAAAAAAAGGCTAAAAGCGGATTGGTCAAATATAACTTGGTTGGTTCCACCGTGGCGTTCCCGATCTATCATTGCGGTTGCTGACAATAACACCAGCCGATGGTTCAAGGGATGGTAATAATAAAATCCCCCGGTCAAATCGGTCACCCGGTTAGGTTTGATGTAAAGATAAGTCTGTACCGGATAGAGACTGCCGGCTGAGCCATACCGATATTTAGGTAGCACGCCCTCGGGAAAGAAACATGGTTTTAAACAACTCAATAATTGACTCAATTGAGTAAGCGTGATGGACTCCGCTAAAAATTGGCGATAACTTTGCCGCGCTAAATAAGCACCATCATCAACCTTAACCTCAGGTAATGACACTTCCGGTAGAGTTTTCTCCAATTGGCGGATACCAGGTTGATTTAACTTAAATTGTAGTCGTTCTATCGGGTCAGTTAGAACGCCTTGCATGACTTGCAACCCATAAGTGGCTTGATCAACCGGTTGGGTAGTTTCAGGAGTCTGCTTGCCATTTTCGGTCAACACGAGATAGGCAACCAACTGCTTATCGTGACGGCTGTTACCAATAGCAGAGACAATAACATCCTTGATATGTGGATATTTGAGCAAATGGCTTTCGATCTCGCCTAACTCGATGCGATGACCTCGAATCTTTACCTGAAAATCTTCCCGACCTAAAAACTCAATATTACCATCCGGCAAATACCGGCCTAAATCACCAGTTTTATACAACCGTTTGCCAGTATGGGGATGAGTGAAGAAACTTACCTGGGTTTTTTCTTCATCTCGCCAATAGCCCAGCGCTAAACCCATTCCGCCGATATAAAGTTGACCTGGTACCCACACTGGACACGGTTCTAGACGTTCGTTCAAAACGTGGAAGCTCTGGTTGGTTAACGGTTTACCGTAGGGAATACTATTCCAACTCGGTTCTATCGTGGTAATTGGATAATAGATCGACCAAATCGAAGCTTCGGTAGCACCCCCAAAACTCATCAATGTCACCTCTGGCCAGAGCTGCCGAATCTGATTAGGTAAATCCAGTGGAATCCAATCACCACTCATCATGACCAAACGCAATGGCGCATTCACAGAATGTTCTGCTTGATATTCAACTAGCATTTGCATCAGAGGTGGAACAGTATCCCATAAAGTCACCCCATGTTGGGTCATCAATTCCACCCAATGAGATGGGTCACGCCGTCCAGCTGATGAGGGCATGACAATCGTCCCACCCGCAGCTAATAACCCAAAAATGTCGTAGACCGACAGATCAAAGTTTAGGGCGGAGAGCGCTAATACTCGATCTTGAGAAGTTACGCCAAAACGTTGATTGATATCCAAAATGGTATTAACTGCCCCTCGGTGATCAATCATTACCCCTTTGGGTTGACCAGTCGAGCCGGAAGTATAGATAACATAAGCTAAATCAGTAGATTTTAGAAAGATATTTACCAGGGTTAATTCGTGGTGGGTTAACACCTTATCGTCAATACACCATCGCTGAATGGTATCCGGCCAACTGAGCTGCGTTTCTAAATGGGGCTGGGTTAAGATCCATCGTACCTCACTTTGCGCTAACAGCTCATGTTGTCGTTCCAGAGGTAATTCGGGGTCAATTGGCACATAGGCCGCACCGGACATCAAGATGCCCATAACCGCCACTACCGGTTCCCAACCCTTTTCCATCACGACGGCGACGAGCTGATTGGAGCAAGCACCGTGAGCGTGTAACCAATGTGCCACCTGCGTTGCCGCTTGATAGAGTTGACCATAACTCAGGGTGCGATCCAGGGCAATAACCGCAGGCTGGTCGGGATTAACAGTGGCTTGTTTGATAAACAGATTATGGAGCAGTTCCTCAGTGAGGGGTGCACGAGTATCATTTACCTGTTGTCGTTGCTGTTGTTGTGAAACTGGCAATAAATCCAGGGTAGTGGTTTGCCATAATTGCTCTTCGGTAGCTAAGCGGTTGAGCAAATTGAGATAAGCTGTAAACATCGTTTCAATCAAACCGGGCGGAAATAAGGCCGCCACCACATCCCAGGTCAGCCACAGCTGACCCTCGCTCTCTTCAATTTGGCTATCTAACCACACTTGGGGGGTTTGGCTGAGACCATATACCGTTTTCCCCAGCCAGTTACTGCCTTTATCTAACACACCAAGGCTACTAGTAAAAACCACCGGCATTAAACTCTGTCCGATACTGTCTTGTTGTGTAGCCAAGGCACGTAAAACCTGTACGCCACTAAAGTAGCGTTGTTCTAGATCTTGCCATAATTGGTTTTGCAGGCGTTTGGCACGCTTTGCTAGCGTGTCAGCCGGATTACTATTATCAATGGCTAACATCGTCAAGCTAGTAAAATCGCCCACAATCTGATTAATCTGCGTTTGCTCGGCCAATGGTAGACGGTTAAACAAGGTCAGGTTAAGGGTAAATTGAGGTCGTTTGCTCCAGCGGGTTAAAATCTCGGCAAAAACGGTTAAAAGTAAGCCGGTGGCAGTTAACCCAAGTTGAGTAGCTTTGGTTTTTAGCTGTGACCAATTTTCTGGCTCCAGAGCAGCTCGATGGCGTTTGAATTGAGGTGATTTAAGGGTGCTTGGATCAAGAGCTAAGGGTAACTCCGGAGCAGTTGGCAAACTGGATAAGCGTTCTTGCCAATAGGTTGCGGCCCACTGATACAACTCGGTTTCCTTAATCTTTCTTTCCGCTAATACATAATCCCGAAATGAAAGGGATAAAGCTGGCAACAGTTGTTCTGGATGGTGATAGAGCTGACCCCATTCTCGTAACAAAATATCGTAACTTCCCCAATCAGCAATTAACATATCCAAACTGAAATGGATGCGTAGCTCCTGATCTGGCAATTGGGTTAAACGAAGCTCAAATAAAGGCCACTGTTTTGGGGAAAAAGGTTGAGTAAACATCTCCCTTCTCACCATTTCAAGATGTTGATTGATAGTAGTTTCATCAGCTCTAGTTAAATCATAACATTTAACTAGATATGCCGGTACTTCAGCTAAGATCTGTTGTTGGCCACTTGGCAAAATGATGGCACGCAACATATCATGTCGATTAATGAGCTGTTGCCAAGTTGCTTCTAACCGACTTGGTTCTAGACCTTGACCGGCAAATTCTTCATAGCAGTGGGTGGGAGCATGTAAGTCAAATTTTTCGCTTCGCCCTAGCCAGTATGCTTCTTGAATGTCAGTTAGCGGGAAAGAAGTATTCTGTTTTTCCGATGCCGGTGTTGCCTGTGGCAAGGAAGCGATGACTTGGGGTTGACGCAAAAAATTAATAACCTCACCCTTACGACCCTTTAATTCGCTTTGTAAGGTTGGCGTTAAAGCCCCTCTGATAGCTTTATAACGTAACTGGCTTTGCTTATCAAGCCAAAGCTTAATACCTTGCTGGTGGACAGCTAAAACGAATTGGTCAATTGGTGTCATAAATAGTAATCCTCTTTAATTGTTATAGGTTGTTAACTAAATATTTTGGCAAGCGTCCAAGTTTTAACTTGGGTGTCTAAACTAAAATTTGGATTATTCTTTAATTAGAATCTATCATTACAAAATTCCTTCTTCATAATCCGCTTGTTCCATATTCGCCGAATAGGGCATTGTTTGGAGCGATTGCCATGCTTCAATCTGTTGTGCCAATTGCTCAACTGTATTATGGCCTAATAGTGTTTGCAAAGACAAGGTTACTTGAAATCGTTGCTCAATTTTGAACAATAGTTCCAAGGCTAATAATGAATTACCTCCCAAAGCAAAAAACTCATCAGTCACACCAACCTGCTCCAACTTGAATAGTTTTCGCCATATCAGTGCCACTATTTGTTCCGTTGGGGTACGGGGGGCAATATAAGGCTTTGATTTATCTATCTCAATGGTTATGTTTGCCAAAGCTTGTCGGTCAACTTTGCCATTGGGAGTGCGGGGAAATTGTTCACATAAAATCAACTGCTCTGGCACCATGTGAGCAGGTAATTTCTCTTTAAGATAGCTGTGCAAATCGGCTTTCAGATTAGCCGGAGATTGTTGGTTGAGAGTTGGTTGGAGCCAGGTTTTAGTCTGAGCCGGTTCAATGGCCCCGCCTAAGAAACTGTGGACCACCCATTGAGTTTCAGTTAGCCCTAATGCTTGATGAACTTCATTACTTTTTTCAAACTCAGCTAAATCTCCTAAAGGACATAATCCTATTTGATGAATTGGTGCCTCACTCATTAACAGTTGTCCCATATAACCAGCTTCAAACAAACAGAATTTTTCAGCCAACTGTTGACCGTACATGGGTATAATCGCTTCTGAATGAGCTACTAAAAATAAACTAAAGGCAGCTTGATTGGTAATATGTTGGTTATATCCACCATAAGCATCATCACTTAAATTAATTTCTTCTTTTAACCTTACTAGGCGATGTGCTATTGGATGATAATAGTAGAAGCCCTCGCTAACGCCTTCAATACGGTCAGTTTTAACATGCAAATAGGTTTGTACTGGATATAGGCCCAATGCTGACGGATAACGATATTTTGGTAAAGGAATCTCTGGCAATTTGAGTTGTAGGAGACAACTTAAAAACTGACAAAATGGCTCAAATGAGATCATCTTTTGTACAAATTGACGATAACTTTGGCGGGCTAAATAAGTTTGAATTAAAGCGTCGTTAATTACCGGTTTGGTTAGGGCAATTTCGGTTCCGGTGAAAGATTGGATATTCACTTGTTGAAGTTTGAAAGTCATTCTTTCTGTTGGATCAATCAGGATACCTTCCTCATGACAATAACTGCTCTGAACTTGCCAGATACTCTCCTCAAAATGACAAACCGCATAAGCCATCAATTGTTTATTAGTTTCCTCACCATGAGCTATTACCACTGCTGCTTTTACTGCCGGATGTACCAGCAAAGTGGCCTCAATCTCACCCAATTCCACTCGAAAGCCCCGTATCTGCACTTGAAAGTCTTTCCGGCCTAAATACTCAAGGTTGCCATCAGGCAAAAAACGACCCAAGTCACCGGTGCGGTACAACCGCCCCCCATCCACGGGATTAATCACGAACTTCTCTGCTGTCAACGCTGGCTGATTTAAATACTCCCGCGCTAAATTGGTACCACCGATGCAGATTTCACCCACTTTCCCCTCCGGTACGATTTGCAACTGCTCATCCAACAAATAAATCTGCCAATTAGGAGCAGGATAACCAATAGGGACTCTCTCAAAATCACCTGCTGGTGGAATTTCAAACAGGGTAGCGGTTACTGGCGTTTCGGTCATGCCGTAGGCGTTTAAAAACCGGGTTGAACATAGTGGACTCTGTTGCCACAGTGTTACCGTTTCTGGGCGAGTTTCCTCACCCCCTAAAATGACTAAACGTAAAGGTAAATTTTCAATCAAGGCGGGAGTGTTTTGCCAACTTTCTAACAAGGTATGCCAATAACCAGGTGACAAATCGACCACGGTGATACCATACTCCCGCACTTTGGCCGGAAAAGTAGTCGCGTTCCAGAGCTCTGGCTCGCGGATAATTAAGCTAGCTCCGCTTAATAAAGGCATGAATAGTTGTTCTAGGGCGGCTACATAGTTCAGGGAAGCGAAAAGTAAGCCCCGGTCAGCGGCAGTGTATTCATAAACTGCTTGCATGGCTAAACAATGATTAGCTAAGGCTTGATGTTCAATCAGCACCCCTTTCGGTTGTCCGGTTGAGCCAGAGGTATAGAGGCAAACAGCTAAATTATGGGGGCTAAGCGTTGGAAATTGGGAATTAGCGACTTGAGTATGGTTAGTTGGTAATTCATCTAGACAAATTAAGTGGGCGGGTTGGTTAGCGAGGTGGCCAGCTTCGCGGGTGGTGGTTACAATTAAGTCAACTTGACTATCTTGAATCATCATGTTTAAGCGAGCAACCGGATAAGCCGGATCAAGTGGGACAAAGGTCGCACCGGCTTTGAGAATACCTAACACAGCAATTATCATCTCTAATGAAGGTGAAATACTCAAACCTACTAATTGTTCTGGTTTTACTTGTTGCTGTTGCAGATGATGAGCTAACTGATTGGCTCGTTGATTTAATTCTTGGTAGGTTAATTGTTCGGCTTGGTAGATAACGGCAATATGACCTGGCATGTGGTCAGCTTGGTGAGTAAATAGATTCGGTAAATATTTTACTAAAGTCATAATTGCTCTTCCTTGATGGTTAGTAATAATTTTTTATCAGTATTCTACCGGCTCAACAATGGCCTCATTCAACAGCGGCCTCATTGCCAGACCCAAACCACTAAAGAAGCCCAGTTGAAACAAAATCTCAGCTGCGTAAATCCCAAAACCAGCTACAAATACCCCACCAATGCAGATAACACCCGGTACAATAGTGGTTATAAAACCGGTCCGAAGGGTATTATCAAATTGATGGGCTAACGCTAACAGATAGTCCAATTGATTGAGGCTTTGGTCCATCAACACCACTTGAGCTGTGTCGGTAGCAATGGTAGTTGCTCCTCGCAAAGAAATCGACACATCGGCCTGTTTTAAAGCAATGGCATCATTAATCCCATCGCCAATAAAACAAACTACCCGCCCTTCTTCTTGTAGTTGTTTAATCAGGTTGGCTTTATTTTCTGGTAACGTGTTAGCAAAGTAGTTCTCAATTCCCAACTCCGAAGCTAATTCCCGAGTGGGTTCCAACTGGTCACCAGAGATAATGGCCAAGGATAAGTTCCGTTTTCGTAACTTTTGAATAATTCGCTGGGCTTCCGGGCGAATAGTTGTGTGTAGTTCAATAGCGCCGGCCACTTGCTCATTAATCGCCACTAACACTAAGGTGAATCCTTGCGCTTGCCCGGTCGCTTGCCGAGTTTCAATCTGCGGGGGAATGGTCAATCCTTCTTGAGTAATGAAGCGGCTACTACCAACGCGGATCAGTTGTCCTTTAACCCTTACTTTAATTCCATACCCTACTTCATAATTGGCTTCCTCAATCTCCGGTAGCTCCAAACCTTGTTCTTCAGCCGCGCTGATAATCGCTTTGGCGATTGGGTGTGGTTGACGATATTCGGCTGTAGCTGCGTAGATTAGTAAATCAACCTCGCTTAACCCAGCTTGAACGACATGGAGTTGGGTTACATGGGGTTGTTCAAGGGTTAAGGTACCGGTTTTATCAAATACAATCGTGTCTACCTCTCTGAGTCGTTCTAATGCCCGGCCATCCTTAATCAAGATATTGTGCCGAGAAGCGATGGTCAAATAGTTCATGACGCTTAATAGCGAAATCAAACGCAGATTGAATCCCAAACCAGCTCCTAATACTGCCACCGATCCTTGTAACCCCACTACTGGCAAGGCCAATAAACTAACAGCTAGGTTAGGTAGAACGGTTTGATCAGCTAGTTGTTGACCTTTGAGTTCGGCTTCAGTTTGATAACTCGTAGTTTGATTTAAAATTTCCGCAATTTTAGCAGTTAGGGTGTTCTGGCCGGTTGTTTCGACTTGGACAAACAATCGTCCACTTAACAGCAAAGTTGAGGCAAAAACCCTATCGCCAACCGATTTTTCCACCGGTTGACTTTCTCCGGTCAACAGGTGTTGGTCTACCAAACCTAACCCTTCAATAATCACCCCATCAACTGGCAGTGGCTCACCAGCATTGACCACCACTACATCCCCCACCTGTAATACCCTCAATGGGGTTTGTACCTCAACGCCATTCACCACTTGCCACACCAAACGGGGTTGCTGACCAAACAGGTTGGTGATATTTTCTCGGGAGCGACCTTCCATATGATAAACGACCTTAACCCCAAAAAAATAGATCATTAAAGCAAAACTAGCAAAGATATAATAACCAGCCAACCAAAAACCGGTTAAATAAAGTGAGGCTAATAAGTCTAGTTTTACCTTGCGTTCTTGAATGAGGTGCTTAAAGGTTCTTTGATAGAGCGGTAACATGACATAAATGCCCAAGACCATTGTGGGAATCAATAAGGGTGGAAATAGGTAACTGCTAATCGTCGCTAATCCCATGGTTACGCCAGATAGGGCAATTCGACGATTTATTTTTGTTCCCACTCATTCGGCGCCGATAATGTTGATGTGTCATCCCTAAGCTGTGCCAATTGAGTTTGACGAGTTACGCCAGTCAATAAAGGGTCAATTTGCTGTTGAATAAATCGTTGGCAGGCTTGGTCAGCTTTACTCACTAGTGCAACCACTGGATGGGGAGATGACGGTATTTTATCGCTGGCGTTAAGCATCTCACCGGATTTTTGGGGGTGTGGTAGTTGTTGATAGCTTTTTAGGCCAGCATATAACAGACTACCAACGATAGCTAATGAGAATAAAGCCATTGGTTAGCCCCTCCATAACAAGGTATCTAACTCCCCGGGTTTATCTAATTCGCTTGGAAAATCGTGGTAGATAACTTTCTTTCCTTCTCGTTGGAAGGTTATTTGCCCCGTAGTTTCGTCCCACGCGACAATATCTTCGCGGCGCACCTTGCCAATGGGGGTATCAAGTACTAAACGTACCCCATTGGTCCATGACCCGGTGCTCCAATATAACTCATCCATCAACTGGAGTAATCGTTTCATTGGAATCCGAAAGATGGCTGAGTAACTAATGGGGTCCGGGATAAATAGGTTAATTGGGTTAGCCCGTAAATCATCCAACCGCCGGAGTAATTTTTCCAGCACCTGCACATGGTCATTGACACCCCGCAATATCGGAAATTGGCTATAGGTTCGTACCCCAGCATCCTGTAGCTGCTTGACCACCGCTACCATTTTATCTTCAATTTCATAAGGATGAACGACATGAATATAAATCCGTGCCCGATGTTTACCTAACAACTCCGCAACTTTATTAGAGACCACTTGGGGTGCAAAAACCAAATTGCGGCTATGTATCCGAATATCGGTCACTTCGGTTTGCTGAGTTAACCGTTCAAATAGGTGATCTAAGTGATGAAACGGTATATTAAGCGGATCGCCACCAGATAAAATCAACTCACTAACTTCAGGACGTCCAGCCAGATAATTAACTACCCCGTTAAGCCGTTCTTCTAAGGGCGGTAAAGAATTGCCGTGAAGATCGGTCAATACATCCTGCCGGAAACAGTACATACAGTGACCAACGCATTTATCAGTTACCAAAAATAATGCTCGGCGCTGGTATTTATGAATCAACACATTGGCTAAACCAGGTGGCATATTAGATTGATCTTCCACAAAATCTGGCACTTCATGGGGAATCTGTATTTCTAGCCGGTCTGGAGTGGGATAAACCACACGGTATAATGGACCACCATGCCTCCTTAAAACTTCATACTCTGCCTGTACCATTTTTTCATAATGGGGAGTGACTTTGATAGGAAGTACATTTAGCTCTTTGGCTTTGGCATTAAACTGTTGTCGGAGTTCAGCAGTTATTACACTAGACATAATGTCTATCTCCTGGGTAATTTACATTTATACTCTGATGTGATGCAGTAATGGCTTTAATAGCATTCAATTTATTATAAAGTGGAGCAAATAGCGTTATGATAAAGTTTTTTGCTCACAAAACAAATAGCACTGACATACCCAAACGTAACCTTTAAAGAGTCGGTATAGAGATTGAGATAGTCTTGACTCATTTATGAGGCTATGTTGGTGTGGTTTGCTGTTGTGCTACAAACTGCTTGCCTTTTTCATAAAAAGTTTGAAAACGTTCTCCTATTTTCTTCAGCTCAAAATTACGAAAAGTACCACCCGATTCAAAATGCTCTATAAAAATTCTTCCTATTGCGTAAGTACTGGCACCACTGACTGTAGCCATGCTAATGGTACCAGCAGTTTGTCCTAATAGCGGCAAACTTTTACTTAAACTAGCAGCCAGTGGTGCTACGGTGATACCGGGAATAAAACCACCTAATATTGTTCTGACTAAAGAACTGGCCATATTGTAGGAAAACGGTACTTCGTATTGTTTAGCTAAATCCTTCAACATCTTTATTTGGACACCAAATAAGGCCACCATATCAATTAGTGGAATCGGAATAAAACCAGTTACCATCGAATTTAAGGCATACTGTTTAACAACTTGTTGTGCTCGTGATGATCGAATAACTTGAATTTCAGTTTGCTGTTCTGAGTTAGAAACCGACGTTTCGTCTTTGAAAATTGATGATGCTTGACAATGAGGTTGATATTCTTGAGAGGCGTTGGTAGTCTTTTGTTGAGAAGGGGTGATATTTTCTGGGGTATTATTATCAGTTACAGTTGACATTGATATTCCTTTACAGTGAGTTTTGGTGTTGAACGAGTGGCATTAAAATTATCTTTCAACGGAACCATGAGCAATATTAAATTTGCTGGTTACATTAACATCACTTCCCACTTAACATCACTCAATGTTTTGATATCAACAGCGCCATAAAAGTGATTTTTGATTAAGATTTTATTAACTAGTAATAATTAACTTTATTTTTCATTAAACTCTGAGTTAGACAATTGATATAAGCTTTTTCATTTGGAGGCACTTTATCACGTTGTGAAATCCACAAAATTTCTGCTAAACAATCTATCATGCGATGTTCTAAATCATGGGTATTGTTGCACGCTAACAGCGCTGCTTGATAAAGATGACGAATACCTTTAGGTTGATCAATACTTAATTGCTCACGGAGAGCTAGGTGTAATCCGAGATGTAAAAAGGGATTCTTTTGACCGTATTCCGGGAAAAAATCTTGATCTAAATAGGGTGTCGTTAAATAACAATGGTATTCGGGATGGATAAGAATGATCTCGACTACCATTGTTTCCAAAGGTTCTAAAAGTTGAGCCTGTTGATATTTATCCCAGGCTTTTGCAAAAAACTGGCGGTGTTTTTCTCGATCGGGTTCAAACATATTAGCACGCTTACTTTGCCGCTACTCAGCAGATTTTATTGGCTCGGCGTTTGGGGGCGTTTTTTTGCCAGAGGGGTTCGTAAAGCGATTATTTAGCTTTTGAACATGGTTATCAATCCCATTTAAAATACGATAAATTCGCTGACGGGTTTTCTCACGCCAACCCACTGGTTGATTAATAAACCAAACCAATAATATTCGCCAAAAACTAACATTTTTCCGAAAAGCACGTATCAAACTTTCTCGTTCTTCTTCACGCAGCGGTTCATGTTGAAGTCGGCGCAGGATTCGATTAGCAATCATTTTGCTGACCTTAAAATGTATCCATATCGCTACCACGATAATCAAACTAATTATCCCCTGAGTTAGCGGCGCTTGCCAATTATAATTTAAAGAGATATTCTGGGTTGCTAACCCAACTCCAGCTAGAATAACTAAAATGATTCCCAGAAAGATCTCGGTGCGAATCACGCGTGTTTTCCAACGTTGAATTAATTCTTGTAATTGTGGAATGACTTTATGTTCAATATTTTTAGTGGTTTGTTCTAACACACCAATGATGCGATAAGCCCGTTCTATTCCAACTTGATCCATCCGTTCCCGAATTTCTTTCATATCGGCTTGACACTTTCTATCAAAACGTTCTTTGACTTGAGTATCCTGAAAGGGCAGACAAACATTCGGATTATAAATACGATAAAAACGCCCCGCCGTTAAACCGACTTGTGCCAACGAACGTAACCAAGCGGCAACGACTTCTTCAGGATTATCTTCTCGCGCAGTGGTATCCATTTGGTTAAGGATATACAAGAATTTATTCGAGTCAGCGCGACCAATCGTATTGGCTACTAAGTATTCCAAAGTATCACGCATGGCACCCGGTTCCGGATGACGAGCATCAAAAAAAACGAGGACTAAATCAGATAAATCAATGATATATTTGGTAATGCGCAAAGTAGAAGTCCGTTGACTATCCGCATCAAAACCCGGAGAATCAATTAAGATTTTGCCGCGTAATTGTTCACTGGAACACGTTTTTAACTGCAAATAGGCATCAATTCCTTGTCCGGAGCTCGCCGTTATAGCAGCAATATCGCGGCTAATTTGATAGAAAGGAAAGCGGGGATCAGCATCAAGCGCGATACCCGGCAGAATACTCGTTCGATTATCACCACTAAAACAAATGACAGTGAATTTATCATCAACTGCTTGATTACCGGTTCGTTGTAGCTCGTAGCCCAATGATAGTTGATAAAAGTCGATTTACCGGCGGAAAAAGTGCCGAGTATAGAAATCATAGGCCACCAAGATACGCGGGTAGCATAAGATTGTTCGATCGCTAAAATACCTAATTGATAAGCAATTTGATCCAGTTCCCGAAAGCTCTGGACCACTTCTTGAAGAACATCATTTTCTTCTTGTAGATGAGATTCCAACTGTTTAAGTCGGTTTTCAATTTGAGTTTCTGCTGACATAATAGTTCCTCAACTAGAAAATACTGCCTTGGCAACTTGTACATCTTGCATAATTTGTTGTTTTAAGGCTTCAAAAGAATTAAAGCGTTGTTCATCCCTTAATTTGCGGATAAATTCAACTTCAACATACTGTCCATAAATCGTTTCTTGAAAATCAAACAAATGGACTTCCAACAAAAATTGAGTACCCTCTACTGTTGGGCGAATTCCCAAATTCGCAACTCCCGGTAAAGGTTGTTGATGAATGCCATGTAGAGTCACTGCAAATACCCCGGTAAGTGGAGAAATCGGACGATGTAGAAAAATATTAGCAGTCGGAAAACCGATACGACGCCCCCGTTGTTGCCCATAACGAACCCGTCCACACAGTGTATAAGGTCTTCCAAGGAGTTGTTGCGCCGCTGGCATATCTCCCTGTTCTAGCGCTTGTCGAACTCGGGTACTGCTCACGCGTTCACCATTGATAATAAAAGTCGGTTGGTTGGCTACGGTGAAACAATATTGCTGACCGAGTTGTTGTAGCAACTCAAAATGACCTTGACGATCCTGTCCAAAACGAAAGTCATCCCCTACCACCAAATGTTGTATTTTAAGTCCTTGTACTAAAATTTTTTCGATAAACTCATTGGCTGGTAAGGCCGATAATTGAGTATTGAAGTGCAAACACAACACTCTGGTCACACCATAACGACGTAGTGCCATCAGTTTTTCTCGTAATCGAGTTAAACGAGCATTCGCTTGTTGCGGAGCAAAAAACTCTTGCGGTTGTGGCTCAAAAATAATAACCACTGCGGGCAATTGTCGTTGTTGTGCCTGTAGCATTAATTGCCTCAAGATCGCTTGGTGTCCCAAATGGACACCATCAAAATTACCGATGGTGGCAACACAGTTTTGATGATGAGGACGGAGTTGCGATTGATTTCTAATCAATTCCATTGTAAGTCAAGTTACTGTTATTTTACTGAACATTAGGATTAAGTAATCCGTGTGACTAACTCATCTGACGCCAAGAATGAGTCGAATCTTCACTTGGGAACAAAATTAACTCGCGATTAAAAGATGACCCGGTTTGATTCAAGCTAGGCTAGCTTGAGCTGTTTTCAATGAGTTGTAACCGTTGAAATAAACCAAATCCTATCTATCCGCTCCATCTTAATAATCCGGTTAATCTTATTCAATCCCATGATTAATATTAGTTTTCTGTTAATCTTAAGTGGATATGCTGTAACCGCAAACCGGCAAGCCCTAAACTGACTAAATAAATTAATAGACCACTGCTTATCAAAATAAATAAATGCTCGGCTCGGCTTAAGGTACTCCATTCTAACCAAATAGTTAAAGTACCACTATTCCACCACAAAAATATCGCCATACCGATATTGGCTAAGCTTACCCTGAATAAGAATGACTTCCACCCGGCTAAGGGTTGAAATACGTTTTGTTGACGCAAGCCATAATATAACAAACCGGCATTTAATAATGCCGATAAAGACGTAGCTAGCGCTAGGCCAGCGTGTTGTAAATACCAAATAAAAATCAAATTAAGCGATATATTGGTTACCATGGCAATGACCGCAATTTTTACGGGTGTGCGGGTATCCTGACGGGAATAAAAACCAGAAGCTAATACTTTAACTAATACAAATCCCAGTAAGCCTACCGCATAAGCGATTAAACTCCGCGTCGTCATAACAACATCGCTCTCACTAAAAGCACCTCGATAAAATAAGGTCATTAATATCGGTTGTGCTAAAGTGATTAAACCTACCATAGCGGGCGTGGCGATTAGAATAACCCAACGGAGTGCCCAATCTAACGTATTATTGTAACTGAACATATCGTGACGAGCGACTGATTTGGATAAATTTGGTAACGTAACGGTTGCTAATGCTAAGCCAAATACCCCGACTGGGAATTCCATGATTCGATCAGAATAATATAACCACGAAACACTACCAGTCACTAAGAAAGAAGCCATCAACGTATCAACTAACAAATTAATTTGTGAAACCGATACACCAAACAGTGCCGGTATCATTAAATGTAGAATGCGTTTAACCCCTTCGTCATGCCAATTTAACTGCGGTTTAGGTAATAACTGTAAGCGGTATAAGAAAGGCAATTGCAAAGCCAGTTGAACCATTCCAGCTAACAAAACACCCCAAGCTAACGCCATGATGGGTTGTTTAAAATAGGGTGCTAACCAAATAGTAGCGCTAATGAGAACAAGATTGAGTACGACTGGTGTTAGCGCGGGTACAGCAAAACGCCCATAAGTATTTAATATTGCCCCGGCTAAAGCTGTTAAAGTAATAAACAATAAATAAGGAAAAGTAATCTGGAGCATCGCTAAAGTTAGCGTATATTTGTCCGGGTACTGAAGAAAACCGGGCGCGAAAACGACAACTAATAATGGTGCGCCTAATATGCCCAGTAGCGTAACCAGTGACAAAATACTACCCAAACTACCCGCAACTCGATCCACCAGTTGTTTTACCGTTGAAGCATCTTGCTGTGTTTTATATTCACTCAAAATCGGGATAAAAGCTTGTGAAAAAGCACCTTCTGCAAATAATCGGCGCATAAAGTTCGGAATTTTAAACGCAACTAAAAAAGCATCGGTACTAACACTGGCACCGAATACCTGGGCAATAACTATATCGCGAATAAAACCCAAGATGCGGGAAATTAAAGTTAATCCACCAACCAAGGCGGTTGATTTAAGGAGTTTTTTGCTCAGATAAATACCTTATAGTGAAAATAAATAAATGACTTTATGATAATGAAGCTACCATTATTTAACCTAAATTTAAAGTAATCTTGAGGTATTTTTTCTAGCGCTCAATTTTTTATGGATTATTTCGCTTCTCCCCGGGTTGGAGAGAAACGACAAATGCAGGAAAGTAAATTCGTCTAATGTTCTTTTTTAGGACGTTGAATTTGGTCAAAAGGAACAGTCTGAGTGGTCGGTACTTCGTCAGTATAATAAGGACGCTCTAGATTATTTATTCCGCGTGTTTCGGCTAATTCCCTTTCCCGAGCCGTAATTAGCGTTAGACACAGACGAATATCTTCAACCGTTTGCTCAGATAATGGGTATTTTTCTCCAGGTTGAGGAGTTATTTCTCGAATAATGGTGGTCAAGACTTTACGCATGGTGACCATAACTTGTTGTTCTTTAGATAGTTCATCGAAGCTCATCAGTTTTTACCTTATCATGTGGAAACGACTATAGCGTAACTGAGTCTGGAGTAAGCTTCAAATCGGAATATAACTGAATATGAAATCCTCAAGAAAGCTCAAAAGGTATCTTTATATTCAGTTTGTTGCGTCAATTTTGAAAGACAAATTACCGGAAGAATTAAATCAAGATAAATACATCATTTTGAAGTTGTCACCGAAGGATAAACTCTTCAGAATTGAAGAAATGTAAAAAAGGGAGAAAAAGTAAGTACCACTTTCATGGAAAAAATCTTTATAGCTCAGCTTGATGAAGTAATCAACGCATATGAGAACGCATATAAACAGTCTCGTCATAAGGAGAGCTAAACCATTCTTAAAGTGGGCTGGAGGAAAGCAACAGCTTCTATCACAGCTTGAAAAATATTTTCCTCCAAATTTTGATAGATATCTGGAACCATTTGTTGGTGGTGGCGCCGTTTTTTTTCATCTGTGGAATACCAATAGACTTCCTGAACCTAAATTCTTGTTTGATAATAACGAAGAATTAGTCAATGCCTACTGTATTGTCAGAGATAAATTAGATGAACTTGTCAGTCTGTTAACAACTTACCAAAAAAATCATAGCCAAGAATATTTTTATCAAATTAGAAGTCTTGATAGGCAGGATATTAAGCTAAGTGATGTTGAAAGAGCCGCTCGTACAATTTATTTGAACAGAACTTGCTACAATGGACTTTATCGAGTAAACAGCCAAAGACAATTTAATGTTCCAATCGGGAGCTACAAAAATCCCAAAATTCTATATGAGGATGTGTTAGAGGCAGCCAGTTTAGCTCTTCACAACGTATCGATAAAAGTGATGGATTTTAGAGAAGTCACGGCGTTAGCTCAAACCAGTGATTTTTTTATTTTGATCCGCCATATGACCCCATTAGTGAAACCGCCAGCTTTACTGGCTACACCGCAGATAGTTTTCGGCAAGCGGATCAGCGAGATTTGGCTAAAGTATTTGAAGAGCTAACAGATAAGGGCTGTTCATGCCTGCTTAGTAATTCTTATACGCCGTTTATTCGAGAACTATATCGTCATTTCGAAATAAAAGTCGTGAACGCCAGACGAACTGTAAATTCGGACGCAAATGGAAGAGGAAATATTAGGGAAATAGTTGTTCTAAATTATTATGCTAGATAACTTCACCTTATTTATTAGACTGGATTCCCACGCTCCCAAGGCTGTAAAAGTATTCGCTTAATTCAATACCTTCGCCAAGTATCCATAAATATATGAAGTGATTAGAGCCTTCGCTGGTGATTAAATTTGATAACTTGAGGGATTGACTCTTCCAAGCGAGGAGATTTGATGAATAGTACGCTTAATAAAAATTAAGTGAGCATTTTGCTCAGATAATTTTAACGTGTTAAGTACATATTTTCGAGCCCGAAACCAAGCTTTAAGATCATTAACACTTGAACCAAATAAACCATTTGAGTTGTTTCGTAATAGTGCCAAAGAAAGATTGACCATGAACATAGCCAGATTAGCTCGCGTAGGGTCACTGCCATGAAGTTAAGCCTAAAAGCATATCTGGCACTGTCGTTTAGCATAATGAAGTAGCTGTCGAGCCGAACGTTCCTTTCTCAGTACCTGACGATTTTTTCTAACGGTGGTAGGATTGGTTAAAAACAAATTCCTCTAACTTTTTGATTATAAAGTCAGTATCATCATCACTGTACAAAATTTCTAGGGCATAGTCTTGGAGCGCATGGAATGACACGGCTCGGTTCACTTGCTGTGGTTTTTGAGTCAGCTTTGAGGCTAAGAACGCCTCACCCGGAGCGGTTAAAATCGATTCCCGGCCAGTTAAATACACCGTCGCCTAAAAGTCTTGATACACCGATTCTGCAGTTTTACCAGTAAAGCCAAGCCAAGTAGGGTGGGCACAACCCACCATAACGTTTAATTCAATTCTTACTTCAAAGCTAATGTAGAAGGTGTTAGGTGCCAGCTGTAACGCACCATTAACGACTTTGAAGGTTAGCCCCGGCTAAGCGATAATAGCCTAAGATGTTAGACTAGGTTTAAAATCATGCTGCCCATAGTTGAAATACCGGCCTCGATAAGGGAAAGACTCGAAGATTATCGCAACCAATTCTGCCGCGAGGTTGGATTTGAACACATGGGTCGATATATAACTGGCTTGATAGTTAGTCCGAACCAAACTCTACAAGGGGTTCACGACCGACCAGTTGGGCTGCCGGCACAGCAAGTTAGTAGTCGAGCTATGCATGAAGCGGTATTGGAAGTTGGTTGGCCATTGGTCAATTATTATCATTCAAACGGTTGGGGTGTTACGGCTGACTTTTTAGGGTAGGTAGTGCGCTTTGAGTTGGAGGGATTTCTAAACGTTTGTTCGCCATGGTGTTACAATTGCGTAGCTAACACCCCTTTCAGTATTGATATTTTCCATGCTGGTCACCGGTTTTAAGAACCGATGCCGTATTTCGACTGAGTTTCCCTAGCAGTAATTCTTATGGTTAGTTTTATGTTAAGAGGATTTTTCCGCCTGTAATGCCCGTGCTAACGCTTGTGCCCGATTACGTGCCTCCTGAGCGCAATTAAAATCACCCATTCCTTCACAAGCTTGGGTAATGATGACCCAATTTCTTAAGCGTAATTCTTTATAATTGTCGTTACTACCGGCTAAAGTATTGGATTTAGTTGCTAAGTTAGCCGCTCGTTTCCAATCTTCTTGGGCTAAACGGACTCCAGCTAAGTTATGCCAAAGAATTGGGTTACGCGGATCAATTCGCAGTGCGCGTTCAAGCAAAGCGGCAGCTTGCTCAAATTGCTTCATTTCATAATAAGTTTTAGCCTCATTCAGTAAAGATTCCACCGCAGAGGTAGAATCAACTGGGATAAACCGACTCGTTAATGCATCAGCATTTCCGCCAGCAATCAGCAAAGTTATTGTCAGTAGTCGGTTAAGTAGTTGCCTTAGTTTATTGGAATAGAATACTTTCATTTGAATTTCCTCATCAAGCTCACTAGGATATCCACTGGATTACGAGTGAGTATCGTTATGGTTTCCTTGAGCTAAAATAAATTAATTACCTCGATCAGCTAATGTGTTATTGGAATGGTGATTGACAATAAAAGGGATACGAGTTGTACCATCGATTGAACGCCACTGTATGCTATTAGGTGTGATCGGTGGCAAGGATTGTGGCCGAATTTTTTGAATAAAATCTCCCCAAATCACCATTGCACCGGAACCGCCACTTAATCCCATCGGCTTATTATCATCACGACCGACCCAAGTGACGGTTAACAACTCGGTGCCAAAACCCGCAAACCAACTATCACGCAAATCATTACTCGTACCGGTTTTACCCGCTAAAACGAGATTGTTGGGTAGCGTTTGGGCGACATGACGTCCGGTACCGATTCGCACGGCTTGTTGTAATGCATAATTAAGTAGAAAAACCGGGGCAGCATCAAAACGTTGGTCAACCGATAAGGCGTAACGTTGTAACGGTTTGCCTTCATGGTTGAGTACTTCCCGAATAGCACGTAATGGGACTCGAAAACCACCGCTGGCAATTGTTTGGTACATTTGAGCCACTTCGATAGGTGTTAGCGAAACACTACCGAGCAACATGGAAGGATAAACGTCAAAGTCACGTTCTACCCCTAAACGGTGTAAAGTTTCCCGGATTTTATTTAAGCCTAATTCCATTCCTAAGCGAACAGTAGCTAAGTTATAAGAGTTAGCTAAAGCGCGGTATAAAGGAATTCGACCATGGGAACGATAGTCATAATTTTGTGGTTTCCATACTTCACCGGTATATTTATCTACCCATTGATAAGGCATATCATCCAGAGGACTGAGTAAAGAATAAGTTCGACTATGTTCTAAAGCCGTTAAATAGACAGCTATTTTAACTAAAGAACCAATGGGACGCACGGCATTAAGCGGACGATTAAATCCGGCATAATGGGGATTTTTACCATTAACGAAGGCTAACACTTCGCCATTATCGCTGTTGGTAACGACCATCGCCCCCTCTAGATGGTTAGTTTGGCGATTATTCCTTTCTAGTCTTTTTAAACCGTTCACCATCGAATTTTCACCGACTTTTTGAATATAGGGATCAAGGGTGGTAAATATCTGTAGTCCTTCTGAACGGAGGTCTTCTTCTCGATAATCTTGTCGCAGTTGATCACGGACCAAATCAATAAAAGCCGGGTATGGAAAGACACTACCAAAGGGTTTTTCAGTAATTCCTAACGGTGCATTTTTAGCAATCTCAGCATCTGCTAAGTTGATCATGCCTTGTTCAGCCATTTTATCTAACACCAAATTACGGCGTTCTATCGCTCGTTGTGGGTGCTTACGTGGATTATACATAGAAGCACCTCTTACTAGGCTAACTAGCAAGGCTAAATCGGGTAATTTCAGTTCTTCTAGCGGACGATTGAAATAAAATTGAGCGGCAATGCCCATACCATGAGCGGCACGATTACCATCTTGACCGAGGAAAACTTCATTTAAATAAGCTTCCAGAATTTGTTCTTTGCTATAATGCCATTCCAATAACAAAGCCATAGTTGCTTCATTGAACTTCCGTTTTAAAGTTCGTTCATCGGTCAGGTAAAAATTTTTAACCAACTGTTGAGTTAAGGTACTGCCACCTTGGACCCAATCACCGGCTTTAAGATTCGCAATGAAAGCCCGTAACATACCCCGTATACTTATTCCATAATGACTAAAAAAATTATGATCCTCCATGGCTATTAAAGCATTAACCAATAAATCCGGTACTTCATTAACTCGAACTAAAATGCGATCTTCATTATGAGTCGGATAAATTTTACCAATTAACTTCGGTTCTAAGCGTAATAAAGCTAACTGTCGCTCCGGTTTTAATTCATTAATCGAACTGACTTTATCACTTTGAAACCGTATTTGTACTAATCGTGACGGATCCGTGGCATCCCAAAACTTAAATGTCCGGGTGTTGATTAAAAAATCGTTACTTTTACGCTGATATTGTCCCGGTTCAGACAATGTGTCGATTTTTTCAAAGCCTAGCGCTTTTAACTCGTCATCAAGGGTGTTGGGCATTAAACGCATGCCGGTGTAAAGTTCTAAAGGACGAGCGTAAACTCGTGCGGGTAAAGCCCAACGTTTACCTTCAAATTGTTCACGGACTTTCACATCCAGCATGCTAATATAACTCATTAAAGGAATCATAATAATGATTAAAGCTAACCAACGCCATTTGAAACGAAAACCGGTGGTTTGACGGCGTGATGGCGAGCGTTTTGCGTTAGAATACCGCTGACGATCTGAACGATAAGTCGGTCTGTTTTTACGTGTGCGAGTCATTATTAGGTTACTCAAACAAAGTGATCTTTAATTATAACAAGTTACAATATAAACTTGTTGGTTTGCTTAAAAAAACACTTATTATTTATTGATAATACTTGTTTAATTAAAGCAAAGGATAAATCAAAAGTGAAGAGGGTATTGGTAATGAAAACAAAATACAAAATTTATTTTATTTATAATCAAAGATATAATGCAAATTATATTTTTTATTCCGGAACTGATAAATAATGATATATTTTTCCTAATGATAGATTCTTCAGTTTCCTACCTAAAATTTATGATGATCTAAAATTTTTTTATAAATTGGATCCGGATACACGCAAATATCATACACCTTCTATTACGTTAAAAAAATACTCGTCGTTTGTTCATATGGGGTGAGAGAACGCTGTTGTCAATAAGAATTGATGATATTGTTCGTCATATGGACATTATAATAATATCAGTGGGAAAAATTTATTATGTCAAGTCAAAAAATCTTTTTAACAATTTATTTAGTTAATACCTTAATTATTATAACTTTAGGTATTCTAACGACTTTATTATTTAAGCTGCAAGGTCAACTACTACAAAGTCAACAGCTTCGCTATCAATCTTACTTAGTCGCTGATGAATTACGTCAAAGTTCAGATGATTCAACTCAATTAGCCCGAAATTATGTCGTTACTGGCGATCCGCAATATAAGAAACGCTATCGGGAAGTATTAAATATTCGTGATGGTAAACAACCTCGTGCGGATGGTAGAACGATTACATTACAAAAAATCATGCAAGAATTAGGTTTTACCTCGGCTGAATTAGATAAATTAAAAGCCGCCGAAGCTAAAACCAATGCTTTAGTTAAAACGGAACAAATTGCAATGAACGCCGTTAAAGGGTTATTCGATGATGGTAGTGGACATTTTACTAAACAAGGTCAACCGGATTTAGCCTTAGCGCAGCGGCTTATGTTTGATGATAACTATCATCAACAGCAACTCGCTATTATGAAACTCATTGATGAATTTTTTAATCTATTGGATCAAAGAACTAAAACTGCTGTTGATACCTTATCAAAGCAAAGTTTTCTTTATCTGACTTCCATATTGAGTTTGATTGCTGCCCTCATTTTCATGGCAATCGTTTCTTATAACATTATAAAAATAAAAATATTAAATCCATTAGGTGGTGAACCCCTGATGATGGCAAAAATAGCTCAAATGATATCCCATGGCAATTTAACCGTACAATTTGACGCAGTGACTAAAAAAGTCACCGGGCTTTATGCTGAATTGCAAAAAATGGTCGTTAACTTGAATATGTTAATAAAACAAATTCAACAAACTGGTATTCAAGTAACTTCTTCAGCAACCGAGTTAGCGGCAACAGCTAAACAACAGAAAGCCACTATGCTAAGTCAAGTTGAATTTTCTGAACAAGTCAAAGAGTCGGTCAAGGAAATTTCTGAAGTGATCACTAAGCTGGTTAAAACTATGCAACAAGTCGCCATGCAGTCAGCTGAGGCCACGGAATTTGCAACTCACAGTCAAATTGATTTGTCACGGATGGAGTCAACGATGCGTAATATGGAAAATGCCTCTAAATCAATATCTTGTAGACTTAGTGCGATTAATGAAAAAATGGAAAATATCACGACGGTAGTCACTACGATTACTAAAGTTGCTGATCAGACTAATTTATTGTCTTTAAATGCGGCTATTGAGGCTGAAAAAGCTGGGGAATATGGGCGTGGTTTTAATGTGGTGGCGCGAGAAATTCGCCGACTGGCCGATCAAACCGCAGTAGCAACTTTAGATATCGAACAAATGGTTAAAGAAATGCAGGCAGCTGTCACGACCGGCGTCATGGAAATGGATAAATTTATTTCTGAAGTCAAACACAGTGCAGAAGATGTTAATAAAATTAATCATCAAATGAATCGTATTATCGAACAAGTTCAAGCATTATCTCCTCAATTTGAAGAAATCAATATTGCGATGACCAATCAGTCACAAAATACCCAAAAAATTAATTATGCTATACAAGAAGTCAGTGAAGGCATGCGCCAAACTGCAGAAGCTTTAGAGGAATCTTTCCAAGCTATCGAGCAACTCAATGAAGCGGCTGGTTCTTTGCAAAAAGGAATATCTTGTTTTAAAGTTAATTAATAACCCTAATATGTTGCTATTAGTTTTTTATTTAGGTGATGAAAAATATTTAATTCAGCACGATAGCATCCGAGAAATTTCGCCGATGGTGGTGCTAAAAAAAATGCCACTAATGCCGGATTATTTTGCTGGTTTTTTTAATTATCGCGGTCAGGTTGTTCCGGTGATTGATCTTTGTCAATTCATTCAAGGCTATCCCTGTCGAATGCAGCTGAGTACCCGAATTATGTTAGTCGATTATCAAAAAACTAATCAATCGTCGGCTATTGTGGGGTTGATGGCAGAAAAACTCACTGAAGCGATTAGAAAACCCACCGTGACTTTCATTTCATCTGGTTCGGTTTTGCCAAAATCACGTTATCTAAAAGGTTTTATTATTGAACGCGATAAAATGATTCCTTGTCTTAATTTAGAAACTTTGTTAAGGCAGTTATATTTGGACACAGACTATGTTTCAGCAACAGATTGAGCGGTTATTAGCGAAAAGAATCGGGTTATCGGCACAAATTGTCGGCAGTAAGATGATTGCACAAGCGATTCAAACACGAATGGCGCAGTGTGGATTGACGAATGAGCAAACCTATTGGCAACTGTTGCAATCGACTGCAACAGAATGGGAAAATTTGCTGGCTACCGTTGTGATACCCGAAACTTGGTTTTTCCGCAATCAATCAACTTTTAATTTTATAAATCAATATATTAAATTAAACTGGCTATCTCAATCCAAGCATTTGCGGGTATTAAGCATTCCTTGTTCTACCGGTGAAGAACCTTATTCGATTGCGATAACGCTCTTGGAAGCCGGTTTATCAATACACCAGTTTCAAATCGATGCTGTGGATATCAGTCAATCAGCGCTAGAGCAAGCACAACAAGGATTTTATCCACCAACGGCTTTTCGTGGTCAAATCAACCGATCTTGGCAACAACGTTATTTTGCGCTAACTCCAACCGGTTATCAAATTCGGGCTGACGTACAAAGCGCTGTCCGGTTTATAAAAGGGAATTTACTGGATCCACAATTGCTTCGGGTTGCCGAGCCTTATGACATTCTATTTTGTCGTAACCTATTAATTTATTGGGAAGAACCTGCTAGGAAAATAGGCATCAAGCAGTTAAAGCGATTATTAAGTCACCGGGGGATTTTATTGGTTGGACACGCTGAAATAAACTATTTTTACCAGCAGGGGTTTGAGAAGAATGACTCCATTGGGGCTTTTTCTTGTCGTACACCTTTCCAAAATAATCTACCCAGCGTTAATTCAGTTGTTAAATCTATAGACTTAACCCACCAGCCGATTTCTCAGTTAGTGAACACACTCAGCAAGCCTTTACAGTTAGTAAAACCCGTTTTATCAATAGTTAAACCAACTCAATCGCCCCATTCAGTTAATAACGCTGAATTTAACCGAGCCGTTAAAGATACCAAGCCAGAGGAAGATTGGTTAAGTATCGCTCAACAAGCCGCTGATCGAGGGCAATTAAAACAAGCCTTCAATTTATGTAAAAAATGTCTGGCCAAACAATGGGATAACGTACCGGCTTATTTCTTGATGGGAATTATCTGTCAAGCATTGGGTTGGAATAGCCAAGCCGAAACCTATTTTAATAAAACGGTTTATTTAGAACCCAATCATATGGATGCACTCAATCATTTAGCGAGTCTAGTTGAATATCGTGGTGATAAAGAGCAAGCCGCTCATTTACGGCGACGGGTGCAACGAATTCGTCAACGAGGGTAACCATTGAAAAACGTTGTTAAACAACAGATTAACTGTTGGAAAACCACTGGGGTTTGGGGCAAGAAAAACCACGTTGTCCCAAACTAACTCAAGTCATTCATTGCCGCAATTGTGAAATCTTTACTCAAGCCGGACGCAACTTATTAGAACGTGATTTGTCAACGGAGTCTATGCAAGAATGGACTCGAGTATTAGCGATTAAAAAAGAAGAAGAAAGTATTGGTACACTCGCCGTGGTTATCTTTCGGCTGGTCGGAGAATGGTTAGCTTTACCCGCTGCCCTTTTTGCCGAAATTATTCCTCTAGCACCGACTCACACCATTCCTCAACGTCGCCAGCCAGTGTTATTGGGCATCGTTAATGTTCATGGTGAAATCCAACTCTGTGTGTCATTACAGATATTGTTAGGTATCGAAACCGATTCTGAGCAAACGAGAAATTACCGTCGAACTTATAAACGCATGATGGTCATCAATCGCCAAGAAGAACGCTGGGTATTTCCCGTTGATGAAATCCATGGCGTTTATCATATTCATCCCCATCAGCTTCAAAACGTACCCGTAACGGTTTCTAAATCAGAACTCGCTTTTACTAAAGGGTTATTTCCCTGGAGAGATCAGTATGTTGCCCTGTTAGACGATGAGTTGTTACTCTATAAACTCAATCGGAGTATGCAATGACAGCAACCGTCCCGCCAGAATTAGCTTTGTTAGCACTATTTCGCTCAGAAGTAGCTCATCACACCGTGGTATTAGAAGAAAGTTTAGCGGGATTAAAACAGAACCCCCATATGGTTGAGTCATTAGAAACAATGAAACAAGAAGTGCATGCCATTTGGGGCGGTGCCCGAATTGTGGAATTAGAATCAATCGTTAATCTCGCGCAAGCCACGAAAACCAGTCTGCTGGCGTTGCAAGGAAATCAAATCACTTTATCATCAGTACAGTTAGATTGTTTAACGCAAATTATTATGGTATTTCATCAATTAGCAGAAACTGCAGTTGAAGAAATAGTCACTTGGGTAAAAGTACATCAAGCTCAAATGGAGCATTTGATTGTTACTCTCAGCGACTTAGTAACTGAAATGTTGAATAATCTATTAACGGTTGAACCACTGGGCAATTCGGTGACACCGCCACAACCGGTCGCGTTATCAACCCCTGTAACCCACTCAGAAAACCCGATAATGACTGATCCGGCTTTGTTAGGGCTATTTTTGACTGAGGTAGAAACCCATACGGTCATTTTAAATGAAGGTTTATTAGCGCTAGAAATGAATCCCAGTGCCACGGAGCAATTAGCGGCACTGATGCGTTCCGCTCATTCTATCAAAGGTGCTGCGCGGGTAGTGGGATTAGAAGTGGTGATTAAATTAGCTCATTTGCTGGAAGATTGTTTTGTCGCTGCCCAACAAAGTAAGTTAACCTTTGTCTCTGAACATATCGATGTGTTGTTACACAGTGTCGATATGCTCACCAAGATTGCCCAAATAGTCAAGTCTGGTACTCACCAGCGCTTAACTCAGCTCAATTCAGAAATTGAATTATTAACGACAACACTGAATTCGATATTGAATGGTGATATTTCTATACCACCCCGACCGCTTTCTGTTAATCAATCCGTACCAGCGACAATAATTGCTGAAACTTCGCCATTATTAACCTCACTGCCTCCACCAGCACCGACTTTGCCATCACCGGTTGGTACCCATGAGCATACCGGATTCAATTCAACTGTAGCTAATGTAGCTATAAAAAAGCCCTTGGCAGATAACGATCGGACGGTAAAGGTAACGGCGACTAAAATAGAACGGCTGATGGGGTTAGCCGGCGAAATTGTTGTCAGTACTCGGTGGCTATCACCTTTTTCTGAGTCCTTGTTAACCTTAAAAAAAAGTCATATTGAATTAGCACATATTTTAGAGAAGCTACAAGAAAACTCAGAACAAACCGCAGTAGATGAGCAAACTTTTTTCAAATGGATAAAGAAAGCGCAGGCTAAAACTAAAGAATGTAAGTTATTTTTGGCAGAAAAATTAAATCAATTGGAGGTCTTTACGAGTCATACCACGACCCATTCGGATCATCTTTATCATGAAATGATTGGCGTTAGAATGCGTCCTTTTGCCGATAGTATTCAAGGCTACCCCCGGATGGTTAGAGATTTAGCCAGAGAATTGGGCAAAAAAGTTCATTTTGAGGTCATTGGTAAAGCGACTGAAGTCGATCAAGATATTCAAGAAAAATTAGAAGCACCGCTTAATCACTTACTTCGCAATGCACTTGACCATGGTATTGAATTGCCTGAAGAACGCTTGGCAATCGGTAAAGCCGAAACCGGTCACTTACGTCTTGAAATGGGACATCGTTCGGGTATGTTAATGATTACCGTGGCGGATGATGGACGTGGGATCGATCTAGAGCAATTACGCCAAAAAATTGCTCAAAAAAATTAGCGAGTGGCAAAATGATCAACCAACTCACCGAAGCGGAATTAATGAATTTTTTATTTCTACCAGGGTTTTCTACTACTGAACAGGTGACAGAAATTTCTGGACGAGGTGTTGGTTTAGACGTAGTACATAACATGGTACATGAAGTCGGTGGCGTGGTTCGTGCAGTATCTACCCCCGGTAAAGGCATGAGTTTTCATCTGGAGCTACCGATCACACTTTCTGTCGTTCGCACTTTTTTGGTGATCATTGCTGGCGAACCATTTGCATTTCCTTTAGCGCGGATCGAACGTTGTCTAAAATTACCTAAAGCTGACATTGAGCGAGTGGAAGATCGTCAATACTTTCGTTTTGATCAAACTAACATTGCATTAATTGACATTCATGATGTCTTGGACAAAATCCAGCCCACTTATCAACAAAATGAATTAGCCGTGGTGGTTATCAGCGATAGATTAAATGCGTATGGTTTGGTCGTTGATAAATTCTTAGGTGAATGTGATTTAGTCGTTCATCCCTTGGATCCGCGTCTGGGTAAAGTTGCTAACATCAGTGCCGCTGCGATTATGTTGGATGGTTCTCCGGTACTCATTTTTGATATTGATGATTTAGTCCGTTCTATTGATAATTTGTTGCTGGGCAAGCGGTTACGTAAATTGGATGGATCATCTGGTCTCAGTTCAAGTAAACGTAAACGGGTTTTAGTCGTTGATGATTCGATTACCGTTCGAGAAATGGAGCGTAAAATTCTTGAAAATCAAGGCTATGAAGTTGAAGTTGCTGTGGATGGAATAGAAGGTTGGAATGCGATCCGAATTGAACATTTTGATTTATTGGTCTCTGATGTGGATATGCCGCGGATGAACGGTATTGATTTAATTAGTCACATTAGACAACACGAAGAATTAAAATCACTTCCCATTATTATTATTTCGTATAAAGACTCGAAGGAACATCGACTCCAAGGATTAGAAGCGGGAGCCAACTATTATTTAACTAAAAGTAGCTTTGAAGATAACTCTTTTATCGAGGCAATCGTTGATCTCATCGGTGAGGCTTGAGCAAAATATGCGAATTGGAATAGTCAATCACTTAGTGGCAGAAATTTTATGGCAAATTCTTGCCCAAGAATCCAGTTATAAAATTGCCTGGATTGCACGCGATGGTGCCCAAGCCGTTGCCCAGTGTATTAAAAATACTCCCGACTTAGTGTTAATGGAACTCAGTCTGCCGGTGATGAATGGTGTTGAAGCTACGCGTCGTATTATGAAAAAATCACCTTGTCCCATTTTGATCGTGACCACGACGGTCGATAAGAATACCGCTCAGGTATTTGAAGCCATGGGCTATGGCGCCTTAGACGCCGTTGATACCCCGCTGATAGGTCATAATAATTATGCTCAGCGTAGCCGAGAGATCTTTTTAAAAAAAATAAAAATGATTGCTAAGTTGCATACTTTATCAAGTTTACCTCATTTAAAACGCCCAGCACCATTAACAAGCTTAATACACCAAACATCGCTTAATCAATCGGTTGTGCCTCATTTAATCGCTATCGGTTCTTCTACTGGTGGACCAAACGCCTTAGCAGAATTATTAGCCAATTTACCCAACTCCTTACCAGCAACCCTGGTTATTATTCAACATGTTAATCAAGAATTTTCAGTTAGTTTAGCGGCTTGGTTAAATGTTCATTCCGCTTTGCCAGTACAGTTAGCCTTAAACCATCAACAACCGCAAGTCGGTACGGTTTACTTAGCTAGTAGTAATGATCATTTAATTTTAACTAAGCAACTTACTTTTGCTTATACAGCCGATCCGCACAGTATACCTTACCGTCCCTCAGTAGACGTTTTCTTTCAAAGTGTGGCTAAACATTGGCCCCAAAAAAGTGTGGCAGTGTTACTGACGGGGATGGGGCGAGATGGCGCCGAAGGTTTAGCGTTATTGCGGACAGCAGGTTGGTACACCATTGCGCAAGATGAAGCCACTAGCGTGGTTTACGGTATGCCGAAAGCCGCTAAAGAACGAGGTGCCGCTACAGACATCTTACCACTAGGTGAAATCAGTAAAGCGATTATTTATTTTTTGCAAGGTAATCGTCTTGACAGGACTAATCACTTCAAGCTTACCCCCATAGTTGATTCTCCTTCATAATGAACGGTTGTAGTGATAATGATAACCCCGCTATTCCGGTTGAAGCGGCTTCACTGACTCCACATCGGATTACTGTGTTATTAGTTGATGATCAAACCATTATTGGTGAAGCGGTACGCCGGTTATTGAGCACTGAGCCTGATATTGATTTCCATTACTGTCGAGATCCCACCCAAGCCATTAAAATAGCCAATCAAATTTCACCAACGGTTATTCTGCAAGATTTAGTAATGCCAGAAATTGATGGTTTGACTTTAGTTCGTTATTTTCGCGCCAATCCCGCTACTCAGCAGGTACCCCTGATTGTGCTATCGAGTAAAGAAGAAGCCAATACCAAGGCGGAAGCCTTTACCTTGGGTGCTAATGATTATCTCGTCAAATTACCCGATCGATTAGAATTGGTTGCCCGAGTTCGTCATCATTCCAGTGGTTATATCAGTCGGTTAGAACGAGACGAAGCGCTAAAAGAGTTAGCTAAAGCTAACCAATTTATTCGCCAAACGTTTGGTCGATATCTTTCTGATGATGTCGTTGATACGATTTTAGAATCACCAGCCGGGACGGCATTAGGTGGTGAAAAACGGTATGTCACTATTATGATGACGGATCTGCGTGGATTTACCTCAACTTGTGAACAGTTACCGGCAGAAGATGTTGTCACGATTCTTAATATCTATCTCGAAACCATGACGGAGATTATCTTGAAGTACCAAGGCACCATCAATGAATTTATTGGCGATGCCATTGTCGTGGTATTTGGTGCCCCCATTTTACGTGATGACGACGCCCAACGTGCGGTGGCTTGCGCGCTAGAAATGCAAATCGCTATGGCGAAGGTTAATAAGCAATGTCAAGTTCGTGGATATCCCTTAGTAGAACAAGGTATTGGGATTAATACGGGTGAAGTTATTGTCGGTAATATTGGTTCCAAAAAACGCACGAAATATGATGTAATTGGACATAATGTTAATTTGACTTCTCGCATTGAATCCTATACGGTTGGTGGACAAATTTTTATTTCGCAAAACACCATAACGGCTTGTGGACCAATTTTGCGCATCACTAATCAAATGGAAGTGATGCCCAAAGGTATAAAAAAACCGATTATCATTATGAAATCAGTGGCATTGAGGGTCAATTCAATTTGTTTTTACCCGAGCAGGAAGTCGTTCAATGGGTAGAATTACCCTACTCATTACCAGTAAAATTAACAATTTTATCTGGAAAACACGCCAGTGAGGAAGCCTATTTAGGTAATCTTATGCGATTGAATCATAAAGGCGCAGAAATACAAGCTAATATGAGCAGTGAGAAATTACTTAACCTCAAAATAGCGCTATTTGACGAAACTGGACAAGAAATTACCACCGATCTCTATGCGAAGATTACGCAAACTTTTGAGCATCAACCCACCGTTTTTCAAGTTCATTTCACTGCTATTCCTACTGAAGCCAAAGCGTTTTTTGACAAAAGCCTAGCACCATCTACTTTATATCAACTTAATCTAATTGATTAACCCATAATGGTGTTTAAGAGTAAATGTCGGTTGGCAATCCATTGAGCAAAAGATGGAGAATCAAACCTTAAGTAAAATCAGAATCTTCGTTGGAAATGCCATGAGTGGATTAAAGTGATATAATGATTTCGTGCATCCGTTTCGTAACCACAAAAAAGATAACTCCATTGGTATTGCTGCTGCACTTTGGAACTTTAATCTTTATTATTAAGGAATAACTCTAACTAAATAAAGATTTTAATTTGCAAAAAATTTTCAGTTTGCATTGCAATTTGCAAAAAATCATTTCTAGTGTATAATATATTTGTATTAAACAATGTGTTACTGAATTGGCAATGAAATTGCTCTAGATAATGACAAGCAGCAATTAACCAAAATCAAAATAATTAAAAAGAAGTATTGACAAAAAGTCATAACGGGTTTAACTTATGAATCCAAAAGCAGGGGAGGTAAAATATATCAGAATAAGAAATAATTAAAGAGAAAATAGATTAAAAAGACTAACTCAGTAAGTAAAATAAATATCGTCGTGTTAGATCAAAATTAAATATAAAATTTAAGTTACAAAAAATTAAAAATATGTATATAATACGCCTAACCTTATAACATAATAAAAAGTTAACCAGATTTCAACCTCCTCTCCTACCTCCATTGGCCACAATCTTTTGATTGTGGTCTTTTTTTTTATATTATTACTGATAAATAATTGTAGTGATTGATATAAAATCATTGTTTTTTTTGAAAATTTTAAAAGAAAAATTCTCCCTATGCACCCCCTGACTATTATTGGTACTGGCTTAGCGGGTTATACGGTAGCACGTGAACTGCGTAAACTTGACCCGCATTGTTATTTGCGACTCATCACGGCTGATGATGGGCATTTATATTCTAAACCAATGTTATCTAACGCATTTTTCTATAATAAAACCCCAGAAATGCTGATAACAACGCCAGTTGAACAAATGGCAGAACAACTCCAAGCAGAAATACTAACACATACTTTTGTTACTCAATTAGAACCTCAATGGCATAGATTCCAAGCCAATGAACAAAGTTTAAACTATAGTCAATTAGTATTAGCTTGTGGAGCCAAACCGATACTTACCCCATGCACCGGAACTGCAATGGGAAAGATATTATCTATCAATAGTCTATCTGACTACCGATTGCTTAGGACGGCTTTGCAAACAGCTAAACAGGTCACTATTATTGGATCGGGGTTAATCGGTTGCGAATTTGCCAATGATTTACAGGCAGGTGGTTTTTCAGTAACGGTGGTCAGTGAAGCCACTTACCCATTAAATCGATTAGTACCGGCTCTCGTAGGACAATTACTACAACAGCTATTACAAGAACGTGGTGTTACCTGGTTATTTGGTAAAACCATTAAACATATTACTCAAACGACTTCAGCAAAGTATCAATTAGTACTTTCCGATAATCAGGTGATAGAGACAGATATAGTTATTTCTGCAATTGGATTACGCCCCCAGATTGAATTGGCTACCGCTGCCGGTTTAACCGTCAAAGAAGGCATTGTCGTTAATCGTTATCTTCAAACGAATGTGCTAGATATCTATGCGCTTGGAGATTGTGCTCAAATTGAAGGTCTCGTATTACTTTACGTGATGCCGCTGATGAATGCTGCACGGGCTTTAGCTAAAACGCTAGCCGGACAGACAACGGCTGTGACTTATCCAGCTATGCCAATCGTTGTCAAAACCCCGGCTTGTCCGATTGTGATTTCACCGCCGCCTAACACGGTTAAGGGACAATGGCATATCGAAACTCAAGGGCAAGATATTCGAGGGTTGTTTTATACAACCACTCAACAATTAGCCGGATTTGTGCTCACTGGAAAAATAATTACCGAGAAAATGACTTGGTTAAAACAGTTGCCACCGTTTTTGTCTACTGCTTAAATTAAAATCATCCTGGCTGCTAAAAAAGGTTAAATTTCATAGTCAATCTTTTGAGGAAAATGAGGAAAAATTACCGAAATTGTCATCTTATTCCCAGGAACATAGAATTCAATATGACCAAACTGATCACAAATCCAAATTTCTTTAGCACCTTTAGAAAAATATAAAGCTTTTTTATCTTCTATTTCAGAATCGGTATTACTAGAAGACAGGATTTCTATACAGACTTCCGGTGAAATAGAACAGGCTGTTTCATCTTTTATCCGCTTAAATACCTCTCTTGATGCCCAAGCAACATCAGCAACTTTAGTCCCTTTATGCGTACTAATAGCACATTCGGTTAGAATTTTTCCATCTGCCCGGTTTATTCTTAACAAAGCCGCAATTTCTCCTTGGAATACAGAATGATATACTTTTGCTGGCGACATTAAAATTTTTCCGGTTTCATCTAATTCTATTTTAAAGGGTAAATTTTGTAAGTCAGGATGCTCACATACTTCTTGCCAATTCATAAAATCTTCCTTTAGCTACTCACTTGTTGTCAGTCCTTCTCCGCCGATTTTGCTTTCCAAAGTATCAGTTTAATCCGATCGGCTATCAATTTAAACCCAGTTCCTTTTAATAAAATTTATTAATAATAACAATTAATACTTTAAGTCCATTTTTCGGGGTCATTTTTGACAAAATACATTTTTATTATATTCAAATAATTACAAAATATACTTATAAAAAATACAAGATATAAGCCGCTGAATTTGACACAAGCATCAAATTGGACTTTTTCAACCCCAAATGAATTTGACACAGGTGTCAAATTGGCACGAAAAAAAATCTTTACCAATTGGACAAAATAGTAAAAGACAAATCGCCTATTATGAACAATACTAAATAATACTCATTTTCACGCGAGTGGAAATATTCATTCAGAGGAAATTTCTAGGAGTTATTTATGCGTTTCATGACCAGCAAACCGCATCCGGACATTCCGGAAAAACGGGAACATTTTCAGCCTTGGGTAATTCCGGTAGATATACCCCAGATGATGGAATTAAATTTAATGAGATGGGTGTTGATAATTGGGGTGATGTTGATTAGCCGCTATGTATTTTCTGCCGGCTTGGAAGTTGAACCAATTTCACACAATTTTGGGGATGTCCTAGTTAATACGACTTCAGCTGGGCAAACTTTCAATTTACTAAATAAAGAGGGTAATCTTTTACAGATAGGTAAAATTGAATCACTGACTACTGTAGTCGATGAATTTGGAAATATAACAACGGTTCCTTCTACTGAATTTATTATCAGTAACGACGTTTGTTCAAATTCACAACTCGGAGTGATACCTTCTCCTGAGGCTACCTGTAACTTTATAACAACTTTTAGGCCTCAATCGCTTGGCACTAAAACATCAGTTTTGCTTATTCCCTATTCTAATGGGCAAATAACATCAGAACTAACCATACCATTGGCTGGTAATAGTGTTGACACACTCATACCTAATATTCAGGTAGAACCTGTATCTTATGATTTTGAAGATATTCAAGTGGGTAGTGTTTCAGATTATCAGACGCTGAAAGTCTCAAATACCAGCGGTGGTTCTCTACAGATAGGGAAAATTAAATTCTCCGGTGATAAAGATTTTATTATTCTTTATGATTTTTGCTCTAACCAAAAAGTGAGCCAATCTCAACATTGCTCAATAATAACCCGCTTTGAACCCAAAAAAGTCGGCACTAAAACAGCAACTCTTTCCATTCCTTCTAATGATCCGGATACACCAACCGTAACGGTAACATTGAATGGCAATGGTATTTTAGGGTGTAGCAAGAAATTTTCATTTTCTCCTAATCCAGTTGATTTTGGTACAGAAGTGATTGGGAATCAGCCAATGAATTTGAATCTGAGAATTAATGCTAGAACTAAAGGATGTGACGTAAAGATAGAAGAAACTTTTACTATCACTGGTACAAATGCAGCAGAATTTAGTATCAGAAAGGAAAAATGTTCTCATCAACCTCATAACAATGCTTTTTATTCCCATTGTTCACTCGTTCTTTCTTTTTCTCCGATTTCAGGAGGAATTAAACAAGCTGAACTGCTCGTGACTTTTAATGATGCCACGAAGGAAACTATACCTTTACTGGCTAATGCAGTTAAAGCTTGTCAAGCTAGCCTTGAAATTTCTCCAAACACTTATGATTTTGGTACAGTGACAGTAGGACTTGATCGTCAACAGGAATTAACGCTTAGCAATCCAAGTTCTTGTAATGTCAAGATTAAGTCTATTGAAATAAGTGGACAAGATAAGAGTGATTTTGAAGTAGGAAAATGTCGTAATAAAACTTTACGTCCTTTGCAAACCTGTTTAGTTAATACTTTGTTTAGACCTCAATCAGCGGGGGAAAAACAAGCTAATTTGAACGTTACCTCTTCTAATGTACCTGTCGTGATGGCATCACTGATTGGCAAAGGTTTTAATCCTACGGATTGTTCTAGAGAAAATATTACCATTGAAAGTACAACAAGTGGGACCTGGGCTGAGAAGGGAAATGGTCAAGAATATGATCAACCCTCTCTTGTTTGGAAACGGTTGCAAAGTTTCCGAACGGGTGAAAATGATACACCCAATCGACCGAGAGAAGATGATGTAGTACTAATAAAAGCGGGTCATAACATAGTAGCTATTCCTCACCAAATACCAGTTTTTGCCCTTTGTGTTGAAAAAGGTGGAATATTAGAAAGTTGGAGCAATCAAGGTACCAATTTGGAATTAAGGACAAGTCGTTACGTGGAAAATAAAGGTTTGATCCAAGGTAAGAATGGTGTTAATGAAGCTGACAATGTGGCTGCTTTACCTGGTGCAAATATCGTGTTATCAGTTGGAACTATACTTCGTAATGAAGGAAGTATTCTCTCTGGTCATGGTGGTAGTGGCAAACAATTTGGTGCTGCCGGTGGTAACATTAACATATGGGCAAATGATATTATCAATACCAATGATATTGGAATCATTGATGCTGGTAGAGGTGGCGACATAACCGGTATACAATCTGGACAAGCCGGTAGAGGTGGTAGTATTTCTCTTAGAGGTGGTAACTCCCTTACCAGTGATGGTCGAAGAATTTTGGCCGGCAATGGTGGTAATTGCAATCCAATGGCAGTACAACCACAGAATGGAGGTAATGGTGGTGATATGTTGTTTAATGCCAATAGGGTTAATCTATTAGCGGGAACCTTTGCTGCCGGCGAAGGTGGCAAAAATTGTGGACCATTAGGTACCGATGGTAGCAATGGGAGAAGTGGACGGTTTAACATGGATCCAGGTGCAGTTACCTTATCGGGTATTAACACTCAGATTAAAGGTGGTGATATCACTCTCTTTGGTGGTAAAGATTGGGTACTTGATTTAAGTAATCTTGGTGAAAGTGCTATAACGGCTACTGGTAATATTACGTTAGCAGTTGGTGAGGGTGGTGCTATTGATATGAGAGGTAGTGCCAATAAATTCCTAAAAGCAGCGGGTAAAGTAATTATTTTTGCCGATGACATTATACTAGATGAAAATAAAACTTTAGACGACCTGATTGAAGCAAATGATATTATAATTGGCCCAAGTCAGATATTGTATGATGTTTCTCTAACCGCACCAAACACAGTGTCAGGCGAACCCAATAGCATCTTGCCAATCCGTTTAATGCTTTCCAATGATGGTCCTGAAAAAGATATTTATTGGCTTAATCTAACTGATACAGCCGGTTGGCCTTTAAGTCAATTACCACTTACTGTTGAGGTTGAAGGATTAGAAACGATTGAATTAGTATTAAATGTTACCTTACCTTCAACTCAAGGTGCAAAAAACACCATCACTATTACTGCCATTTCACAATCTGATCCAACGGTGATCGCTACTAAAGAAATACCAATTTCTGTCAGTGCTACCGGCAACAATAGTAGTACCGGAGTTACTCCACCCCCGCAACCCCTCTCCACCTGCACCTCCCCCAACGGTATCATTGACTGGATCTGCCGCAACAACCGCGACCAAGTCCTAACCAACGTCACCATCGAAACTAAAGGTAATGTTGCCGGCGGTATTCTCGCGGGTGAGGTGACTAATAAGGGCATCATTTCTCAAGTCAAAGTGCAATCGGGAGCTGTGGTCAATGGAGGCAAATTAACGGGATACATTAATAATGAGGGGACTTTAGCTAACTTTGAATTTGTCGGTGCTGAAATTAATGGCGGAACTTTAGCGGGTACGGTTAACAATAACAGCAAAGTTGGAGGCACTTTCAAAGATGTTCACTTAGCTGCTGATACCCATCTCCGGGGTGGCTATTTACAAGGAGATATTATTGGTGATATGAATGCACCGGCACTATTAGAATATGTCACGATTAAATCTGATAGTTTACTTACTGGGGTTAAATTGGGTGAAGGTGTCCGATTGGAAGCGAAAGTCACTTGTGGTGACGGTGTCCAAGCTCAAGAAGGGGTTTGTCCTAGTGAGATAGAACTTCCGCCTTTGCGTGCTACCGCAACTAATGCCCAAGGAGAATCGATGATGACGGCAGCCATTATTAGTGGTGGAATTTCGGTCAATCAAGGCGCTTTTGAATCACAAGCGACTCTGACGATAGCCGATTTGGTCGATATTCTCGGTCAAATTCAAGTCGATCCCTTGGATATCGGTCAAACAGCAGAAGTGGTCGTATATGTCAGTTATAAGCCGCTCGTTGCCCCATTCTCTGAGCCAGCGGTTTATTTCATGTTAAATGAGAAAGGCGATATTCTGCCATGGGATGAAGACATTAAGAATTTAGTTGCTTTCCAAGCGGTAACTCAATTGGTTCCCTACCTCGAAGTACCGATGTATCAAGGACCATTACCCGCAACGGGTCACTTGAAAATCTCCTTTGGTTATCGGTTGACCGACGAGGGAATCATAGTGCATAACTTAGAACCTATTGAGGTAACGATTACCGAATAGTCAGTCAACTATCACACCGAATTCCCCTTTTGGTAACCAAGGGGTAGGGTCAATAATGAAGACGGTTGTTATAGGGCTTCAGCATTCCACCCATACCCTATTCCCTGGTTACTTCAGCTGGGGAAGTGAGAAAACCTTAATAGTCAATACCAATAAGCTAGGGTAATCGCACTACTTGCCACAACTGCTAGAGTTGCACAATACGTTCTTTTATTTGGTTATCTCTTTGGCTATGCTACGGTTTCTTCAGTTCCTCGGCCATTTTAATTATAGGCTTGCTTCTACTCATTTCTCAATATCTAATCACCCGTTAAAAGATTCATTTCAAGTCGGATCTAGTATTGCTTTTGGGTATTTAAAATAACATGTAACCGTTTTGGTCCATGTGCGCCCACTTGTAGTGTTTGTTCAATATCCGCTGTTCGGGAAGGACCGGTGATAATATTCAGGGTGCACGGCAACGGTTGTGAACGTAGACGGCTCCAAACTACTTCCAGATGAGCCACTAAATCGGCTTGCGACAAAATAACAATATGATTGCTTGGCAAAAAATTTAAGGTAGTTGGACTATTGGAACTCGACAGTAACACTAAACTACCAGTTTCCGCAATGCCGGCAAAAGCATAGCTAACACTCACTTGATCCGCTGGTTGTGCAGCCCGATAAGCCACTTGCCATTGGGGTGGCCAATTAATCGCCTTCAAACGAGCGGTAGCCACTATTTTAGGGGGTAGTTGCTGTTGTTGTAAAAAAGTTAGAATTGCAAAGGGAATATCGGTAGTTCGCGGAATGACTTCTACCGTTCCCGCCACTTGAGTTAATTGTTCCATAAAGGTCGTGGTTAAATCAGCGGCTACCGTCGGTTGCTCATGTATCGTGTGGGCAGCTAACCGCGCTTCCAAATTGGAAATCGTGTTATTATCCAAGTTGTTACGTTTTAAAGCTTGACGAATATGATTTAAAATGGTACTACGAGTTGAATTCATTGCTTCCTCTGCCGCTTTTTCCACAGTGCGATAAAGGTTTCTCCTTGCGGTGCTGGCATATCACGACTAGCGGTCCAAGCTCCTAAAAACGGGAGGTAACGAAACCGCCCTTTATTTTGGCCTAATCGACCGAGTAAGCGGATATTAAGTGCAGTAAACCACTGATAAAGTTTAACATGTCTCGCAAAAAAAGCCCATATCTGTAAAGTGAAACGCGTGATTACCGGTGAGAGTTTAGCTTGATGCGCTCGAATACGGTGATAACGCAATAAGCGCGGCAATGGAATTTGCACTGGACAAACTTCTTCACAACGCCCACATAAAGTTGAAGCATTTGGTAAATCAATAGCTGTTTTTAAATCTAATAATAAAGGCGTTAATACTGCGCCCATTGGTCCAGGATAGACCCAGCCATAAGCATGTCCACCCACGGCACCATAAACCGGACAATGATTTAAACAAGCACCACAGCGAATACAACGTAATATATCGTGAAATTCACTACCCAGTATTGATGAACGACCATTATCGACTAAGACAACATGGAATTCAGTTGGACCATCCAGGTCGTCAGATCGGCGGGGACCGGTAGATAAAGTCGTATAAGCTGTCATTGCTTGACCCGTGGCACTGCGAGCCAATAAGCGTAATAAAGTTGTGGCATCCTCTAAAGTGGGAACAACCTTTTCTATACTCGCCACAATAATATGCACTCGTGGTAAAATACGGGTCAAATCGCCATTGCCTTCATTAGTAACCATAACGGTGGAGCCCGTTTCAGCAATGAGAAAATTGGCGCCAGTAATCCCTACGTCAGCCGCTAAAAATTTATCCCGTAATACCTGGCGGGCTTGGTTAACTAAATCTGGGATAGCAGTAGCTTGTGGATTAAAGTGATAGTGGTGATGATGCTGATGAAATAATTGCGCTACCTCTTCTCTCGTTTTATGAACAGCTGGGGCGATGATATGACTTGGGGATTCTTGAGCCAGTTGAATAATATATTCTCCTAAATCCGTTTCAGTTACTTCAAAACCCGCTTGTTCTAGGGCGTTATTCAAGCCAATTTCTTCACTGATCATCGACTTACCTTTGATAATCTGTTGAGCTTGTGCAGCTTGGCAAATTGAAATGATTTGTTGACAAGCACTGCTGGGTGTATCTGCCCAATGAACTTGCCCACCTTGTTCATGTACTTGTTTTTCAAAATATTCTAAATAAAAATCTAAATGTGCTAAAGTATGTTCTTTAATCTCCACTGCGCGTTGACGAAGGCGAGCAAATATCGGTAAATTGGCAATTGCCACTTGACGTTTATCAATAAAATGACTTTTACTTCTCATTAAAGCGCGTTGTAAGCTATCATTTTTTAAAGCGATTATCGCTTGAGATTTAAAGGCAGCCGGGGTTAATTTCACAGTACGCTATCCTGGTTATTTGAAGTAAAATAAATTTTTTAGGTATAAACCTGACAGGTTTTTTAAAATAACAGTTAAGAAGAGGTCATTATGATAAAAGCGATAACATTAATAATGCTAGTTGGGTTAGCACCGACACTCTTAGCAAATGGATTGGAGGTTGATACTCAAAGTCGGGAAGCAGTCAGAAATTTTTTTAATGCAGTTTATCAAGCCTCAGAAAATATTCCCAGTGGTTGGGATGGCCATATCGAACAATGTCAAGCCGGTAAGCTTTCCGCCGATTATTTAGCCGCTATTGCCTTGCGAGTCAATTTTTTTCGCGCGATGGCGGGGGTACCCGCTGCGATTACTTTTAACGAAGAATACAATCGTAAAGCTCAACAAGCTGCTTTGATGATGAGTGCCAATAATACGCTGAGTCACCAGCCACCTTCATCATGGCTTTGTTATACCGAGGAAGGTGCCCAAGCGGCTGAAAATTCAAATCTATCTCTGGGTTCCATGGGACCGCAATCGATCACCGGGTTAATGGAAGATGGTGGTAATAACAATGCCGCTGTTGGACACCGCCGCTGGACTTTATTCCCGCCAACTGAAGTGATGGGTAGTGGTAGCGTTGCTGGAACTGAATTATTACTCGCCACCACGGCGCTCTGGGTTTTTGATGACAGTATAAACAATCCTCGCCCGGCAACTCGCGAAGCCTTTGTCAGTTGGCCACCCAGTGGTTTTGTTCCCTATCCACTGGTTTTTCCTCGTTGGTCATTTTCTTATCCACAAGCTGATTTTAGTCTGGCTCGCGTGAGTATGCAACAACAAGGAACTCCAATTCAAGTCACTTTAGAACCACTGAATAATCCTGGAATGGGGGATAATACCATCGTTTGGGTACCAGATATTACCTTGACCACCCCACCGACTACTGATATTTCATATACCGTTAAAATAACCAAGGTTCTGATTGACGGTAAATCACAAGATTTTGAATATACCGTGACGGTCATCAATCCCATGATTTTAGGAACCGATTCGATTTTCCCTATGATAACTGGAGATGAACAATTAATGGTTAATCAAAATCATACCTACACTTTTAATCTGGTCCCTGATACTAGTAGCTACCAATTATCACAAGCCCATCGTCAAACCGTTACCCAAGTCGCTGATGCGGAAAATGGCTTGGAGCCTTTAGTTGCAACCGTTTCTGACTACCCAGTCATAGCAACGGATATTAAGGCGGGTGGTTCAGCATCATTTCACTTAGCTCATCCAGCGCCCCCCAGTGAACAAATCCTGCGGTGGAATCAAACTTTATTAGTTAATGAAGCCAGTGAATTGCATTTTAGTAGCCGCCTAGGGTTATCCTCACCCGCACAAATCGCTAAAGTTCAAGTTTCTATTGATAATGGCCAAAGTTGGCAAACTGTGTTTACCCAGCCTGGAACACAAAGTGGTTTTACCAGTTCATTAGGTGAAGAACAATTTAACCAGAAAACTATTTCATTAGCTGAATTTACCGGTCAAGCCATCCAAGTACGATTTAGCTATGCTTATACTTGTTGCGATAACTTTTATCCCCAAACAGAGAGTGGAATCGGTTGGTATATTGATAATATTGTCTTCACTGACACTGAGGAACTGACTGAACCAACTATCACTAACCTAGGAACCGAACGAACTTTTATTTTTAATCCGCCGCAAGTCGGTGATTATGCTTTACAAATTCGCGCCATGTTGTACAACCAATACCCACTAGAATGGGGGCCAACTAAACTCGTCACAGCTCAACAGGGAACAACAACTGAAAACCAACCCCCTGATAGTACTTCATTACCATCGCTGGGTTCTGCCACTGTAGTGAATTCTACTACTCCAGCAATTAATACCAATTTCAGCGGTGGTATTGCGGTTAATCATGGCATTTTTCAAGAACAAGTTGCTTCCCATTCGACTGATTCGGTAGAGATACGTGGTGAAATAGCGGTGGAATCACAACATGTCGAGCAATCAGCTAATATTATCGTCGTAGTGATTTACCAATTTCCATCGTTGTTTGACAGTATCCCTCTTTTCTTTATGATCAATACAGCAAGTCAAGTAATCCCTTGGGATATGAACATGGCAACTTTAATTCCCTTTCAATCAGAAGTTACTCTAGCCGCTAAACAACCGGTATTAATCTATCAAGGGCAACTGCCAGCGGGTAATTTATCTTTCTATTGGGGATATCAGTTAAAAGACGGAACGCTGGTATATAATTCCAAGCCGATAATGGCAACCGTTACGGAATGAAATTAGCATAACTGCCGTACTAAGCACGGCACGCTCATAACGAAAAACCTGACCAGTCTTAAAGACTGGTCAGGTTTAGAATAACCTAATTCATTTTAGCTCCGGTCGATTTAAAACCATTATTTTACGTCAGAGGAATCGCTATGAACTGGCAAGAAGTCTGTGAACACCCCGCTCTACAAAATTTACCTTTTAAAATAGAATTAAACGCTAACGGACAAATTCTCATGTCGCCCGTTAAAGTATTACATTCCTTATATCAAGGAAAAATTGAATATTTTCTCCGCGCTCTATTACCATTGGGGGAAACATTACCAGAATGTGCAATTAAAACCGCCCAAGGTACCAAAGTTGCTGATGTCGCTTGGGTATCAATCGAACGACTAGCCATTATCAAATATGAAACTGAATGTTCCATCGCACCAGAAATTTGTATCGAAGTCGATTCTCAAAGTAACACCAACAAAGAAATGACTGAAAAACGTATCCTCTATTTTGAACAGGGTGCTCAAGAAGTATGGATTTGTGACCAAAATGGCCAAATGTATTTTTATAATTCTCAAGGACAATTAAGTCAATCGAAATTAGTGGCTGAATTTCCAAATAAAATTGAAATTTAGCGAGGTAGGGTGCGTTACTAACGTACCCTACTTGCTGGCTCAGCCGAGTAGCCGAGTAGGGTGGGCACCGCCCACCCTAAATGGTGTCTAAGCCGAGTCTTAATGGTGGTGGGCAATGCCCACCCTACTTTTTTAGGCTTAACTTAATGGCAGTGACCCTACTTGCTGGCTCAGTTACAACAGCTACAGAAACTGGCTAAGTCCGTTAATTAGTTAATTAGTTAATTAATGTCTGCGGAAATTTCCATTCTTTTGGTATCTAGTTCCGGGATAACTTTTCTCATTTATCCAGTTGTTATAAAGTTTGTTGTTAATCATTTCATGATGATGAAGTTTCTTCAGGGTTAATTCTTTTGCTAAAATAACCCCATTAGCATCCAAATCAAATTGGTCAAACATGGGCACATTGTTAACAAACTCTTCTTTGGAAATTAAACCATCTTGGTCATTGTCTAACCGACTGAAATGTGCTCCACAACCGAATTTATTATATCCAACCAGTGGTGTTTTTGGTGTTTTTTTAGCAACTTGTAATTCCTCATGAGTTAGGAAACCATCTGCGTTAGTATCAGCGCTGTCAAAAAATTCACTTTGTAATGCCTGCACTTCATCTTGTGTAATTTGCCCATCCCCGTTGAGGTCAAGTGGGGTGATAACTTGAGCTACATTATCATCACTTAGCACAGTTGTTGGTTCTGCTGTATTGGTTTCTGTCGTTACTTCTACTATATCTTCTGTTGTTGTCGGTGGTATTGTACTTGTTGTTATCGTCGGTGTGGATTCAGTCATGTCGACTTCTATTGTGGGTGTTGTGGTGATATCTTCTTCTATTGTGGGTATCGGTGTTATTGTATCTTCTTCTATCGTCGCTTCAGTGGTATCCTCTTCCGTTATAGACTCAGTAGTGTCTTCTGCTGTTATGAATTCTACTGTGTTTTCTTCTCCCCCCTCGGTACTCGCATGACAAGTAGAACATTCACCATTATAATTTGGATGAGCTGAGATCACAGTGGGAAAAACTAAGAGACTTAATACACTTAGTGTTGATAGAAATGAATGTACCAGAACATCGTACTTTGCCCTAACAAACATAGTTATTACCTCATTCGGTTAGTTTCACAAAAAAAGATGGGATATGATAATTTTTCTCAATTCAGTAACTATAACTAATTAAGTCACTCATTTTTAGAAAAAAGTAACTACTACCATGAGAGTGAGGATAAATTAAAATTGTAGAGAAAGTTTGAAGAAAATGTGAAATTTTTAGGTTCACTCTTTACGCAATCGCTGAATGACAACACTAATAAACGTACCTAACCGCCACAAATCGGTGTTAACAGATTCATGTTCTCCCAACAAAACCAGCGCGTCAGCATAACGTTACTGTTCTAAACCAGCTCTTAATTCAAACAGTTCTTCCATTGGGGGTGCTCTGATGTTAGGAATGGAATATTAGTGTTCTGGTAAAATGCGGGTAAATTATCTTTTCATCACCTGAGTTTGATGACAACACCACAATTTAAACTCCATAAATTGTAAACTATTCACCGAGAAATTCTGCTAACAATTTAAGGAGCGTGCAATGCCTGTTTTTCCACCATTTCCAAACTGGTATGACGGATATCTTTCCCTTTGACTAAATAAATTAGATATTCACAAATATTACGTGAATGTGCGGCAATACGTTCCAGAGCACGTGCTGACCACAAAATGTTTAATATCACTGGAATAGTGCGTTGATCTTCCATCATGTAAGTCAGCAATTGACGGCTAATACTTTCATATTCACCATCAACTTTAATACTTTCATGAATGACTTGCAATGCTGATTCTGTATCCAGACGTGCAAAAGCATCGAGAGCATTATGTAACATACTGCAAACATAATCTCCAAGATGGTTGACAGCAATAAAGTATTTGTCTGAAGCTTCACCTTCCATTTGTAAAGCCATTTGAGCAATATGTTCAGCTTCATCACCAATTCGTTCTAGATCAGTAATGGTCTTGATAACAGCCATCACGAGACGGAGGTCAATCGCTGTAGGTTGTCGACGTGCAATAATAATTCGGCTTTCCTCATCAATCGTTACTTCTAAAGCATTAACTTTATAATCACTTGTCGCAACTTGCCTAGCGAGATGGTAATCACGTGTCACAAGCGCAGTGATAGCATTGGCTAATTGCTCTTCTACCAAACCACCCATACTGAGAAATTGGTTACGCAATTCACTCAGTTCGATGTTGAACTGGCGTGAAATATGATGTTGTGTAAATCCTTCTTCTTTCATTATGATTACCCCTTTAGCCATAACGCCCGGTAATGTAATCTTCGGTTTGTTTTTGGGCAGGATTGGTAAATAGCGTGGTGGTACTCCCAAATTCAATCAATTCGCCCAAGTACATAAATGCGGTATAATCAGAGACTCGCGCCGCTTGTTGCATGTTATGTGTCACAATAATGATCGTATAATCTGATTTTAACTCGTTAATTAATTCCTCAATTTTTAAAGTTGAAATCGGATCGAGTGCGGAAGCCGGTTCGTCTAATAATAACACTTCCGGTTCAATCGCAATGGCTCTGGCAATAACGAGACGCTGTTGTTGTCCCCCGGATAAGCCCAAAGCATTCTCATGGAGACGATTATTAACTTCATCCCATAATGCCGCACCTTTGAGCGATTTTTCCACGACATCATCTAAAATCCGCCGTGTATTAATTCCTTGTAAACGTAACCCGTAAGCGACATTTTCATAAATTGTTTTAGGAAAGGGATTGGGTTTTTGGAATACCATGCCGATGCGACGCCGTAAATCAGCTACATTAACTGCCGGATGATAAATATTTTCACCATCTAGTAAAATCTCGCCGGTAATTTTCACATCATCAACTAAGTCATTCATCCGATTAAAGCAACGCAGTAAAGTTGATTTACCACAGCCACTTGGCCCAATATAAGCGGTTACTCGCCGTTTGGGAATATGCATATTAATATTATGTAATGCTTGTTTATTATCATAAAAAAGATTTAAATTCTTGACTTCAAGGCTAATAGTTTCATGCTGCAGTTCGAAAGTTGGCTCACTCCGACCGAGTGCAGCAAAGTTGAGACTGTGTGTTCGAGCGGTATTCAGTTCAGTCATGATGCAGTTGTCAGTTATCCGTTATCCGTAATTTACTTCAGATTAGAGGTGTTATTGCTGAGGCGCATTACTAGTGAGAGGTGGTAAAAATAGGTTATAAGGTTTCTAAGGCTTTATATTTTTCTCGTAAGCGGTTACGTATCCAAATAGCCGTTAAATTTAAGATAATAATCACGGTCACCAAGAGGAAAGCAGTGGCGTATACCAACGGTCGAGCTGCTTCCACATTGGGACTTTGGAAACCGACATCATAAATGTGAAATCCCAGGTGCATAAATTTGCGTTCCAAGTGTAAAAAGGGAAAATTAACATCGACGACTAATGAAGGTGCTAGCTTAACAACACCGACTAACATTAGCGGTGCTACTTCACCCGCTGCTCGGGCAATGGCTAAAATTAGGCCGGTCATGATAGCCGGGCTCGCCATGGGGATAACGACACGCCATAACGTTTCGGCTTTGGTGGCACCGAGAGCGAGACTGCCTTCCCGAATGGCACGCGGAATTCGTGTTAATCCTTCTTCGGTAGAAACAATAACAACTGGTACAGTGAGAATCGCTAATGTTATCGATGCCCACAATAAACCCGGGGTGCCAAATGTTGGCGCCGGTAAAGCTTCGGGAAAAACCATTTATCAATATTAGCACCAATAAAGTAAACAAAGAAACCTAGTCCAAATACCCCATAAACAATGGAGGGAACGCCAGCTAAATTATTAACAGCGATACGAATAGTACGTGTTAACCACCCTTGCTTAGCATATTCGCGTAAGTATACCGCTGCAATGACGCCAAAGGGGGTAACCATAAAAGACATGATAAAAACCATCATAATGGTGCCAAAGATAGCCGGAAAAATACCCCCTTCCGTATTAGCTTCTCGGGGTTCATCCAGCAAAAATTCTTTGACTTTTACCGTATAAAAACGCAGTTTCTCTGGGAGAGACAAGTTATTAGGGTAATAAAATCGCACGATATTAGCTACTGGAATCTCAACTAAGCGACCATCCATAATTTCAAGGGTCAGACTATCACGATTAATTTCTTGTTTCAAATGATTAAGCCGTTGTCCAAGTAATTGATACTCAGTTTCTAAAGCGGTTTTTTGACGACTTATTTCTGCTAGTTGGATAGAATCAGATAGGTTATTTAATTCTAAACGCCGCTGATATAAACGTAGTTGTTCTAGACGATAATTAATTTTCCCAATTTCATATTTTTCAATTTGACGAATTTGGTCACGAATTGCTGAAGCACGTTGCAATCGTTGCTGTAATTCAGTAACTGCTACAATAGCGTCTTCACTAACAATTTGACCGGTTTGTTTAACCGCTTTGAGGTAGCCGTAGGAGTTTCCCCATTCTCGTTGTTCAATCACCAGAATATCTTTGGGATATTGTCGGTTGTGTAATTGCGGTTCCAGCACCCAACGAAAATCCATTCCTAATAATTTACGATTACCCGTTTTAATTAAATAGCGGGTAACTTGTTCAGTAGTTATTTCATAGCCGGGATTATGCAGCCGTGCCGTTGGAATGGTTTCTTGATCACGGATTTCACCAATGAGACGACTCTCTTGTCCACGAGGTTCTGTATAAACGGCTTCCATAACAGCCGTTGGCCAAAAATGGCTTAATCCACGTACTGCAATTAAAATTAATAAGCCACAGACGACCAGAATATTTACACTCACTGCCGCTGCAGTCAACCATATCCAAGGATCGCCGCTTTTCCACCAATCTTTCATCATATTTTAATTTCCGTAGGAATATACCCTAAAACCCTGAGGAGGTTCCTAACAAATTGCTAAAAAATATCAGTTACCCATGAACAATATTTAATCGTCAAGCAACTGTAATTGATACTCAATGGTTTTTTCACAAAGAACTATATTGTCGTCTTAGCCGATGGCGAACAATTTCGGCAATGGTATTGAAGAAAAAGGTAAATATAAAAAGAATCAACCCGGCTAGAAACAGAATTCGATAATGTGTACTATTCACTTCCGATTCTGGCATTTCTACCGCGATATTGGCTGCGAGGGTGCGTAATCCTTGGAAGATACTAAAGTCCATTATTGGGGTGTTTCCAGTTGCCATGAGGACAATCATGGTTTCACCTATCGCACGCCCCATTCCGATCATTACTGCGGAAAAAATGCCGGGACTAGCGGTCAAAATAACTACTCGAGTCATGGTTTGCCACGGCGTGGCACCTAATGCTAATGATCCCATCGTTAAGTGTTTTGGTACGCTAAATATGGCATCCTCAGCAATAGAAAAAATGTTGGGAATCACGGCTAATCCCATCGCTATTCCAACGACAATGGCATTGCGTTGGTCAAAGGCAATTCCCAGTTGAGTGGTCAACCAGTTGGGTAAGTTACTATTGAATAATCCTTTTTCTAGCGGATGTGATAGTTCAAAGGCTATCCAAGTTATTAATAATAGTATTGGAATAAGTAAAGTAGATTGCCATCCGTCTGGGATCACATAACGAATCGCACGTGGTAGACGATTCCAGCCATAAGCAAATAGTAAAACCCCACTCGGTAGTAACAAAAATAGTAAGAATACCCCCGGTAAATTAGCTTCTATCATCGGCGCTAACCATAAACCGGCTAGAAAACCGAGGATGACAGTTGGTAAAGCAGCCATGATTTCAATAGTGGGTTTAACAATTTTGCGTATTCCCGCTGCCATAAAGTAGGCGGTATAAATGGCACCTAAAATCGCTAGTGGTGTGGCAATAATCATCGCATAAAAAGCGGCTTTTAAGGTACCAAATGCCAGCGGTGTTAAGCTAAATTTCGGTTCAAAATCGTTGCTTGCTGAGGAAGATTGCCAAATATATTCCGGTTGATCATAGCTTTCATACCAGACTTTGCTCCACAATGCTGACCAAGATATTTCTGGATGTTCATTGTGAATTTTCCACAATTGAATTCGTCCCTGTTCATCTTCAACCAATAATCGGTCAGCACGCGGTGTCAGGGCAATCTGTTGAATGGCTATACCAGAAGTGACTGATTTAACCAGCAACGTGCGATGTGCGGTTGAATGATAAATCCCAACTTGCCCCTGATTGTCAGCCGCGACAAAACCTTTCCGCCGTTCTTCAATGGCAATATCGACAATTGGAGCGGTTTGATGATTAAATTCTCGGATTTGTCTGAGGGTTTTATTGTTATTTGCGTCTCGTGCTGGAAACCATTGAGTAATTTTACCACTGGAATCACCTACTAATAGGGAAATATCACCGGTTAGGAATTTTAATGCCGTGATAGCTTGAGCGGCTTTGACTACTCGAATTCGTTCTAATATATGTGGAGATTTTTTATCACTAATATCAATACGTGAGATATAACCTTCGCTATCGGCAACATAGATAAATCTTTGTGGTTTATCCAAAAGCAGGTGGGTTACCTGCGTCGATGGTGGCAACAATAAAGATAAGACACCATCAGTGCGTTTTAAAGTGACTGATTCATCCAAAAAAGAAATTTCTTTAACCACACTGGTTAATACCAAGCGATTATCAGCCGTAATCGCCGCTAAGGTGTTAGTGGTTTCACCAAGTTGCACAGCTAAATGCCGCAATGCTTTAGTGCCAGCAACTTTATCAACTACAATCGGTTCTTCCCCAAGTGGATATTTAATACCGGGAGTAATGACTTTGACTCCATTCGGATAAGAGATATCATAGGTTTGTTTGATCACTAAAGCACGACCGTCACTTAACCCTAAAGCAATTACACCCGTTGAAAGATTAGCTATGGCTAATTGTGTCATAGTAACTGCTGCTGGCAATGGTAACGCTTGCTCGGCTATAACGCTTCCATCAGTTAATTTGAAAAAAACTACTCGGGCTTGGTCGGTAAAACGAACACCAACTTCATTTTGTTCTTCTGCTGCTAAATAGCGGGTTTTCCCGGCTGTCGGTGCTGGAATACTAAATTGTTGCATTTTTTCCATAGTAGCTGGCAATAGCAGGGGAAACACGACATACAACAGATAAAAGAAGATTAAGACAATAGCTATGATGACACTGATACCACCGATCGTCATGCTGTGTTGAGCAATTTTATCTTTGATCATTCGCCACTTACGACGGCGGATCGTAGCCTGATCGTAAATTGCAGATAAAACTAATGTTGGATTTGGGGAGGTCGTATTCATATTATCATTTTAAAAAGCAATTATGACCGGAATGTGACAAGGACAATTATCCTATCAGAAAATTAATTATCGCCAATATAAATACAACCGCTCGTACAAGTTTCTTGAAGGGTGATTTTACATAAATTAGGCAATCTCGGTTTTAAACGCTGCCAAATCCAGCGAACGATATTTTCACTGGTTGGGTTTTCTAACCCGATTATTTCATTAAGATAATGATGATCTAATTGTTCATAGATCGGCGCAAAAGCGGTCTTAATGTCTGCAAAGTCGGTGATCCATCCGATTTTTTCATCAACTGTTCCAGCAACATGAATGGTTACTTGGAAGGAGTGTCCATGTAAGCGCGCACATTTATGCCCAATAGGAACGTTAGGTAAATGGTGTGCGGCTTCAATACTGAATTGTTTATAAATTTCCATAAATTGTTGGTCACTTTCCTTAAAGAGTCAAAAATTTTAAGTGCCGATTTTTTTATTCATTTCCTCAGTCCTTTGCTTAACAATTTCCTGAGCTTCGCCAGCTAACCAACGTTGCTCAATTTCCCAATAGTCTGGCGTTTTTTTATGGCTTAATACCGAATTAGCAGCTAACGTTAGCAGAATAGCTTGCGCTCGATTTGCTATAAGCAAATTAGTAAGTATCTTCTAAGTTAATATGAGCTTGTGCTTGAATTAAGCCTTGATTAAGGGTATTTAAATGAGTAGTCAGATAATAGGGTACTGAGGCAATACCTTCTAATAAATCCGCTGCAATTTGTAAAGGCGAAAGCAGTAAATGTCCCAAACCACTTAATGCCGACGGAAAACCATGCTCTACACTGACTCCAGTGGCTGTTGTGGTAGCACCGGCGGTGAGCAATCCACCTAACCCAGCAATCAATAAATTTTTCTTTATCATACGGGTTACCAAATCAGTGGATTAACTACTCGTGTTATCGCAACGGTAACCATGTACAAAAATGCCCCCAAGGCACTTATCCACGCAGTAAGACGAATAGTTTTCGTTTTACCCCGTTTAAGTGCAATACTACCCAAAATAATATACAGCAACAAAGCTAACAATTTAGCGGTCAACCAATGATTGATGAAGGGATATTGGTGAATGGTGAATACTAAACTGATACCACTCAGCAATAAGACTGAATCAATCAGATGAGGTACTATTTTAACCCAACGTTGTTGTAAACGGGGATGGTTTTGTATCATCCAGATTCCCCGAATGAAGAATGATAGAAAAGTCAGTAATACACAGAAAATATGAATACTTTTGAGCGTGAGATACATCGTACTTTATTAACCTAGTGTTCTAATTAGCACGGATTAATTTGATCAAGTTAACTTTCGGCTTAAACTAAGAAATAAGTTTGGGTATTTTTTTATGGAGCACTGTTTAAGTGGGTGTCAATTGGTGTAAAACCGTTTCGGTTAATTCTTTCGCTTCTACTAAGCTAATAACACTGGTTTTAAATAAAGCGCGAAGTATTAACCAAAAATACAATACTTGAAACGCTTCATCATTCAAGCTCGTTCCTAAAGTTTTAGGATGGGGTAGAGATTGGATTAAATAGCTATTACCCACTAAATCAAATAATTTTTGTTCTACTAAGGTTCCAATGGCAAATATAACTCGCGGTTTAATAATGTTAATTTCATAGGCTAAAAATTCTCGGAAGCAGTTTCTAATACAGTCTTCTTGATAAGAATCAATGGCTTTTACTTGCTGCTTAGGGTTACTCATCCCACATTTGACTAAATGAGTCACATAAGCATTAGCTAAACGGAAAGTTAAAATCGTGCTTAACATGAAGTGGCTTGCTGGGGTGGCTTGAAATTGATGAAGCGAATTCGCTTCATCTTCAACCCAGCACCATTTCTTAGCCGGTCGTTTAGAATAGTTTAAATAATTAACTTCGGTATAAATCTCATTATCAGTAGGAATATCATAGATGAACATCACCGCTTCATCGTGCCAATCATTGAGTGATTCTAAGGGAGATTTTAAAGATTCAATAAAGTCAACACTATGGGCACCATGAGATAAGTAACTCAGTTGAAAATTTCGATCATCTACAGCTTTATGCCAGTTCTTTTTTTCACAAGAAATACAATAGGATTTAATTGGATAATGTTCATAGTGATTTTGCCGATAGTCAGAGAAGGTATATGACTCAACCTGGGGAAAATCTAAAGTAATTAGTTTACTGAAATTTAATTCTTTCAATTCTGCTATCATCTGTTTTACTCTTGAGTTATTGAAGTGATTCACTTCGGTTTAACAAGTGACTTTATCTTGACGTAACAGTCGGTAACGCTTTTAATTACTCCAGAAAATCCGGCTAGCAATTAACAATAGATTAACGCAACACCCTATTAATCGATAGCCTTATCTCACCCTTGGATAATATCATCGATTCAAAGCCTCCCCATCTTGGTGCAAACCAAATGGGGAGGTATTATTCAGAACTCAGTTTGATGATGACGTGAGTAAAATGCTCGCCAAGCTCGGTTAAACCGTTGCTCTAAATTGGCAGTTTGCTCAGCCGGTACCGCACCACTTAAATACCAAACCTGTTCTATTTCTTCAGCTTCTACCAGCTTATCCACAATTTTTCTTTCACCACCACTCATGGCTTCTGACAAACGAGCCACTTGATAAGCCATACGAGCCGGTGCTGCTCCAGGCGGTGATTCTATCCCGGCGACAATTTCCATCCGAATACATAAAGTTTCTTTCTGACTTAAAAGCGTTGTATTTACCGATTGTTCACCAGTTACAATCGCGTGACAGGCTTGTTGAAAACGTTGTTCTATAGTCGCTTCCCAATGTGGATCGTCAAGTTTAGGAAGTTGTGCCCAAGCCGATTGAATCGTAGCCAGTGTTTGTGGTTCCTGTTGTGCTTGCAACCGTACCCAAGTTTCTGCCTGTTCCAGTTCGATACAAAAAGCGGATTTAAATTTTAACTTATCAAGTTGTTCGCGGCGTTCATTCGCTAATTGAGCGTGATAGCGCTTATCTACTTGCTGGCACGCTTTGTCAAAACGTTCTTCGATCACTTCGATGGCTTTAATCTTTTTCCGCCACAAAGTCGAATTATTGTTGGCTTTATCCCAATCTAACCGAAGTTTTTTCCAACTTTCTTTCAGCTTTTTCAGTTGCATTGGGGCTGATTTAATAGCTGCTCCGGTTAAATGAGATAAGGCTTCAACTTGTTCACATAACTGAATTTTAGAGTCTAAATAAGTTTGTAATTCTTGTTTAAAGGTTTCTTGTTGTTGTTTTCGATAGTCAAATACGGTGTCACAGCTATCCCGAAATACTTTCCAGAATTCGCGTTCAACACGACGGTTCCCTGGTACAGTAACATACCACTGTTCTTGAATCTTCTTAACCTGTTCAATAGCTTCATTAATTTTAGCTTCACTGCTTTTTTTGATCTCATTGTCACTAGAACCATCTCGGCTAGATTGAACAGCGATAGCTTCTTGAAGTTGAAGAATAATTTGTTCAACTTGACCAACTAAATGTAATCGATAACGACAATTCCGTTGTTGTTCTGCGTCTAAGTGTAATTGGATAATTTGCATGGCGGATTGGAACCGTCTTTGGATAGTTTTTTTAACTTTACGATCAGTTGTACCAATACTTCGCCAAGTTTGTTCTATTTCGCGAACCTGATGGTAAATCTTTTTCCAATCCATCGGTTGTTCCCATTGCGTTTCTTGAACGAAAGTTTCTAATTGTTCACAGAGCGCCTGTTTTCATGAAAATTTTGCTCGCGTTCTTGTGCTTGATTGTTAAAATGAACTTGGCATGGTGTATAAGCCATTTGGCTAGTTCGATTAAAGCGTTCCCAAAGTTCTTGGGAGTGTCCCTGTGAACCGAGTTGCTTCCATTTGATTTGAGTTTCTCGAATCAAGCGAGCAATTTCTTCCGGATGACGATCGGTTAAGTTAGCTAAGTTTTCCATTTGAATACATAATTGTTCTCTATAACGTTGATATAAAGCATGACAAGCTTTATAAAAGCGCTCGCGCAACGGTTGCGAATAACCGGCTGATCCCAGCCGCTTCCAAGCTGATTGCTTGTCTTCAATGAGAAATAGCAATTCATCCGCCGTATCCAATTCCATTGTCAGCAAATCTTCGATTTCTTGACATAAGTTTTCCCGTTCAAGTTTATTTCCCCAACGTTGCCAACCCCGTAACTGATTAATTTTAGCGGTACAGTTTTGTAAGCGCTTTTCTAAGGATTTATGGCGTGTGATGGAAAGACTGTCAAGCATTTGAAATAATTGGCGTGCTTGTTTCTCTAGTGAGGTAGCCGTTTTTAGCTCACCATTTTCTAGTGCTGATTCTAAATCTTTCAATAAGGGTTTAAGTTCATGAACAGCTTGTTCACGTTGTTGTTTTTGCTCCTGTAAGCGTGTCGCTAGCGCGCTAAATCCTTGAGTAAATCGACTCTGTAAAGTCGTTAATAATTCATTAGTTTGATCAGCAACAAAAACTTTTTGCCAACGTTCCGGTAATCCGGTGACTAATTCTGGGTTGAGTGCCACATTATGATGCAGTAATGTCTCTATCTCAATACAGATATTTTCCAGAGTGGTCGCTAAACGATGATGTTCTTGTAATTGATGTATGCGTTTTCGTAATGCTAAACTCGCCCGGTCAAAACGTAATTGCCAATAACGATCTTCAACGGCTTCATCGAATTGAGGCATATGGTTCCATTCAGTTTGGATTGCTTGGCTGCGCTGTTCAATAGTGACTTGCTCTTCCTCAACCAAACGGGTTTGGTTATTTAATTGGGTTAATAGTGTTTCTATTTGCTCACACCAACTTTGTTTAGTTGCGCGCAATGGTATCAGTGCTTGTTCCCGTTGTTGAGCAGCTTGTTGTGCTTGTTGATACCGTTCAAACAACGCCATGATAGCCTGTTGAATTTGATAACAACGGGTTTGAAATTCATTTTCTGCTTCACTTGCAACGACTTGCCACCTTTCTTGTAGGCGTTTAAATTCTGCTTGTTCCTGTTTCCAAACTTTAGATTCTTCTAAAATCGTTATTTCTTGAAACAGCGGTGAGTTTTCAGCCGCTAAACGATGTTCTAATGATTCGAGTCGTCCACAAATAGCTTCACATTCAGCGCGAATCCGTTTAGGGCGTTCTAAGGATTCAATCAACTCATCTAATTTTTCTCGCGCTTTGCGACTGACTCGTTTATCACGATTGCGTACGGCTTTAAAAACCCGCTCTAAAGTTGATTTTTGAGTTAATTTTTCGACCGCTGCTAAACGGATTTCACTCACAGAATCATTAATAGCAATATCACCTAATAAGCCTTCTCGATCAATTTGTTCGATAGCAGTCAAGCGTAGTTCCGGTTCTTGACCTTGGACAGCAACCTGTGCAATCACCTCTGCATTTAAGTTGTGTTTAAGCCAAGCTAAACGCGTTGCTAAGCTAGGACCGTTATCTTTTTGACCACAAAGTAATTGTTTAAGTCGTTGAGTAGCTAATTCTCGTATTTCACTTTCCGGATCTTGTTGCGCAATAGCCGTCATTATTTCCAGATCAGTTATTTTTGCTAATGCGGCTTTTCTGACCTCAGCAACACTATCATGTTGTGCAATCTCATGAATAATGATGGGATCGCTTACACCCTCTAATGCTGATTTACGAATTTCCGGATCGCGATGTTGCCATTTTGGTTTGATAAGGTTGTCAAAAATCATTGTATCCCATTAATATTGCTTGAAAAAACTAGTGAATTCAAATCGAATAGCCAGTTAGCTTTAGCCTTTACTAGGACAACTCAATCTCTTTAACTTAATAAATAGTTTGGGTATAAAGTAACTCAATTTATACCTATTTTAAATTTAAAAAATCTTTTTTGATGAGAAACTTTTGCGATCAGAATAACAATGGGTATCATTAACTTGTTTATCAACAATAACTTCCCCACGAAACCCTTGCTCATTTTTATACGATGAAAGTGATAGAATTAATCAAATAGATAATGATATAACAATAAAATAAACTCAACTGATTTATTTTGAAATAGATTGCTGTCTGAATGAGGGACTCAATAGATGAGTATACTCATTCAAGTAAAGTAATTCATAAAGTTATCGCAACTAAAAATACAATTTATCCATAGTTCGATCTCGGCATGACTTAACTCATTAGATATTTTTCTAATCATGAACGACTTCGCCTTGCTAGGATTTTAGCTAGAAAGTGAACTATAACAGTGGATATCAAGCTCATTATTGGCATTATACAACAATAGGCAGAAAATACGCGACAAGTAACTCATCACGGCAGGGCACCGCATTAAAAAAGTTATTTAAACCGCAGTTTAGAATTTCGTAGAATTTCGTAGGGTGGGCATTGCCCACCCTACCGAATCTAATTCATCATTATTTAGTTAAACGTTCATTTCACCGAAAAATTTTTATCTTAATTGTATTTAGGTCCAATCTTTATTATTTATGAATAAGTTAAATAATTTATTAAGGCATTTTCTTAGTTCAAGTCAATGGATTATTGTTATTAATCTTGGATTATGTGGGATGATTGGCTATTCCATAGTAGAATTATTGTTGGCATCCCCAACTACCAATTTAGTTCCTCGAATACCTCATTCGAAACCTTTATCTCAACCTAACTCCGATCAACCGGTTGCCAAAATTAACCTTGATATTTCAGTTTTCAAACAAGCTTATTTATTTGGTAAACCAACAAAAATTTCTACAAATCTGGCGGCAGATACCCAATCATTACCTCAAACTGATCCTGATTTAAAATTATATGGTATTTATCATAGTTCTAATCGCCACACCTCATTGGCCATGATTGCAGACTCGCTTGGTAAAATAATTCTTTATCATACTAATGAATCTTTACCTAGTGGAGTAATAGTTCATGAAATACATGAAAAATACGTCACTTTATCAAGAAATGGACAAATTGAAATTTTGAATTTATTAGATAGTGAAAAACCGGCTTCTAACACCGAAATAAATTTAGATCATTATCAACACCAATTACAGACTGACCCCAATAGTTTAATGAAGTTAATACCGATTTCGCCCATTAGTCAAGATGGTCATTTAATTGGCTATCAAATTAATTCTGGAAAAGGTACCAACTTACTGAAACATTTTAACCTCCAACCAGGTGATATATTAACTTCAATAAATGGTATTAAATTAAATAATCCAATCAATAGTTTAAGTGCTATACAACAATTAGCAAAAGCCAAGCAAATTAATCTAGAACTCTTACGCAATCAACAACAATTGTCTTTCACTATTAACTTATTAGATCTTGCACCCTCTCTAAACAAGTTAAGTAATTGGAAAAAATTAATTACATCAAAGATACAAAAATCCGGTAATCCCCAAGAACCCGATAAAATAAAAAAGTAATCAGCAGGCAGATAAGCCATAAAGCTATTTGTAAACAAATGGTTATCTAGTTTAAAATCTTTTTTCTCAAGTTGATAAGCCCACCTATAGTTGATAGAACTACTCTTCAAAATAATGATGCCATTTGAGGTAGTTAAGGATATACCATCAAAATTTAGGAGCATAAGCGAAGCGTCACACCCCTTATCAGGTAAGGTTCAACGTCATTAAGTTAAGCTCAAAAAGGTTCTTGAGTAAGTAGGGTATATTAGACATCAGCTGTAACGCAGCAATCGTTTGAATAATGATAGGCTGTTGTACAGAAAGATGCGTTACGTAGCGCTAATATACACTATTGAATTATGGATTGGTCATCTCTGCAATTCCAAGGAAGATATTTGTCCTCCATTGTAGTGCAACCACTATCTGACGCTTTACAACTCCAGAACATTGTGGGTGGGTTTGTATCTTTAGTGGTGTCAGGAATATACTTCCACCCAATGCTACCTACTCCCGTTACCTCAAAGCACACCTGTGGTGTACCTGCCGTAGCCAACTTATCATCATAACTTCCCAAGACAAAGGTACCTTGGTAAGTTACACCATCAGTTATTAATTCACTAAAAGTTGGATAAGTACCCTTTACAGTGTACAGTATCAACACTCTAGTTTTAAAATCATCAAACAACATCGAAGCTTCTGCTACCTTGGTTTTCTTAATATATTCAATATAGATGGGAAGAGTGAATGCCGCCAGAATAGCAATAATCGCCACGACAACCATTAACTCCATCAAGGTGTAACCTTTTTGTTGAGATTTCATCATAGAAATTCTCCTCAGTATATAATCATTCTTGAAAGGGCCTATTTCAATTAACGACCAAAGCCATTATTAGCAATGGTTCGGACAGTTTTTTAGGGTGTTAACTCAAGCTAACCTAAAGGTTTGATTTTCAGCAAATACATTAAATGCAATTTAGCTAAACGACTAATCTTGATTTAATTCATGCTAATAAAATTAACCACTTAAAAATACTTGACTAATGGTCTTAAAAACTGTCCGAACGATTACCTTCATTAAGGTAGTCAAAGAAGGTATTTAGTATTTAATATATTGTTTTTATTATAATCAATGATAAATAACTACTTAAAAGGAACTGTCTTAACATTGGTCACGCAATATAGTTCATCTTAAGTAGTGCTATTTTATTTCGGGAATCGCATGAATAGGTAAGAAAGATACGACACGCTTACTTAGGACTACCGCAATAATGACGTTATTATTAGCTAAGTATTTAGTATAAACTGTCTAAAATCAACTTTTTTAACAATTTTTTCAACAATGGCGTTGATAAGTTTTATTTTAAAGTAACCAGTTACACACCGATAACTTTTAAAATCAGTATATTACGGATATCGCCTAATGCACCTGACTAAAAACTGTCCGAAGTATTGTTCAAGGTACCACGGTCAAAGTGATTTCGAAAGCGCTAAAGAAACCGGGAAAACCGAAAGGAGTCGATACCAAAACCGACATGCCCCGGCGTTATCAGCGCATCACCTCTATGCCCAATGATGAATATAGCTAAGGCCATATAAAATGATTATGAAACCGAGAAAGCCAGAGATCTTCAATTTACGAATGGCTTTCGCTTGTTCCCATTTAGGTTCAATGGGATTGAAGTCGGGGGAGTAAGTCGGAAGATATTCGAGGATAGGTTCCGCTGGCTCGAAGAGAGGCGGCATAAAGATAAACTATTGGTTGATGATTTCTTTGAGACGTTTCGATTTTCTCTTTAAATGGGGTCCGTGCGACTACATCGGCTTTCGGATGCGAAAACGTTTTTTTTTCGGCTCATTAACGTGTTAATGCCTAGCCGATTCCGGTTCAACTCACTCCTAGTCGCTGTGCCCGTTCATACTGATAGGCCTCCGGATCTATTTTGGTCGCTGGTTTCTCACGAGTGAGTTGGGCTTCTAGTGGTTTTGACCATCTAAATACACTCGCTTTTTCGACACTAAACCGTTCCGATACCTCCTCAAAACTAATTCGGTCTCGTTCTTTTACGGGCAATACTTTCTTTCTAATATCTAGGGGGTCAGTCATCTTTGCTCTCCTCTATTCCTTTTTTTAGCGGTTATCTATTTATCGTAATTATTTTATTTTGCCTTATTCTAATCATTTTAGGCATACCTTTGTTGCTATAGAGTTGGCAATGACAGTTTGCTGACTTTAATCAACGAATTATTTGGATAGGTATTTAATGGGTATCACTCAGAGTTTCTCCCGCCGATCTTTAATATACATCTCACTATTATTGCTACGCATTTCAATATGAAATAATTCACTTGCCCTAATTATTTCGCTTAAGCGTTTATAACCATAATTGACTGGTGAAAAAGATGTATTATTAGAAATATAACTGCCGACTCGACCGAGGTGTGACCATCCATCTTCTTCCGAAGTTTGTTCGGCAGCATTTCTCAACAAAGTAACTAACCAAGTATCACCTCGCAATTCATTTCTCGTTTTTTTAGTAGCGCTTTGGATTAAATTTTTTTCATTATCACTTTCGATTATGGGAATTTCCAAATTTTCCGTATAAATAAATCGAGAACAAGCGTTAACGAATGGTAGTGGGGTTTTTTTCTCACCAAATCCATAAACTTTTAAACCATTGGTTAATATCCGCATCACTAAAGGCGTAAAGTCGCTATCACTGGTGACTAAAGCAAAGGCGTCAAGATGTTGAGTGTACAGTAAGTCCATCGCATCTATAATCATAGCGGCGTCAGTGGCATTTTTCCCTTGTGTATAACTAAATTGTTGTATGGGCTTAATGGCAAATTGATGTAATTTTTCTTCCCAAGGTTTCAAATAAGAATTCTTCCAATTTCCATAAGCTCTCCGTACATTGGCTATACCATATTTTGCTAATTCATTAAGGACACCCTCTATAGCAGAAGCATTCGCATTATCACAATCAATTAGAACAGCAATTCGATTTTCGGTTTCCATTAGGTATGAAATCTCACTCTGAGTTTAGTGACCATTTAGCGTATAGTGAAACGAAGGAATAAACAAGTCAACCATCGTATCAATAATGGATGGGCAGCCACTGTTCCACTAATAATTATGCTTAACTAGCATTTAAATACCAATTAAGTGCTCATAAACTTATTGAAGAATGGATTAATTGGGTTTCGCTTCGCTCGACCCAACCAACATAATTTATTGATCTATAATATAATATTATAGTTATTCATTCACATTTAAATTAAGTACAACAAAATTATCAATATTGCCTGACTCACTATTCTCCAGATGGAGATCATTTTTACAAAGTAAAGCTGACCGCTGCTATCAACGCACCTGGTAATCTCGAGCTATGATCGGAACGTTTTTCATAAGTATCGGTTCTAATAATAAATTCCCGTTCTGCGGTCAGTGCAATTAATTGACTACCCAAAAGAGAGTACACCGTTTCGTCAAAGCGCATCACATTTAGCGGCGCAATAATTTCTCCTTGTTCAACCCAAAAAGTAGCGAAACGTGTCATTCCCGTGATCCGACCGGCAGCGCGGTCTGAGTAATTTAAGTACCAGAGATTATTGATGTAGATACCCGTGTCTAATGTTTCTACAATATTTAACGATGGAAAATCACCGGCTGCTAAATCAAGAGAAGTTGGAGATTCTTCGTCATTAGCACCATTGGTTGTTATTCCATATTCCTTAGCCGAGCGTGGCGAAACTAAAGCGGCATGGAAAGCACCTTGTTGTATTAAAGTAACCTGATTGGGTTTAACAAATCCTTGATTTTGAAAAATCGGACTTAAACCGTCAGCCGTATTTTCACATAAAGTTACGCTAGAATGAAAAGTTTGTTTCGGTTCAGCTAGCATTCGTAACAAAGGCGTTTCTTTAGTCTGCTGTGCTTTCAATCCGAAACCATTCCAACAAAGTAATTGGAGAATTTCATAGAGGGCTGTTGGTGCGAGGTAAACTCGATATTGACCGGGCTTGATAACACGGGGTTGGTATTTAAGTACTTCAAGTTGGGTGAGGGCATTACTGAATTTATTTTGTAATTGAATTTTTTCCCAATTAAAACCAGCATAAGCTGTTTTAACGGCTTTATCTTTTTTATAATATAAGCTCCAATCTAAGTTGAAACTGTAGCGGCTATGCCAATTACGTTGACCAAAAGAATTAGCAAAGCCGGTAAAACTACTGCCACTCGCATAAATACCAACAAAGTCAGTATGTTGTACGGTATCAATAATGTCCGCTAAAATAATTGAAGTTTCCGGTAAATCATTGCGACCAATGGATTCAGTAGATTGAACTTCAGTCGCGTAAAGTAAATAGGGATCGGCTGGAAGATGGGGTAATTGATCGCGTAACTGAGAGAGTAAAGTCACAATTCGGTCTTGATCAAGGCGTAATTGACTACTCAAGGTTAATTTACCGATGGCATGACGATTACCGCGAATTAGATCCAGTTCGAGATAATATTGTTCAACACTACCCGGTTGACGGATTTTTCCACGATTAAACCGAATAAAATCGGACTGTTCGCCGGAAAATTCACACAGGTAAATTTCGTCTTTCCGTAATTGTGAACTGATAAAATCAGCTAAAGTGTAGAAATAATCTTGCATCAACTTCCTCCAAATACATCAACTTGCGTAAAGGCACAAACTGGTGAAGCATGACCCACCATAATTCCTTGATTAGGTTCGCCTTTACCACAATTTGGCACACCTAATACTTCAAAAGTCTCTCGATTACCGACTTGGTTTAAATTTCGCCAGAAAGTCGCCGAGATACCTCGGTAATTAGGGTTTTTTACCACTTGGGTTAATTCTCCATTTTCAATCAGTTGTCCCCATTCACAGCCGAATTGAAATTTATTGCGTGAATCATCAATAGACCAAGAGGAATTAGATTTCATGAAGATACCCCGTTCAATGGTGTGAATTATCTCTTCAAAACGAGTATGACCGGGTTCAACATTGAGATTCGCCATGCGATCAATCGGTGGACGGTTCCAATTAGTCGCTCTCGCGTTAGCAACACCAGCTAATCTCGCACGGGCTTGTGATAAATGACCACCGAGCGGTGTGATTAAAATGCCCTGGCGAATGAGGTAAACTTTTTCAGCAGGTAACCCATCGTCATCAAATCCATAGCTTGCTAATTGTTCAGGTAAAGTAGGATCATAAGTGACATTCAATAAGTTAGAACCATATTGATAATGACCAAACATATCTACAGTCACAAAACTGGTTCCAGCATAATTGCGTTCATCACCTAAAATGCGGTCTAATTCCAGCGGATGTCCAATTGATTCATGAATTTGTAATATCATTTGATCCGGTGCGAGTACTAAATCCATTCGGTGAGTTGGACAATTGGGTGCCGCTAGTAATTGTAAAGCCTCTTCAGCTAATTGTTGACCTTTACCAAAAAAACCAATTTCATCTAGTATTTCTAAACCACCTTGTCGTCCATAACCATGTCCACCTAAAGTACGAATCTGAGTATTAACATATTGATTAGCAACTACTTTAATATAGGGAAGTAAATAGTGATGCGTTTGTTGAATTTCTCCACCTTGATTTGTTAAGTAAAATTGTTCGGTTTGGATTGATAGCAGTGCGGTTTGCCAATCGATAATTTTATGGTTGGGGTGACATTGCGCTGATTCTTGATAAAGTAAATCAAATTTAGCCTGATTTGATAAGCTGTTCCAAGGTTTTCTAACGACTGATGCGTATTCTCCTTGTTGATGTGGTAGGGTCAGTTTAGAAAAATCAATAAGTTGGTTGGGTTGATTCAGTTGGGTCCATTGTGTGGCTTTAATAATAGCTTGTCGTAGTCCGGTTTCACTCAAATCACTCGTTGCTGCATAACCTAATCCACCTTTATGGATGACCGTTATCATGACGCCTTCATCATCATGGTAAAGCGGTGGTTGTGCAATATCTTGGCGTACTGTCAGGTTTTCAGAATGTTGAGCAACATAACGTAAAGAACAAAAATCAACTGAGGGAACCAGTTTATGAAAACGTTGCTTGATTAAATCGAGCATAATTTATCTCGCTATATTGGAATTAAGTGGTGTTAAGTCAAATGACTTTATTTTCAATTCATTTATAAAATTCTACTATAAATAAATAAATGAATATATTTTTATAACAAAAGTTTATTCCCAATAACTGAAAGTGATTTTAATTATATAAATTATTAATTAATTGGTAATTAATTATTCTTAATACCTTATTAATAGACTAGACTATAACCTAATTTTTGCATTTTTTGTGGGTTATAGTTTTCATCACTTCACTATTAATAATAAACAATTTCTATTTTAATATTTTGATTAATATATTAATATTAAAATGGAAATTAAATATTTTACCAAGATTATTTTGAATAAATCTTATTTTATTTATTTAACTAACTAATCTTTTCAAAAAAAGAATTTAAATTATAACAATGAGTACCAACAACAGATTATTTATTAGTTTGTTATTTTTAGTTTCGATGGGGTTATTCATAATAACTCAAATATATGCTTTATCTAATTTAATTACCCAAATGTATCTGCACCCTTTTACGGTAAGTAAAGTAGTACGTGATGTCAACATTAATATTGTTAAACTGCACTTAAGTATTCAACGGACTGTACTGGTTAAAAATAATGATGATTTCAACTCCATTTGGTCGAACATTCAGTTATATGAAAACCAAATTAATACCGATTTGAAGTTAATTAAAGAACGTTTCTTAGGTGATCAACAAGAAGTTGAGGATGTTATTCAAATTCTTAAAAGATGTGATCCATTTCATCATAAAATTGTAGCGCTGGCTAAATCGGGTAACACCGAACAAGCCCTCTCGATGATACAAATAGATATTAGTAAACATATTCCAGAATTGGAAAAAGAACTCGACGATTTAATTCAATTTGCTAATAACAAAGCCACTCAGTTCTTAGAAGAGTCTCATTCACGTGTTAAGCAATCCAATTTATGGAGAGGGATAATTGTTATTATGATAATATTCATTGGCGTTTGGATTATACAAGCAGAAAATACTTTACGTAAAAGTGAAGCTCACCTAAAGGGCATTTTTGATAATGTCGCGGTGGGGATTGGTGTCATGAATCCAAATGGTAGTTATGTCCAAGCTAACAATCGCTGGCAAGAATTATTTGGCTATTCTGCAGCAGAAATTATTCAACTTCATTATCGAGATGTGACGCCGCCGGCTGATCGAGACATAGCAACTCAACAATTCCAACAGTTAACCACGAATAAACAAGCACATCAGCTAGAAAAGCGTTGTCTCCGTAAAGCCGGTCATATTTTCTGGGCTTTAGTCGCTACAACGCCGATTTACAATTCCAAAGGGGTACTGCAAGCCATCGTGAGCATTGTCGTTGATATTTCGGAACGTAAGCAAGCAGAATCGGCTTTACAGGAAAATGAGGAGAAATTTAGAAATATATTTGAACATAGCAGTGCTGGTATTGTTTTAGCACAAACCAATGGTAGTTTATGGATAGTCAACCCAGCTTGGTGTCAAATAATCGGTTATTCAGTGGATGAATTGGCGAAAATGACTTTTCTCGATGTAACTCATCCTGAAGATAAAGAAGCGAGTTATCAGGCTATACAAAAACTGCTTGCTCAAGAAATTGACCATTTTCAGATGGAAAAGCGTTATGTTCATAAACAAGGTCAAGTGATTTGGGGAAGTGTTAGTGTTTCACTGGTACGCAATTTCCAAGGTAAACCACTCTATTTCATTGCTCAAATTCAAGATATTACTGCCCGTAAACAAGCAGAAACTCAGTTGGAGAAAGAACGTCATAAACTATTTGCTGTATTAGATATTTTACCTGCTTTTGTCTATCTCGTTTCACATGATTATTCTGTTCATTTTGTGAATCAACGTTTTCGGCAGTTATTTGGTGATCCAAATGGATATCCTTGTTACCAATTGATTAATCATTATCAACAACCTTGTCATAATTGCTTAATTGAAGCAACTGCTACTATAAAAATGCCTCATATTCGAGAATTAACGATCACTACTGGGCAAACCCATCTTATTTATAGTAACCGGTTTCCCGCCATCGATGACCATGAGGAAATGATATTAGAAATTGGGTTAGATATTACCGAACGTAAGCAAGCAGAAGAAGCACTACGCCAAAGTGAAGCGCAATTGAAAGCGATCTTTGATAACGCGGCGGTTGGGATCGGTGTGATTAATCCGGAAGGGCAGTATATTCAAACGAATCTCAAGTGGGCAGCGATGCTGGGTTATTCAGTAACCGAACTCTTACAAAAACGTAATTTTGAGATCACTCATCCACAAGACCTTGAAACAACTCGTACCCAACTGAATCAATTGCTTGCTGGCACGATTGATAGTTATCAACTTGAAAAACGGTTTATCCGTCAAGATCAAAGTGTTTTTTGGGGAGAATTATCAGTTACGCCCATTCGGGATCAACATGGGAGAATACAAGCAGTTATTGGCATTGTGATTGATATTACTGAACGTAAGCGTGCAATTGAAGCTTTACGGGATAGTGAACGATATCACCGTATTTTAATTGATGAAGCGGCTATTGGATTAGGATTATTTAATCAACAAGGTATCATCGTCGAATTGAATACGGCTTTTGCCAATATTATTGGTTATGCCATTGCGGAAGCGGTTAATCAGTTGAGTTACCAAGCGATTACGCCGCCTGACTACGCCCTATCTGACCAAGAACAAGCCAGACTTTTACAAACCAGCGGTCGATTTGGACCTTATGAAAAAGAATTTATCCATAAAGCTGGATACTCAGTCCCAGTTAGGTTGTCTGGCTTAATTATCACTCACCAAGGGGAACCCTTGACATGGGTCAATGTCGAAAATATCACTGAGCAAAAACGAAATGAAGCACAATTAAAAGCAGCTAATTTTCAATTGAGCCAATTTAAAAGTACCCTGGATATGACGTTGGATGGGGTCTACCTATTTGATACCGATACCTTAAAAATTTTTTACGTTAATCAAGGTGGTATCAATCAATTAGGTTATACTCAAGCAGAACTCTTACAAATGTCTCTTAACGATATTAAGCCCCCCTCGGCAACTGGGTATGCGGACGCTTTAACAATACCTTTTACTAAGGATTTATTACCAGCAGTCACTTTTGAAACACAACATCGACATAAAAGTGGTGAGTTAATTCCAGTGGAAGTCTTTTTACAATATATTCAATTTTCGGAAAATACCAATTATTTTATTACCATTGTTCGAGATATCACCGAGCGCAAACGCACCGAATCCCAATTAAGAAAGGCGATAGCAGCGGCTGAACGCGCTAAACAAGCGTCTGAATTAGCTAACCAGGCGAAAAGCACTTTTCTGGCACAGATGAGTCATGAGTTACGTACCCCCTTGAATGGTATTTTAGGCTATACTCAAATATTACGCCGCGATAAAACTTTAAGTGTCGAACAACAAGAAAGTATAGAGATTATTCATCGTAGCGGTGAATATTTACTCACTTTAATTAATGATATTTTAGATCTATCTAAAATAGAAGCGGGTCGGATTGAGTTATACCCAACTCATCTTAATTTAAATCAATTTCTTAAAGGAATTATTGATCTTTTTGAAATGCGGGCTAAACAAAAGGGGATTTGTTTTAATTGTGAATTAGTTTCACCACTGCCACCCATTGTTTATGTTGATGAAACCAGATTACGCCAGATTTTAATCAATCTACTGGGTAATGCGATTAAATTCACGCAGTATGGTGGTGTGAATTTAATGATTGGTTATCAGAATCCTCTCCCGTTAACAGAGGATTTTTCCAACACTAAACCCATTACGGCCGTCGATGGAAAACTAACCATTTCATCCCGTCAAAAAATTCGGTTTCAAGTAGAAGATACCGGGATAGGCATTGCTCCAGAAGAACTTGAGAAAATTTCCGTTCCTTTTCAACAAGGTGGAGATCCCCACTATCGCATAAAAGGAACGGGTTTAGGGCTATCTATTACTAAAAAATTAGTGACGATGATGGGTGGGAAACTTCAAGTTAACAGTCAGTTAAATCAAGGAAGTACCTTTTGGGTAACACTTGACCTGCCACTCGGTTCAATGGCAGAAATGACGGTCCCGATTTCATCTCATCCCACTATTATTGGCTACCAAAGAATGGTAGTTGATAAGCCATTATCGATTTCTAACCAATTTGCTCAGTTATCGCCAATACCGATTAAAATTTTAGTAGTAGATGACAATCGGGAAAATTGTTCAGTGTTAGTTAACTTGTTAATACCATTAGGTTTTCAGGTAGAGATGGCGTTAAATGGTCGGGAAGCCATCGATAAAGCGATTCTCTCTAAACCCGATTTAATTTTGATGGATTTGAGTATGCCGGTGATGGATGGTTATGAAGCAACTCGCCAAATTAGGCAAAATCCGGTGATTAAAGATGTCATTATCTTAGCCGTTTCCGCGCGCGTCTTTGAAACCGATATTCAACAAAGTCGAAAAGCCGGTTGTAATGATTTCATTGCTAAACCGATCCGTCTCGAACAGTTGTTAGAACAACTTCATCATTATTTTAACTTACAATGGGTTTATGATACGGTAAGCGAAACGCCAGTTGAATTAGCAGAAATTAATAGTACTACACCTTTTACTAAGCCCTCGGCGCAACAAGCTGCCGTTTTATTTAATCTCGCTAAACGGGGTGACCTCAGTGGTATACTTGATTATGTGGAACAACTCAAACAAGATCAACGTCTCATGCCTTTTATCAAACAAATTCAACAACTTGCTAACCAAATTCAATTGAAGCAAATTCGAGAAATCGTTAAAAATTATCTTTAAAACAACAACGTTATCAATTGACTTGCTTATCAACTTACTTTTATCATGAACTAATAGCGGTTTTCGAGATGATTATGATAACCCATGTTAAATTTAGCCAATTACACCATTACTGAAAAGATTTACGAGAATTTACAAACCATTGTTTACCGTGGTTATCGACATGATGATAATGGTCCAGTGGTAATTAAAAGCCTAGTTCAATACCCGGATGTTAAGAAAATAGCACAATTACATCATGAATATGAAATAACTCAGCACTTAAATTTGAAAGGTATCACTCAATTTTATGAACTAATACAATGTAATAATACGTGGATTTTAGTTTCAGAGGATATTAATGGTGATTCGCTAAGAAATATTTTGGCTCAACTCAAAGCTCAAGATGAGCAGCCGTCTCTTCTCGCTGATTTACCGCTATTACCACTGACTACCTTTTTACCGATTGCTATTCAATTGGCTGATATCTTAGGTGAATTACATGCACATCGTATTATTCATAAAGATATTAAACCAGCTAATATTATTATCAATTTAAAAAATGATTTAGTTAAACTCATTGATTTTAGTATTTCTAGTTATCTCGATGTTGAAAATCATCAGTTGACAAGTAGTCCGCAGTTATTGGAAGGCACTTTGGTTTATATGTCTCCAGAACAAACCGGGCGAATGAATCGCAGTCTTGATTACCGTACTGATTTTTATTCATTGGGGATGGTTTTTTATGAGATGTTAGTGGGTCATCCTCCTTTTCAAAGCCAAGATCCGATGGAATTGGTGCATTGTCACCTAGCGGTTTTGCCACTGGCACCGCATTTCATTAAATCAGCTATTCCGCAAGCGATATCTGCTATTATCATGAAATTAATAGCAAAAGTAGCTGAAGATCGTTACCAAAGTGCTTATGGTTTGAAAGTGGATCTAACAACTTGTTTACATCAATTACAAACCACTGGAACTATTGAAGACAATTTTATTTGTGGACAGCAAGATATTTCTGAGCGATTCCAGGTTGCGCAAAAATTATATGGACGTGAAACCGAGATTGAAACTTTATTAACTACCTTTGAGCAAGTCAGTCCCGCTACCGTTATATTATCTTCCCATAGCCATTCATCCTTATCCAGTTCAGCAACCGGTCGGGTGGCGATGCTACTCGTCTCCGGCTATTCGGGAATTGGTAAGACTAAACTGGTACAGGAAATTTATAAACCACTTACCCCCCAACAGGGTTACTTTATTTGGGGTAAATTTGATCAACTGCAACGCAATATTCCTTACAGCGCCTTTGGTGCCGCTTTTACCGAATTAGTCCGACAGTTATTAGTAGAAAGTGAACAACAGCTTTCACAATGGCGGGAAAAATTTTTAACAACTTTAGGCAACCAGGGTCAAGTGATTACCGAAGTCATTCCAGAAATTGAATTGATTATCGGTAAACAACCACCGCTACCTGTACTGATTCCGGCAGAAGCACAAAACCGGTTTAACACCGTTTTTCTAAGCTTTATTCAGGTGTTTTGCCAACCAGAACATCCGCTTGTCATTTTTCTAGATGATTTACAGTGGGTCGATGCGGCTAGCTTAAGATTAATCGAATTCATTATGACTCATCAGCAAATCCATCATTTATTGCTGGTAGGTGCTTATCGAGAAAATGAAGTTTCTCCAACTCATCCTTTAATAATGACCATCACTACTTTACGTAATCAAGGTAGTCCACTAACTGAAATCGTCTTAGCACCATTAACATTGTCCCAGTTAACTCAATTAATAACTGATACGCTGCATAGCGAACCCACTGCGGTTCAGGATCTCGCTAAACTTGTTATGGCGAAAACCCAAGGTAATCCTTTCTTTGTTAATCAGTTTCTTAGCACGCTCTATCAAGAAAAATGGCTGTATTTTGTGTCACCACAATTTGCTAACACTTCAACTTGGGGTTGGCAATGGAATATCAAACATATCGAAGCCCAAGCAATTACCGATAATGTAGTTGACTTAATGGTTAGAAAATTGCAAAAATTACCGGCTAATACTCAACAAGTATTACGTTTGGCAGCTTGTATCGGTAATCATTTCAATCTCAAAACCCTAGCAATTGTTTATGAAGACACTATTTACCAAACTTATCAAGATTTATTACCGGCGCTACCAGTCGGTTTAGTTTTATCTTTATCCGGATTGGAAGCAATTGAGGAAACTGATCCGGTGGTATCAATCCACTTTTTCATTTTCAATTACCGATTTTTACACGATCGCGTCCAACAAGCCGCTTATACTTTGATCGATGACGATCAAAAGCAAGCTGTACATTTACAAATTGGACGTTTGTTATTAGCACAGCTGGCTATTGTTCCAGAACAATTAGCTGAGCGGCTGTTTGAAGTAGTTGATCACCTCAATATAGGACAAACCTTAGTAACCCTTGAGACTGAACAAATTGAATTAATAAAACTCAATTTAACTGCAGCACAAAAAGCTAAGAAATCAACCGCTTATTCTGCATCTTTACAATATTTATTAGCCGCTTTTCGGTTGCTTCAAGCCGGGCAGCAATTGGACGAACAATTATGGAAGCAACAGTATGATTTGGCTTTACAACTTTATAGAGAACGAGCCGAAGTTGAATATTTGAATAATCATTTTGAACAGTCCGAAGCGATTATTCATCAAATCATTGCCCGGGTTAATACCGCCTTAGAAAAAGCCGATATTTATCATATGTTAATTATACAATATACCCTCCGTGCCCAATATGCTGAGGCGATTCAGACCGGTCAGCAGGCATTAACCTGGGTGGGTATTGAGTTGCCCGTAACCCATTTTGAAACGGCTCGGGATAACGAATTAACGACGATGAAAGCTAAAATCGGGGATCGCTCTATTGCGAGCTTATTTTATTTACCCTTGATGTCCGATCCAGAGAAACAAATGGCGGTAAAATTATTAATTACCATGGGTCCCCCATGCTATCGTTCGCATCAACGTTTGTGGGCAGTGATTGTACCTAAAGTGGTTAATCTTTGCTTAGAATATGGTAACGTTCCTCAAGTCGGTTATAGCCATACCGCTTTAGGTGGGTTGGTGGGTTATGTTTGGAATGACTATACTTTATGCGAACAATTGGGTCAGCTTGCTTACCGCTTGATGACTGAAACTTTTTTTAATCCGTCGGATCAAAGTGTTTTCTATCTCATGATGGGAAGTTCAGTACGTCACTGGTCAAGACATCTAAAATATGCCACTCAAGACTATCAAGCAGCTTATCGGATTGGTTTGGAATCGGGCAATTTACAATACGCTGCTTATGCTTTTGGACATAATTTGTATTGTCGCTTTTATCAAGGAACACCCTTAGACGAATTGTTACTCGAAGTAGAAAATTCTCTGAATTTTAGCCACCAGCGTCAAAATCAATGGGCGATTGATCTCTTAGAAGGCGGACAACGCCTGATTTTATATTTGCAAGGCGTGCGCGAGTTAAATCCTGATGATGAAGAACACTATTTACAACGCTGTGAACAGCATAAAAATATTCAAACCCTTTGTATTTATTTCATTCTTAAAACGCAGGTGTGCTATTTATTAGGCGAGATTGAGGCGGCTTGGCACTGTTATGAGGAAGCTGAGCAACGTCTTATTGCCGTCGCTACTCAAGGTTTATTACCCACGGCAGAACATTGTTACAATCATTCCTTACTCTTACTTGCTTGGTATCCTAAGGCGTCGATTACCCAACAAGCCAGTTATTGGCAACAACTACAACGTAATCAGCAACAAATGCAAATTTGGGCGGATCATTGTCCAGAGAATTTCTTATCTCACTATTTCTTGGTTGCCGCCGAAATGGCGCAGTTATCTGGACAAACTTTAACCGCTATGGATCTTTATGATTATGCGATTGAATCCGCTAAAGTAAGTCAATTCATCCACTCGGTTGCCTTAGCGAGTGAATTCGCTGCACGTTTTTGGTTAAGCCGGGGCAAAGAAAAAATGGCTTACCTTTATTTGATTGACTCTCACTACCGTTATCGGCAATGGGGAGTGACTCGTAAAGTACGTGATTTAGAAAAAAGCTATCCACAGCTATTAAATCAACTCACCATGATACCCCATATTACCGATACGGGCATGATTACGATGAATTTAATGAGTCCAACCACCAGCGCTTCGGGGAAAATTTTAGACTTATCAAGCATCATCAAAGCTTCCCAAACGCTTTCCAGTGAGATTATACCCGAAAAACTGATTGAAAAACTGATGCATATTGTCATGGAAAATGCGGGTGCCGAACGAAGCTGGCTTATATTAAAATGGAAAACTTTTAACCGACCTCATCTTTCAGAAGACCATTCACTTACTCAAGCAACTATTCCGTTAGCATCAATGTCAAACTCTTTCACTCAAGGATGGTTTGTTTATGCGTATGGTCAGGTCGTTACTCAGCCCATTGAGGAGATGAGTGGCATTCAAATTCAAGTATTAACACCCATTCCGTTAGAATCTTTTTCTAGCCAAGACCAGATACCCTCTTTATCACCAACCATTATCAATTATGTTTTGCATACTCAAACACCAATACTCTTAAATGATGCTACTCATGAAGGATTATTTACTCAAGATCCTCATGTCATCAAACGTCAAGTTAAATCGGTATTATGTATACCAGTTATTCAACAAAATCAAATAATTGGTTTAATTTATCTTGAAAATAATTTGGCCATTGGCGCCTTTACGCCAGATTGCCTTAAGGTACTTCGATTACTTTCCACTCAAATCGCGATTTCCTTGGAAAATGCTTTTTTCTATGCTCAACTTGAACAAGCACGTCAAGCCGCTGAATCCGCTAATCGAGCTAAAAGCACCTTTTTAGCCAATATGAGCCATGAATTACGCACACCGCTTAATGCGATCTTAGGTTATACTCAACTGTTACGTCATGATAATAATTTAGAAACCACTTTGCAGGAAGGTATTCAAGTTATCCATCGGAGTGGTGAATATTTGTTAACGCTAATTAACGATGTACTAGATTTATCTAAAATAGAAGCCGGTTTAATGGAATTGCACCCTACGACTTTTCATTTCGGTCGATTTCTGAGTGAAATCGCTGAATTGTTTCAACTGCGTGCTCAGCAAAAAGGAATTCGTTTTAACTATCATTTCAATGCATCACCCATTGATTTCAGACTTACCATTGATGAATCTCCAGAAAATGTTTTAACGAGACCCCTACCAACTATCGTTTATGCGGATGAAAAAAGATTACGGCAGATCTTGGTTAATTTATTAAGTAATGCCATTAAATTTACTCACCAGGGTATCGTTAATTTTAGGGTTGGATTTAACCAAGGCAAAATTCGCTTTCAGGTAGAAGATACCGGTGTTGGTATTGCTGCAGCCGAATTAGCCCAAATTTTTTATCCCTTTCAACAAGCCGGTAATCCCAGGTATCGAGCACCAGGAAGTGGTTTAGGTTTATCACTGTGCCAAAAACTATTAGAGATGATGGGAGAAAAACTTCAAGTTAATAGTCAGATAGGACAAGGTAGTCAATTTTGGTTAGAGTTAGCTTTACCAGAAGTAACGCCAGGTCTAGCTATAACGACTTCACCAACCACGATTGTCGGTTTTAAATACCATCAGGATCGAGAAGACCGGGGACAGTGCAAAATACTTATTGTAGATGATCAAGTAGAGAATCGTTTGGTATTATCCAATTTATTGACGCCAATCGGTTTTGAAGTCAAGCAAGCTGGGCATGGTCAAGCAGCACTCGACCAGATGAGTGAATGGTATCCCGATCTCATTTTAATGGATTTGGTCATGCCGGTGATGAATGGTTTTGAAGCTATCCGCCAAATTCAACAAATCCCTCAACTAAACAACGTGATCATTATCGCTATGTCATCCAGTTTAATGAGTTATAGCCAAGTCGATGAGTTAAAATCCAGTGGCTGTAGCGATTTTATGACTAAACCAATTCAAAACCAAGTATTATTGGAATGTCTACAAAAGCATTTGCAATTAACCTGGATCTATCAATCAATTTACCCGGATAACCTCAATAGTTCTACTGTAGATAAAGAGATTTATCCTACTGAGGCTGTAAACGCTCAACTACCCCCAGTGAAAAATCCTATTATTAGGGGACCTTCTGCTCAACAAGCGGCAATTCTATTTGAATTAGCTAAGCGAGGTGATATTCATGGTATTCTTAATCAACTCGAGCAATTTGAACAAGCTGATCTACAAATAACCGATTTTGCTGAAAAGATCCGCCATTTAGCCAAGCACTTTCAGCGAAAACAAATCCGTGACTTGGTTAAGCCTTATCTAGAAGACTAACCCACCTTAAATTAAATTTAAATCCCGACAATCAATTTACTCTAACATTTCAATTGAATAACTTATGGTTACTTCTTCAGTTCAAGATACACTTTTGATTATTGACGATATGCCGGAAAATGTGATGGTTCTGCTGCATTTCTTAACCAATAAAGGATTCACTGTGTTAGTTGCCCAGGATGGTGAAGAAGGTATTGAAACAGCCGAATATACCAACCCGGACTTAATATTATTAGATATCATGATGCCAGGCATGGATGGCTTTGAAGTTTGCGATAAATTAAAATCGATACACCAATTGAAAGATATTCCTATCATTTTTATGACCGCATTATCAGATACTGTTGATAAACTTAAGGGATTTTCTTTAGGCGCCGCTGATTACATTACCAAGCCCATTCAACAAGAGGAAGTTTTAGCCCGTATTAGTACTCATATTAAATTGCGGAAATTACAATTACAACTCCAAGAACAGAATCAATATTTACAGGAAGAAATTAATTTTCGTAAGCAAATCGAAGACTATTTGCAAAATACTGCCAACGTGCTAGCAGAACGCAGTGTCGAATTACGTGAACGCTCAAATGATTTAGAAATTCGCTCCGCTGAGTTGGAAAAACGTAACCAGGAATTGGATGCCTTTGCACATATGGTTGCCCATGATCTGAAAAATCCTTTAGCCACAATTACCGGCTTTGCCGATTTATTGCTGGAAGAATGCGCAGAATTTCCTTCACCTTATGATCGGTGCTTGGATCGGCTCAAGTTTATCAAACAAGCTGGCGATCAAATGTTCAATATTATTGATGCCTTGCTGATGCTAGCGGGGGTTTCCCGACATCCAGAACCCGTCGTTCGTTCTTTAGATATGGGTCGCATTATCAATCAAGTGATAGAGCAACGTTTAGCACTGATGATTGCTGACTATCATGCCGAAATTATCTCACCAGAATTTTGGCCAGTCGCCTTGGGTTTCGCAACCTGGATTGAGGAAATCTGGGTGAATTATTTGAGCAATGCGCTGAAATATGGTGGAAGCCCCCCTCAGGTTAAAATCGGTGCTGATGTTCAAAATAATGGTATGATCCGTTTTTGGGTTCGTGATAATGGACAAGGTTTAGAATCGGCAGAACAGGCTAAGTTATTTACACCTTTTACTCGCCTGCATAAAAGCCGTGCTAAAGGACATGGATTAGGTTTAACCATTGTGCAACAAATCGTAGAGAAACTCGGTGGGGATGTCGGTGTGGAAAGTATACCTGGACAAGGTAGCTTATTTTATTTTACTTTACCCGCGAATGATTCTACCCAAGATGGCTTCTTGATGAGTTAAAGTCAGGGTGGTTCGATAACAATCCACCGTGATTATCAGTTTATATAACTCATTAGTTAAAGATAAAATAACCTAAACGATAATGATGAATACTTTTACCATTCGCAGTTTTGTTCGCCGTAGTGGACGTATTACTGTCGCTCAACAACGCGCGTTAGAAACATTATGGCCACAGTACGGAGTAACCGCTAATCAAAATCAGTTAAATCTAGAAGCGTTGTTTGGTAGAACTGCCGCAACACATCTTGAAATTGGTTTTGGGATGGGTGATACGTTGGTGGCTATGGCTAAGACTCATCCTGAATATAACTATCTCGGTATTGACGTTTTATCGTCCTGGGGTTGGTCGTCTTTTATTACAATTGGAAGCTAATCAATTAAATAATGTTCGGGTTTTCTGCGCTGATGTGGTAGAAGTGTTACAATATCAACTCACGGTATCCAGTTTGGATAACGTTTATTTATTTTTTCCGGATCCTTGGCCCAGAAAACGTCACCATAAGCGCAGACTGGTGCAACCGGAATTCATTCAGTTATTAGCGCAACGAATGAAAAGCGGTGGTTATTTATATTTAGCAACCGATTGGCAAGACTATGCCCAGCAAATGTTATTCGTATTAGAATCTTCTCCCGATTTTGTGAATAACACCGTTACGGGTGATTTTGCACTATCAGCACTGCCGGTAGAGCGTCCATTAACTAAATTTGAGCAACGTGGGTTACGTTTAGGGAATAAAGTGTGGAATCTACTTTATCAGCGTCAAGGCATGATTGTTTAGTATTTCTCACCTGAAATTATTAAGGAAGATCTGAGTTAAGATTTATTCGAGTTCCGAGTTATGAGTCAACTTTTTCGGATTCATCCCCAAAATCCACAACTGCGGTTAATTAATCAAACTGTGGCTATTATTCGCGACGGTGGTGTTATCATCTATCCGACTGATTCAAGTTATGCGTTAGGTTGCCATATTGGAGATAAATCAGCTATGGAGCGCCTAAGTCGTATTCGTCAAACGGATAAAGAACATAATTTTACTTTAGTTTGTCGAGATCTTGCAGAAATCTCTACTTATGCTAAAGTAGATAACGTATCATTTCGCTTTATCAAATCCCTTATCCCAGGCCCTTATACCTTCATACTCAAGGCCACTCATGAAGTACCACGCCGCTTACAAAACCCGAAACGTAAAACCATTGGGTTACGCATTCCTGATCATATTATTGCTCAAGCGATTTTAAGCGCTTTAAGCGAACCTATTATGAGTTCCACTTTGATTATGCCTAATAAAGAGATACCCGAAACCGATCCCGAAGAAATCAAAGAACTATTAGAAAAACAGGTTGATTTAATTATTGATGGCGGCAATTGTGGATTTGAACCCACCACCGTTATTGACCTATTAGGAGATACTCCCCAAGTTCTACGTTATGGTAAAGGAACTATTTAATGCCAATTAAGTGCTAACATATTTAACTCATTGAAAAATAAGTCTGTTGGGTTTCGCTGCGCTCGACCCAACCTACATAATTTATTGATTGGTAATCTAATATTTTAGATCTTAATTCGCATTTTAGTTAACCGTTAACCGTTAGCAATGATAGCTTGTTAATAATTGACAGACCTGGAGCTGACAACAATCGCTTAATATAGACATGATAACTATTCACTAATAACTGCAAAATGGACTATCTAATTATACAAAAATTTATAACGATATTATTACCGATATTGTTAGCGATTACTGTGCATGAAGCGGCACATGGGTGGGCTGCTTTACAATTGGGTGACAGTACCGCTTGGCAATTAGGTCGTGTTACACTCAATCCGCTTAAACATATTGACCCCATCGGAACCGTTATTGTACCTATAATCATGTTTACACTAAGTGGCTTGATGTTCGGTTGGGCTAAACCAGTACCAGTCAATTGGCATTATTTACGGCAACCTCGTCGTGATATGGCGCTTGTCGCCCTCGCCGGACCATTAGCTAATTTCTTGATGGCCATCATCTGGGCTATGATAGCTAAAATCGGTTGGATCACCTCAACCTGGTTTGAACAAAGTCTTTTTTTCTTTTATATGGGCCAAGCGGGTATTATTATCAATGCAGCATTCATGATACTCAATTTAATTCCTATCTTACCTCTAGATGGTGGACGAATCCTGTATAGTATTTTACCGCCCAATTTAGCTCGATCATTTGGACAACTTGAACCATTTGGCCTAATTATCTTAATTCTGTTACTGACTATTGGTGTATTAGGCAAAATTTTAATTCCGTTGGTCAGATTAATATACGAACAATTAAGTTGGTTGGTCGGAATGCCAGAACAATTATTAATGAGATTTTAAAGCATCAAGCAATAAACGATTGAGGAGAATAGTTTGACTTTATCAACTTCACAGCGTGTCTTGTCTGGTATGCGACCCACTGGTCAATTACATTTAGGACATTTACATGGTGTACTTAAAAATTGGATTAATTTACAACATGAATATAAATGTTATTTCTTCGTGGCTGATTGGCATGCACTCACAACTGAATATAATAACACCGACATCATTGTACCCAGTGTTTGGGATATGATAATCGATTGGTTAGCTGTCGGTATTAATCCTGGCGAAGCCACTTTATTTATTCAGTCAAAAGTACCAGAACATGCTGAATTACATTTACTTTTATCGATGTCTACGCCATTAAGTTGGTTAGAGCGTATCCCAACTTATAAGGATCAACAACAAAAACTCCAAGATAAAGATTTATCTACCTACGGCTTCTTAGGCTATCCATTACTACAAAGTGCTGATATTCTAGTTTACAAAGCTGGACTGGTCCCCGTAGGCGAAGATCAAGTCGTTCATATTGAATTTACACGAGAATTAGCACGACGTTTCAATTATATCTATGGACGCGAACTCGATTTTGAAGAAAAAGCTAAAGAAGCGATTCGAAAGATGGGGAAAAAAAATTCAAGAATTTATAAGGAATTGCGAAAAAAATATCAAGAACAAGGCGATGAAGAAGCTTTAAGTACTGCCCAAGCCTTAGTGAATAGTCAGCAAAATCTTAATCTGGGTGATAAAAAACGTCTGCTTGGCTATTTAGAAGGGGAAACGCGAACGATTTTACCAGAACCAGAAGCGCTACTGACACCTAATTCCAAAATGCCCGGTTTAGATGGACAGAAAATGTCCAAATCTTACAATAACACGATTGCTTTACGAGAATCACCCAAAAGTATAGAAACGAAAATTCGTACCATGCCAACTGATCCGGCCCGGATACGACGTACTGATCCAGGTAATCCCGAAAAATGTCCGGTTTGGCTATTCCACCAAATTTATTCTACTGAAGAAGTCAAATCCTGGGTACAACAAGGTTGTCAACAAGCCTCCATCGGTTGTATAGAATGTAAACAACCCATCATAGAAGCTATCTTAACTGAATTAGCCCCCATTCAAGAACGTGCCAAGCACTACCTAGAAGAACCTGAATCCATGCGCGCCATAATCAACGAAGGTTGTGAAAAGGCACGGATGACTGCTCGAGAAACCCTTGATGAAGTGCGACAAGTCATGGGATTAATTTATCGTTGAAAACCTGAACTGCTTCAATGACAATTGATTCACCCCCAGCAATCATCCAAGGTCAACCCTTAACAGAATTACCAGTTGGGTTATATGTGCCACCAGAAGCTTTGCGAATTTTTTTAGAAAGTTTTGAAGGGCCGTTGGATTTATTATTATATTTGATACAAAATCAACATATTGATATTCTTAATATTCCTATTGCTGAAATCACTCAGCAATATGTGCACTATATCGAATTAATGACGGAATTACAGTTAGATTTAGCGGCTGAATATCTTTTAATGGCAGCACTACTGAGCGAAATTAAATCCCGGTTATTATTACCAACCTTGGCTGCCGCTGATTCCAGCGAACCAGACGATCCGCGCACTAAATTAGTCGAACAATTACAAGAATATGCACGCTATAAACACGCTGCCCAACAATTAGCGGATTTGCCCCAAATTGGGCGTGACATTTTTCCCGTCGCGGTAATCAAACCCGAAATAGCCACTGAAATAATTATTCCGTCTATCAGTTGGTCGGAACTGTTAGCCACGATGCAAGCCGTCATGAAACGAGCAACCTTTTTTTCATCACATCAGATTCTACGTGAACCCTTATCGGTACGTGAACGGATGAGCTTGATTCTCGCTGCTTTAAATCAATCTCCTGGTATTGAATTTATTCAGTTATTTACCGTAGAAGAAGGTCGTGCCGGCGTCGTTGTAACCTTATTAGCCCTCTTAGAATTGGCTAAAGAATCACTTATTCAACTGGTGCAACTACAACCCTTCGCCACCATACAAGTCTTAAAAATCGAATCAATATAGCATGCGAGATAATTGCCAACTCAAAGCTATCATTGAAGCGGCATTATTAGTCGCTAATAAACCGTTAACACTCGAGCAACTCCAATCGATATTTACGTCACCGGCAGAACCACTCACACGCCCTACCTTACGAACTCTCTTGACAGAATTAAGTGCTGATTGTGCTCAACGCGGTATCGAACTCGTCGAAACCGCTAACGGTTATCGCTTTCAAGTCAAGGCAGATTTAGTCCCTTGGATTAAACGTCTGTGGACTACCGCACCACCTCGCTATTCCCGCGCCTTATTAGAAACACTGGCGATTATTGCCTACCGTCAACCCATTACTCGGACTGAAATTGAAGCCATACGCGGTATCAGTGTGAGTACTGAAGTCATCAAGAAATTACAAGATTACCAATGGATTCGCATCCTCGCCTATCGAGAGACACCTGGTCGCCCAGCGTTATATGGCACCACCCGGCAATTTTTAGATCATTTTAACTTAAAAAATTTGGATGATTTACCAACTCTAACACAGTTAGTTGCCATGAATCCTCTCCCGGTTGAAGATGGGTTAATTGATAATACTGAATAACTAATTAACAACGGACATCATTACCGAATCATCAGGGCATAAAATTATCCCAACCATTCATGGAAAAGATTTTGCCTCAGTCAAAGAAATTCATCTCGCTGGTGTGCAATGGATTGATTTTAACCAACATAATAGCGATTTTTACAGTAATTTTAGTGAACTCATTCGCACGCACTTTCTTTAGATACCGACCGTGACCATGTACACAATCACACCAAATAGTTACAACGGGCATTGGAGTGGAATCAGAAAGATCGGGAAACCGATTTATTATTGCGGGGTAGTGAATTTACCATCGCTAAGGACTGGCTAACCCAAGCGCAACAAACCCGGAAACAACCGGTATAGCAAAACTAGTATAAAACGATTAAAACAAAATTAAGATATCTTTTAATAAAGATCGATTTTGATTGATGAAACCACCGAGTTAAGAGAATTATCCCCTAATTATGACATACCGACGTGTCTGCCCTTAACTTAATGGCAGTAGCAAGTAGGTCAAACTAAGTATAGCGTGTCCAACTTCCTTCATATCGATTTCGGTGTGTGTCCAATTTCCTATTTGAGTTGGACACGCTACGCTTTGTCCGACCACATTTAAAATTGATAGGTGGCAAGAACTGAATGGTCATGACGTGCAACTACCATTAAGCTAAACTACAAATAGAAATTATCCATTTATTTCATCAATTGCTTGGACTACTAATAAACTCAACAGGATATTGAAATGGCTCAACTTATTGATGCTGAACAATTTGATCAACTGGTTTTGCAGAGATTACCAACTCTTATGCAACAGAATCCGCAAATTCAAGGATTAATTTTAGACTTGGCGCGGCAAGATTTCGCCGAACGGAAAGAAACTGATGACCGTTTTTACCAACTATTAGGTGAATTAAGACGGGATAGAGAAGAACAAAACCGCAAGTGGCAGGAATATACCCAAGAACAAAACCAGAAATGGGAGGAACAAAACCGTAAGTGGGAGGAACAAAACCGTAAGTGGGAGGAACAAAATCGTAAGTGGGAAGATGCTAAACGTGAATTTGATAGAATGCACGAGGCTATCATGGCGATTGCTAATAAACATGACCGCAGTATTACGGCACTTGGTGCACGGTGGGGAATCAAATCCGAAAGTGCCTTCCGTAATGCCTTAGTCGGGATTTTAGAAAAAAGCTTTGATGTTCAAGTCGTTAATGTCACTGACTATGATGATGAAGGTATCGTATTTGGCCGACCGGATCAAATTGAGTTAGATGTGATTATTACCAATGGGCTGTTGATAATCTGTGAAATTAAATCTTCCATAAGTCGTTCCGATATGTACACGTTTGAACGGAAAGTTCGTTTTTATGAAAAGCGTCATCAGCGCCAAGTTAATCGGATGTTAGTGATTTCACCAATGGTTGATACCAGAGCCGAACAAGTCGCCGCTAAGCTAGGAATTGAGATTTATAGTGACTCCATAGAGGTAACGAAGTTGTAGCAAAATTTAGGGTAAAGCGATATCTTCAGTAAAGATGATGAACAAGTTATTACAACCTTTGCAGTAATTTAATATTAAATAAAGTTATTGATGAATAAAAAAATTAAATACTTAAAATAATAGAAATAGAATGTTACTATCTTGTATCTTATTAGCTAACTGCTATGATTAGTTTTATGTGTAACCCGATGTAGTTCAATGAGCTACGTTTACAACGAGGAGTAAAGATACATGATTTTGAGTTTTAAAGATAGATTAACACCGGTTAATCCCGGTTACCATCCCAGTTCACCTAGCCTACAATGCCTACGAAAAAAAGGTTTGTACGGCTCATTGTCGTTGATGTTTGCTTTGACGGTGGGCTTGGGAACACCAGCACAGGCAGCGAATCCTTATGGGCGCATTGTGTGGGATCCGGTAAATTATAAAGTAGATGAGTATGAAGGCAAAGTTTACTTAAAGGCTAAACGTGTGGATGGCAGTAGCGGCACGGTCACTGTCAGATATGGTACACGTAGCCAAACTGCTAGGGCGGGGATGAATGCTAATTATGATTATCAAGCAACCTCGGGGGAACTTACTTGGGGACCGGGTGATCAAACGAGTAAACAAGTTGAGATTACCATTACGACGACACTCAACATGAAGAAGAAGAATATTTTAACGTTGTACTATTGGATGCAATAGGAACACCGACGAGTCCTGATTTAGGTGGTGCCGCTAAGGTCAAGATTAAAGATAATGATCCGGCTCCTTCGCCGGTTATACCACCAACGCAACAAAAGTTAATCACTTTCCTACCGACTCTTATTAAACCCATTCCATTGCCACCAACTTGTCTCAGTTGTCCCATTTTTAGGATAAGTCTCCGCTTAGGTATGTCAATGCTTTACAAGATAAAATCGATTGATGCGGCTGAAGCCAGGGGATTCGATGGTGGATTGGCCAACTTTGATGAAGCCAGTCAAGCGTTTTTAGTGGGTTTGCAAAATGGCTTAGCTCAATTGAATTTATCAGATTTAGAAGTGTCTGTAACTGAAGCGGGTGCTGCTGTTTTAACTGTACCAATCTATAATGCACAAGGTGAGTTAGAAGGCGAGTATCATGCCGTTGCCGGGGAACCGGTTGCTACTTCTGAAACCGAAGTTGGTATTTTTTCTACAGCCTCTGGTGCCACTTATCTCGTTTACCCAGATGAAAATGGTAACTCTCTCCGAGCAAATTTGTACGCCACGTTAGCACCAGAAATCTTAATGGCTTTACAGCTTAATTTCCCGGATGCTCAAATCACTCAAGAAGAAGAGGTAGTCACTCTAACTCTAGGCGAGTATGAAAGCTATCATTTCATTGCTAATCATTTCGTTGACTCAGTCGGGTTAGATACCGATCCGCTGACAACCAATTTGATTGATGCTAATAGTGATGGTATGGCTGATTACGCTGTGTTATCTGCAGCCGGTAAAGAACAGTTGGTGTATAGTGTTGATTAAGTAAATAAGTTATATTAGCAACTTAATAGGCGGGAATTTTCCCGCCTTTTTTGTTTCTCATTGAATTCAAGCTACTTCAAGCTATTTTCACTTTTTACTGGCTAATAATTTACAGTTCAATACAATTTAACAAACCTTGTTCAAATTGAGTTAAGATTCTTTCTTTATCCCATTGTTGAATAGCGATAGTTCGGGCTTGTTTCCCCCATAAAGTTCGTTTTTCAGTGTCAGATGCTAAGGTTAACAATGCTTCGACAAATAAATCGACTTGGTTAGGTGGGACAACTAAACCAGCATTTTCAACAATTTCAGCGAGTTGTGTGCCTCGCCGGGCGGTTGTTAACACCGGGCGCCCACTGGCTAACATTCCACTTAATTTAGAAGGCATTACCAAATCAGCCGCGTTTTCACGCTGAGGTAACAAATGAACATCGGCTAGGTTAAGTAATTGATTAAGTTGTTCGTAAGGTTGTAAAGGAATCCATTTAATATTATCTAAACCTTGTGCTTCTAACAATAATTGTTTTCGCTGTGCACCTTCGCCACACATAATAAATACGATCTGTTTCTGATCTATTAATTCGTGGGCTGCTTTGATAATTAAATCGAGTCCTTGTTTAACACCCATGTTACCGGCATATAAAGCCACAAAGTGCTCAGCGGTTAACCCCCACTGTTGACGAAAGGCTGCATTGTTTTCCAGCGGAAAAATGATTTGAGTATCAACCCAGTTAGGGAAAAAGAAGGTTTTCTCCGGGTGCACGCCTTTCAAGATGAGGCGCTCCATCATTCGATTGGATACCGTTGAAACCCGATCAACTGAGCTTAACAATTTGCTTTCAATTAATGTAGCAAAGCGTCGTAGCCATTTGAATTTTAAAAAACCTAATTCAAATGCCGTATCTATTTCATAATCTTGAATATGTAGCCAAATTTTACGCTTACTGAACAAAGAAACTAATCGTATCCAAGGTGCTGTAAAGAAATAAGGTTGAATCACAATAACAACATGGGGTTGTTCCTTGATTATTTGCCAAAATACAATCGGGGCAGCAGCTATCGTAAAAGATAATAAATGGACAATCCGTTTTAAAGTTGACAATTTTTGGGTACCCATAATGGGCAACGAATCACTTTGACCTGATGGATTATTTCAGTAGAATAAACCATTGCAGAATAGCCTTTCCAAACTTGCCATTGTGGATAATAAGGTGGTGCGGTGATCATCGTGACTTGATGTCCTTTTGCCGCTAACCATTCCGCCATTTCACCATTGTATTTACCCGTACTAATGGATTCTGGAGGATAATTAATGCTTTGAATGAGAATTTTCACTGTTGTACAAATAAAGCATCCATTTGTAAGATTTCACCATTTTCAGGATTAGACAACCACCCTATCGGACGTAAAAAGCGAAAACGATGTGCTTCCATTAAATGAACCATATCCATGAAGAGCATTTCACCTTCATACAGGGGTTTAAAAGAGGTTTCTATAACGACATAATTCACTTGCTGTAAAGTTTCTACCCCACCTTGTAACGTAAGCGCTTCATAACCTTGAACATCTAGTTTAAGCAAAATGGGTGGTTCAAGCATAACCATTGAAAAAATTTTATCCAAGGTAGACAAAGTCACTGTAATCATCTTCTCTTCCTGAGCATAAGGAAAAGCCTCACGATGTGCTTCGGCTAATGGCAGAATGGAACTAGAATGACTATGAGTATTCACATGGAACGCAATTTCTCCCTCATGGTTACCCAATGCCAGTGGATAGACAGTAATATTTTTTAAATGGTGAACATTTTGCTGCAAAAGTTCTACCACTTCCGGATGTGGTTCAAAGGAATAAATTTGCGTCGCCGGAGAAAATAGTTTAGCCGTTGCTATGGCAAATTGACCCACATTGGCACCAACATCGATAATGGTTTTAGGTTGAATCCCTTGTTGCTTTAATGTATAGACCATACGGTATGAAGTCAAAGAGAATTTGGGCCAGGTTAACAAAGCATAAATTTCTCTAGAAACAGTTTGAAGCGTTTTGAGGAGTTGGATGCGCATAATTCAGTTAGTTTTGCTTACCGATAATAATTGACCATAAAGTTGAGGCAAGCGTCTGAATATCAAGATGAGTTTCAGCATATTGACGAGCAGCTATTGCCATTTTACGCCGATCGGCCTCATTCATCTGCTGGATATGTTGGATAACGGTTTGAATTGATTCTTCATGTGGTTCAAAGACCAACCCGGCTCCAATTGATTCCAAGTGATCCCAAGCTAATCCTTTGGTAACGATGACTGGACGACTTAAACTTAACGCTTCTGCTACGGCATTACCAAAGTTTTCTCGTATTCCACCACCATCCAATCCAGAAGGCAGGACTAAGAAATGACTAGCTAAAATCAGTTGTTGAAGCTTGGTGGTTGCTAGATAACCATAATAAATAATTGCACCTTGAGAATGAGCAGCAATTTTCTGGAATTCTTGATAATAAGGATCATTTTGGGCACCAGAGCCAGCAATAAAAAAGCGATCTGGTGAATTTCGATATTTTAGCCAAAGTTGTATAAATCGATTAATCCCTTTTTCCCGAGCAATCCGCCCAACATAACATAATACAGTTTGTTTATCGGTTGAGATATCTTGAGGAGGAATCGCTTTGACATTAACACCATTAGGTATAATTAAGGTAACGCTATTCTTACCTAAAACCGGTTGTATTGCCTTGGCTTCAAGCAAACTAGTACAATGAATAATTGTAGCACAGCGTAAAGTGGGTAAAGTTAATAATCGGTAAAACCACCATTTATGTCGTTGGTAACGACGAATGAAAGCAAGATGTTCTGGCATCAAACCACCTCTTGCGGCGATAACAAAACGACAACGTAACGCACAGCAAAAAATAGCAGCTAGCGTAGTTGGCCAAGTCGCAATGCCATTAATATAAACTGTCTGTGCGTGCCAACAAGCTGAAATAAGGGTAGTTATTGCGCCAAAACCGAATCCCCACCGTTTAAACCAATAACTGTGATATAAATGTATTTCAGTATTTTGGCCAACAATAATATCGCTTGGTTTTAAAGAACTCCTTTCAGAAGCATCTGAAGAACAAAGTAAGATTTTATTAGGTTGCTGACCCCAAGCCGTGATAAGTGACGCTATAGAAACCGCCGGACCACCATATCCGATTGCCGGGGCGATATGAGTTGTAATCACTGCAACTTTATAGCGTTTCATGATGATGTTTCCTAAACGTATATTCTAAAACAGATTTAGTTGCTTCATACCAAGTGTACATCAAGGAATATTCTAAACCAGCCCGACCATCTAAAAATCCTAAACAAAAACAATAATGGTAAAAAAATCTTCCTGGAATCCGTAATATAGAAACCTTACTTAACCACATCATGATTCGTCCACGTTTGGTTAGTAAGGCACCGGGTGTGGCTTGACGCTTAACTTCCTGACAAGCATGACTAATATGTTTAGTCATCCATTGACTTAAATGGCCATCGTAAAAATAATGATCATAAGGAATCGTGGCATAATAGGTTGGCACAGTTGCTGGAATACTTTCCCCATGCCCAGTATGATTAGTCATAAAACGAACTTGATGGGTGCGCACTAAGCGTGGGTGGTAAATAGGATAACCAGGAGCATGTTTTAAACAGTGGTTACGAAAGAATAGCAAAGAGGGTACCATCACTGCCGCAATAATATCGTTAAAAGCGATTTCACGTTCAAACCAGTCATAAAAGCACAGCGGGTAAATTTCGTCGGCATCGATAAATAATACCCAAGGGGTAGTAATATGACATTTTTCCAAAGCAAAGTTGCGTTGTTTGGCAAAACCTGACCAAGTATTATAATAAATTTGGCAACCACGTTCAGTTGCAATAGCAACTGTGGTATCAGTACTACCACAATCAATAACCACAATGGGATAGCGTGACGGAATCGCATTGAGGCAACGATGTAAACGGTGTGCTTCATTATGAGTTAAAATAACGACTGTCAATGTTGTCATAGTCAACCATTTTTAATCGCATAAATATTAAGGTAAATTCCCATTCTTAAGACATTGGCTAGATAGTTAAACGGTATTTGCCCATATTTCACGATCCCATCTAAAATGAATGAACGATGGTTTTCACCCAGTAAGCGACGCGACAGGGCATCATAACGAAAGCGAGTAATTTGATGAATGTGAATAATTTTTAAATCGTGCTGGGTTAAGAGTTTTCTTACGCCTTGAACCGTAAAATAATTCACATGTTCAGGTACCCATAAACAAGCATTATCTTTAGTGCCTAATATTTTTACTGTTAGGGCATTAAAATGAGGTACAGCACAAGCAAATACCCCTTGGTTAGCCAGTAGATTAGCTACTTTAGCAATGGCGTGTTCCGGTTCAACTAGATGTTCTAATACCTGTGACATTAAAATGACGCCAAACAGATTGGATGTGTTGAAATCCTCAAACATGACTGGCAGAGGGTCATTTCCGTTCATCGCTTTAAATACTCGGTTTTCGTATTTTCCCGGATTAATACTGACGGTGTCATAGTGTGCTAATTTCAAAGCTTGGGTATAAAAACCATATCCCGAACCAATATCTAAAGCCTGATAATTACCAGATCGATTAAGTCGTTGCGCCCAAGATACGATTCTTTTTGCATCAATAGTGCTATTAGGAAACTGTTTTTCCTGAGCTAAAACTGTTGCTAATGAAATGGGGGAAGTTAGCGCATGACCAGAATATTGGTAAATGGATTTTAATAAGTCAGTATGCGGTGGTGGATTTAAAAAACCGGTTCCACATTGTTGACACCGAACGATTTGAAATTCAGTATTTTCAACCCGCTCCGTATAGCTAAAACGTTTCTTTTGCCATGGTTTGAGTTGTTCACTGCCACAGGCAATACAATGATTGAGAAGTTTAGCAAAAATTTGAGACATGGTTTTAAGGTTAACTGAGCCATTAACAAATTAAGAAAAAATGATATCCCTTATTTAGGCATAATTTATGCCACACAAGCTTCATTTCTCAATAGAATGGAAAACAGAATATGTGTGGTATCAATGCCATTTTTGCTTATCATGCCGATGCACCCCGAGTCGATGAAAAAGAACTTATCCAAATACGAGATGCTATGAAAGTACGTGGACCGGATGGTGCTGGCGTTTGGTTTAATGCGGATAAACGGGTTGGCTTGGGGCATAGAAGATTAGCCATTATTGATATTGCCGGTGGTATTCAACCCATGAGGTTAAATGACACTCAGCTAGGTCAATTAACAAATCAACCGGTCATTTGCTTTAACGGCGAAATTTATAATTACCGCGAATTACGCGATGAATTAATAGCTGAAGGTCATCAATTTAAAACGACCTCTGATACGGAAGTATTACTTCATCTTTATGAGCGTGATGGTCCTAATCTGGTACAACGTTTACGGGGAATGTTTGCTTTTGCATTATGGGATCCCCAGCGCCAAGGATTACTATTAGCACGGGACCATTTTGGGATTAAGCCACTGTATTACGCTGATAATGGTAAAACCTTGTACGTTGCTAGCCAAGTGAAAGCACTACTTCAAATTCGTCATGCCCTGGATACGGAACTCCAAGCGGCTGGTCATGTTGGTTTTTTTCTATGCGGTTATGTTCCTGATCCTTATACGCTCTATCGTGGTATTCATGCTTTGCCAGCGGGTTCAACTTTATGGATAGACCAACACGGTAATCGAAAGCAGAATTGCTTTTTTAATTTGACTGAAGAACTGGCTACCATTTCAGAATCAACTACCCCTATAAAAGCTTGGCAAGAGCAATTACGTACTGCTTTAATTAATAGTGTCACTCAACATTTAATTGCTGATGTGCCAGTAGGTATTTTTCTTTCTGCCGGCTTAGATTCAACGACTATAGCAGCGCTTATCCAAGAAACCGGGCAAATAGAACTGAATAGTGTTACTTTAGGATTTGAGGAATATCGTGGTAAATTGGAAGATGAAACGATACTAGCAGAACAGGTGGCTCAGCAGTTACATACCTCTCACCAAACGCGTTGGATCAAAGCACACGATTTTAGATCGCACTATCAAAACTTGCTTACCGCAATGGATCAACCTTCAGTTGATGGTGTTAATACTTATTTTGTAGCTAAGATAGCAGCAGAGACTGGACTTAAGGTAGCGCTCTCCGGGTTAGGTGGCGACGAATTGTTAGGTGGTTATCCCAGTTTTAGACAAATTCCACGTTTAGTAGGTACTTTAGCACCATTTCGTATTATTCCTCGACTGGGGCGAGGGTTTCGTATCATAACTGCTCAAGCAGTTGCCCGTTTCACTTCACCTAAATATGCTGGGCTTTTAGAATATGGCACTCAATATGGTGATGCTTACTTGCTCCGTCGTGGGTTATTTATGCCTTGGGAATTGCCTAAGATACTCGATCCGGATTTAGTTAAAGCCGGTTGGCAAACTTGGCAACCAACCATACAATTTGCTAAAACGATTGAAGGATTAACAACTTCTCGGCAGAAAATAGCCGCATTAGAATTGTCCTGGTATATGCGTAATCAGTTATTACGCGATGCTGATTGGGCTGGTATGGCACATTCATTAGAAATTCGCACACCGTTAGTTGATGTCCAACTTTTTCGCACACTAGCCCCACTATTAGCCCTTTTCCCACCACCTACTAAACAAGATTTAGCAAATGTACCACACACCACTTTACCTCAAGCAGTACTAGAACGCGCTAAAACTGGTTTCTCCGTACCGATTCGGCATTGGATATTTCCAAATACACAGCCTGGGGAAAGCGGTTTACGGGGCTATGCCAAACTAGTTTATAACGATATCAATAGTTAAGTGAACAATTCATCACGTGTTCGACCCAAATAGGAAGTTGACACACATAGAAATAAAAAGTAAGTCAGACGTACTGCACTTAAGTCTGCCTTACTTTCTTGGCTAAACGGGCTGATTGCGAATTCTAAATTGATGGGTGACTGGGTTTTACCAATGATAGCAGCCAAGAATACCGTTTAACTCTTGATTCACATTAAAGTGACTCGACACAGGTAGTGATATTGGCATAAGTTAATAACAATACCGCTGGGCTTCGGTACGTAATTCGTCACGTAAATCTCGTACCGCTGGATCCCGAAAATCAATCCGATATAAAGTTAAAATCAGTTCAAACAAGCGAACAAAATAAAAATTCTCCTCACGGAAATCACCATAAGCTCGTCCACGTAATAATGGCGGCAAGGAAGTCTTATCATCACCAGCTAACAACAAGGGTAAAACTGTACTTTTTTCCTCTTCGGTTCTAATTAAGCGTTGCGTAATTAAATCAACTTCCGCAGCAACGACACTACCGGTAGCAGACACTCTATTAAGATACTTCTCCTTAAACAGCGGCGTTCCGATCACCACAATAAAATTCGCTGATTCGATGTGGCTAATAAAACGGGATACGCTAGAACCCAATGAGGAATTATCCCAGTCATCTAAAATCACTTCAATGCCGGCATTAAGAATATCCACAGCCAGTTTTTTTACCCAACGTTCATGTTCGGGAACACCCCAAGCATAACTGATAAAACAACGTGGGGCAGGTTGTTGTGGCAAACGATCTCGTAAATAACTTTTCACCCAAACTAAAGCTTTAGCAAACCGCGTGCGTCCATGAGCAGACGATTGTTCCCGTTCTAAAATCTCTCTTTGGGTATCATTGAGTAACAATTCCGGTTCCAACTGAGATAAATTAATCTTACCACCACATTCGCCACAGAACATAAAAGTTTTATTGCTATTAAGACGTTTAGTGATTTCACTGCGTTCTTGTTGATAACCACAAATGGTACAAATGATCGGTGCATAATAAGTCACCGCGACTTCACGCCCACGTAGGAAACGTTCTAAAAGATTTTTAAATAAGACTTGGGTTGCCAAAGAAGTTTGCTGACTGTGGTAGAGAATTAATTCTAATTGACCTTCCTGTTCTTCAACTTTGCGGATACCACATAATTGTCCTGGAGCAACTTCATACTGCGCTTGATTTTGCCATTGTTGAATTCGCATAAAGGTATTGGTATAACCCAGTAGCACAACTAATGCTGAATAGATATTTTCAATGGCACCGGTGATGGTATAAGACCTATCTTCCAAGAAGGGTTCTTGAATGGTGAGAGGACGCTTTTGGTTAATTAACCCTGGAAATACCAAAAAGATTTGATCATCAATGGTTTCACGAAAACAAATGGTATGTTCTAAAAATAAAACTAAAGCCGCATCCAATAAAATTTGTCGGTCGGCTGGGCGCAGTGAAACTAACTCGGGTAAATTATAATCGCCTTGCAATACGCGTGCTTCCTCTAAGGCACCCAACCCTTTGTTATTACGTCGTGCCTCTAAAACTAAGGAAGCGGCTAAATTAGCCAGTAAATCGGGTACCAGTAAAATAACCGCTTCTCCCGATGAGCAACGTAAGATACTGACATAACCGTGATGAGAAAGATGTTGTAAAGCCGTCATTAGTTCAGCATCGCTAAATTGCCAAGCCGGGTCAGTATTAACTAACTGAGTACGAAGTGCGGTTGGTGTTAAAATGACTTCACAATTCGTTCGGGCTTCTTTGAGTCGCAAAACTAATTCTTTAATCCGCCGAAAGGTTAATGTGGTGATAGTAGCTGTCATTTCATCCCAACGCAGTGCTCGTTGAATTCGCTCAGTTAAGGTAGTCAAACCTTCGCCAATTAAAGCACTGGTGATCACATAACCATGGGTTATCTCTTGATGTTGACAAAACTGTTCTAACTCCTCGGCAGTCAGGGTTGGTGTTCCCCGATCACTACGCGCAGCAATTAAAATGGTTTGGCTGGTCTTATTTTTATGGCGAAGCTGTTTTAACCAATATTCTACGCCCTTGAAAGGATGTTGCGGGTGAGTGGGATCAAATAAAATCAAAGCTAAATCGACATCATCTAAAAATAGCGCATGAACTAAGCGATAATCCGGTTGTCCTGCTAAATCCCATAATACCGCTTCACATTCAGTTCCATCGGTTCGAGTTCCACCTAACGCTTCAATAATCCAAAATTGTTGCCCATGTGTTGAAGCCTGTTCTTGGAAGTAACCATGAGTTAAACGCCAACCCAAACCGGTTTTACCTACGCCACTGTCACCGACCAAGGCAATCTTAGCCGTAGTATAGTGAACTATCGGTGTTAATTGGGGTATTTCGGCAAAAGAGACCGGATCTGATGACGTTGGAGACGAAATAGGCAGTTGCCAAAGTTTTTTTAACCAATGAGATAAACGATTAGTCGCACAATGAGGTTGTGGCTGATTAGCTAACAATTGGACTATATCAAGTTGCCATAACCGAATCGATCGATCGCGGTTACCCAGCGTTGCCAATAGTGGTTGCGAAGGATGAAAAGCTAACCCACCTAACCAAAGTTGTGCTTCCGTGGTTTCTTCCAGCACCGCTAGCGGTGCAGTTGCATCACCACGCCATAAGCGTACCGTGTTATCATCACTTTTAGATGCTAACACTTGACCGTCATAAGAAAAAGCTAACTTATAAACCACATCGGTATGACCTTCTAATATTCGTAGCGGTCGTCCATTCTGAATATCCCAAAGCTGAATAGTCTTATCACTCGCTGCTGAGACTAACACCGGTTGATGAGGTGAGAAGGCGATGCTAAATACCATTCCCAGATGTCCCTTCAAACGACCTTGCCTGACACCGGTATCGGGTTGCCATAAGTGAATAAATTTATCATCACCACCAGAAGCTAATAAATCGCCGGTTGAAGAAAAAGCCACACTATTGACACTTTGAGCATGTCCACTTAAGGTATGACGTGCTTGCCAATGTTGGGTATCCCATAAGATAATCATCCCATCATCTGCCCCAGAAGCGAGGATCGTTCCCGTTGGGGACCAAGCGAGCGTATTGACATTGCGCATATGATTGTTAAGTACCTGTTCTAACCGACCGGCGATGTTCCATATTTGAATAGTTTTATCGGTACATCCCACTGCCAGTCGAGCACTATCTGGAGAAAACTGAATAACGCGTGGATAAGTGGCGGCGATCGGTAGACGTTGTAATAAATTACCGGTTGTCACGTCCCAAAGTAAAACAAAGCCATCAAAAGAAGCCGAGGCGAATAATTTCGCATCCGGTGAAAATTCGATACAGTTAATTGTTTCAGAATGGTTCTCTAATTGGTGAATTAGGCGAAAGCCAAAGGGAAGGTTATCCTTCATCATGGAAAACTCTCTTTCAATCAGTGGACAGACTGGTCATACTGTCTGAGTGGATTAATTTATTATCATCTCAACTGACATCGTGAGTCAAGTTCTGGTAGGGTGGGCATTGCCCACCCTACAAAATTCTAAACTGCGGTTTAAATAACATTTTGGTGATACTGCGCACCCACCCATCTCCTAAGTTACCCTTAATTATCCCTTTCGATAATAAATTCACCCCCAATTAGAATTAATCTTCTGATTGGCTCGTTACCAAGTTCTACTTGGTAATGCTGGTATGCTAAGTTCTGCTTGGCGACCCCAACTTATGGAGCAGCGCTTCTTTGGCAGACATGACCAAGCCGATCTGGGTAGCGAGCGATCCGGAGCGAAATGGTGGGCAACGCTTCGCTTGTTCCCACCCTACTTGGCTTGGCTTGAATAGTGTTAACTTGTTAATTTTCTGTAGATATCAGATACTTTTAAAGGTAATTTGCGGACTTCATCAATGACAATGTAGTTAACGACACCATACATATGTGGTAAGTAATCTTTTGCTTCAGTATCTAGGGTAATACAAAAGGGATGGATACCATCGCGTTTAGCTTCAATCAGGGCTTGACGTGTGTCTTCAATTCCATAGGTACCACGGTAATGATCACCATAATCATCTGGTTTACCATCGGAAAGGGTTATTAATAATTTTATGCGAGCATCAACTTGGTTGAGTAATTGACTGAGATGCCGAATCGCTACCCCCATACGGGTATAATCTTGTGGGGTGATGCCGCTAATGCGTTGTTGTACTAAATTGGTGTATGATTCATTAAACTGCTTGACACGATAAATTTCACATCGCTTGCGGGTCATTCCAGAAAAACCGTAAATGGCATAGCGATCTCCCAAAGTTTCTAATGCTTCACACAAGAGGACTAAAGCTTCTCGTTCGGCGTCGTTAATCCAACCTTTGGTCGAACCGCTCATATCTACCATTAACATAACGGCGATGTTGCGCTCATCTTTTTGCATTTTAACAAATAGGCGGTTAGTCATTTCTAAACCATGTTTAGCATCGGCATAAGCAGTTACCAAGGCTTCTAAATCAATATTCTCTCCATTGGGTTGGGCTTTTAATAATTTATCTTCCCCTCGTAAGGCTTCAAAGGTACGACGTAAGTGTTTAACTAATCCCCGGTGACGTTGCAAAGTCTGGGTAACAAAACTTTCAGGTTGAGGATAAACATCCTTTTCGCGAAGAACACACCAATTTTTTCGATAGTGTTTACGATGATAATCCCACTCATTATAGAGAAAAGCCCCTTCTTCATGGTAAACGCCTTGCCAAACCGTTTCTGGATCACGTTCTGGTTTTTGTTCCGGGCGAATTTTATAGCCACCATCCCCAGCCGCAACCAAGTATTCCTCTGGAATCATACCGATATCTTGAATGATAGAATCCATTAAACTTTTTACCTTATCTGGTGGCACAATCGGTTGACCATCTAAATGTAGTTCAAATTGAAAACCATCGGATAGTAATGTATTAGGCACGGGCGTTATTGCAAAACGCGAAGTTATTTCGGTCATATTGGGGCGGTTTTCAAAAGATTCTTGAGCAAAATGCACTAAGGCTATGCGAAAAGCTTCTTTTTCTCGTGCCAACCGCAATGCCATGACTTCTTCAACACGTTCTGGCATCAATATTCCCTGATAACACAAAAAATAAGGCGTATGAGTCGTATAAATTTGCGATAAGCAATCATAACTGTTTTGTACTGTTGCGCTGGCTTTAGATAATTGTTTGGCAAGCGGTTGCCAAGTTGGTGGGATAGGGACTTCGCCATGTTGGCGAAGTAGTTGGTTCATATCTCGATACAAACCGGGTAATTCTCGTGCAATACAGGCATCTAAACGCAATCTTTCTAGGGTATGAAATAATTGACATGCTAATTCGGGTTGAGGAAAATGTTGAATCGCTTTATTTAGACTTAGGCGCCAAGTACCAAAGCGGGTTTGTGCCCACAAATGAGCCGCCATTGCTTTATACAAGAGGAAATTTTCGCTTCGAGTAGCAAAATGGTTCAATAAAGCCGGTAAAAATAGCGTTTCGGTATCGGTGTATATCTCCGAACTCACTGCTAATTTAAGATGTCGTCCACTCAGCCCAGTAATAAAAGTTTCTAAAACTCGCTCTATTTCAGCTAATGCTAAGCCGGTGGTTTTGCGTGTTTGAGAGAAGCCTTCTACTTGTTGCAAAATGGTTATGGCGGAATGCAAGCCGTTTTTATCGTAGATATCCATGGCATGAAGAATCCATGCTTCAATACCATCATTATCCATAAGATTCATTGCGGGTACCGCATGACTAGCAAATTGGTAAGCCATTTCAGCACTGCCACTGCGAGCAATTGCTTCCACCCAGTGTAGAACAAATTCTTGTTGTGGTCGCGCGCATTTAGCCAGCATTTGAGCTATGCCGGCCGCTGTTCGTCGAGAAGACAAAACGGATACCAGAAATTCATCCAGATATTCTTCCATTTGGTCAGCAGTGAGAGCTTGTCGTGGTGGAATTAGCATGATAATCTTTTACTCAAGCAAATTTTTCCTATCCAGAAAAGTTGAAAAAATTGATATATGATATCAGTTATCAGTTATCAATGAATAATCAGACTTAATAGAGTAGTTTATTTTTTAATATGGCTAAGCTATGCTGAAAATTTATACTCCGGTAACTAGTTGAGTATAAGTTGCTACCATGACTGATAACTCATAAAGGAGACTATATTATGAAACTTAATATTAATAAATTAGCGTTTGGCTCAATTTTATTCTTGGTAATCTCTGCACAAGCAGCAGAGGAAAAGAACAAATACCAATGTTGGACTAACGAAGATGGTGTGACTGAATGTGGCAATTATGTTCCGCCAGAATATTCTCAAGGTGGGTTTAAAATCTTTAATGATCAAGGCGTACAACTTAAAGAAATTAATCGTGCGCCAACGCCGGAAGAAGTGGCCGCATTAGAAAAGAAAAAGGAAGAAGAACGGAAACGCCAAGAGCAAATGAAAAAAGATCGGGCTTTATTGGCATTGTTTGGTACTGAACGTGATATTGAACTGGCTCGAACCGCTATGTTGAATACCATTGATGGACAAATCAATGGTATTGAAACGGTTCTTGAAGGTTATAAGGCTAACTTAGTTGATTTAGAAAAGAGTTACGAGCAAAGTAAAAATAATTCTTCGGTTTCAGAAACCCAACTTCAGGCCATTCAAACGAATATTGATAATGCCAAAAAGCGTATTCAGGATACAGAAGACACTTTGCGAAAGAAAAAAGAGGAACGTAACAAAGTGGAAGAGGAATATGATATTTATACGCAAAGATTTCGGGATATTATGAAACGAAGGGGGGGAGTACATAAGAAAGAAAATGATGATCAAGATGATCAAGAAGAAGATGATGATGAATAGTATATAATAACTTCATTTACCAATACAAAAAGTGGTAAAAATTTGTCCGAGTAAATCATCGGCACTAAATTCACCGGTAATTTCACCTAACGCTTGTTGGGCTTGACGTAATTCTTCTGCGAGTAATTCGTAATGAGAGAATTGGGCATGAGTCAAGCTCATTTTTAAGGCAGATTGAGCACGTTGTAAGGCTTCAAGATGGCGACGGCGGGCCATGAAATTATTTTCGGGATTGCCATGTAAGCCCATTTTCTCCTTTAAATAATTTTTTAATACTTCAATGCCAGCGCCAGTTTTAGCGGACAAATATAAGACGCCACTTTCACTCAAACCAACTGGATGTCCACTGAGATCGATTTTATTGCGGATAATGAGCGGGGGTATCGGCATTTGAGCCAGTAAATGTGCTTGGACACTGTCATCGGGAGAGCGATCATCGAGAAGTAGTATGACTAGATCCGCTTCCTGTAGTGCCAATTTAGTACGGCGAATACCCTCTTGTTCCACGGGATCAAGGGTTTCACGTAACCCAGCCGTATCAGTAATGTGGAGAGGCATTCCTTCAATTTGAATTTGATCTCGTACCACATCGCGGGTAGTACCCGGAACCGGCGTAACAATAGCCGTTTCTCTTCCTGCTAAGCTGTTGAGTAAACTGGATTTGCCAACATTGGGTTCACCAACCAGGACAATTCGCATCCCTTCTTTCAATAAATAACCTTGGTGAGCTTTATCTAAGAGATTAGCGATTTTCTTAATTAATGTTATTATTTTTTCAATGACTTGACCATCAGCTATCTGATCAATTTCTTCATCAATAAAATCAATACTGGCTTCGATATAACTACGTAACTCAATAAGTTGTTGGACTAATTGATGAATCTCACTAGAAAATTCACCTTCTAAGGATCGTAACGCGCAACGGGCAGCTTGGACAGAAGCACTTTCGATTAAATCAGCAATAGCTTCAGCCTGAGCAAGATCAATTTTACCATTTAAAAAAGCACGTTCTGAAAACTCACCCGGGCGAGCTAAACGAGCACCTAGTTGAATAATGCTTTTCAGTAAAAGATCCATCACCACTAAACCACCATGTCCCTGTAATTCCAATACTTCTTCACCGGTGAAGAATGAGGTGCTGGAAAATAGAGTGCAATGCCGTGGTCAATAAGTTCGCCGCTACTATCAGTAAAGCGTTTAAAAGTTGCATAACGAGGTGATGGTAGGCACCCCAATAGCGTATGGGCAATTTGAGGAACTCGAGGTCCAGACACCCGGATAACTCCAATCCCACCTTTTCCAGTGGGTGTTGCTAAAGCAACAATCGTTTCTGGTGAAAATCTCATTAGATAAAAAATTAAAACTAAGCTGGGTTTATTTACAGTCGGAGCGGCTTAAGGCAGTTTGGGCAGCATTCATCAGTGATTTTATCGTTGGGAAGACCCATTTTTATCCACTCTAGTCCTATTTATTTATAATCAGTTGAGTTCTTAATTATGGGGGGCTATCAGTGGATTTAATTTCTCATCACGCAACCCAACTAAAATACTTTCTCCTGACTTACCCACTTTGAGTTCGCCGTAACGTGCATTTTCATAATATTGAGCGTGTCCTTCTTGAAAAAAAAAGGACTCTGCTCCTAAACGAATGCCATGTTTTCGTTTACGAAAACGGAGCAGCAATTCATTTTTTTGTAAAGGAATGGCTTGATCGTGAATACGTTTAAATTGAGCAATTTGTTTATTATTTCGCTCGATAACTAAGAAACCATTTTTATCAACATTCCATAATTTAGGTTCATCCGCTATTTTATAGCGTAATATCATATAGTCACCTTGAATTAACGAACGTGGATCACGCGAAGCGAGTTCTAATAACAGAGTAGTACCTTGAGCTAATAATTGTTCTTTTTGATAAATAGCGAAATTAACGACTACTAGTATTACTAAGGCGATAACTAAGATCCCAATTCGACGCAACATCAGTTATTTATTCTCCTTGGGGAAGTTGCTTTAAAATCCATCGTAACCCTAATAGTGCTAAGCCAGAACTAACTAATGTTATTGATTTAATTAGTAATGTTAATTCTAAATGGTAATAATAAGCCACTAAAAAAACCGTGAAGAAAAAAATGGCACCGCCCATTAAAACCCGATTACTCCTTTGGAAACCTAAAACCATCACAATAACAGTTGCTATAATGCCAGGTGCCTGATAAAACAATAAGCCAATTAAAAGAGTCCCGCTCAGTAAGATAATATTGTTTGCGGAAATAAGGAAGAAATTATGGTTAGGTAATAACATAAATTCCAAACCTAAAAGCCACATAATTAAGCCTAGCGTTGAAAATGACCAAGTTATTGGCATTTTAGGTATTATTTCTGCTTGAATAGACGGTAATAACATCAGGAACAAAGCGGTAACAAGACCATACCCTAAAGGTAGATAGAGTTCAACTATTATTTCATTAAGTTGGTGTTGGCTTTCTTTCAGCCAGCACCAGATACTACCCGCAGCAGTTGCTAGAATAACAAGGTGAACTCCCTGATAAAAGTGCCATTCATAAAATAATACAATTAAACTGGCTATAAAAATTAAGATTGAAGTAAATCGGATAATACTACTTTGATAAAAGTTAAAGAGGAATAATTCCAAGACAGCGGTTGCTAATGCTGCCATTATAGTATCGGTCTGTACCCATAAACCACCTACGAATAGTAGTTGACCGGTTAAATTTAAAGCTAAAGCGAATTGAGCCAAAAAAAAGGTGTCTTCTTTATAAAAATGCTTAAAGAACACCGTTCCAACAATAAATATTATTCCCACTCCAATCGCCGAAACCGCCGTATTAATTAACTGGATGAGAAATAAAAAAACTAACAATGGAATAACAGCTAACCAAGCACTTATACCAATTAACGTATTAATAAACCAAGGTGTTGATATTTTTTCTGGAAATATCATCAGTGTTTTAGTAATTTGCTCGGTTGCTTCTGGCGGTAATAAATTTTGCCTGACGAGTTCATTAATGATGGTACGCAACGTGGTAGATTGAACCATTATTTGCTTTCCTTTTGCGCATTTTTGGCAACGATAATCAGCCATTTGGTTGCTAAGGTTGCTTGTCCAATAATAACTGCAGCTAAAATTAACCAAGTGATTTCCATTTCTAGTGGCAATAATCTACCCATTAAAGTAGTCACTGTCATTAATATTCCCAATAAGCATACTGCTAATAATAACAAATCATGTCGCTGATGACGGTAATACCATAAAGAAAATAGAGTAACTATGACGTATAGTATTATAGTTACACTCCGTAATAACGGTTCCCATTCTTGTTCAACAATAGCATATAAAGTTGGTACAATAAGTGTGGTCAGTATGATGGTGAATAATATTCGTCCTAACCAATCTCCTTGGAGCCAAACAACACTTTGTTGATGGGCATATTCCCAAATAGAAAGAGCAGTTCCATTAAGAACAAATAATAATAAATATAGCGGCGTGCTATAAAAAAAATATTCACCATAATCTATCACTTGATTCCAATAAAAAATTAGACTGAGATTGAATAACGATAATAATAGTAACCACAGCGGCGCAAATTGACCAATTAACACCCATGGTGTAATTAAAATAGCCCAGGTTAGAAATAATTCAAAAGCGTCTGCCCCGGTCTGATAGATTTGACCCAAAACAGCCAAAAGTACACCGACTAAAATAGCCGTGGTGAATAAAGCTAATTGACCAACAAGGCGCTCCAATCCATATCGGGAAGCAAACGCAGCAATGATTAATATACCGAGCTGGATCAAGCCAAACTTAGTTAATCGGCTCATTTCCGCCCAATTATAGGCAAAGAAAAAAATGATACCCGATAATATTAAGGTGGTTCCCAATAATAGTAATAAACTATCGATAAATCGCCGCCAAGCAGTCTGATTAGGAATTAACCCAATTAAATATAAAGCTTGGTCTAAAGCAGAAGGCGTAAGATGTTTGACTCGTGCCAGTCGATATAAATAAATAGGTAGTGCCGGACGGTCTAAAGGATCAGTTGGCATGGGTTATTCTCCTCAACGTTAAGGTGTGTTGATTACAGATTAGGTAGTGCTAACTAGAATCACTCGTTGTTTAGCATTATAAATGTAGTATATTATTGTGCCTTGATAGTGGGTAGGGAGAGTTAATTTTTGAAGCCATTATCTTGCTAAGGTACTCAATAAATCTAGCAAAATTATTTGGTAGTGTCGACAATTGTTGACCATTTCGATACCAATTAATGATAATATAAAATGTAACTAAAACTCATGATTAATCGATTAAATTTTCACTTAAATCTAATAATTCATCACGTCGCATTTTGGGCCGATTGGTGCGGATGAATCAAACATTATTATCGGTTTAGTAATACATAACCAGCGGCTGATCTTACCGATTCGCCATAGAAGTCACTACGATAAGCGAAGGAATAGAAACCAACGATATCACACTAAAATGCGTGCAAGAGAATCAAGAACACGCTAAAATAAAGCGTTTTTTAGGTTAATTATGATCAGTTAAACTAGATTTAGTTAGTGGGTGGTATCTTACACAAGATTTTGATTTTTATTATTTTTATAAATTATATGTGGAACGTACCCTACCTTAATTTAATGGCATTGGTTAATTATGAGGGATAGAAAGTTTTTCTTTTCTTAATTGGACAGTCTCTATATTATGAATGTTAAGGATATTAAATCATTTACTCCACCTACTCGTACACTAATGGGACCCGGACCGTCTGATGTTCATCCCCGAGTTTTACAAGCAATGGCACGTCCGACGATTGGTCATTTAGACCCGGCTTTTATCGATATGATGGACGAAATTAAGGCTTTGTTGCATTATGCTTTTCAAACCCAAAACGCTTTAACCCTCCCAATTTCGGCACCAGGTTCTGCTGGCATGGAAACTTGTTTTGTTAATTTAGTGGAACCCGGTGATAAAGTCATTGTTTGCCAAAATGGAGTCTTTGGTGAACGGATGAAAGAAAATGTAGAACGGAGTGGTGGTATAGCGGTGATTATTGAAAATGAATGGGGAACAGCCGTTGATCCTAATCACCTAGAAGATACGCTAAAAACACATCCAGATACGAAAATTGTTGCTTTCGTCCATGCTGAAACGTCTACCGGAGTTAAATCAGATGCCAAAACGTTATGTGAAATTGCACACCGTTATCATTGTATTACGATTGTTGATGCAGTGACTTCCCTAGGAGGAATACCACTTAAAGTCGATGAATGGCAGATTGATGCGGTTTATTCGGGCTCACAAAAATGTTTATCGTGCACGCCGGGTTTATCACCAGTCAGCTTTAACGAACGAGCTGTCGAGAAAATTAAACAGCGACCAAGTAAAGTACAAAGTTGGTTTCTCGATTTGAATTTAGTGATGGGTTATTGGGGAAGTCGTGCTAAACGAACTTATCACCATACGGCACCTATTAATGTTCTCTATGGGCTTCATGAAGCCTTAATTATGCTAAAAGAAGAGGGATTAGAAAATGCGTGGGCACGACATGAGCAACATTACCAAGCTCTGCGACAAGGTATTGAAAATATAGGATTAACTTTTAAGGTTAACGAATCTGAACGGTTGCCCCAACTCAACGCCATCACGGTACCAGCCGGAATAGATGAAGCAGAGGTACGAAAACGATTACTTAACGAATACCATTTAGAAATTGGTGCTGGATTAGGCAGCCTCACGGGTCAAATTTGGCGAATTGGGTTAATGGGGTATGCTTGTCATATGAAAAATGTTTGGTATTGTGTGGAGGCTTTAAAGGAAATTCTCAACAAAATTAATGGTAACCCATGATGATAACTTAAAGTCAGTCAATGTTATGGTTCCAATTAATCAGATTACCGGTGTTATCCTCGCGGGTGGACGAGCAACTCGAATGGGTGGACAAGATAAGGGTTTAATCCCTTGGCAAGGTAAATTTTTAGTAGAATCGGTGATTACAGTCCTTCGCCCGCAAGTTAGTACTTTATTTATTAGTGCCAATCGTAATCAATCGCGCTATGCCAATTTGTGTCATTGTTTAGTGTTGACTGATCGATTTGGAGATTATGCGGGACCACTAGCCGGTATAGCAACCGCTTTACAACAAGCCCAAACTGATTATGTTCTTTTCGTTCCCTGTGATTCGCCACAGTTAAGTTTACAATTAGCATCACGTTTATACACCAGCCTGTTAGTTAATCAAGCTGCAATCAGCGTTGCAGATGATGGTAATCGCTTACACTACGTTATTGCGCTAATAAAACGCGATCTATTACCCAATTTATTGATTTTTCTAAATCAAGGAAAACATAAAGTCAGTCAATGGTATGCACAACACACTTTGGCACGAGCGAATTTTTCAGATATCCCAGAAACACTGATAAATATTAACACCCTGGAAGAATATGCTATTCTAACTGGGAATTATCATTGAAACAGTTAACTGCAAAAGGGTAACTGTCATCACAAAATTAATTAAAGAGGAACAGTGAGGTGAGAAGGCTTATTTCACCTTGCTAAGGTACTTATCTATTCCAAACTGACAACTGATAACGAGTAACTGATAACTGAAAAATGGTAAGTACCACTAAACAAATTCCAATAGTAGGTTTTGTTGCCGGTAGTGGTACCGGTAAAACTACTTTATTATTAAAAATTATACCGTTAATGAAACAACGGGGTTTACGCTTGGGTGTTATTAAACATACCCATCATCAATTCGATATTGATAAACCTGGCAAGGATAGCTATCGTCTTCGTCATGCGGGTGCTGATCAAACTTTGGTTGCCTCTCGACATCGCTGGGCTTTGATGGTAGAGACAAGCCAATTAGATGAACCAGATTTAGACTCTCTATTATCTCATTTTGAGCCAGATAAACTAGATTTGATTTTAGTTGAAGGCTTCAAACATGAAGCTTTTCCTAAGATTGAAATTCATCGTCCTCAATTGGGACATACCCCTCTCTTCCCTCAAGATACCTCTATTATCGCGATTGCGTGTGATGCTCCACCGGTAGTGGCTACTTGTTTACCCTTACTCGATATGAATAACCCAGAAGAAATCGTCATTTTTATTGAGAAACATCTTTTTCAACTGATATAGTCAGTAAAATCAAGAGTAGAATATATTTCTCTAAAAAATGATGAAAATCACTTCATCATGAGTGCAATCATTGAAAGAATTGCCCATTGCCCAATAAGAAACCAACAACAAAGTACGTATTGCTATTGGCGATAGCCTCGATGTAAAGTTAAAGCCAAGCTTATATCAAATAAAACGGATACTCAGTTGCCTCCAAGACAAGAAAAGAACTATTTCTTAGTGCGGGAACCCTTTCCCGCCACGTTGGCCTACTTCTTAAAAACGGTTTTTTGAAGTAATACTTAAAGAATCAATCGGCTTAACTATTTGTTACATGACGTGCTTCTGATATTAATCTTTGTTTGAGTTGATAAAGCCGGATTTCTAAATTGACCGGATAAATAGCGGGAGTATTAAGACGTTGAATCTCAATTGGACAATGATTCAATTGCGCTTGTGTTCTCTGCCGAATCTGATCTAATGAGGGTAATTCTATGACCGGTTTACCGTTTCTCCAAACCGGGATAAGGAGATCTTGATAGGGAATATCGGTTGATAAAATAGTATGTCCTTCAATCAATGCTGGATGAACTGAAAAAGCATTAAGGTTAACTAAATGAACTTCATCTGTTGGGGGTTGTAGTTGGTCATAAATCATATCTCCATTAAACATTCCTTGATCATCTAGAAATCGACGTACTTGTAATAAACCAGGGTTAGATATTTTAATAGATTCCTCTGACAATTTAAGCAATATTGCCATTGGGCACCTGGTTCATCACGGATAGCTGTTAATTTATATACCCCACCTAATGTC
>JAAUSR010000029.1 GCA_012032555.1 Thioploca sp.
TCATTCCCCCTCCTTCTCAAGGAGGGGGCTAGGGGTGGTTAAAAAAATGTTACCGAATTGAGTTGATTTTAAACCACCCCGACCCCCTCCTTGGTAAGGAGGGGGAGGTAAACTGCTTAACTTAATGGCAGTGATCCTACCGGGCTTGTGTCTTGCTCAGCCAAGTAAAGTGAATGAATGTAGAGGAGAAAAAAGAAAGTAGGGTAGGCAATGCCTACCCTACCTAGCAGCCTAGTAGAGGAAATGCTACCCTAGGCTCATCCCACGCTAGCGCATGGGAAGAAAAAACTATGGTCTACATGCTTTAGGAAGATATTTATCTTTCAGGAATGTAGCGCAACTCGTATTATCTGTTGCCTTACAAGTCCAAGCACTTTGATTAGTAGTCGTATCTGTTTTATAAGTCCATCCAATTTGACACCCATCCTTAGCACAATCAAACCCATCTACTTTAAAACAAATAGAAGGTGGTGGCCCTTTTGCGTAGGTTGGTTCTGTCGTGATATAAGTTCCTTTAACAACCAAACCTTCGTCTTTTAAATTCTGAAGGCTATCTGGCCAATTACCCTTGTCAGAATAATAATTCATGGATTCAGTCTTAAACCCAGCAAACAGCATATTCGCTTCCGATACCTTCGATTTCTTAATGTAGTCTTGGTAAGCCGGAATAGCTACTGCTGCCAAAATACCGATAATCGCCACCACGATCATCAATTCAATTAGGGTAAAACCCGCTTGTTTGTGTTTCATCATAAATCACCTCTTGTTGTTAACTGCTTTATCCCACAATTAAGGATATTGACACCCTAAAGTAGACTCAAATTTTATGCCAAGAAGTTAAGTAATTGTTTATTAAAATTTTATATGAATTATTAGTTAATAACCTTACTAATAAAGGTTGCTTAAATGAACAGTTTTTTGTAAAAATGAATCTTTTTTCTATAAATTTTTATTTTATTTTCAAATAATTAAATAAGACTGTCTAAAATCAGCACGTGTTCATTTTAAACACCCTATAATAGTAGATCATTTATTTAGGATTGAATTGAATTTAGATTAAAGTTTGTTCTAATGCTAATAAATCTTCTAGCGTCTCGCGCCGACGCACTACTTTCATTTGCTTACCATCCACCATAATTTCAGGTACCCGAGGACGAGAGTTATAATTGGAACTCATGACAAAACCATAAGCACCAGCAGAACGAATGGCCAATAAGTCCCCCTCCTGTAAAGCCAAGAGTCGATCTTTACCCAAGAAATCGCCGGTTTCACAGATTGGACCGACAATATCATAAACTTGTTCTATTTGAGCAGTTCGCGGTTGTACCGGTAAAATTTCTTGCCAGGCATCATACAAAACCGGACGAATTAGGTCATTCATAGCGGCATCAACAATCGCAAAATTTTTAGCCGCTGTGTTTTTTAAGTACTCCACTCGCGTCAATAAAATACCGGCATTGCCAACAATAGCGCGTCCTGGTTCTAGTATAATTTCATAAGGTAAATTGCCCAGTACCTGATTCAAGGCTTGGATATATTCTTCCGGTTTTGGTGGGGTTTCATGTTGATAACGAATTCCTAAACCGCCACCAATATCAATGTGTTGTAATTGAATACCAGTTTTACTTAGTTTTCTCACTAAAGCGATAATTCGTTGTAACGCATCAACAAAAGGTGCTACATCAGTCAATTGCGAACCAATATGACAAGCAATCCCAGCCACTTGTAGATGAGGTAAAGTCTTCGCCTGAGCATAAACTTGGGGAGCAATATTGATATCAATGCCGAATTTATTTTGCTTCAACCCAGTAGAAATATAAGGATGAGTATTGGCATCAACATCGGGGTTTACCCGCAGGGAAATCGGTGCTTTAGTTCCCATTTCTCCAGCAATTTGATTCAAGCGCAACAATTCCGCTTCTGATTCGACATTAAAACAGCGAATTTCGATTTCTAAAGCGCGGCGGATTTCAGGGACCGTTTTACCAACCCCGGAAAACACAATTTGGTTGGGTTGACCACCGGCGCGAAGAACTCGTTCAAGTTCACCCCCGGAAACAATGTCAAATCCGGAACCTAACCGCGCTAACACATTTAACACCGCTAAATTAGAATTAGCTTTAACCGCATAACAAATTAAATAGCGATGATTTTTTAAAGCTTGATCAAAAACATGCCAATGCCGTTCTAAAGTCGCACGAGAATAGACATAACACGGTGTACCGTGTGCTTGAGCCAATGCGGTTAAATTGACTTCTTCCGCGTATAAGGTACCATTATAATAATTAAAAAAATCCATGATTGGTTAACTCGGTGTTTTTTCTTGATCAATCATTTCTTGAGAAGGTGTTGATTTTTCACTGGGCGGTTGCGGACGGACTAAGTCGCCTTTTTGACCGCAACTACATATAATAAACCCTAATCCAACTAAAATAAGTAAAAAGTAATATTTCAAAAGCATTCACCTCAAGGTAAGCCAGTATGCGTGCTAATAAATTTGCCAATATTATCTTAATTAGCGGGATGTTGTATTTTATTGGTTTGTTAACTTATGGTTGCTATAGGATAGCCTATTACGGATCGAATAAGTATTATTTGTTGATTGTCATCGTTTCTAGTGCCGGCATTATCGTTTGTTATTTCGCTCTTAAATTACGCCCCAATTATAAGATCAATTTGGTATTGATGGGATTATCTACCGTCATGAGTGTTTATTTAGTAGAAATTTTTCTGTTTTGGAAAATGCCACTTAGTTTTGATAATAGATCTTTGTTCAACCAAGCTCAAAAAATGAGAATTGCTTTTGACACGAGAACAAAAAGTCAAGTTCTTAAAGAATTAGAAAATATGGGTATAAAAGCCGTGCCTGTTATCAAGACCGATGAAAAAACAATTTATCCATTAGGAGGAATTTCTGGTATTACCACAGTACACTGCAATGAAAGTGGTGAATGGATTATCTATGACAGTGATGAGCATGGATTTAATAACCATAAAGGCGTCTTTGCCAGTGATAACACCAATATTCTATTAGTCGGCGATTCATTTGCACATGGTAATTGTGTTCATAGAACAGAAAATATAGCCGGACAACTTCAAGCAATGTCAGGTATGAAAGCAATCAATATAGGAATTGAGGGTAATGGCCCTTTAAAAGAATTAGCAAGCTTAAAAGAATATGGTGAACCCCTAAAACCAAAATATATTTTCTGGCTGTACTATGAGGAAAATGATTTAAGTGATTTAGCATCTGAGAAACGATCTTCAATCCTCTTAAAATATCTTCTCGATGATCGTTTTTCTCAAGAATTAGTAAATAAGCAATCAGAAATAGACAACTTGTTAATTAAAAAACTTCATGAAAAAATGGGAAAGGGTGGATTCTGGGTAGAAATATTAAACAATACAAAAAGTATTTTTAAATTTAGACAATTACGTAATAGATTAACCCTATTTAACTCACCACCTCGACCTTCTTCATTGTTCCCAAAAATATTAGAACAAGCGAGAGATATAACGATATCATGGAATGGTAGATTATATTTTGTCTATCTTCCTACCTGGAAAAGATATGCCACTCATGTCGAACACAATACTCTTTATCACCGGCAGGAAGTATTATCTATCGTTAACAGTTTAAATATTCCAATTATAGATATACATGAGGAAGTATTTGCAACGCATCCGGATCCATTATCACTTTTTCCTTTTAGATTACTGGCACACTACAACGCTGAAGGATACCGCCTGGTCAGTCAAGCAATCTACCAACATCTACAACAAGAAATGGTGAAATAGGAAATGAATATTCTTGGCCTATCAGCCTATTACCACGATAGTGCTGCGGCTTTAATTCAGGATGGTCAAATCATCGCAGCGGCGCAAGAAGAGCGGTTTACTCGAAAAAAACATGACCCACGCTTTCCTTTAAATGCTGTCCGCTATTGCCTAGAAGCCGGCCAGGTTTCGTTACAAAATATAGATTATGTGGTGTTCTACGATAAGCCGCTGGTGAAATTTGAACGGTTATTAGAAACTTATTTAAGTTATGCGCCAAAAGGATTTCGTTCGTTTGTGCAAGCTATGCCGATTTGGCTGAAAGAAAAGTTGTATCTGAAAAGTTTACTTCGGCAAGAATTATCTACTTTATTAACCATTCCCAAAACATCCCTGCCACTGTTATTATTTACTGAACATCATCAAGCTCATGCCGCTTCGGCTTTTTACCCGAGTCCGTTTCAACGCGCCGGCGTATTGTGTTTAGATGGAGTGGGGGAATGGGCAACGACTTCAGTGTGGTTGGGTGAGGATAATCAGTTAATTCCTCAATGGCAAATTGATTTTCCGCATTCGTTAGGGTTGTTGTATTCGGCTTTTACTTATTTTACGGGTTTTAAAGTCAATTCTGGCGAATATAAGTTGATGGGATTAGCGCCCTATGGCAAACCTAACTATGTCCAAACGATTTTGGATAATTTAATTGATCTCAAGGAAGATGGCACTTTTCAATTGAATATGCGCTATTTCAATTACGCGGTCGGCTTAACCATGACTAACCGTGAATTTGATAAATTGTTTGGTGGACCACCGCGTCCACGCGAAGGGTTATTAACGCAGCGGGAGATGGATATTGCGCGATCGATTCAAGTCGTTACGGAAGAAGTGGTACTACGATTAGTGCGGACTCTTCGTCACGAGTTGAAAGTGGATTATTTATGTTTGGCGGGTGGTGTAGCGCTCAATTGTGTTGCCAATGGGCGTATTTTACGCGAGAATTTGTTTAAAGATATTTGGATTCAACCCGCTGCGGGTGATGCCGGCGGTGCTCTAGGTGCGGCGCTTAGTGTATGGTATCATTATTTAAATCATTCTCGCTCAGTTAGTGAAACCGATTCTATGCAAGGCGCTTATCTGGGACCACAGTTTCAAAGCGAAGCAATTCAAGCTTATTTGGATTCGATTCAGGCACCTTATGAATATTTGCCGGAAGCGGAGTTGTTACCGAAAGTTGCCCAAATGTTAGCCCAAGAAAATGTGGTGGGTTGGCTGCATGGACGCATGGAATTTGGACCACGTGCTTTGGGAGGTCGTTCTATTTTAGGCGATCCACGCAGTCCCAAAATGCAAGCGGTGATGAATTTAAAAATTAAGTACCGGGAATCATTTCGTCCATTTGCACCGTCAGTGTTATCTGATCGAGTTAGTGATTATTTTGAATTGGATCGAGCCAGTCCTTATATGTTATTAGTCGCTGATGTTAAACCAGAATTGCGCTTACCTTTGACGGTAGAACAACAACAACTGTTTGGGATAGAAAAATTAAATGTCCCACGGTCAACGCTACCAGCGATTACTCACCTCGATTATTCGGCCCGAATTCAAACGGTGCATCCGCAGACGAATCCACGTTATTATGCTTTACTGAAACAGTTTGAAGCGATAACCGGTTGTGCGGTATTGGTTAATACTTCTTTTAATGTTCGTGGCGAACCGTTAGTTTGTAGTCCTCAAGAAGCTTATCAATGTTTTATGCGCACCGAAATGGATTACTTAGTACTGGAAAATTTTTTATTAGCTAAACCCAAACAACCACAATGGGTTAAAGATGAAGCCTGGCAACAAGAATTTGAACTGGATTAATTATGCACATAGAAATCCCGGATAAGAACGGTTTACGCGAGTTTGGTTTAGTCACCGGCGCTTTATTTATCGGCTTGTTCGGCTTGTTATTTCCTTGGCTATTTCAGTTAGTATTTCCCTATTGGCCTTGGATTATTGCGAGTATATTGTGGGGATTAGCGTTACTCGCGCCAATGGGTTTGAAACCAATCTATCACAGTTGGATGTTTATCGCTCTCATCATCGGTTGGATTAATACCCGTATTCTTTTGGCATTGATGTTTTATTTGATCATAACACCAATGGGATTATTTATGCGTTTATTAGGTAAGCAACCCATGAGGAAATTTCAATCGCCAGTAACCAGTTATCGTCAATTGACACCAACCCGGTCACCTCAACAAATGGAGCATCCTTTCTAATGTTAGAATTGCTAAAAGATTTATGGGCGTTTATGAGAGTACGGAAGAAATTTTGGTTAGCACCGATTATCATTGTGCTATTGTTATTAGGCGCACTAATTGTGTTGACTCAAGGCTCAGCCGTTGCTCCTTTCATTTACACACTGTTTTAAATTGATCGGGTCAGTTGTTATACGAACTAATTGACGTTAGCTGCTGACTTGATCTTCAACCAGAGTCGGTTGATATTGTAAAGCGTAATCAATAACCTCAAGAAATTGCTTAATATCTAATGGTTTAACAATATATTTTAAAAACCCGGCTTCACGTCCCCGATCGAGATTATACAGGTTATCATTTGCTGTTAATGCTAATACGGGAATATCTTTGGTATTTTCATTTTCGCGTAGGTGTTCAAGTACTTCAAAACCATCCATTCCCGGTAAATTAATATCAAGTAAAATGACGTCGGGATGATGCATGTGGGCTAATTGTAAACCCATTTCACCAGTATGAGCCGACATTAGTGCAATCTCTGGGCGTGCTTTGAGAATTTGAGCGACTAAACTGACGTTGGTACGACTGTCCTCAACATAGAGTAAAATATATCTCCGATAAGTAAGAACTGATAGTTCTTCTTGTCCTAAAGGGTCTATTTCACCACTGGGTATTTCGATCCAGAAATTACTCCCCACATCGATTTCACTTTCTACACCAATGCGTCCGTCCATGATTTCTAATAGACGTTTAGTGATGGTTAAGCCAATACCAGTTCCCTCAATCAGGTTAAGACCACTAACCCGAGTAAAAGGTTCAAACACTTTCTCTTTTTGTTCAGTCGTTAATCCCACGCCGGTATCTTTTACTTCAAGACGAATTGATTGTGGATCGATTGGGTTTAAGTGAATACTGACCTGACCCGCCTCACGATTATATTTCACCGCATTAGACAATAAATTGATAATGACTTGTTTAAGTCGACCTCGATCGGCTAATCCATAACGTGGATATAATATTTCTGCTTCATTATAGATAGTGATATTGCGTTTTTCGGCTTGTGGACTGACAAAACTAACACATTCTTTAATTAAATCAACAATTTCTATTTTTTCGATAGTCACTTCCAATTTACCCGCTTCGATGCGGGTTAAATCGAGTACCTTGTTGATAAGCTCAAGCAAATGCCAACCTGCATGTAAAATGTTGCCAACATACTGGAGCATATCTTCAATGTGATCGAGTTCAAATTCATCAAGTGGCGTACTTAAATCTTCCTTAAGTAATTCACTATAACCTAAAATAGCATTCATGGGTGTTCGTAATTCATGACTCATACTGGATAAGAATTGCGATTTAGCTTGACTCGCTTTTTCAGCTGTTTCTTTGGCGGCTATTAACTCAGCTTCCACATTTTTGATATCACTCATATCGCTGAACAACAAGGTATAACCTACTAAGTGCTGATCTTCAATGACCGGATTAAAAACACAGGAGACTGGTAAAGGAGAGTGTCCTACTGATTGTAATTGCGCATTACGATCTTGAACTGAATAGCCTTCGGTTAAACGTTGAATCAAGTCTGTGGTACTGAGGTGAATATCAGGATTAGTGGTTTCGTGCAATTCAAAGCAATCAATCACTGCCATTGCTGATAACGATTGCCACTGAGAAAGATTTAAGTATTTTTCGGCTGCAACATTCATAAATACCAACTGTCCTTGGTTATTAAATATACATAGACCGTCGGTCATTGCAGCCAATACTGCGGGTAATTGTGGCGCAGAGTCAGGGTATGATGTGGATGCATTACCTTGAAAACGTTTCACACTCTCTTCTAAACGTTGCCGCTCCCAATCAGCATTAGTGTAAAAACGTTCAATACGGGAAAGAAATTCCTGCCACATCACCGGATCAGTGGGTAGTGTATTGTAATCAAATCCGGCCCTACGTAATTGGCGTTCAAGTAATGAGTGCATGTGATTCAAAGAATATAATGAATTTAGTCCAGCTGAGATAATGAGTTATGATGAATAATCGTTAAAAATCTACCAGGAACTCACTTAAATTTATACAAAAATCACGCCAGTTATTTTTATAACACGAGTATTACCATCCATTATTCAAAACAGTTACGATTTTGTATACTTTAAACTCATTACTACATTACTGTACCAAAAAATACTCATCTATTCAGGTAATACTCGGTACTCCATATTAAAAATCAATAGGCATTTTACTTAAAGACGACAATTTTTCTGAGTGAGTAACCGAGTGATTCGCTTGAATTGAAGATTTTGTGGCAGATACGATGGATACGAGTTTATTTAGTTCTAATGGTTCTCCCGACTGAGAAACAGCAGTATATTGAGGCAAAGGGGATATAAAATATACCGTTGGGGGCACCAGAGGTGCTTTAGGTGAAAATAAGGCGGTGAATAAAATGAGATTCATTATCAACAAAGCACTGATTAATAACCATATTGGTAAAGCGGAAAAAAATCGTCTAGATGAACGAACCGGATGATATTCAATATCAATCAGTTGAATTTTATCACGTTCTTGTTCAGCTTTTTTTATGGCATCGAGTATGTAAGACATTATTCAATCCAATCAATTTACCATGAGATATTGTTGAAGTATAACATAAAATTATAGACATAACACTTTGAATTAAAGCTTAACTATCTTTTAAATGAATTAAATGAATCACTTGATATGAAGAAAATAATTTATTCTTTAATGCGTCCTGGATTATTTAAATTACCGCCGGAAACAGCTCATCATTTCACTCTCAATACCCTAGAGATACTTTATCGGTTAAAATTGGCTCCATTTTTGGTTGATATCATTCCGGCTCATCCGTGTCATCTCATGGGGTTAGATTTTCCTAATCCGATTGGATTGGCCGCCGGATTAGATAAAAATGCGCGATATATTAATAGTTTAGCATTATTAGGGTGTGGATTTATTGAAGTAGGTACCGTTACACCCCGTTCTCAGCCGGGTAATCCTCTACCACGCCTGTTTCGATTGCCCGCCGCCCAAGCATTGATTAACCGAATGGGATTTAATAATGATGGCATTGATAATTTGTTAGCTAATGTTAAAAAGGCGCATTTTAAAGGAATCTTGGGAATTAATATTGGTAAGAACTTTGACACGCCTTTACCACAAGCGCTGGGTGACTATTTAATCTGCTTACATAAGATCTATGCCTATGCTGATTATATTACTATCAATATCTCTTCACCCAATACGCCAGGATTACGTCAATTACAACAGGCTAAGGAATTAGCTCAACTTTTAAGTGGTTTAAAACAGGCTCAGCAGCAACTCGCACAACAACATAAAAAATATGTTCCCTTAGTTATTAAAATTGCACCCGATTTAAGCATCACTGAATTAACCACAATTGCCGAGCAACTGTTAAAATATCAAATAGAAGGCGTTATTGCGACCAATACGACGCTCTCGCGTTGCGGTGTCGAAAATTTACCTCATGCTCAGGAAGCCGGCGGCTTGAGCGGAGCACCGCTATCAGCACGGGCTACTGAAGTGGTTGCACAACTCTACCACTTACTTGGAGATCAAATTCCGATTATCGCGGCAGGTGGTGTGATGAGTGTTGCTGACGCTCAAGCAAAATGGCAAGCTGGTGCACGATTAATACAAGTTTATACTGGCTTAATTTATCAAGGCCCCACCTTAATTAAAGAACTGGCCGAAGCCAGTAGCTCAATTCTAGAAGCTAACGTTTACGAGCATTAGCGAAAGCTTCTGCCATAATACCAACGAATTCGGGTTTGGTTTGCAAATTGCGTTCGGTTTTGGGTGATTTTCGACTATTAACCGCAGGCATTCTTTTATTATCGCGACGAGTTTTATTAAACCCTTCGGGTTGATCTTTTCTCCGCGGTTCGCGCTTTTTTTCCTCCAAACACATCGTTAAAGCAACCCGGCGTCGTTTCAAATCCACTTCAATGACTTTGACTTTCACCACTTCTCCCGCTTTAACTACTTCATGTGGATCTTTAACATAACCATTGGATAATGCTGAAATATGTACTAATCCATCTTGATGTACTCCAATATCAACAAAAGCACCAAAGTTGGTCACATTAGTAACGATACCTTCTAGAATCATGTCAGCTTCTAGATCTTCTAACTCTTCAATTCCTTCTTGGAATTGAGGAGTTTTAAATACCGGTCGTGGATCCCTACCGGGCTTTTCTAATTCATGGATAATATCCATGACCGTTGGTACACCAAATTTTTCGTCAATATAGTCTTCTGGTTTGAGGGTCCGCAAAAATTCACTCTCACCAATTAAACTCTTAATCGAACGGTTAGTTTTAGCGATAATACGTTCAACTATTGGATACGCTTCTGGATGCACCGCTGAGGCATCGAGTGGATTATCTCCATTCATAATTCGTAAGAAACCAGCCGCTTGCTCAAAACTTTTTTCACCAAAACGAGGCACTTGTTTTAAGGTGTCTCGATTAAGAAAGATACCATTTTTATCCCGAAATTCCACCAGACTTCGTGCCAAACCCATATTCAAACCAGAAACATGGCTTAGTAATGGAACTGAAGCCGTGTTGATATCAACGCCAACCGCATTAACACAATCTTCTACTACAGCATCTAAACTACGGGCTAAATGGGCTTTGTTAACATCGTGTTGATATTGACCCACACCAATAGACTTTGGTTCAATTTTAACTAATTCGGCTAATGGATCTTGCAATCGTCTTGCGATCGATACGGCTCCTCGAATCGATACATCTAAATCCGGAAATTCTTGCGCTGCTATTTTGGAAGCCGAATACACAGATGCTCCTGCTTCTGACACCACCAATTTATATAAACCCAATTGGGGATGTTGTTTAATGAGGTCTATGACTAATTTGTCAGTCTCTCGTGAACCAGTCCCATTACCAATACTAATCAGTTCAACTTGGTATTGAGTAGCGAGTTCGGCGAGTTTATCGATAGACTGTTGCCATTGTTTTTTGGGGGCATGGGGATAAAGTGTCGTGGTATCAAGTAATTTGCCGGTATTGTCGACGATAGCAACTTTAACTCCAGTGCGAAGTCCCGGATCTAAGCCCATAGTTACGCGCGGACCCGCTGGCGCAGCGAGTAATAAGTCTTGTAAATTACTGGCGAACACCTTGATCGCTTCATTTTCTGATATTTCCCGCAATCGGGTCAGTAATTCAGCATCTAAATGCGGACGAATTTTAAAATTCCAAGCAGCATGCACTGTCTCTAATAACCAAGTATCTACCGGTCGGTTTTGGTTGCTGATATTGAAATGGGTAGCAATTTTACTTTCACAATAACCCGGGGTTAACGGGTCGGTTTCATTTACTGCTGCTGGTTCAGTCACTAAGGTAAGTTGCAAAATATCCGTTTTGCGACCCCGAAATAGGGCTAGAGCACGATGAGAAGGAATGGCTTTTAAGGTTTCATGATAGTCAAAGTAATCAGCGAATTTAGCACCTTTTTCTTCTTTGTCTTCGATAACTTTAGAAACTAAAACAGCATTTTCCCACAAATATTCGCGTAATTCTCCTAATAATTCCGCTTCTTCAGCAAATTTTTCCATCAAAATATGCCGTGCTCCTTCTAAGGCTTGTTTAGTATCTTCAATGCCTTTTTCAGCATTGATGTAAGCATTAGCGGCTTCTTCTGGAACTAAAATTGGATTTTGCCATAAATCTAACGCTAAAGGTTCCAAACCAGCTTCTTTAGCTACTTTGGCTTTAGAACGACGTTTAGGTTTATAGGGTAAATACAAATCTTCTAACCGCGTTTTAGTTTCGGCTTCCTGAATAGCCGCTTCTAATTCGGGCGTCAGTTTCTCTTGTTCGCGAATGCTGGTTAAGATAAATTCACGTCGTTCATCTAACTCACGTAAGTAATGCAATCGCTCTTCTAAGGTACGTAATTGTATATCATTCAAGCCATTAGTCGCTTCTTTACGATAACGCGCAATAAAAGGAACCGTCGCTCCTTCGTCGAGTAGCAGGATAGCCGATTGTACTTGTTGTTCTTGTACGGAGAGTTCTGCAGCGATACGTTGGGGTATGGTTTTCATGGATGTGTGGTTAACCTCGTTAGAAAAATACTGAGCTTTCTTTGGCAGAGCCAGCAAGTTGTTGGCTAATCTAATGATTACTCTGGTGATGAATTAAATTCAACAATTTTATTCCACATAATCTGTCCCGTTGGATTACAAAATTCTTTAATGAATTCAAAGGTAAAACAATTAATAATTTGAGCATATTGCTCCATAAATTCTTGATTTCTTTGTTTAGCTTGATGTCCTAATGGTTCAATAATTTCGGTATAAAGGTACTCATTGCCGGAGATGAAAGACCAGAATCGTTGTCCGCATAATTTAAGGTAATCACCCTTGTTAGGTTTATTATTGCGCCCATAACAGCATCCGTTAACAGTGACCACAGTTAGGGAGGGATTTTGCAAAATCAAAGGTTCTTTTACCCGATTAAAGTTATGTTGCATCCGCTTTATCTGAATCACTATTTCTCTAATTCGGACCGGATTTAATGGAAACAATATATTTTACCTGGTCTTGTTCAAACTCTAAATCTATATCTTTCCACTTTAGTCTCATGCCATTATAAACTCTACTACCGATAAAAATAGCCAATTATTCTAAAAACAGTCCCAAAATACCTTCTTCTTGTGAAGATAAAAAAGCATCCAAAATATTTTTAACATAATCTGGTGCGGTATCAATAGCTTTAGCTTTAAATAGATAAGGATTTTTCCTTTTTAAAACATTATTTAGTTGAAGTTGTTGTAGTTTTTCTAATCTTTTGTGGTGAAATTGAACAATGTTTTTCTCTATATATTCAACGAGTTCATTTAGATCAATTTTTTCCATAAGAATCATGATCAGCAAATAACTGATAATTAATTGGATTATCAAGATTAGTTTGGGATAATTCGTAATATTCTGGCTTAATTTCAATGCCAACAGAATTTCTTAACAAACTTTGGGCAGCTTGACAGGTTGTTCCGGCACCACAAAATGGATCTAATACCCAATCATTTTCTTGAGTAAATAACTTAATAAACCAAGCCGGTAATTCTGCTGGAAAAACTGCGCTATGTTGCCGATTAGTCGTTGCTGTTGCTAAATGTAACACATTGGTTGGATAAGCCATTTTGCGGTCCAACCAATTAGAAACATTTTTCCCAAAACCACTACCAACTTTGGAAGTATCACGGATTTTATCGGTATCGCTTAACTTCTTCAAACGAGCATTAGCCCAATCACCCATCGGTACCATCACCGCTGCTTGATACATATGAAATTGTTTGGTTTTGTTAAATTGTAAACACCGTTCCCAAGCATCTCTAAACCGATTAGGCCATTTTCCCGGATAACAATTCTTTTTATGCCAAATAAATTCCTCCGTCCATAACCAACCCTGCCTTCTCAATTCTAAAATTAATTCAATTACATAAGTATGTCTTTCATTATTAACTACTTTTTCTTTGATATTTAAAATGAAAGTCCCGGTCGGTTTTAATACACGAAAGAATTGTTGGGTGCGGGGTAAAAACCAAGTGACATAATCGTTAGGTTTGATACCACCATAAGTATGAGCACGACTATCGGCATAAGGTGGTGAAGTGATAATCAAGTCAAAAACATTATCGGGATAAGAAGCCAGCACTTCTAAACAATCACCGAGATAGATATCTGCTTTAATGATTGGCACAATAACCTATTATCACCTCACAATAAAGTGACTGTATTTTTTCCGGCCCAATCTTGGGCAAATTGCCAAGCAGTCCGTCCACTTCGGGAACCGCGGTAAAGCGCCCATTGCAAAGCAGCCGTTTTAATTTTCGGCTGTTTCTACTAAAGTTAAACCTAATTGGCGTAACCAATAAAACACGATTGCCAAATATTCATCTTGCTTAAACGGGTAAAAAGACAACCACAAGCCAAATCGCTCTGACAAAGAAATTTTTTCTTCCACCGATTCACCATGATGAATTTCGCCTTCAACTGTTTGTGCTTCTAAATTTTCCCGTCGATATTCAGGTAACAAATGGCGTCGATTGGAAGTCGCATAAATTAACACATTTTCAGGAGGCGCATTAACCGAACCATCTAAAATACTTTTCAAAGCTTTATAACGCGCATCATTTGATTCAAATGATAAATCATCACAAAAAATAATAAAGCGCTCTGGTCGAACGTAAATTGTTTCGACAATATCTGGCAAGTCAACCAGATCCTGTTTTTCTACTTCGACTAAGCGTAATCCTTGTGAAGTATACTCATTTAATAATGCTTTGATTAAAGAAGACTTTCCAGTACCACGTGATCCCCAAAGTAGCACATTATTAGCCGGTTTTCCTTGTAAAAATTGCCGAGTATTGCGATCAATTTGTTGTTTTTGGAGTTCGATTCCCTGTAAATCGGCCAAGCGAATTTGGTGAGGATGATAAATGGGTTGAAATCCACCCCGTTGGTAACGTTTACACCAACGACAAGCCGGAACTTTTTGCCAATCAGGAAGAGAAACCGGTGGTGGAAAATGATTTTCTATTCGATTTAACAGCGATTCAGCCCGTTCCAGTAAGTGCTGTAGTTCAGTCATACTTTTTGAGAATTTGAATCTAATTAATATTATAATCCAATGGGGATTAAAGATTTTTAAGTATATCGCATTACTGGTTTTTTTTCTTGTATTTTTTCCAATATCGGTTTGAGTAGTCAAGCGAACGAAATCCGGTCACCACTAAGTAAAATGAAATAAGCGTGTGGATCGAAACTGTCTAACGCCAAAATGGCGATTTTTAAAAGTCAGTTTAAGTCATTTTGGTTAGAAGTGGGAATAGAAATAGAACAGGCATGGCAAACAAAATTTATTTCTATTAGTAATAATAGGTAGTATTTTCATTGAAATGTTATTTTTATTTTATGGCTATGAGAATACTTAGCGGTTATGGAATATTCTAACAAGGTTACCTCACTTTACCGATTTGCGTACTATTAATAGTGATGCTGAATCCTATGCGCTATGCTACGATCCCCTGATAAATAATCCTAGTAACCCTTAGGGTCACACTATAAATTACCCCAAAATTTGGCAAATGTTATTCGGTATTGGGTTTGTACTATTCCAACTAAGTATATTTAAAAATTTTAGAATAGTACGCGTCTACTCCCAAATATTATGGAAAGTCCGTTAATGCGTATCAATTCTATTGTTCGTGATCAAAATATAATTCTGATTATCATTTTAATAGCTACAACTTTGGTGTTACATCAAAGTGTTGGAGAGCGTTTTTGGCGATGGGATGACCCAATAATTTTAAAATGCGCCATAGAATATACACCTTGGGAATATTTTTTTATTCCAGAAAACTATCGTTGTTTAACCGGCAGTCATGTTACCCCCTGGTTACTATTTTCTTTTGATCTTGATTTTGGGTTATTGGGATTGTTTCCTCAAGGTTTTTATTGGCATCATCTTTTATCACTTAGTCTAGTCAGTGTAGCCAGTTTCTGGTTATTAAAACTTTATATCCGGCCAATGCTTGCTTTTATAGGGGTAATGCTATTTATTGTCGGTTCTCCGGTTTGGGTCGTTGCTCAACAACTCATGACACGGCATTATGTGGAAGGTCTTATTTTTGCCATCATGGCACTCTATTGGTATATCATTTCACTAAGAAAAAACCAAATGGTCTATGCTACTATTGGTAGTTTTTTTTATATATTGGCCACTTTAGCCAAAGAAATTTATGTGCCGTTAGTAGGTATTTTGCTTTTTATACCGGAAACTCATCTCAAAAAAAGATTATACGCCAGTTTACCTTATTTCCTTTGGAGTGCGGCTTATGTTTTTTATCGTAATTACCTGTTAGGAAACTTCGTGGGTGGTTATCATTCAGATTATTCCTTTCAATTATTAGTAACTAATTTCATCAAGGCTCCAGATCTAGTGATTGGTAATGGATATCCAGAGATAATTTTAATAGTGATATGGTTAGTTTCCCTAGTATTGTTTGCAAAGAGTCGATGGTTAATAGTAAGTTATAGTTTAGCTCTGTTTTTGCCGCTACTACCTTTATTCAGTGGTGGATTATTAGATTATAGATTTCTGTTTTTGCCCTATTGGAGTTTTTGTATTTTATTAGTACTGTTGATAAATCATTTGCTTACAAATTACCGTCTCACCCTTTATCTATTTCCGATACTGGTTTTTTTTACTTTTAAGGTTATTGATGTGATGTTTCAAACTCAAAAAACCGTCTACCTTTACATCGCTGAAATAGAGGAACAAGGTAAGTTCTATTGGCATCATACTGATCAAGAGAAATTTTTGCTGGTCACCCCCAATTTAGCAGCAATTCGTTGGTATTTTACGGGGTTAACGTGGATAAAAGCCAATGTATTACACCAATCTATGCCCTCACTTTTTTTTAATACGCCTTCTTTGGATACCAGAGTAAATAATAAACTGGTCCATCCTAATTTTTGGCAGTATAAACCCGCTTGTTTTTGTATTGAGAAACTCAGCGCAGAAAAACTTAACACTTGGTTTCTTGATAATCAAAGTCAAAATACTAGTCAAGACCCGTGATGGGTTTCACTAACATCAACGATTGCTGGTGATTGATACTAAACTGCTGTTCCTGGAAGTCAATACTGTTGATAAATTGGCGGCGATTGCAACTCAAAGTTAAGCATTGTTCTTCACCGCCTTATCAAAATAGGACTGGGGTTGTCTGAAAATCATTGGTCGAGGAAAAACTCAAAGTAAAAGCAGTACCCCGCAATAAGATTAGCACTTTGAACAATAAGCGTAACCACGCTAGTCCGCAACCGTTGATGGATATTTTAACTGAATGGCGCAGCGTTTTTTTTGGGTTGCACCAAGTGAGTAGCGATTATTCCCTTCTGCACGTTATAATTGCATTATTTTATTGAGGAGAAATCGATGCAACTTACTGACCCGCAGTTATTTCGTCAACAAGCTTATATAAATGGTCTTTGGATCGATGCCCAAAATAAGGGAACACTTTCGGTCACTAATCCGGCAGACAATACCGTATTAGGTACGGTTCCTAATTTAGGACGTGTGGAAACAAAAACCGCTATTGTAGCTGCTTATGATGCTTGGCCAGCTTGGCGGAACCAAACAGCTAAAGAACGTGGTACTATTATGCGCCGGTGGTTCAACTTGATTATGGAAAACCAGACTGATCTGGCACAATTGATGACGGCTGAACAAGGTAAACCGCTAGCAGAAGCGCAAGGAGAAGTAGCTTATGGTGCTGCTTTTGTCGAGTGGTTTGCTGAGGAAGCCAAACGAATCTATGGTGATGTCATTCCAGAACCGGTGCCAGGACGGCGAATTGTGGTTACTAAACAACCGATTGGGGTAGTAGCCGCGATTACGCCGTGGAATTTCCCGATCGCCATGATCACGCGTAAATGTGCACCGGCTTTAGCAGCTGGTTGTCCGGTGGTGATTAAACCGGCTGAAAGTACGCCCTATTGCGCCTTAGCCTTAGCAGAATTAGCAGAACGAGCTGGTTTTCCATCAGGTGTTGTCAATGTGGTTACTGGAATGCCTCAAGAAATTGGGTTGGAATTGACGAGCAATCCATTGGTGCGTAAATTATCTTTTACCGGTTCAACGGTAGTGGGTAAATTATTGATGGAACAATGTGCCTCAACCGTAAAGAATATTTCTTTAGAATTAGGAGGTAACGCACCATTATCGTATTTGATGATGCCGATATACCAGCAGCGATTGCCGGTGCTATCGCTTCTAAATATCGTAATAGCGGACAAACTTGTGTTTGTGCTAATCGGTTCTTAATTCAAGCCGGTATTTATAATCAATTTGCGACTCAATTAACACAAGTCGTGAGCCAATTGCAAGTCGGTAACGGTTTAGCGATTGGAACGCAACAAGGACCGCTGATTAATATGGCCGCCATAGAAAAAGTAGAAGATCATATTCAGGATGCGGTAACTCAGGGTGCTCAAATTCTCTGTGGCGGACATCGGCATGCAATGAGGGGCACTTTCTTTGAGCCAACGGTTTTAACGGGTGTTACGGCTCAAATGCGCATCGCTCATGAAGAAACTTTTGGTCCAGTTGCACCACTGTTTAGTTTCAACACTGAAGCAGAAGCCATTGCTTTAGCCAACAATACGCCTTTCGGGTTAGCCGCTTATTTTTATACGCGAGATTTGGGTCGTGCTTGGCGAGTAGCAGAAGCTTTGGAATATGGTATGGTTGGTATTAATGAAGGCATTATTTCCACTGAAGTGGCTCCTTTTGGTGGCATGAAAGAATCTGGTATGGGTCGTGAAGGCTCGAAGTATGGAATAGAAGCCTTTTTAGAGATGAAATATCTGTGCATGGGGGGTTTATAATGCTATTTTTTATGATACGCTAAAGTGGTTATATTGCTAGTAAAATTAAATTTATTTATTTGATAAATAAAAATAATTCACTAATTAATTCGAAAATGTTTTATAGTCATTTTTAGGCAACATTCATACTATAATATACACGCTCATACATTAAGGATGGAGTAGCCAAATGGATAATAATGAACATACTCAACGTTTTGTTAGTCGTTTAACGCGTAATACCCTCGCTTTAGTTTTAGCTGGGGGACGTGGAACACGTCTAAAAAATTTAACGGATTGGCGAGCGAAACCGGCTGTCCCCTTTGGCGGTAAATTTCGCATTATTGATTTTCCACTATCTAACTGTATTAATTCGGGAATACGGCGTATTGCCGTGGTAACCCAATATCGATCACATTCATTGATTCGTCATATTCAAAAAGGCTGGAGTTTCTTACGAGGTGAATTTGGTGAATTTGTGGAACTCATGCCAGCGGCACAACAAAGTGTAGATGAATCTTGGTATAGTGGAACTGCTGATGCCGTTTATCAAAACTTAAATATTATTCGCAGTCATCAACCCGAATTTATCCTGATTTTAGCCGGTGACCATATTTATAAAATGGACTATGGACCAATGCTAGCTGAGCATTTTGAACGCCAAGCGGATATGACGGTTGGCTGTTTAGAGGTGCCTTTAGAGATGGCAAAAGGGTTTGGCGTGATGAGTATTGACGAAGAGGGACGCGTAGTCAAGTTTATGGAAAAACCGGCCCAGCCAGAACCAACCCCTAATAATCCTGAACAAGCTTTAGCTTCAATGGGTATTTATGTATTTAATGCCGAATTTTTATATGAAAAATTAAAAATTGATGCCCAATTGGCTCAATCTAGCCATGATTTTGGTAAAGATATTATTCCGGCACTCATTCAAAATTATCAAGTGTTTGCTTATCGTTTCCAAGATGTGCAAAAACGTCAACAACCCTATTGGCGTGATGTTGGTACTGTCGATGCGTTTTGGGAAGCTAACATGGAATTGGTTTCAGTCTCGCCAGAATTGAACCTTTATGATGAAATATGGCCCATTTGGACTTATCAAGAACAATTACCACCGGCTAAATTTGTATTTGATGATGATGATCGACGGGGTATGGCAGTGGATTCTATGGTATCAGGTGGTTGTTTAATCTCCGGGGCCAAAATTCGACATTCATTGCTGTTTTCCAATGTTAAATTAAATTCTTACTCCCTCTTAGAAGAAACTATAGTCTTACCTAATGTAGAAATTGGTCGACACTGTCATATTAAAAAAGCGGTCATTGATAAGGGTTGCTCTATTCCACCCCACACGGTTATTGGACAAAATCGTGAAGAGGATGCTAAACACTTTTATGTGAGTGAATCTGGAGTTGTACTCATTACCCCGGACATGCTTGGGCAAAAACTACATGATGCGGATTAATTCTCTTAATCATAGTAATTAGTGCTATGAACTGAGAAAATCATTTATAATTGACCAATGTATTACTTAATAATGGATTAACCTCATGCCTGAAAAATTAAAAGTCGTACTTTGTTGGCACATGCACCAACCGGCCTATTACGATTGGCACAGCGAACAATATCAATTACCGTGGACTTATTTGCATGGCATTAAAGACTATGTTGATATGGTCGCTCATTTAGAAGCCGTGCCTAGTGCGCGGGCGGTGGTGAATTTTGCGCCTACTTTGCTAGAGCAACTCGACGATTACGTTCAACAAATTCAGGCATTTTTACGTGAAGGCATACCCATCTGTGACCCATTATTGGCCGCGTTAACTAGCCAACCTGCTCATCAGCCTTTTTTGAATCAGCCAGTTGGAGAAACCAACGAGGCAGCAATGATAACTGCAGCGCGATTACAATTAATTGATCAGTGCTTACGTGCTAATCAAGAACGGCTAATTAAACGATTTAAATCCTATCAAGCATTGGCGGAAGTAGCCAATTCATTTAAACAAAATGCCAAGCTAGTGACTTATTTAGATGAACAATACGTCGTCGATTTAGTTATGTGGTATCACTTAGCTTGGTTAGGTGAAATTGTTCGTCGTCAAGATAGTCGCGTTAAAGCACTAATCGAAAAAGGCCGCAGCTTTAGTGAATTAGATAGGCGACAATTGCTTGAAATAATTGGTGAACTCTTAACTGGTGTTATTCCACGCTATAAAACTTTAATGGAAAAAGGCCAAATTGAATTATCGGTTACGCCTTATGCCCATCCGATTATGCCACTGTTATTAGATGTGTTTTCGGCTCGGGAAGCGATACCCAATGTCAGTTTTAGCGGCATTAGTTGTTATCCTGACGGTAAAGAACGCGTTCGTTGGCATATGCAGGAAGGAATTAAAACTTTTGAACAACACTTTGGTTGTAAACCAGTTGGTTGTTGGCCTTCTGAAGGCAGTGTTAGTGAAGCAACGGTTCGTTTAATGGAAGAATTTAACATCAAATGGGTTGCTAGTGGTACCGGCGTGTGGCATAACAGCATGAAGAAAGCGAAATTGGATAATCAATCGCTCCATCGTCCTTATCGCTTACCTAAAAGTTCGGTCACCTGTTTCTTTCGGGATGATAACTTATCTGACTTGATTGGTTTTGAATTTTCTAAATGGCATGCTGATGATGCGGTAGCCAATTTAATTCACCATTTAGAAAATATTGCCCGTGCGGCTTCAACCACCGGTGCAACAGTGGTTTCTATGATTCTAGATGGTGAAAATGCTTGGGAGGCTTACCCGGAAAATGGTTATTATTTCTTAAGTGCACTGTATCGGCAATTAGCTAATCACCCCCTATTAGAATTGACTACCTTTTCTCGTTGTCTTGAAGTTAGTGTTGCGCCGCTACCAACCTTAGTGGCTGGTAGTTGGGTCTATGGCACCTTTTCCACGTGGATAGGTGATAAAGACAAAAACCGGGCTTGGGAAATGTTAATCGAAGCTAAACATGTGTTTAATCGAGTGATTCCTCATCTACCACCGGAACAACAAGTCGCTGCAGAACGCCAATTAGCCATTTGCGAAGGTTCAGATTGGTGTTGGTGGTTTGGTGATTATAATCCGGCAACGGCTGTACGCGATTTTGAACGTTTATATCGTCTTCACTTAATTCACTTGTATCGATTATTAGGCGAACCACCTCCGGCTTATTTAAATCTGTCCTTTGCATCTGGTCATGGCGATCCGGCTACCGGAGGAGTTATGCGGCGAGGGCAGGAGAGCGGTACATGACGGCTGGCCAAGATTTTTTCAAGAAACGTCGTGCTGGCATTTTATTACACCCTACTTCTTTACCGGAAACCCCCAGTAATGGTGATTTGGGTCAACAAGCTTATCGGTTTATTGATTTTCTTGTGGATTGTCAAATTTCCATTTGGCAAATGTTGCCTTTAGGTCCACCTCATGAAGATTTATCACCTTATCAATGTCAATCAGTACATGCGGCTAATCCTTTACTCATCAGTTTAGAAAAATTGGTCACCAAAGGTTGGCTTAGTGAGGATTCTTCACCTCGCCAGGAAAAAGCGATTAAATATGAACTCCGGCGCTTGAGTCGGCAAGGTTGGTATCATCCCAATCCGGTAGAAGCAGAATTAACCAAATTGCTGGCAGCAACACCGTTTAAAGCCGGATTTTGTCCCTTATCTCATCAAGAAATGGCTATTCGCTATCGTCATGCCCGTCTACGAGAAGCGCACGCGGGTTTTATGAAATATGCGCATGATAGTGATCGTGTGGCTTATGGCGTTTTTGTGGAAACTCAAGCGGATTGGTTAGCGGATTATGCTTTATTTCGTGCTTTACAAGCTGAACATTTGCACCAGTTACAGGCAGAATGCTTAAAAGTACTTCATACCATTCGTGATGCCGATACTTTACATCACCAACTGACTGAAATAAAGAATCGGTCTGGTTGGTGGGCTTGGCCAACCGAATTACGTGAACGACAACCGCAGGCCTTGCAATCAGTGCGAAAAAGGTTAGTTGCTGAGATTGAGCAACATTATTTTGAACAATTTGTGTTTTTTACGCAATGGCAAGAACTTAAACAATATGCCAATGAGCAAGGTATCTACTTATTTGGTGATATTCCCATTTTTGTGGCGCTAGATAGCGTTGATGTTTGGGCAAGCCGCCAGAATTTTCTCCTCGATGCTCAAGGTCAACCGACTGTCGTGGCGGGTGTTCCACCAGATTATTTTTCGGCTACTGGGCAACGTTGGGGCAATCCGCATTATAATTGGAAATACCTGCAAAGCCATGAGTTTAACTGGTGGATAAATCGGCTTAAAAGTACCGAATTATTATTTGATCTCGTTCGAATTGACCATTTTCGTGGGTTTGAAGCCTGTTGGGCTATTCCGCGTTATTGTGAAACCGCGATAGAGGGCAAATGGGTTAAAGTACCGGGCGAAGCGTTGTTTAAAAAATTACAACAAGTCGGAACTTTGCCCTTGATTGCAGAAGATTTAGGGGTTATCACGGATGAAGTAAGAGCCTTACGTGATCAATTTAACTTACCGGGCATGAAGATTTTGCAATTTGCTTTTGATAGTGGGGCCGCTAATCCTTATTTACCGCATAATCATGTTGAAAATAGTGTCGTTTATACTGGAACGCATGATAATAATACGACTCTGGGTTGGTTTCTAGAATTAACCCCACCCCTCCAACAGTATGTATGCGATTATTTACACGCTTTACCGGATGACATGCCATGGCCTTTGATTGAAGCCGCTTTTGCTTCGGTTGCCCACTTAGCTGTTGTTCCCATGCAAGATATATTAGGCTTAGATGGTCAACATCGCATGAATACCCCAGGTACCTCTACCGGGAATTGGCGGTGGCGATTTGATTGGTCACAAATTCCATCGGGTTTAACTGAAAAATTACGTCATTTTTCGAGTTTTTATGGAAGAATTTGAGGTCTCGTTATTGACGAGACTCTGCTTACTCGCAGGATTAATTGAGTGATAGATGAAAAACGATTCATTTCTCTAATGTAGAATGACGAGAACAATTATGAATACCCTCATTAGCCAATCTGCAGCGTGGGCTGCACTTAAAACCCACCAACAATATCTGGCAACGGTTCATCTACGTGACCTATTCGCGTTAGATAACCAACGTTTTGAGCGTTTTTCAGTCGAAACCTGTGGTTTATTACTGGATTATTCTAAAAATCGGTTAACTCAGGAAACACTGACTTTGCTACAACAATTAGCTCAAGCCGCGCAGTTGTCAGAGTGGATAAGACAACTGTTTCAAGGTGACCCGGTTAATAATACTGAAGAAAGAGCTGCTTTACACATCGCACTACGCAATCGTTCTAACCTCCCTATTCGCGTTGCTGGGCAAGATGTCATGCCTCAAGTCAATGCAGTATTGGCTAAAATGCACCAATTTAGCGATTCAATTCGAGAAGGTAAATGGCTTGGTTATACCGGTAAACCGATTAAATCCATCGTTAATATTGGTATTGGCGGTTCTGACTTAGGACCGGCGATGGTAACTCGTGCTTTAAAAACCTATCATCACCCACGATTACGTGCTTATTTTGTTTCCAATGTGGATGGGACTCACTTGGGCGAAACTTTAGCCGAACTGGATCCAGAAACCACCTTATTTATTGTTTCCTCTAAAACGTTTACGACTCAAGAAACTTTATTAAATGCTAATAGCGCTCGAAACTGGTTAATCCATCAATTAGGTGATAATAAAGCCGTTGCTAAACACTTTGTTGCTGTCAGTACTGCTCAGCAACAAGTGGCTGAATTTGGGATTGATCCCCAGAATAGGTTTGAGTTTTGGGACTGGGTGGGTGGACGTTATTCGCTGTGGTCAGCCATTGGATTACCGATTGTTATTATGATTGGTATGGATAACTTTGCCGCGTTATTAGCCGGTGCTCATGATTTAGATAATCATTTTGCCACTGCGCCATGGGATAGAAATTTGCCAGTATTGATGGGCTTAATTGAGATTTGGTATAGCAGTTTCTTTGGCGCAACGAGTCAAGCGGTTTTACCTTATGATTACACCTTAGAACTTTTTCCAGCCTATCTGCAACAATTAGCTATGGAAAGTCTAGGTAAGCGGGTGACCCGATCCGGAAACGCTGTCAATTACCACACTGCGCCGATTATTTGGGGTACACTAGGAAATAATGGCCAACATGCTTTCTATCAGTTGCTCCATCAAGGAACTCATTTGATTCCAACGGATTTTATCATTGCTATTGAAAGTCAATATAATGAACTTGGACATCAAAATGCCGTATTATCTAATGTGTTAGCTCAAAGTCATGCCCTAATGAAAGGCAGAAATACCGAAGAAACGCGACTGGCTTTAGGTCAGACTGGAATAGCTGTAGAAAAAATCAATCAACAACTGCCTCACCGGGTTTTTCTAGGAAACCAACCCAGTAATTTGTTAGTCTATCATCAACTCACTCCTAAAGTTTTAGGCACATTGATTGCTACCTATGAACATAAAGTGTTTGTCGAAAGTGTTTGTTGGGGAATTAACCCGTTTGATCAATGGGGTGTTGAGTTGGGTAAACAAGTTGCTAATTTATTATTGCCAGAACTGACTCAGGAAAAAATGAGTTCGAGTTATGATGGTTCAACCGATAATTTACTCAACTATATCAAGACACACCGTCTTGCCTCTTAACAAAATATCCTTTTTAAAATAGGAATATTATGTTATAATTAACATTATTTATAGTATTCATAATAAATTAAAAGTATTTAGAGAAAAATTGTTTCTAATAATGAGTTTATTACCGGGTGAAACCTAATCTCCATTTTTCACCTGGTATCAGGGTCCCTTGATGATTGGAATATAAAGAAAGTAACTCCATTGTTATGTTCAAAGCATTAACTAATCTTATTCTGCTATTCTTGCTGGTACTGATCAATATGAGTTTGTTCACTTGGTGTATTAATCAATTTAATTTGAATCAAACACCATTGAAAAAGACTTTAATCAGCAATGTACAAGCTGAAGCAACGACGGGTACTACCCCTATCTTATCTATTCATCGGGTACCTACTCGTACACCCCGGCTAATCCTTCGCCAAGTACCTCATCCTACCACTGCGTTAACCCATGATAAAAAGCCTAAGCAAAGGTTACAATTACGTTTTCAATCGGTAGCCGTTCAACCGGATAAAAACGAACAAGTCAAGCTGGAGAATATGCTGCAACAACTTAAAATTACACATTCTCATGCGGCTAAAATATTATTTGGCCCGGCCCCTTTTACCAATAATACTTCTTCTCCACAAATCGCTAAACTCCGTGCTCAAAATATTGCTCGAATTATTTACCCGTATACCCAAATCGTTAAAATGTCTTATCATACAACCCTGAAAGAAGGAGAGGTCATCATCGAATTTTTTGAACCTCAATCGGCTTAGTTTAATTAATCATTTTTTAGCTACCTAATTAATTGAAAGATTAACCTTGATTTTGTTTATGAAGTACTTATTTATACCGCTACTGCATTGATTTAACCAGGAGATGGAATATGCCGATTTATGAGTATGCGTGTCAGGCTTGTGGCCATGAGTTTGAAGCTATACAGAAAATGGTCGATTTACCTTTAGAACAATGTCCGGTTTGTGCTGAAAATACGTTGAAGAAAAAAATCTCGGCGGCTGGGTTTCGCTTAAAAGGAACGGGCTGGTATGAAACTGATTTTAAAAATAAGAAGCAACCGGTTGATAAGAACAAGTCTGTTGATAATAAAAAAGACGAAAAAGTTGATGCTGAAAAATCAGCCTCGACTGCTTCAACCGGCTCGAGTGAAACCACAAAAACCGGCTCGAGTGAAACCGCAAAAAATACCGCTACATGTGTATCAAGTTAATGTAACCTAATGATTAATTAATTAATAATACTATTAGACTTGCACTGAGAACCCTGACGTCTTAATATGCACGCCTTTGAATTGCAAATAGAATAAGGAAAAGGTGTTCATGCGTAGCCACTATTGTGGACAGCTAAATGAATTATTAATTGATCACTCCGTAACATTATGTGGTTGGGTGCACCGCCGTCGAGATCATGGTGGTGTTATTTTCGTCGACCTGCGTGATAGGGACGGTATTGTTCAAATCGTGTTTGATCCCAAGCAACCGGAAGCGTTTACGCTAGCTGAACGACTGCGTAATGAATATGTCCTACAAATTCAAGGACAAATACGCCGGCGTCCGCCGGGTACCGAAAATTCCGATTTGCCTACTGGACAAGTTGAAGTGGTTGCCAATCAAATTGATATTTTAAACCCGGCAGAACCACCTCCCTTCCAAATTGATGAAGTGAACATCAATGAAGAAGTCCGTTTACGTTATCGTTATCTGGACTTACGCCGCCCTACTATGTTAGCCCGGTTTCAATTACGCGCTAAAGTAACGAGTTTATTAAGAACCTTTCTGAATGAGCAAGGTTTTCTCGATATAGAAACACCTATGCTAACCAAAGCAACCCCAGAAGGTGCGCGTGATTACTTAGTTCCTAGCCGGACTCACCCAGGCAAGTTTTTTGCCTTGCCCCAATCACCCCAGCTATTCAAACAGCTACTCATGATGGCGGGGATGGATCGTTATTACCAAATTGTCCGTTGTTTCCGTGATGAGGATTTGCGAGCCGACCGTCAACCTGAATTCACGCAATTAGACATTGAGATGTCTTTCATTGATGAAACTATTTTGAAAAATATAATGGAATCAATGATACGGATGTTATTTACTGAAGTGCTTCAGGTCGAGTTACCGAATCCTTTTCCCAGTTTAACTTATCAAGAAGCGCTACTTCGCTATGGCTCAGATAAGCCGGATCTACGAGTACCATTGGAATTAACTGAGGTCAGTGATTTAATGACGGCGGTTGATTTTAAAGTTTTTGCACAACCGGCTAATGATCCTCAAGGACGGGTAGCGGCATTATGTGTACCTCATGGCGGTAAGCTCTCGCGTAAGCAAATTGATGATTATACCCTTTTTGTGAACCATTATGGTGCTAAAGGATTAGCTTATATCAAAGTAAATGATATAACTGCGGGGCGTGAAGGGTTACAATCACCAATTCTTAAATTTTTACCTGATCCGGTGATTAATGCTGTTTTAGAACGTACTCAAGCGAATAGCGGTAGCCTTATTTTTTTTGGCGCAGATAAAGCTAAGATAGTTAATGAAGCACTGGGAGCCTTGCGTTTAAAAATTGGTGATGATCTCGATTTGACCCAACCCGGTTGGAAACCGTTATGGGTAATCGATTATCCGATGTTTGAGTGGGATGACAAAGAAAAACGCTGGTTCTCTCTACACCATCCCTTTACTGCACCTAAAGTGCAGAATATTGCCGCATTAGAAACTGACCCCATTCATTGTCAATCTCGGGCTTATGATATGGTGCTAAATGGTTCCGAAATTGGGGGTGGATCCATTCGTATTCACCGTACCGAAATGCAAGCAGCTGTATTCCGAATATTAGGTATTGGTGAAGCAGAAGCTCAGGAAAAATTTGGATTTTTACTTGAGGCACTTAAATATGGTTGCCCACCACATGGTGGTATTGCGTTTGGTTTAGATCGATTAGTCATGTTAATGGCGGGTGCGCATTCTATCCGTGATGTTATTGCATTCCCCAAAACCCAAACAGCGAATTGTTTATTAACAGCTGCTCCTTCAACCATTACAACTGAACAGCTACGAGAATTACATATTAGAGTGCATACCACCGAAACGGTGAGTAGTTAATTTTATACCGAATAAGTAACCGGTTTTAGCATGCAGAAGTGGTGTAGGTGCCATGGTCGCCAAACTATTCTTCTTATTGTGAGGTAACCCATGGGATTTATCCCATTAATTAGGTTACCTATGACTAAAAGGTGTTCAACGTTAGTTTTAAATAAGCTGGGTTGAGGAATGAAACCCAGTTTACTCCTGCTAAAATGGCTTAAATTAATTAATGGTATTGTTCTGGCTAGATCAGATGGATATTTCTTATCTGACCACACATTCGTTGTTGAGCAACGCTGACTCAATGGTTAGTGATAATGATAAGCCATGATTCGTTCTACTTCATTTTTAGACCCTAAAATAACCGGCACGCGCTGATGAATGGCGGTTGGTAAAATTTCCATAATGCGCTCATGACCAGTAATACTCATGCCACCCGCTTGTTCAATGATAAAAGACATGGGATTAGCCTCATACATTAACCGTAACCGTCCACCTTGCTCCTGGTTTTTGCTATCCAGTGGATACATAAATACGCCGCCTCGCGTTAAAATACGATGTACTTCAGCAACCATAGAAGCAATCCAACGCATATTAAAATCTTTGCCACGGACTCCATTGATACCCGCTAAACATTCGTCAATATAACGCTTGACCGGTAGTTGCCAAAAACGCATATTAGAAACGTTAATAGCGAATTCTTGACTATCTGGTGCAATTCTTAGATTGGGGTGACTTAAAATAAATTCACCAATATTTTGATCTAAAGTAAACCCATTCACACCACTACCGGTGGTGAGTACCATCATTGTTGACGGTCCATATAAGGTATAACCGGCACAAACTTGTTTTACACCAGGTTGGAGAAAATCTTTAACTGTTGGCTTAAGAAGCTTTTCTGGACCACGCAAAATGGAAAAAATAGTGCCTACCGAGACATTAATATCAATATTAGAGGAACCATCTAGTGGATCAAATAAGAGTAAATATTTACCTCGAGGGTACTGCTCCGGAATAGGATAGATATCTTCCATTTCTTCCGAAGCCATTGCGGAGACGTGCCCGGCCCATTCATTTGATTTCAGGAATACCTCATTAGAGATCACATCTAATTTTTTTTGTGATTCTCCTTGAACATTTTGAGTATCTGCACTTCCCAATACGCCAACGAGCGCACCATAATTCACTAAATTAGAAATGACTTTGCAAGCAGTAACAATATCATTGAGCAAAGCAGTAAAATCACCTGTAGCGTCTTGAATGTGCCGTTGTTCTTCAATAAGAAATTGTGTAATTGTCGTTCGATTATTATGCATAGTACTGCTCCAGTTTTTTATATTGTCATTATTTCGATTTAGAAAAAACCAAACCGATTTTTGATAACCGCTCAAGAATGATTATTAACTTAGTCAAGTCAGTTAATCTGTTAGTTGTGAATAGTTCTAATTTGAGTTATGGCGGTTTTCAACAAGGGTAATAGCCGATAAGTTCGTTCGGTTACCCCACGTTGATGTAAGTGATAAGGAGTATCATAAAAATAACTCAAATCAAACATAGCATTGTTAGGCTCGCCAATTACCGGAATGTGATGGCTAGCATAAAATTCTCGAATTTGAGCTAAATTATTTTGGACATAAGTATCAGCATAAATTGGACGTGCCGGTATATTAGGCCAACTCGCTAATACCTGAATGTGATGGCGTTGACACCACTGTAAAAATTCGCTAAGTGCTTTAACACCATCAGAATGCGGTTGAAATTCTACTCCAATAATTTGTTGTGCTACCGATTGGCGCATGGCTTGAGTGATATTCGCTTCTTGGTTATAAGTCGCATCTCCGTAAGAACCAAAAGTAGGTTGTTCATGGGCTAAAAAATCAGCCGTTTTATTAGCGAACCAGCTTTCTATAATCCGTTGTAAAGGTTGAATAAATAAAATAGCAACTTGTTCTCGCCAAGGCGCATGTAATACATAATTTTTACCACAACCAAAAATGATAGCGGCAGACAGATCGTTATAATTATCACTGTTGTAATAGCTGTATTCTAACGGTAAAAATACAATATCCCCAGCTGTTAACACTTGTTGGGCGAGATAAAATAAAAAATGCGGGCTTAAAGCGGCATGAAGTCCAAAATTAAAGGTCGGTAGATGTAATTCTTGGTTTAAAATTTCAGCACTTACCCCAACGTAGGCATTAGAACCAGCTAGAATAATTAATTTTGGCTGAGGAAGTGATTGTGCCATATTGATTTTCTTACGGAGATATTGGCATAAATAAGCATTATCTACCGTCAACGTTTCCATACTCATATAAACCAAGATGGCATAACTGATTATGGTGAAAAAGCCCATTATTATCGCAATAGCCCAATACCGCATATCTACCTAAAATTGAAAGTAAATGAATTCAGTAGGTTGTCCTTGGATCATCTTAATGATGATCACCGCCATCAATAAACCAGCTATGGTGGCCCAATGATCATTAAATTGCCAGTGCCAATTCGGCCAATTAACCTCAGTGGTTTTAACGGGTGGGATAATATGAGGAAGGTGATGCCGCATCAATTGCCAAGTATTGGGTAAAAAGAGGGTAATAACCAAAGCCAATACTAAATAAAAATCAGTCGTTATATTAAGATGCCAAGTCCACTGCGAAAAAGTGGTCACTGTGGTTAATAGATGGACTGCACCACTCCAAGTTTTAGCACGGAAAAATATCCAAGCGAGATTAATAGCTGTAAAAGTAATTGTCCAACTTCCCAGATAACTTAATAATTTTAATATTTTTCTTTGACTGATTGGTATAGCGAATTCACGCTGAATATGAGTAAACAATTGGTGAATAGCTAAATAACAACCCTGTAATAATCCCCAAATGACAAAGTTCCATCCGGCTCCATGCCATAACCCGCCTAAAAACATGACGATAATTAAATTTAAACTGGTTCGTCGATAACCGCATTGATTTCCGCCTAAAGGAATATATAAGTAATCACGTAAAAAGCGCGATAAAGTCATATGCCAACGTCGCCAAAATTCGGCAATATTATTGGCTTTATAAGGAGAAAAAAAATTCAGTGGTAAATTAAAACCAAACAGTTTACCTAAACCGATGGCCATATCAGAATAACCAGAAAAATCAAAGTAAATCTGAAAACTATAAGCCAGTACACCTCGCCAAGCGTCTAGGGTATCTAGCGAAGCAAGTTGGTCAGCTTGATCGAAAACTTGGTTAGCCGGTAGTGCTAATGAATCGGCAATAGCATATTTTTTAAATAATCCAATTAAAAAAATAGTTAGGCCAATTTTTAAATCAGCAGAAATGACAGCAAAATTGCGTTGTTTTCCCATTTGAGGAACCACTTCCTGGTAATGGACAATCGGACCGGCAATTAATTGGGGAAAAAAGCTGATAAATACCGCATAGTTGATAAAAGAATGCGGTTGGATGGCTTTTTTATAGACATCGACAAGAAATGCAATTTGTTGAAAAGTAAAAAAAGAAATTCCTAATGGTAAGATAATCTCTAAATGAGGCAATGGCCAAGCAGTCAAATAACTGAGGTTAGTTAGAAAAAAGTGAGTATATTTATAATAAGCGAGAACTAATAAGTTACTACTAATCCCTAAAATGAGTAAGTAGCGGTTTGGGGTATTTAGTAGCCAACGGGCAAGCCCATAATTAATACTGAGGCTACCGATGAGTAGCAAGCTATAATGCCATTGCCCATAGGCATAAAAAAATACGGAGGTTAAACTCAACCAAACTAAAGCCCAAGAAAGGTAATTCAACCGTTCTAAACTTAAAAATACGAGCGTAACAATCGGTAAAAAGATGAGAATAAACTCAAGTGAATTAAATAACATAGTCCATCATGGCGATTAATTGGCCGTTGACCCATTTTAAACGCAAAAGTAGCTGTTAAATTGGGAAAAACACCGCGAATTGTATTCTAATAATCGGTTTATTTTTTCATAAACTATCATTGTAATCCACTAGCTAAGCTATTTTTTTAAAGAAATACCCTTAAATTATTGTTAAGGCAAACAAAATTAAATATTGAAATCCTTTTATAGAGGTAATTAACTATGAACCGATTTATTTCAAATTCACTGATGGGATTATTCATACTGGTTTTATTATTTCATCCCGTTCAAGCACAAGATCGGGCTTTAATATTAGAGGTTAAAGGTGCAATTGGTCCGGCAACCGCTGATTATATTAAACGGGGTTTAGAATCAGCACAACAGCAAGAGATTACCGTGATAGTGCTGCGTATGGATACGCCGGGTGGTTTAGATTCAGCTATGCGCGAAATTGTCCAAGCTATCATTGCTTCGCCTATCCCAGTGGTAACCTTGGTAGCGCCTGCCGGTGCGCGTGCTGCCAGTGCCGGTACTTATATCCTCTATGCCAGTCATATTGCTGCCATGGCACCAGCGACGAATTTAGGTGCAGCAACTCCGGTACAAATGGGTGGTTTACCCGATTTAACACCAGAACAACCGAGTTCCCTCCCTAATCCAAATAATAATCAACCGAATAAGCCTCAAACACCCACTGGTGATACCCTGAGTCATAAAATGATCAATGATGCTGAAGCCTATTTACGTGCATTGGCACAAATGCACGGGCGTAACGCAAAATGGGCTAGTCAATCGGTACAAGAATCAGCTAGCCTTTCTGCTACTGAAGCATTAGCAAAAGGCGTTATTGATTTGATCGCCACCGATATAGATGATTTACTTAGTCAGATTAATGGGAAAACGGTTAAAGTATTCGGCATGGAAAAACAACTGTTCACCGTCGGCTTAATAAAAACAATCTATCAACCGGACTGGCGAACCCGTTTACTAACAGTTATTACTAATCCGAATGTCGCTTATATTCTTATGCTGTTAGGTATTTATGGATTATTTTTTGAACTCGCTAACCCGGGTACTATTTTACCGGGTGTCATCGGCGGTATTTCTTTATTATTAGCCCTATTTGCTTTTCAAGTCCTTCCCGTTAATTATGCGGGTATTGCTTTAGTGCTATTGGGTATTACTTTTATGGTGAGTGAAGCTTTTCTACCAAGCTTTGGAGCGCTTGGCATCGGTGGTTTAACGGCTTTTGTTATCGGTTCAATTATTTTATTTGATACTGAAAACACTGACTATATGATTTCTCGGCCGCTGATTGGGAGTATTGCGCTACTCAGTTTAGTTTTTTTTATTTGGATTATCGATCTTTTTGTTAAAATACGTTCACGTGCAGTGGTTACTGGGCGGGAAGAAATGTTAGGTCAACAAGGGAAATGTTTAGATAACGAAGGAGGTCAATTACGAATATATATTCACAGTGAAATTTGGAATGCTCAGGCTGCCATGCCCATTGAACCGGTCAAAAGTGAGAGTGATTGGTATGAATGGTTTAATGTTGGAAGTAGCAGCTATTGAAGAACTGCAATTAGAGAAAAAATAACCATAAGGATGACAATATGTTTTCATCGATAATGATGAGTCTCGCTTTTATTATAATTATTTCCTTACGCTATATCATAAGAATTTTACGTGAATATGAACGTGGTGTGGTTTTCTTTCTCGGTCGTTATCAAGGAAACAAAGGACCTGGCTTAATTATCCTGATTCCAGGTATTCAACAGATGATTACGGTAGATACGCGGACGGTCGTATTCGATATACCTACTCAAGATGTGATTTCGCGGGATAACGTGTCAGTTAAAGTCAATGCGGTAGTCTATTTCCGCGTCATTGAACCCGAGAAAGCCATTATCCAAGTCGAGAATTTTCAACAAGCCACCGGACAATTAGCACAAACGACTTTGCGTTCAGTATTAGGTCAGCATGATTTGGATGATATGCTGGCCGGACGAGAAAAGCTCAATCGAGATATCCAAACCATTTTAGATAAACATACCGATGCATGGGGGATTAAAGTCACTCATGTCGAGATCAAGCATGTTGATATAGATGAAAGTATGATTCGAGCCATTGCTCGCCAAGCTGAAGCGGAACGTGAACGCCGTGCCAAAATTATTCATGCAGAGGGTGAATTGCAAGCGGCAGAAAAATTATTGCAAGCCGCCACTATTTTAGCTAAACAACCACAAGCAATTCAATTACGCTATTTGCAAACGATGAATGACATCGCTTCCCAGGATAAAACCCATACGATTGTTTTTCCTTTACCGATGGATTTAATTAGCCCTTTGCAAGAATTAATCAAGCAAACGCTTGCTCAGAAATAAATAGCAACCCTGATTTCAGTATCTTATACCGATGCGAACAAGCGTTTTTGCTACTTTAAAACAACGTTATCCTCTTTATGAAAGAATACATCGACTGATGACTAATCAATCTCTTCGGGTATTTAGAATGGGAACCCATTCCAGGAGTTGGCTAAATACAACTAAAGACGCTATTAATCAGCAAATTTTTGCGGCTGCTTGTAATTAATTTAAATATTTTCTGGTTTTTCCTCATTTCCAAACTAAGCTGTGTAGATTAGGCGTTACTCCAATGCTATTAAGTTAAGCAATCTTTCTGACAACAAGGGGTTGCAACCCTTGTTACTCCATCATCATTCATTTATAAATCTGCTCAACAAAACCTTAATTTAAGGATATTGAGTAAAAATATTATTTTAGCGAGTAGGTTGCGGTGAACATTTAACATTCATTGAGTCCAGATAAAATCAATTAATTTCAGGTTTTTCGCACTATGGTTATTAGAAAAAACTTCTCCCTCCTCGATTTTGAGGATCATTATTGCAATTTTGGTCTTATTATTTATAACCCTTTTGCGGCTTCAATCCATTCTCTTTGTGCCGGCGTGAAATCACCTAACCAAATTTGCTCAACCGGGGTTTTAATGATTTGATAAAGTGCTATACCATAGTCAATTAACTCTTTAAACGGTTTAATTTCATATCTCAGTAAGACTTGTAGTATTAGCTTCAAGTTAAAATCAATTGACGCAATATCTAATAAAGTCAAATTCATTTGTACACCATCGCCTAACAAATCAATCTGTTCGGGATCACCCTGTTGCAGTGCTTGCGTTGCTATCGTAAAGGCATTGGTTTTTCCGGCGAGATAATAAAAGAAAGGGAGCATGGGAATTGAAAAACATAGCGAGGGTTTCCCCGGTGAATTTCTAAAGCGCATGTATTGCGTAATTAGATTAGAAGGGTGAGCTAAATCTTCCAAACTCATTGGCATGATAGTACGTTGATGTTCTGGCGTATAATTCGCTTGGATATCCAGGTAGGTATCATAATTGACTTGGCGACCTTTAAAAATACCAAATTTATTGTGTCCCATCACGGGCGGGAAGGAACGAATCCAATTAACGTCAATGAAAGCTTCGAAAGTCGTGGCTAAATGATCTTCCACCCTAAAATTATTGTTCTTATACCAAGCAATGCCTTGCATTTTGGAACCAGACTCGATAAAAGCCTGATAACGTTTTGCTAATATATCTTTTCCCAATATTAACGCATCATAATCTTGAATAAGTGCCGTTTTGGTTCGGATACGGTTTAGACATAAACTCCAAGACAACCATGAATAAATATAAGGGTCATTAAATCGGGCGGTAAACTGAGCTTGTCGATGATTATAGTAAATAAAAGTCAATTTTAATTCGGGAAATTGTTTAATCATTTCCGCTTCAAATCCTACTGGTAGGCTACCTTTTTCAGCATCAACTGCAATGATAATGGCTTTCAAATCTGACCAATAATTTTTACTCAAACAATACAAGTTAGCGCCTAAAATATAAGGAATTCTTGAACACATCCCAATAATAGCGGTACAACCTTCTTCCAAAGGGGGTAGGGGTTCCCAGGTAATTAGTTTAGCAATTTGATACCGCCGATAATTTCTATAAAATTTGGCAACTAAAAAATGAAAGTAGCTTTGAGGGTCGTTTGCCATTGGAAATTCCTTTAAAAGTATTAGTCGCTATTACTGAGGTAGTGAATTGACTTAGGTCCAAATTGGTGGAGGGATTTTCATCAGATCACAGCGATGTTGATATTTATTAGCAATGTCATGGATTTCTTCAATCAGTCCTTTTTCTAAAAAGATCGGTTTTAACCCCATGGATAAAAAGCATTCCTTGGCAACAAAAAATTCGTTTTCTTTATCTTCAATGTCTTTGCGTGGGTTATCTACATAATTTATTTTTACACTGGGAATCATTTTAGCAATCGTTTCGGCTAAATCTTTAATCCGATGAGTTTGAGTGATTTGATTAAATATTTGAACTTTAGATCCGGTTGAAGGTGGATTGTTGATAGCTAATTCAATGCAACGCGTGGTGTCTTGAATATGAATGAAAGCGCGCGTTTGACCACCATTGCCATAGACCGTTAAAGGATATCCCACTGCCGCTTGGATTATAAATCGATTGAGAACCGTTCCATAAACGCCATCATAATCAAAACGATTAATCAGCCGTTCGTCTAATTTAGTTTCTTCAGTTCGAGTTCCCCAAACATTACCTTGATGTAAATCGGTAATTCTGATGCCATTATTCTTATTGTAATAGTGAAATAACAGTTGATCCTGGGCTTTAGTCATATGATAAATACTTTCAGTATCAGCGGGATAAAGAATTTCTTGCTCAACTAATTCACCAGAACGCGATTGTACGTTGATCTTCAAATAGCCCTCTGGAATTTCCATGACAGTGGTGTGATACCCATATACCCCAATCGAACCTAAATGAACGAGATAAATGTCTAAGCCGGATTCGACGATAGCACACAGCACATTGTTAGTCGCATTGATATTGTTATCAACAGTATAGCGTTTAGTTCGTTCTGACAAAGTAGAATAAGGTGCTGATCGTTGTTCAGCAAAATGAACAATAACTTCTGGCCGAAATTCTTTCACCAATGAGAGCAATTGGTAATATTCTTGAGCAATATCGATATTGAAAAAAGGAATTACTTTGCCACTGACTGCACGCCAAGCTGCTAAACGGGTATGAATCGAAGTAATGGGTGTTAAGGATTCCACTTCCAGTTCAACATCTATTTTGCGCCGCGATAAATTATCAACAATTCCAACTTCATGACCAATATAGGAAAGGTGCAAAGCATTTGGCCAACCGCAAAAACCATCACCGCCAAGTACAAGAATTTTCACTTTTTTCACCTCTTGTTTTTTAAATGGACCAATTACTCATGTTTAATTTACTTTGCCATCTAACTAACTATTACCATCATGGCTATTTTTTAGACGCTGATGATTAAGCTTTTTATTATATCACTAATTCACCTAAGCTGACTATAATAATATCAGTTAGTTATTTTACCATAGCGAGTATCTCAGATTATTATTCCTGTTAAGAATCTAATTCGATTAAACCGAGTTAACTCGGCAGTATAGACTAGCCTGATTGACTTGAGAACTCAACTTGATTGCTAATATGAGTCACAACAGTTTGTCCAATAGCGGTTAGCGCTTGTAATTTCAATAACCGTTCCGTTTGATTATGGTAAAACAATTGAATTTGTAGGTCTGCAAACGGGGTTAGTTCGCCACCTTTTTCTGGCCATTCAATGAGTGCTAACATCTCTTCAGCCAAATAATCCCGTATTCCCATGTATTCTAACTCTTGGGGGTCAGTTAAACGATAGAAATCAAAATGATAAATTTTCTTGCCGCTGATTTGGTAAGGTTCAACTAAAGTATAAGTTGGGCTTTTTACTGTACCAGTATGCCCTAATGCCTGTAAAAAACCGCGTACTAGCGTGGTCTTACCAACACCTAATTCTCCTTGGAGATGTAAAATGGTGTGCGCTGGACAAGCGGATGCTAATTGGCTACCAAAAGCTTCCATCTTGGCCGAATTAGAAATGAAATATTGATTCATTTGGAACTTAATTCTGGATTAGCATAATAACGTAACCAAGGCATTAAATCACTTGGTAATAAGCCGCGCTCACCGTCTAAAGCAGCCCGATCACCGGCCTTACCATGAATACATACACCTAATTGAGCGGCTTCAGTAGTCGATAAGCCTTGAGCTAATAAGCCGGCAATCACCCCGGTAAGAATATCCCCCATCCCACCACAAGCCATCCCCGGATTACCGGCTGTACAAATACCAATTTGGCCATTTGGGGTTGCGACTAAGGTACCAGCGCCTTTGAGCACACAAACACCGCCAAATCGCAGTTGTAAAGCACGAACCGCTGCGAATCTATCGCTTTGAACTTCCATAGTGGATAATTCTAATAAGCGTGCAGCCTCACCGGGATGAGGGGTTAATACGCCATGCGGTAAACGAAACGGGGTTTGGGCTAGTAAATTAAGGGCATCGGCATCCACTACAATTGGTTTTTGTTGTTCTTTAATCGCTTCTAACAAGCCATGTGCCCAATGAGATTGACCTAGACCCGGACCAATGGCAATAATATCCACTTGTGTTAATAAAACTTCAAGTTCTTCAATCGTTTCTATACCATGACTCATAATTTCAGGGCGAGTTAAATTGAGCAAAGTAGCATGGGCATGGCGTGTTGCTAAACTGACTTTGCCAGCACCGACCCGAGCAGCCGCTTCGGTCGCTAAACAAACCGCACCGGTCATGCCGCTATCGCCACCAATGATGAGTACGTGTCCAAATCGACCTTTGTGAGCAGTTCGTGGGCGTTTGCAAAATCGCGTTTTTAAAATATCATAATCCAGCCGCATGACAGAAGTTTTAACTTGTTTATAAATGACCGGCGGGACTTTTAAGTCATCAAAATATATTTTTCCACAATAGTCTGGGCCTTCACCGGTAAAGAAACCTTGTTTTAAGCCAATAAAGCTTACCGTAATATTGGCATGTACCGCTATACCTAATACCGTTCCGGTATCTGCATGCAATCCCGAAGGAATATCTAATGATAGAACCGGACAAGTACAGCGATTTAAAGCTTCAATAACTTCCCGCCATTCTCCTGAGACATCACGATCAAGTCCAGTACCCAGTAACGCGTCGACAACCACATCAACAATACTCAATTTTTTTTCAGTAAACACTTGGGCAGTTAAACCAATCGCTATCATCGCTTCAAAAGCAATTCGGGCATCGCCTTTTAACTGAGTCGTATCTCCCAGTTGTAATATCGTCACATCATAACCCGCTAGATAGGCCAATTTAGCTAAAATATAACCATCACCACCATTATTGCCAGTACCACATAATACAATGATACGACGCGCTTTAGGCCAATGTGTGGTTAAAATGTTAAAAGCGACATGACCGGCACGTTCCATGAGGCAAATGCCTGGCACACCCATATCTTCAATAGTTATTCGATCCAGTTCACGTACTTGACTGGCACGGTATAGTGGTAGTGGAAGATTATTGGTATTCATACATGACTTACCTACTTTACTATCAAGAGACTTGTTAGAATGTGACTTTGATAATCAGGTGAAATTTATCAAACAGTTATTTGAAAAAATATTGGCGATAATACTTGAGTTCTTCAATAGAGTCATAAATATCATTCATAGCTAAATGTTTAGATTCTTTTTCAAATTCAGGTAAATTGGGTAGCCAACGTTTAGCCAGTTCTTTTAAAGTACTGACATCAATATGACGATAATGGAAATATTTTTCTAAATTGGGCATGTAACGATATAAAAAACGTCGATCTTGACTCACGGTATTGCCACACATCGGTGAAGTGTTGGGAGGAACCTGTTGTTGGAGAAATTTCAAGGTGAATTCTTCAGCTATCGCCAAGGTGAATTGGCTATTTCGTACACGTTCAATTAAACCAGATTGATTATGTTGGCGAGTATTCCACTCATCCATCGTCGTGAGTATGGCTTCACTCTGATGAATAGCCAATACTGGCCCTTCTGCCATCACTTGAAGATCTGAATTAGTGATCAGGGTGGCAATTTCTATAATGGTATTGTGATCGGGATCAAGACCAGTCATCTCCAGATCTATCCAAATCAAATTACTTGGATTCTGTGGCATAGGTTAATCTTTACCTTTATAAAAATACTTTTTTGTAGACTATTTTATTCTAAATTGATGTTACTATGGTGATAGTAGCATTTTTAAATAAGAGATAAATATGATGAACGAATTTACGATAGTTTTTTTAATAGTTTTAGCTGTAGGAACGAGTTTGCAATTTTGGTTAGCTCGGCGACATATAGCGCATATTCGCTCACATCAACAGACCGTTCCTCAAGCGTTCATTGAAAAAATTACTTTAGCTGATCATCAAAAAGCGGCTACTTATACCTTAGCAAAAAACCACTTTGGACAACAAATGCTCATAGTTGAAGTAGTCATTTTAATTTTATGGACACTGGGCGGATTATTAGACAGACTTGACCAAGCTTGGCGAAGTTTGGCGTGGCCAGAACTTTGGACTGGCGTAGCTGTCTTGATTAGCTTTGGATTATTGTCCACTTTAATTGATTTACCGGCCCACTTTTATAGTACTTTTCGAATTGAAACTCAATTTGGTTTCAATCGCACCACACCCCGTTTATTTTTTCTGGACACGTTTAAATCACTCTTCTTGATGTTATTAATTGGTATTCCTTTAATTGCAATCGTATTGTGGTTAATCGAGCATACGGGTTCACTATGGTGGTTAAATGTATGGATAGTTTGGTTAGGGTTTAGTCTAATGATGATTTGGGCCTATCCCACTTTGATTGCCCCTTGGTTTAACCAATTTAAACCATTAGAAAATGACGAATTGAAGCAACGTATTGAAACTTTACTACACCGTAATGGCCTAACCAGTCAAGGTATTTTTGTTATGGATGGTTCTAAACGTTCCGGACATGGTAATGCTTATTTTACTGGATTAGGGAATAGTAAGCGGATTGTGTTTTTTGATACCTTACTAGAAGGACTAAATACTGACGAAATAGAAGCGGTGCTCGCTCACGAAATTGGCCATTTTAAACGCAAACATTTGCCTAAAAGGTTACTGGGCGTAGCCAGTTTAAGTTTAGTTGGTTTAGCCTTGTTGGGGTGGTTAATTCAACAAGATTGGTTTTATCATGGTTTGGGAGTAACCACGGCTTCCAACTATATGGCACTGCTTTTATTCATATTAGTTTTGCCCATTTTTACTTTTTTTCTCCAGCCGCTATTAGCTTGGTTCTCGCGTCGGCATGAATTTGAAGCAGATGATTTTGCCGCTCAACAAGCCAGTCCACTCACTTTGATTCAAGCATTAGTTAAATTATATAAAGATAATGCCAGTACTTTGACACCCGATCCGTTATATTCTGCTTTTTACGATTCACATCCCCCGGCACCGGTGCGAATTGCTTATTTATCCAGTAAACTAAAACCTTCTACCTGATTATTTAAGGAGTTCAATTAATGAATAGTCACTACCTCTTGTTCGTGAGTTTATTGTTAATTAATACTACTAGCCTAGCAAAGGAGACCACACCAACTCCACCGGTAACTTCATCCCCTGAAAAAACCACTTCCACTTCTCCAGCGACAACAGAACCGGATACGGCTGTCCTTGAACAAGGTAAACAATTACATAATACCAATTGTGTTAGTTGTCATGATACTAGCCTTTACACTCGTGAAAATCGGATGATTAAGCGTTATGAGAGTTTAAAAACCCAAGTGCAACGTTGCGCTACTAATTTAAATAAACCCTGGTTTGATGATGAAGTGGATGCAGTTGCCGCTTATTTGAATACCAATTATTATCTTTTTAAGGAAGAAAAGTCGCCACAATAATTAGCTAGATTAAGTAGGGTGCTTTAGTGAAGTGTAACGTACCGATTCTTGATTAGGATACGTTACGGCTGACGTCTAAGGTACCCTGCACTCGTTGGGTACTTAACCGTAATGACAAAACGTTTGCTATCCTGGGCATCGGCTTGGAGTCGTGCACTGCTCACCCACCCTTGGATTTCTGGTTGACCTCTTACTCAGAACGTTTGAATAACTCCCAGTTAATAGAATTAAAATAGTCCTCCAAGGTTTGTTTTTGACCTCTATTTCAAACGTTCATCTGGTTTTCTCCAAGCGGATAAAGCTGGGTCTAGCATGTCAAAGGCAAAACCAACCGGAATAGTAACCGAATCACTCACTAGCCATAATTGGAACGGGCACGATCCGATTCATCTAACACCAAAATTCCTTGGGTTATTCTATATTGCTTTAAAATTCGCTTAACACTGGCAAATAAAGTGTTTCCAGCGATTTGGGCATGGCGAAAAACCCACGAAAGAGTATCTATTTAGAACTTACGCATTGACAACGAGTCGAAATTGTGGATAAAGATGCTCCTTACTAACAACAATTTGTAACGAGTTAGCAAATATTAACTTTTTGCATCTTTTGCTGCTTTTGTCAATACGTAAGTTCTAAGTTTGTCAACTAATTTATCGTTGCTGTAAAAATATTTAGGACCTTTGCCCTAGTAATCGATATAGTTCTAGCTGGGTTTCGTTCTACTCGTACCACACTTGCTACACTTACGGTAATGAGCAATAATAAATTATTCAACTACCACCGGAGGAAGAAACTGAAATGTCTCTAACCTATACCACCAAATGGAAACCACCGGACCATTTTCACGATTCGCTAGAACAACTACCCACTATGTATGACCTACCGAGCGAAAACCCCGAGGAACCTGGTTTGCCCGATGACTTCCACTATTATCAGCCCCAATTGTTACGGGAAACGTTTTGCCCACCCAACTATTCGTCGGAGCAAACTTATGTGGCTACCGATTTAAATCTCTACTATGATCCGCAACACCCCACTTGGTATAAACGCCCGGATTGGTTTGCCGTGTTGGGGGTGCCGAAATTTTATCAAGGACAGGAATTACGTTATAGTTATGTGATTTGGCAAGAACAAATCGTACCTTTTATTGTTATCGAAATCCTTTCCGAAGGCACCGAACCGGAAGATTTAGGTCAAACCGTCCGAGATATCAAACAACCGCCGACTAAATGGCAAGTTTATGAACAGATTTTACAAGTACCATACTATCTCGTATTTAGTCGCGATCCCAATCAATTACGGGTATTTCACTGGCAAGGCGGACGTTATCAAGTAGTAACTCTTCCCGAGGGAACACTCTGGTTACCGGAACTGCAATTAGGAATTGGCTTATGGTATGGCGCTTACCAAGGCTTAGAGCGCCACTGGCTGCGGTGGTATGATGCGCAATCTCAATGGATACCCACGCCTCTGGAACAACTCGAACAGGAACGCCAACGTACCGAACAGGAAAGTCAACGTGCTGAACAAGAACGCCAACGTGCCGAACAGGAGAGTCAACGTGCTGAACGGTTAGCGGCTCAATTAAGAGCTTTGGGAATTGAACCTCAGTGAGATAGAAGAGGTAGGAGGGGGTTAAGCTTAGCTACCTCTACCTTTCTGAAGGCACCGAAGCGGAAGATTTAGGTCAATCGGAAATGGCCTTTCAGATTCTTTAACTTCCGGTGCTCTAGATCTTTGCTCGCTGGCCTCGGTAACTTCTTGAAATACCGCTTCAGGTATATAAATTACTTCATCATCATAATCAATGATGGGTATATTGTTTTGGCTTAGATACTCTATAAAACGCCATTTAGACAATCCAGACAGTTCGGTTGCTTTTTCCAGCGAAAGGATTTTGGTCTGAAAATATTTTAATGCCAGAAGCTTTTTTGATTCGCTTACAATCTGGTCTCTGGTTATACCAACACCGGATAGTGATAAATATAAATCTTCTGGTAAATCTATAGTTGCTTGCACCCTTTTCATTGGTTGCCTTTTTTATCCGATTGTGAAGCTCACGTAGAAAATATCAAAATTGATATCCAACGTTAAAACTCCATCCACTAGAAACTGCTGAATGAAAATACTTAAATCCTACTCCAAATATTGATCTTCTATACCCTACGTGAACTTATACACCCTACACGCTATGCAGACTAACTTACCCTCGTTGGCTCTATCACTTCGGTTCAATCCCTAATGCTCTTAATTGAGCCGCTAATTGTTCAGCACGTTGATGTTCTTGCTCGGCACGTTGATGTTCTTGTTGAGTTCGTTGTTGTTCGCGTTCTACTGGGGTAGGTAGCCATTGCAGTTGCCCATCATACCATCGTAACCATTGGCGTTCTAACCCCTGATAATTACCCAGCCACAATCCAATCCCTAATTGAATTTCGGGTAACCACACTCGGTCCGCCTGGGGAGGTAAAGCTTGATAATGTCCAGCTTGCCAGTGAAACACTTGTAATTCATTAGAAATACGGCTAAAAATAATATAATAGGGAATTTGCAAGATCTGTTCGTAAACCTGCCATTTGGTAGGCGGTTGCTTAACCTCCCGCATGGTTTGACCTAAATCTTCTGATTCGGTGCCTTCCGACAATAATTCCACTACTAGGAAAGGCGCCACTTCTTCTTGCCAAATCACATAACTGTAGCGTAATTCTCGCCCTTCATAAAACCGAGGGACGCCCAAAACTGCAAACCAATCGGGTCGCTTGTACCAGGTAGAATGGTGAAGATCATAATAGAGGTTTAAATCGGTGGCGATATAGATTTGCTCCGGGGGATAATCAGGTGGGCAAAAGGTTTCACGTAAGAGTTGCGGTTGATAATAGTGAAAGTCATCAGGCCAACCGGGTTCCTCCGGGTCTTCGCTCGGTAAATCATACATCGTGGGTAATTGGGCTTTGGATAATGGCAAATCCGCCGGCGGTATCCATTTGTTAGAGCGTATTGGCAACATGGGGGATTTCTCTTAGTTAATAAATTCTTTCGCCATTTTAAATTATAGCTTACCGTAATCCGTTTGAATAATAGCTGTGTGGGATAGACAGCAATTCTCAATTTAAACCCCTTAAGTAGAGTCAAGAATTGGTTGAGTGAGGGTATGGAGCCTAAAGTTCATCAAATGATCCCAGCTCTCCAAGGGGAGATAGAGCATCAAAGTGCGCAGATGTTCAAAGAAAGTGCGACGAGAAGGTAAGAGAGTGCGTACCGCAAAGTAAGAGGCATCAATCCAGTCAAGGGTGGTGTGCAACAGCTAAGCGAGTAAAATAAGGGTCGCCAACAGATTGGATAAATGCTGTTGACCAGGGCCAAAGTTATGTTCAAAATGATAGCCATGTCTCTATAAGCACCTTGTGGTTTTCATTTTCTATTTGCCAGCGGGCGCGGCCGGCGGTAGCAATCTGGGCAACATTGTCGGGGCTCAGATGAGGTGTGGTCATCCAGGCGTTTTGGTAGAGGGTTTTACCGGCGCTGGAACTCAGAGTCAGTTCACACCCGTTGAGCATCAACGCATTATCGCCGTCACGTAACGGCAACGGATTGAGATAGCGCGGTAGCGCGGTAGGCTGGGTTGAGGAACGAAACCCAGCTTATTTAAGACCAACACCATTAGATAATTAATGGTTAGCTGGGTTTCTCAACCCAGCCTACTCGTGCTGGTGTACGACAGCACCAGTGATAATCAATTCACCATGGGATGGTAATAATCAAAGTTTATTATTCTGGATAGCTAAGCGTACATCGGCTACTGCGGAAAGATGTTTTGCTTGTTACCCAACCAGGATGAATTTGGCAGGCTATGTTCACTCTACAAAAGCGATTCGTCAACCAAAAAATTGCTCAATTGAGGAGTTCTTCGCTCATGATGTTTCGTCATCATTTTATATGACCCGCGCTATATAGAGTTTAATTAATACAATTAATTGATTTATACATATTTATATTTTAGCGGGAATTGCTGTATATTTATGTCTTAAGTTGATGGCAGTGGGGCGTCGATTGTTTGGCACTGCCCAATCTCCGCAATATTGTTTCTAGCCAGGTAAATAGGGTATGCGCCACACGTTCCTTATTGCCAAAATTCATCCTCTTAGTGGCGGACAATGTCTACTTTGCTTGGCTTTCAGGAAAACTGCCAGAGACATTAAGTCTCGGTGATGAGGAAGGATGGTAGAAGTAATTCTGCCCCCGAACCAGTGCCACCTCATTTGGAATTGGCACAACTACGAATCAATAACTTACAATGACTAACCCTGAATTTTTCAGTTCTGAGTCGTTGATTTTTTGTTTCAGGATTTCCAAATGAAGTGACCCTGGTCTCCGGACCCAATCGCGGACCGGTTTAATCTTGGTATAAGTTATGATATTAATAGACTATAATATTCATTAAAATGTTTAATGCGATCGGTTAAGCCATTTGTGCCGCCATTCACCCTTTTGGTAATTGTAGTTACTACGTTAGTATTGGCACCTTTGTCAGCGAGATGGTTAAGGGAACGAGTATTCCAATACCATGCGGCAGAAAGAAGCGAATATTTTTGGGAAACAAGATCTGGATTATCTAAAATATCATCATCTACTGTTTCACAAAACGCTTCGTAATTATATTTACCAGTCAACTGAATGTAACCGCGGCCACAATACTTATACCCTTCCCGACTTGCTTCATTTCCATTCCCCATTCGGTTGGCATAAACGCGAGAGGCAATTTTTTCAGGTTGACGAGCATAACACTGAGCCGTATTTTTATCAGGAAAATACTTTTTGAAAACCTTTCTCAATCCATCAGCAGAGTATTTGAGATTCTCTTGTTTCACTTTGAATCCGGCACTCTCGTGAGCACACTGCGCTAAAAAGTGTGCCAAACGTAGCGGGGTGTTAATTTGAAACTTTGCTGCACAATCGGGGATTTGGGCCAGTACAGCCTCAGGAACATGCCCTCTTAATTTACCGAAATTGAGTCCATTAACCTCATCTGCTGTATCAGTGACTGGAACAGCAGCTACGACCTTATCATTCCTAGTCGCTGTGTCATTAGTGTTCTTAGTGATTGGAACAGCAGCAGATGCTGCTGCACCAGTGACTGGAAAAGTAGATACTACTCTGTCATTCCTAGCCGCTGTGTTATCAGTATCCTCAGTGACTGGAACAGCAGATGCTGCTGCACTGGTGACCGGAAAAGCAGATACGACTATGTTATTCCTAGTCTCTGTGTCATCAGTGTCCTCATCATCTGAAGAAAATAATTTATTCCAGGTATGGAAACCGACAACACCATCTACGGTTAAACCATTTGCTTGTTGCCAATTTTTAACGGCTTCTTCTGTGGCTGGCCCAAATTTTCCATCGGGGGTAAGCCCTAATTTCTCTTGCAACTCTTTCACCTCGTCACCAGAAGAACCAATCTTAAATGAGAACAACTCATTCCATGTATCACACCCAACAATACCATCTACACTTAAGCCGTTGGCTTGTTGCCAATTTTTAACGGCTTCTTCTGTGGCTGGCCCAAATTTCCCATCGGGGGTAAGCCCTAATTTTTCTTGCAACTCTTTTACATCATCACCACATGATCCGACTCTTAATAGCATAATTTCCTCCATTGATTAATTAAACTTTGTTGACATTTCAAACAAAGTCATTCAAAAATAGCAAGTTACATAAATTAATCCAGAAGAATAATTCATTGATCTGTTTGAATATCGTAGTAATTGTCAACAAAATCTAACTAAAGTGATAATTAATGACAAAATAAATTTATATAAATTAATTAAACCCAATTCATCTTGAAATCTAAAGTTTTTGAGGTACGACATAATCCTAAGTTAGTCTTATTCAGATATCATAATTTTTTGGCGTACAGTGAGTTAAGGGAGTATGAATAATTTTTTGGTACTCTTTACTAATTACGATTTTATGTTAGGCGAAAATAGCTTATCTTCCCATTTCATATGGGATTTAGCCAATACTGATATTAGAGAGATGTTCTTTTGTATTTTGTGTTCAATAGAACTCACTCTGCCCATATCAGCCATGACCACCTGACCAAAAAAGCAACTACTAATAACTACCATCAAAACCGCCATTTTTTTCATAAGAAGTATTTACCTTTTAGAAACCTGTTTCACAAACCAAGCTAAATCGGGATCTTTTTTAATTGCGGGTAATCCAATAGGAGCAAAATTTAACTGACTAAAATTTTTGTTAATAATTTTCATTTTTTCCCAAAAGAACCAACACTTGTCCCAATCTGTTAAAATAGACGCTGCTACTAAACCATTGCGTGCGGCTTCCCAATTCCAACTATCCTCAGCGACTACCTGTTCAACTAACTGAATATAATTCAGTTCGAGTAACCAACGCTGTATTTCTTCATCATGAGCGCGGGTCACCGGATCTTTACAATTAAATTGAGTAGAAATAATACATTGTTGCAGCTTATACTTTGGAATCGTTAAACCATTCTCTTCATAAGCCGCTAAGATATGCAACGCTTGTTGATACCAGGTTAACGCTGCTTGCGCATATTGAAAAATATCGCCTTTTTTTAGATAAAAAGCTTGATCGAAGTAAATATGCCCCACTAACCAACAAATCCGACTCGCCGCTAAGTCATTAGAATCTATTAACTTGTGATTTTTTAGCAAATATTTTAATGTCTCGACCTGTTTAGCAAACTCATGTTTAGAATAGCGTTCCCGACACTCATCGTAGTAATAAAATAACTCTTCTACCTCTTTGGGGAAGGGTGAATTAACCACCGTTTGATGTAATTGCTTAATAAGTCGATTAGAAGTATCGTTACCCAGGTAACCGGGTACCCGGAAAATTCGCCCAATGGTACTGAGTGCTAAGCCGGTTTCTAGACTAATCTGCTCTTGAGACCATCCCGTCGCTTTCTTAATTTCATATACACACTCATAAAGTGAAATCATGTTAACTACTCTTCTAAATGAATAAAGAGGTTTTTTTTCAAAGTCTCTTCACCAGTAAAAGAAATTTTTTCAGGAGAAAAAGAATATAACAAATAAATAGCTCTGGAAGTTACTTCAAGGCAATGCTTCAAAAGACTATGGTAAATGACACACTTTGCTAAAATAAAAAGGGATGTTTAAGGACGATAGATAAAAGAATTAATGGCGCTTAACTTACCAACAGACCGGTCCAATTTGAAATAATCCGATTTATTTTGGAATGGCAGTACTAGTTTCTATATTCCACTTCATTCCAAACGGACTACTGATTAAGCAAAATTAAATAGTTAAAGACAAGTGTTGCACATTACATTATTGTTATTAGCAACAGGTATCCTATACTTTATTTAAATTGACTAACAACCGTTAACACACCGGTGAGAAAAACTATGTTATTAACAATTTATCACTTTATTTTAACTATTATTCTATTAGGTGAATTAATTCTGGTCACTGCCCAAGCAGAACTGTTACCTCCGACAATGACACTTCAGGTGAGTAGTAATGGTTCTGGTAAGGGCAGTATTAGCGTTGCTGGGAGTAAGGGCGAACAAGCTAAGCAAATTGAATGTGATCCCAGTGGTAGTCCCTGTACTTATACTTATGATACGGCTACTTGGGTTACCTTAACGGCTACGCCAGATAATGAATCTATTTTTTATCAATGGCAACCGGATCGTTGCCACCTAATTGCAGCGCAATCATCGTCACAAAAGGGAGTGGCTGAGATTTTCTTGAGCCAAAATTCAGCTTGTGTTGCTACTTTTAAAATTAAACCCGTTAAATTAGCCCTAATTTACGCTGGGGTGGGCAGTGGTAGTGTTAAATTGTCGCCAACCGGGCAAGTAACTGATTGCAATAATGATTTATGTCGAATTTATAATGATATTACCACCGTGACCATGACACCCATACCGAATTTAGGATCTGCCTTTGCGAATTGGACTGGGCATGATGATTGTCAAGATGGTCAGGTGACTATGGACAAAGAAGATAAAACTTGCGTGGTTAACTTTATCAAGGTACCGACTCATCAAATCACCACCACCGTAACTGGAAGTGGTCAGGGTCGAGTCGACACTCAACCCCCCGGTCCGGAATATAATGAAGGAACACCCATTACTTTGACGGCTATTCCTGAAGCTGGCTCATTTTTTACGGGTTGGAGTGAAGATTGTAGTGGCGTAAACAGTACATTCCCGCTTATCATGATAACTGATAAGAAGTGTACCGCTAACTTTTCCCGATTCCACAATCTAACGGTTAATCTCAATGGCAATGGGACCGTTACCGTTGAACCAACCGGGACAGCTTGTGGAGCTAATTGTAATACTTATCATGAGGGAACCACCATCTCCCTCACCGCCATACCTAAAATTGATTCTAGTTTTAGCCATTGGGAAGGAAATTGTACCGGTAAAAGTGCTCAAACTCAGGTGATTATGGATGGGGTTAAAACTTGTGTTGCTGTTTTTGAATTATTACCACCACCCAGTGTGCAGTTGAGTATGCCACAATATCTCGTGGAGAAAGTAAAAAATGAAACCGTGATCTTCGTAACCCGTGCGGCTAGTAGCTTGGGTGCTATTTCAGTTGATTATCAAACTCAAAATGGAACTGCTCTGGCTGGCAAAGATTACACCGCAGTGAGTGGTACGCTCAAATGGGATAATGGCGATACGACACAAAAAGAAATTAAAATTCCGTTACTAGAAAATATTTTTTTTGGGCAGGGTAAAAATTTAACGATAAGTTTATTTAATTTAACTGGTGGTGCTGTTTTAGGTAGCAATCCTACCGCAAAAATCCAAATATTAGATAAATTATCCGAAACTGATCCGAATTTGGCGTCAAGTACTTTACAATTGATTGCTAATCGTTATGCCGTCACGGAAGCCGAGGGTAAAATCAATATTACGGTTGAACGGGTTGGAGATAACCGCCGCGCGATTGCAGTCGATTATGCGACCCAGGATGAAACCGCTCTAGCCACTCAGGATTATACCGCAACGCAAGGCACATTGCAGTGGGATATTGGTGATTCACAAGCTAAAACCGTTACTATTCCTCTTATCGTGGATAATAACCCAGAAATAAACAAAACTTTTAATTTGTCTTTATCTAACCCGACTAATCTAGCAGAACTCGGTATTCCAACTCAGGCACAAATAACCATTCTAGATAGTTTAGGCGATCCTACCACCACCTTATACCCAGGTTTGTTGCAATTCACCACACCTCGTTATCAAGTACTTGAGGACGGTAAAAACGTTATTTTAGCGGTTAGTCGAATTCAAGGTAATCACGGTGCAGTTAGTGTTGCTTATAAAACTCAAGATGAAACGGCTACAGCTAATCAGGATTACACAGCGGTTCAAGCGGTGTTAAATTGGGCTGATGGTGAAACTAGCGATAAAAATATCCTCATTCCTATTCGAACCGATACTTTACCAGAAGGAGATGAAACTTTTTCTGTTTATTTATCTAATCCTACCGGAGAAGCTAGTTTAGGAACGCTTTCCCAAGCAACAGTCAGTATTCTAGATAGTTTAGCTACGCCGGATACCACTGCGAATTCTCCAGGTATATTACAATTTGCCGCTAACAACTATCAGGTTAACGAAAATGGTGGCAATCTAACGGTTACCATTACCCGTACTCAAGGTAGCAAAGGTGTAGTTGAAGTCACCTATACCACTCAAAATGAAACCGCAACCGATAAAGATTTTATAGCTACTCAAGGTACTTTTCGCTGGTTAGATGGTGAAAAAGATGAAAAAAATTTTTCAATTGGTCTGACTGATGATGGTCTCATTGAAGGCGATGAGAATTTTTTCTTAGAATTAACTAATCCAACTGGCGGTGCTAAATTAGGTGATCATGCCCAAGCGATGGTCACCATTATTGATAATGATGCCACGACCATCCAATTTGCCGCTAATCATTTTGTAGCTGATGAAGGTAATAAACCCGCCACGATTAAATTAAGCCGTACTGGTGGCAAGATTGGTCAAGTTACCGTTGGGTATGAAATCGTTACTCAATGTCCAGATACCCACTGCGCGACGCTAGGTCAAGATTATCAAGCTCCCCTCAAAGGTATTATCACTTGGGTTAATGGTGATACCAGCGAAAAAGCTTGACTATCCGCTTATTAGAAGACCGAGATGCGGAAGGTAATGAAACCTTGTTAATCAGACTAACTGATATCACTACTGGTAATGCCCAACTGGGTACCTTAACGGAAGCCATGTTAACGATAGTTGATAATGATTCTGGTGAATGTAAACCGGCACCGATCATTGACTGTTACCTAGAAAATTATGACAATATTTTATCGGATATCAGAATTACTGCTTTTGGAACCGTGGTTGGTGGGCAACTTGCTGGTCAAGTCAGTAATGAAGGTGTCGTCCAAGATGTTACTTTACTCGCTAATACCCAATTATTCGGTGGTAATCAAATTAAAGGCATCGTTCGAGGTAATATTCAAACCGAAGTTGGTAAACGAGCTATCATCGATAACGTTGAGATCGTTGCCGATACCAACTTAACTAATCTCATTGTAGGAGCCGGAGCAGTATTAGATAGTCAGGTCGTTCTAAGAGAAAAAGTGGCATTTGTAGATAATAGTAACATTCCTTATCTGGCTGACTTAAAGACCATATTGGGAGAAATTACTATACCCGAACTAAATAGTTCCGCTATTCGGCTCACGAGTGATGTCTTGCTTTCTAATGCGATAGGCGGTATCGTAGAAGCTATCAATGGCTTGCCAGAACTTATTCAACTTAACTTAGCTTTGTGGCAAAATCTGGATAACGGTTATCTCGTCCTCGATACCGGACCATTGCACTATACAGCGTTACCTATCCAGGTGCAGCAGGTTTGGGGCAAACCCACAATTGATAATACGCCTTTTAAATCACTTGGGTTAACTTTAGTACCGGATGGTGAAGTCATTTTCGTTACTCATACTGGACGTAAAATAACGGCTCTACCGGTAGTGCAAGACGCAATAGCATTACAGTGGGCATTAGCGCAATTAGATTTACCTCCCATGACGATGCAACCGAATGGTAACTTAAAAGTGCCACTGGCTAATGGCAATTATTATATGGCTCGTCCCAATTTATTCTCAGTTGATATGCCCAGCGATATTCCTTTAGGACTTAATGGGACTGCTTCATCTTGGATTGAACACCTGAGTGAGATCTTTCTGACCTTTGATGTCAGTGATCCCCTAGCGGGTATATCACAGCGACGTCAACAATTTATGTATCCGGCTGCGGCTGATCCAGCGGCTTTATATGCCTTAACAGCAGAAAGTGATAGCCAAACTGTATTGTATAATGATGGGCGAGTTTATGCCTACCGTGGCAAAGGCGAGCAAAAAACCGTTTATAAAGGTGTACTCGATTACTTAGTGACACCGGGACGTTCAGTAACTAACCAAATGCAGTTTTATATGACTAAAGATATCAATGGTGATGGTAATCCTGATTATGAAGTGATTTATCCTAATGGGGATCGGCAAATGATGTATTATTGTGCCGACTGTTTTGAAGAAATAATTCACTGAATTTTAAATAAAAATTAGGTTGGGTTAAACGCAGCAAAACCCAACCGACCCATTTCTCGATGGGTTACCAATAAGTAATTGAGTAAGATTAATTTGACATTTAAGGAATTAACAATTAATTAAAAATTTTTCCTAACACCCCTTTTTTAAAAGGGATGAAAACAGACTTGCAAAAATCTAGGTTAAAACTTTTCTAAACATTTATCTAAATCAAAAGTTTATGGCAGGACACAGTAAATGGGCAAACATCCAACATCGTAAAAATGTTCAGGATGCCAAGCGCAGTAAATTATTTACCAGACTTATCCGGGAAATTACCATAGCAGCGAGAATGGGTGGTAGTGATCCCAGTTCCAATCCCCGCTTGCGAGCGGCTATTGATAAAGCTTTATCGAATAACATGACTAAAGATGCCGTAGAAAGAGCCATCAAACGCGGTGCCGGTGCGTTAGAAGGCGTTTCTTACGAAGAAATTCGTTATGAAGGCTATGGACCCGGCGGAATAGCCGTCATGGTCGATTGTATGACCGAGAACCGCAATCGTACCGTAGCAGAAGTCCGTTATGTATTTAACAAATGTGGTGGTAATTTAGGCACAGACGGTTCAGTCGCGTACTTATTTGAGAAAGTTGGGCAACTCAGCTTTCCAATCGGTAGCGATGAAGACTATATTATGGAAATTGCACTCGAAGCCGGTGCTCAGGATATCGTTAGAAACGAAGACAACTCGATTGATGTACTCACTGCCCCTGATGATTTTTACACCATCACCGAAGCGATGACCAAAGCGAAACTCATCCCCGGACAAGCAGAAATTACTATGCGAGCAACGACTAATAGCACTTTAGATTTGGAAACCGCACAAAAGATGCTGCGATTATTCGATTTATTAGAAGAATTAGACGATGTCCAACAAGTTTACTCCAACGCCGATATCAGTGATGAAATCATGAATCAGTTGGTTTAAGTAGGATGCGTATTCTGGGTATCGATCCCGGTTCTCGTCGTACTGGCTTTGGTGTTATTGAAGTCCAACAACAACAACTGATTTACCTCAGTAGTGGTGGGATTAATATACGGTCAACTGCTTTACCATTACGTTTACAAGAAATCTATAGCGGCATTACGCAAATTATAGAACAATATCAACCGACTATAGCGGCTATTGAACAAGTTTTTATTCATCGCAATATCGCAGCGGCACTTAAATTGGGACAAGCGCGCGGAGTTGCTATCGTAGCTGCGGTCCAAGCCGGTTTAGATCTCTATGAATACGCACCCACTCAAATCAAACAAGCTGTCGTTGGTCATGGACATGCAGAAAAAATCCAGGTACAACATATGGTTAAAGTGCTATTATCGCTTTCAGCTATTCCTTCAGCCGATGCTGCTGATGCCTTAGCGATTGCCATTTGTCATGTTCATACTACTCAAAGTAGTTCACTAACTTCCTTTCCGAAAACCACCTCGTAGGTCGCTATGATTAATCATTTACACGGATTACTTGTTGAAAAACAACCACCGCTGTTAGTTATTGATGTTCAAGGCGTTGGTTATGAACTTTTAGCACCACTTTCGACTTTTGAGCGGTTACCTGATTTAAACCAAACCGTAAAACTCTTGACTCATCTTAGCATGCGGGAAGATACACAAGTGTTGTATGGCTTTAGCAATGATGCTGAGCGGTCGTTATTCCGTACCCTCATTCGCGTCAATGGCGTTGGACCTAAATTAGCACTTAGCATTTTGTCAACGATGGATTTGACCAGTTTTGTGCAATGTGTGCATGACAATAATATCCAACGCTTGACTCGTATTCCCGGTGTCGGTAAAAAAACAGCAGAAAGGCTAATCGTCGAAATGCGAGATCGTTTAGCCAACTGGTCTACTAATCAACCAGCTACCACGACCACTTCTCTTCGTACATTAGGAATTATTAGCCCAGTTGATGACGCCATCAGCGCTTTAATTGCCCTCGGTTATAAACCTCAAGAAGCCAGTCGTTGGGTACAAGCTGTGGCGGAAGAAGGCTTGACCAGTGAAATCTTAATTCGCCGCGCTTTACAATCGGCTGTATGAAGCAATGAGCTTATTCATCAAATCACTGGGGCAAGGCAGACCTCTTATTTTACTTCATGGTTGGGGCTTTAATAGCGAAATTTGGAACCCCCTGGTTCCTTACCTTGCTTCGCATTGGCACGTCTACCAAGTTGATTTACCTGGACATGGTCGCAGCTCTTATTACGAATACACCTTACCGGTTTTAATCGAAACCTTCGCCACACAACTACCACCACAAGCGGTGTGGATAGGTTGGTCATTAGGCGGATTAATCGCGATGGCGGTGGCGAGATGGCGACCAGCCTGGGTACGTGCATTGGTACTGGTTGCTAGCTCACCTCGTTTTGTCACCGCCCCAGATTGGCCGCATGCGATTTCACCAATGGTATTACAACAATTTTCTGAACAATTACAGAATGATACCGAAGGTACCTTACAACGTTTTTTAGCGTTGCAAGTCAAAGGTAGCGAAACAGCTCGCCAACAATTACGCTCCCTGAATATCGGGTTAAAACAATCCGGCTGGTTACAACCCACCGCTTTACTAACGGGGTTACGATTTTTACAAGACACCGATTTACGCCCGGAATTAGCGCAGATTTGCTGCCCGGCTTTATTATGTTTGGGTGAATATGATACCGTTGTGCCGGCAGAGATGGGCAAAGACTGTCAACCTTGGTGGCCTAATTTATATCAAGAATGTATTCCAGCAGCGGCACATATTCCATTTTTATCTCATTCTGAAATCTTTATGTCGCTATTACAAAATTTTTTAGCTCAAGTGTAGTTTTACTACTATCAACTTAAAGTTGGGTTCGTCATATCCGAGTAAGCAGGTATCCCGTTTTTCAAAGGTTAATTGATTTCCGCTGGTGCGAGAATGACGCTAAGTTGACGGTAAATAATATTTTTTGACATTGTACTGGGATTTAGCTAACATTGACAACGTGATTTTAAATCAGCAACCAAAGCGATGTTAAAGTACTTTAATATTTTGGTGGGCATTATCAAATAACACTTTGAATATCCTAATACTTTAGCTTAACCTTATTTTTTATATTTGAACTGCTGAGACAAAATTATTTTAGTTGAACAAAGGTGTTCACGTAATATGTTGAATTTAAATAATAATTTCTCATTTTTTGGCTGCAAAGCGGGATCAAAATTGGTCGTTTTGAGTGAATTGAGAGGTAATTTTGAAGCTATTTAAGGTAAAGTGTTCTTTCATAATATTTTGTTTTTGTTTAGAAAAGTAGTAGGCCTCGGCTCTTGAGCTATATCCAGTACAACAAGGATTGAAACTTTACGATATCGAGACTGACGAGGAGGGGCGTATGTTGC
>JAAUSR010000088.1 GCA_012032555.1 Thioploca sp.
TAAGAAACGGTCCGAACCCTTGTTATAAATAACTTAACCACCATTTTGATGATGCCGTTTAATTTCACTAAACCAATAACATAGGGGATACAATATCAAAATAACACTTATCCAAACACCATACACCAGCCAAAGATTGGGCTGGTATTTGTTTGGCCAATTACCCAGGTAGTGAGACCAAATAATGGCTAATAATCTTATGATTGGTATATGAATCAGATAGAAAAATAAAGGGACTCGACCCAAGCGGATAAAAACCTGCGAAATATAACCAGATAAGTTTTCAACGAGCGGCAAGACGATTAATGTGGGACCTAACGTCATTAAAAGAAATAACAATGAAGGCGGATACTTAGTTGTATTGATGAAGGATAATCCGGTATAAACGGCTCCTCGTTCTTGTGTAGTCCATAACGAGGCATCACCATAGCCGTTAAAATAACGCAATAATAGAAATATTATAACCAATCCACTACCAATGGTAAGAAACAAATGTTGTCTGGCTTTGTGATCCACCAAAAATAAGGGACCTAACAGATACCCCACTGCCATAACGCCTATCCAAGGAATTAAAGGATAAATTATCCTTATCTGATGATCACCTAAATTAATTTTACCGGGAACATGGAGCACCATCCACAATGGTCTCCAATTTTCGGTGAGACTTAGTTCAATGCCATCTAAAAAATGATGTCCGATTATCATTCCCAACGCAACGATAGCAATCAACCAATGAGGTAACTTTATCAACAGGGCTAACATTATCATAGACCAACCTAAAGCCCAAATGATCTGAACAACTGCAAAGGGTGCTTGCCAACTTAAACTAACAACAGTCAATTCAAGCAAGATTAATCCTATTCCTCGCGTCACCAGAAAAAAACTTAACTCACTTTGACTACGTCCTTTATTACTATAAAGAAAAGCACTGACACCGGCTAGAAACACAAATACCGGCGCACAAAAATGAGTAATCCAACGCGTTAAAAATAATTCTGGTGAGGTTTGCGTCAGGTCTACTGGACTAAAGACAGTTGTACCAAAAAATGCCGAACATGATCTAATGCCATGAGAATTATCACCATACCTCGTAATAAATCAATAGAATTTAATCGAGTTGTCATATTGGTATGCTTTTGATGTTATCTTGAGTAATAATTCAATTTTTTAGCACAATTCTATTACTTAATCCACCCGATAATTCGGCGCTTCTTTCGTAATCGATACATCATGTACGTGACTTTCCCGCATACCGGCAAGACTAATTCGAACAAATTGAGTTTTAGTATGCATTTCTTCCAGCGTAAGACATCCCGTATAACCCATGCTTGAACGTAATCCACCTAATAGTTGATGAATGACATCAATTAAAGCGCCCCGATAAGGTACCCGACCTTCAATGCCTTCAGGAACTAATTTACTACTGGCATCAACATGTTCTTGAAAATAACGATCTTTAGAACTTTGAGATTGTGACATGGCTGCCAATGATCCCATCCCACGATAGGATTTATAAGCACGACCTTGATAAAGTTCGACTTCACCAGGTGCTTCTTCTGTTCCCGCAAATAATCCACCTATCATCACGGAATGTGCGCCAGCGGCTATCGATTTAGCGATATCACCGGAGTAACGAATCCCACCATCGGCAATCAGCGGAATATCAGTTCCTTGAAGCGCTTGGGCAACATTAGCAATGGCGGTAATCTGCGGAACACCTACTCCGGCAACAATACGGGTAGTACAAATAGAACCTGGACCAATGCCGACTTTAACTGCATCTGCGCCAGCATGGATTAATGCTTTAGCTGCCTCACCGGTAGCAATGTTACCACCAATCACTTGAACATCGGGATAATTCTGTTTAACCCAACGGACTTGATCAAGCACTCCTTGGGCATGTCCATGGGCGGTATCAATGACAATGACATCGACTTTAGCTTCTACCAAAGCTGCAATGCGTTCCCGGCTATCTTCTCCGGTTCCAACAGCGGCGCCAACCCGTAAACGTTCTTGTTCATCTTTACAAGCATTCGGTTTTTCAGTGGCTTTTTGAATATCTTTGACGGTAATCAAACCACGTAATTGAAAGTTATCATCAACGACCAGAATCTTTTCAATCCGATGTTGATGGAGTAGCTGCCGTACTTCTTCACGACTGGTCCTTTCACTTACGGTAACTAACCGCTCTTTGGGAGTCATGATTTGAGCAACTGGATTATCGTAATGGGTTTCAAAACGTAAATCACGACTGGTGACAATACCCACTAAAATACCCTTATCAACAATCGGAACACCAGAAATATTATGCGCACGAGTTAAATTAAGTACTTCTCGAATACTGGTATGGGGTGGCATAGTAAAAGGATCGCTAATCACCCAACTTTCAAATTTTTTCACGGTTCGTACTTGGCGAGCCTGTTCTTCAAGCGTCATGTTTTTGTGAATAATACCGATACCGCCTTCTTGAGCCATCGTAATCGCTAGACGCGCTTCCGTAACAGTATCCATAGCTGCGGAAACAATAGGAATATTGAGACTGATATCGCGTGTTAGCTGAGTATTCAGTTGAGCTTGTTTAGGTAAAACATTGGAGTAAGCCGGAAGAAGTAAAACATCATCGAAGGTAAGTGCTTCTTGAACAATATGCATAATAAATTCCGTGATATATCAGTTGTCAGTTATGGAAATGGGGTATATCGTGTGTAGCTCATGCCTTCTCAAGTCTATTTAGGATTTTAAAATTTTCTACCTATTAATAAACAGTTTAAATGAGGTAAACAATTATAACGACTGATTCGCAAAATCTGCTAAGCGGGAGCGCTCACCGCGTTGTAAAGTGATATGGCCACTGTGTTCCCAATATTTAAAACGATCAACAACATAGGTAAGACCTGAGGTCGTTTCGGTTAAATAAGGGGTATCAATTTGAGCAATATTTCCGAGGCACACGATTTTGGTTCCTGGTCCAGCGCGCGTAATAAAGGTTTTCATCTGTTTAGAAGTTAAATTTTGTGCTTCATCTAAGATAATGAATCGATTAAGAAAAGTCCGACCGCGCATGAAATTAAGTGAACGAATTTTAATGCGATTATGTAATAGATCAGCCGTTGCGGCACGTCCCCATTCACCGCCATGGGTTGGGGTGAGAACTTCGAGATTATCAACAAACGCACCCATCCAAGGTGTCATTTTTTCTTCTTCGGTACCGGGTAAAAAACCAATATCCTCACCGACCGGCACAGTGACTCGTGTCACAATAATTTCTCTATAAATTTTTTGATCCAACGTTTGTGCTAAACCAGCCGCTAAAGTTAGCAATGTCTTACCCGTACCGGCCGAACCCAGTAGCGTAACAAAATCAATATCCGGATCAGTGAGTAAATTTAACGCAAAATTTTGTTCGCGGTTACGCGCACTAATACCCCAAACATTATGTTTTAGTGAACGAAAGTCTCGAGTCCATTCAATAATGGCACGATCAGAGTAGCATTCTCGAACGATCGCTTCAAACCCACCTTCCTCTGGAATAAAAACAAATTGATTGGTATACCATTGGGAAATAGCCGGTCCAGTAACCGTATAAAAAGTTCGTCCCTCTTGTTGCCAAGCGGTCATCTCCTTACCATGATTTTCCCAAAAATCTACTGGTAAAGCTTGGCTTCCGGTATAAAGTAAATCCGCATCGTCAAGAACTTTATCATTGGTATAATCTTCAGCATGAATACCAAGCACCTGCGCTTTGATACGTAAATTGATGTCTTTAGAAACCAAAGTCACTCGTCGGTGGGTATTAGCTTGTTGTAATGCTATGGCCGTACTGAGTAGAGTATTATCCGGTTTATTGCCCGGTAAGGTGGTCGGTAATAAATTATTCGCCAACGATTCTGTTTGAAAAAATAAACGTCCACCAGTTTTATTTTTATCATAAATCGGTAGAGTAACACCACCAGTAATATTGCCTTGCTGATTAATTAATTCGTCAATAAATCGGCTGACTTGGCGTACATTACGAGCTAATTCAGAAGTGCCTTTTTTAGCGGCATCAAGTTCCTCAAGTACCACCATTGGTAAATAAACATCATGTTCGGCAAAACGAAATAATGCCGTTGGATCGTGCATAAGCACATTGGTATCAAGTATAAATAAACAATTAGACATAAGTTATAGATTAGCAACTGATTTTCTAGAGACTATCCATGATCTTAAGTACCTCTTGGACATGTCCTGCAACCTTTACCTGACGCCATTCATAGCGTAATATGCCCGTTTGATCAAATAAAAAAGTACTCCGTTCAATACCGCTAACTGATTGACCCAATTTATTTTTTAATTTTATCACCGCAAATAATTGACATAATTGTTCGTTTTCATCGGCTAGTAAATCAAAAGGAAAATGATATTTAGTTCGGAATTGCTTATGTTGTTTGACACTCTCTCGAGAGACACCGAGAATAAGCGTATGTGCTGCTTGAAAAGCGTTATAATTATCGCGAAAATCCTGACCTTCTTGAGTACAACCCGGTGTATCATCGCGTGGATAGAAATAGAGAACGAGTGGTTGACCAATACAAGCGGACAAGGTAATCATTTTATTTCCGGTTGCCGGTAAGGTAATATGAGGAAGTGGATCACCTATTTTCATAATAATCCTTTGGTTGGTTTTTATTAATCGTCTATTAAGAACCTAATTGATTTTTATATAGGAGAAAACTTTACAAAAAAATGGAGGATTTCGTACACTATTTCAAGATAAGCGAAACGATATAATTTACTTGTAAAAAGTAGTTAATTTAAACGCAAATTTGATCGCGAATACTTCGGACAGTTTTTATTAATTCTAATGATTTATTCATTTATAATCATATTATCTATTAATAATCAATATTTTAAATATAAAATGTTTCAATTCTTGATCTAAAATTAATCATAATTGCTCACCCAACCGGTCATAGAATTCTTTAATAAATCTCTTCCGCTATTCGTTTAATTACACCCTAATTTATAAAGGGTAAGGCGTTTTAGCTTGCTTTTATAAGTGGTTTATCTGAGTTAGTGGAAATGTATTGACCATAACTGAAATTAATTTAGTGAAATATTGTAAAATACTATCCTATAAGGATAGATTACAATGATAAATAAAATATGAGCAACGATAATTTTTTGGTTAGCCTAAGCAGGCTCCGTTAATCCAGTGGAGCGTCAATGTGAAGATTAAAGTTTTAGGTAAAAATGTGGGCGTGATCATACTCACGAATTTACTCATGGGTTGTGCCAACCAATTGACTCCACAAGGAGGAGCGCATGCTGAACCTAATTCTGCACAGCTAAAAGAAAACAACCCTCAAGTTGTTTCTAGTGCGGCACTGTTTGTTTCTCTTCAACAGCAATACATGTATAAAGTATTAGTCGCTGAAATAGCCGCACGACGAGGCTATTATGAAGTTGCCGCGACGTATTTTTTTGATGTTGCTCAGCAAACTCGCAATTCCTACCTCGTTGAACGTGCTACGCTAGTGGCATTACATGCTCGACAGTATGAGATTGCCACTGCTGCAGCCCGTTTATGGGTGGAGATTGCACCAGATAATCTGAATGCCCGCCAAATTCTGGTGAAAATGTTATTACGCCAAAAAAATACAGCGGAAATTCTCGTTCATTTAGAAGCCATGTTGGATAGTGCTAAAGATAATCCCCAACAACAGCAAGAAGTGATGGCTTTATTGGAACAACAGGATCCGGAAGAAGCCTTAAAATGGCTGGAACAATTGGTAACCAAACGACCAAAGGATTCAACCACTTTATTGATATATGGCCGATTACTGATTAATGCAGAGCAATGGGATAAAGCACAAGCTATTTTACAACAACTCATTCAACAAGTTCCTAATCATCCTCAAGCAGTCCCACTGTACGCTTATTTATTGGATAAACAAGGACAATCTGAGCAAGCCTTGCAATGGATGAGACAAGCTTTATATCAATATCCTGACCAACAAGAATGGCGTTTAATGTATGCACGCTTGTTAGCCGAAGCGGAGAAATTTGATGAATCCATTCGCCAATTTGAACAACTTTTATCTCAACATCCCCAACAGGGTGATATATTATATGCTTTAGGTGTCCTATCCTTACAAAAAGAACAATTAGCGGCAGCCAAAAAGTATTTCACTGAATTATTGAAAATTGGTGAACAAGACAATATCGCCTATTATTACTTAGGTCAGATTGCTCAAGTTGAAAATGACTTAACCACAGCTTTATCCTGGTATAAAAAAGTGGATGGGGGACCAATTTATCTCAATGCACAAGCTAGAATCGCTTTAATTTTGTCTGAACAAGGACACTTAGACCAAGCCATTGAATATCTCCAAAATGTGCCCGTTGAAGACGATGACGAAGCGATCACCCTGATCCAATTGGAAGCAGAATTATTGATTGATAAAGAACAATATGACCGTGCCATGGCGGCTTATAATCGTGCGCTGCAATTAAAGCCTGATAATATTGACTTACGCTATAGTCGAGCTTTATTGGCAGAAAAAATGGGATTGTTAGAACAATTAGAACAAGATCTCCACCAAGTATTGCTTATTGATCCTAATAATATCAATGCACTCAACGCGTTAGGTTATAGTCTCACCGCTCATACGACTCGCTATCAAGAAGCCTATGAATTAATCAAACGAGCGCTACAACTCAGTTCTGACAATGAAGAATATTATATTTTAGATAGTATGGGCTGGGTCTTATATAAAATGGGAAAATACGCTGAAGCCATTGCTTATTTACGGAAAGCACAAGCCAAACAAAATGATCCCGAAGTGGCTGCCCATTTAGGCGAAGTATTATGGGAGAGTGGTGATCAAACAGCGGCACAAATTGTATGGAAAGAAGCTTTGCAAAATTTTCCTAACGATGAAAAACTTCAAGCCGTTATCCGTCACTTTCTACCATGAAAAAATTATGGTTAACTGGACTATTGTTATTGTCGAGTTGTGTTTCCTTACCACCGCTACCACCTATTCCAGCTGGTCAACTCCAACGCTGGCAATTGCAAGGTCGCATTGCCGTTTCAACCCAGGATGACAATTGGAGTGCTAAAGTGTATTGGCAACAACAAGGTCAAACTTATCAATTACGCTTTAATAATCCAGTGGGGCAAGGCGTTATTCGTTTGGATGGTAACGAACAACAAGTTGTTATGCAAACAGCCGATAATAAGCGATTTGTTGCCAATAACCCGGATACTTTAGTAGCCGAGACTTTGCAGGTCAATATTCCCGTAACGCATTTAAATTTTTGGATTAGAGGGGCACCCTCACCGCAACCCCCACCACGCCATTATCAACTGAATGCCGCTGGACAACTAACTGTCTTACAACAAGATAATTGGCAAATTGAATATAAGCGTTATATCAAAGTCCAACAATTTTATTTACCCCAAAAGCTATTTTTAGAAAATGATCGTTTTCAGGTCAAAATTGTGATTACGCAGTGGGAACTGAATCTACCCGATTCTTTCCCCGCTAAACCTAAGATCTCTTTTGCTGATTAAGGTTGCTGATTAAGGTTGAATCTAAAACTAAACCATGTATTCTTGCTTAGCACCGGCCAAATTGAATCTGTTTTTACATATCACCTCACGGCGAGAAGATGGTTACCATTGTTTACAAACGGCTTTTCAATTTTTAGATTATTATGATGTGCTCTATTTTGATATCCGTCGAGATGGACAATTACGATATCCGGCTTTTACTCAACCTTGGCCCCTTGAACAAGATTTAATCTTCCGTGCCGCTCAATTACTTCAACAATATAGCGGCACTTCACTGGGTGTGGATATCCAGGTTGACAAAAAAATCCCGGTGGGGGGGGGGCTGGGAGGTGGCAGTTCTAATGCGGCTACCACCCTGTTGGCATTAAATCAGTTATGGCAATTACATCTTTCTAAAGTAATTCTAACTCAAATTGGGTTAAGTTTGGGTGCAGATGTCCCTATTTTCTTGTATGGACATGCGGCTTGGGCAGAAGGGATTGGGGAAAAGTTAACAGCGTTAGAATTAGATGAACCGTGGTATTTAGTGATTTATCCTGGCTGTTCAATTTCAACCCGGGAAATTTTTACTGATCCAGCATTGACACGTGACACATTACCTATCAAAATAGGCACGTTTTTGGCTGGGCAAACGACTAATGTTTGTGAACCAATTGTTCGTAACCGCTATCCACCGGTTGAGCAAGCGATGAAATGGCTAGATCAATACCGTCCTAGCCGCTTAACCGGAACCGGATCATGCTTATTTGCTCGTTTTGAACAACCCGCAGAAGCACAGGCTGTTCTTGCAAATTTGCCAGAAATAGGGTATGGTTTTGTTGCTCAAGGACGAAATATTTCTCCGGCCCTAAAGTGCTTCGCAGAGCCATAAAAACAGGGTATAATAACCCCGCCAATAAATTGGGGTGTAGCCAAGCGGTAAGGCACTGGGTTTTGATCCCAGCATTCCTAGGTTCGAATCCTAGCACCCCAGCCATTTTTCCTCATTATTCGTTGTTATCAACTTAATTAACCCCGTGGGAGATTCGGATGTGTCGAGCCGAATGATGGTATTTACGGGTAATGCTAACCCCACTTTAGCTCAAGCTGTAGTGGGTCATCTGAATTTACCTTTAGGTAAAGCCGTAGTGAGTCGCTTTAGCGATGACGAAATTATGGTAGAAATCCGCGAAAATGTACGCGGCAAAGACGTGTTTATTATCCAACCGACTTGTCGGCCAACCAATGACAATTTAATGGAACTACTCGTATTAGTTGATGCGGTCCGACGAGCGTCAGCGGGTCGTGTTACGACGGTTATTCCTTATTTTGGTTATTCACGCCAAGATCGTCGCCCACGTTCTGCACGGGTACCGATTACCGCTAAAGTCGTCGCTAATATGATTACCACTGTGGGCACTGACCGAGTATTAACTATCGATTTACATGCTGATCAGATTCAAGGTTATTTTGACTTACCGGTTGATAATATCTATGCCTCACCGATTTTATTAGGCGAGATCTGGCGATTAGAATATCCCAACTTAGTGGTCGTTTCACCGGATGTTGGTGGTGTTGTCAGAGCGAGAGCTTTAGCACGACAGCTTGATGATGCTGAGTTAGCGATTATTGATAAGCGTCGTCCGCGTCCAAATGAAGCTAAGGTTATGAATATTATTGGTGAAGTTGAAAACCGCACTTGTGTTATCATTGATGATATGGTTGATACCGCCGGTACACTGTGTGAAGCGGCTGCCGCACTGAAAGAAAATGGTGCTGCCAAAGTCGTGGCTTATTGTACCCACCCGGTGTTATCCGGTCGAGCCGTAACCAATATTACTGCCTCAGAATTAGACGAATTAGTAGTTACCGATACTATTCCTTTAACTGCAGAAGCCGCTCACTGTCCACGAATTCGGCAATTAAGTATTGCGGAAATGTTAGCGGAGACCATACGTCGTATTAGTGAGGAAGAGTCCGTCAGTTCACTGTTTGTGGATTAATTTTTTGGGTATTAATCTCAGTTAACAACAACTCATTTTGTGCTAACTATTTTATCCCCCTGAGGGGATTTTTTATTATTAGGAGAACCAGCTTATGCAAGAATTTGAATTAATTGCTCAGCGGCGTACTGAGCTTGGTACCGGCGCGAATCGTCGGTTACGCCGCGCTAATTTGGTGCCAGCAGTTCTATATGGCGCAAATAAAGAACCGATATCTCTAACGCTATCTCATAATGAGTTACAAAAACATCTTCAACAAGAAGCATTTTATTCTCATATTTTGACGCTTAAAATTGACGAACAACCCGAAAAGGTGGTACTCAAAGCATTACAACGTCATCCTTATCGCTTGAGCATCATGCATGTTGATTTCCAGCGGGTGAGTGAAACGCAGACCTTGTATAAAACGATCCCGTTACACTTTATTAACGAAGATAAATGTATTGGCGTTAAACAAGGTGGTGGCGTGATATCACATCATCTGGCTGAAGTAGAAATCCGTTGTTTACCCAAAAATTTACCGGAATTTATTGCTATTGATTTGAGTGAAATTAACCTCAATCAAGTTATTCATTTATCCAATTTGGCTTTGCCAGCCGGGGTCGAAATTGTAGCGCTGCTAGCCGGTGCTGAACATGATCTGCCGGTGGTGTCAGTGCATTTGCCACGGGGTACTCATACTGAAGACGAACAACCGGCTACCCCCGGGACTACCGCTGGATAAGTAACCAGTGTGTCGATTGCTCTTATAGTCGGTTTGGGAAATCCAGGACCACGTTACATGGCTACTCGCCATAATGCTGGTTTTTGGCTAATCGATCAATTCGCTTTACCCAACCCATTTCGCTATGAAGCTAAGTTCTCTGGCACAATTTGTCGGGTAGAACATCCCGGCTGTTCCGTCTGGTTACTGAAACCGGGCACCTTTATGAATCGAAGTGGACAAGCGGTACGGGTATTAGCACATTACTACAAAATTCCAGTAGAGCAGATTTTAGTGGTGCATGATGATTTGGATTTTCCCCCCGGTACGGCTCGGTTAAAACAAGGTGGCGGAGATGGGAAACATAATGGTTTAAAAGATATTATTGCACAATTGGGGAGTAATCGATTTCTTCGCCTGCGAATCGGTATTGGTCACCCCGGTCGTGGTGTGTCAATCAGTGATTATGTCTTAAGTGAACCCAATTCTGCTGACCAATTGGCGATAGCACAATCGATTACTGCCGCTTTAGCTGTAATGCCCTTCATCATTAGGGGAGAACTGGATAAAGCGATGCAACAATTACATACCACCAATGAATAACTGCTTAAATTCAAAGCTTATATTTCTTGTAATAACAACGAGTTAAGTTAAATAATCATTATGGGATTTAAATGCGGAATCGTGGGTTTACCCAATGTGGGTAAATCGACTTTATTTAATGCCCTCACCAATGCGAATATAGCGGCAGAAAATTATCCTTTTTGTACCATTGACCCTAACATAGGGGTAGTAGCTATGCCGGATTCGCGGTTAGCGGCATTGGCTGATATCGTTAAACCCCAAAAAGTCATGCCGACTACGATGGAATTTGTTGATATTGCTGGCTTAGTGGCTGGTGCCGCTCAAGGTGAAGGACTGGGTAATCAATTTTTAGCTCATATCCGGGAAACGCAAGCCATTGCTCAGGTAGTGCGTTGTTTTGACCATGATGATGTGATTCATGTTGCTGGAACAGTTAATCCGCTTCGTGATATTGAAACGATTAATACCGAACTGGCTTTAGCGGATTTAGCCACGCTAGAACGAGCGATACAACGGGTCAGTAAAAATACCAAGAGCGGCAATAAAGAAGCTATAGCGCAACAACAATTTTTAGAACAGATTCAACAACAGCTTAACCAAGGTTATCCCCTGCGTACCTTGACTCTGACTGAACCGGAACAAGTCTGGTTGCGGGAATTACATTTACTAACCTGGAAACCAACTTTGTACATAGCCAATGTTGCCGAAACTGGTTTTGAGAATAACCCTTACCTTGACCAAGTACGCCAACTAGCTAAACAAGAAGGTGCCGAAGTTGTCCCGGTGAGCGCCGCTACTGAAGCGGAATTAGTCAGTCTCGAACCGGCTGAAAGAGCAGAATTTCTGAGTGAAATGGGTTTAACCGAACCGGGGCTAAATCGAGTAATCCACGCTGGATATCAGTTATTAGGGTTACAAACCTTTTTCACGGCTGGTCCCAAAGAAGTCCGAGCTTGGACAACTCGAATTGGCGTCACCGCACCCCAAGCAGCCGGTGTCATTCACACCGATTTTGAACACGGTTTTATCCGCGCTGAAGTGATTTCTTATGCAGATTTTATGACTTATCGAGGTGAAGTTGGGGCAAAAGAAGCCGGTAAATGGCGTTTAGAAGGTAAAGATTATCTAGTTCAAGAAGGTGATGTTATGCACTTCCGCTTTAACGTTTGAATGCTCTTTTTTCCTAGTAACGCACCGTTCTTTTGAAAATTTCAATAATACTCCCTTTCAAATAGTTGGTGTGTTACGGCTGGCACCTAACGTGTCCCATTGGCTAAACCCAAGCCACATCCCAAGGAAGGGTTAGGGGGAGGGCTGTTTCAAAGTTTAAATTTAGTTTTAAATTCAGTCAAATGAATTATAAAATAGCCAAACCAATTGATTAAATAGTGATCTTTTCCTGAGGTGTCGTTATTTATCATTTGCCATAACCACCCTACCTTTCCAGCAACGGTTTGAATCCCTGCGGTCATGGAACGAAACCCATTCATGATTAACCCGTTACAAGGGATATCACGAAATCCACCTAGCGTCGTAGCCGCTGGCTGTGGGTGGCGAATGCCACCATTATCCTCATTAAAAATAACATCTTTAACCCCATGTCGGTTGTTTTCTATTCGACGGTGACCTCTAATGGGATGAGCGAGTGTATATAGGCTCGGCTCGTTTCATTGGTCATGTAGTAAGTGGTGGTGTTAATGATTTTACCTTGTCTTTGACCTTGCCGACTAACACTAATGACTTGCTGTAATCCAGTACAGATGGGCTTCATTTCTTTAGGAGCCCGGTAAATTTGGAGACGACATTTGACTGGATGCTAGCTCCAAGTGGTAACTGGTTTGCGTTTGGTTTTTTATAGCGCTAGACCGTTTTGGTTGATTCCCTTTGATGGCTATGACGTAACCATTGCCCTTGTCAATAATCGTTTCGACGGTTTTTTGGGGCCGTGAAGTGCATCTCCGGTCAATACCGCTGGGTTGATTTCTATTCGAGTAATTCACTTACTTTATTGATTTCACTGCCTTTATTATTCGCTAATGGGCCTACTTTGAGGATGAGGTGGCTTGGTTGACTAAAGAGGCTAACTCGACTTACCAAATTTTGTTCTGATTCTGGGCTGGCACTCACGGTGCTGTTAATACTTTTTCCATCTATCGCTATTCGTTCTCCTTTTAGGTATTGGCTCATTTAGTCGTTAAAGGCTTCTATTACCTGAGCAGGGTGTTTTTCTTCTCGGTAAGGGTAGTCTTTGAGTACCTCTTGGGGTGTACAATGTACCGGGTTAAATTGGGAGTACATGTGTATCCCGTGTCCTTTACCTTCAACTCGTAACCCCGATTCCTCAAAACCGACGACGGGGGCTGGCAATAAGACTGGTGTGCTGACAAGGGGGACATTTTTGGCAGAGCTGAGCGGTGATAAGTTCGGACGCTGCATGATGCTTTTGAAATTGAACCTCATATTAGGGATCAGTGGTTATATAAACTTTAAACTTATGGCACGACGGGCTGAATAGTTACCTTATTTTTATGATGTTCTTCTAATCGATTACTCTCTTCCTGGAGAACCTTCGTTATCTGTTCGCAAACTTTAGTTGAGGTGCTTTTAATATCTTGTACTAGATTCTTTAATTCATTTAGCACCGTATCTCCTTTTTTAAATTTATATTTAACGTTTTTTTTAAGAAGTTTATTAACTTGTTTTATATAAACATAGTTTACAATACCATTATTATGAATAAGAATATTCCTAACGAGATATAATTCATATAAAACTTGGATGTCTTCTGGAGAAATTAAATCTTTTTTCTTGCTTATACCAAATTTCTTTTTAAATTCATTAAGAACAGCCACAATATTATTTGCTTGGATAAAATTTTTTACTTTTAATTCAATAATATTTCTTTTAAAGTGTTCTATATTTTCGTCGATAAATAAATCAGCAACATTAATATTAACTTGCGTGCCTAAATATTTGGGAAAGAAAGTGTACAAAGAGCAAAAACAATCAAATAAAAATTGTTCAAAAGCACTATACGCATCTACCAAATTCTTTTCTTCAACAAGATTTTCATAACTTCTACCACTTTCACTTAATTTCAGGTAAAAGTCTTCATACGCTATAGATAAATCCTCTAACAATTTTAAATTACAATAATTTATCTTCTTAATTTCTTCATGTAACTTCCTTAATAACGTGTGTTGAATTTGAAAGGAACGTTGTTGTTCTAATCGGCGTTTGAAATCAGTTAATGCTTTGGTAATCGCATTATTAAATTGAATAGTGTTATTTTCATTCATTGTTTAAAATGGCAATTTTTTGCAAAGGTTCATTAGTAAATCTGCTGTCTAAAGTTTCAACTCGCTTTAAGAAATCTTCAGCCAATTGCTGGTACTTATTTTTGGTATTTTCATAGTCGACTCTATTACTTGAGATAGTACTTTTATCAGTATCTTCTAAGTTTGGATAATTAGGTAATGCCCATATTGGTTGCTTGTACTTCTGTGCCATATTAGTCAACATATTATGGCTATGCATAACCGCATCATTTCCAATCGGTTTAACTACCATCTCTTCGGTAAGATGCACTCTGATTTCTTTGCTAATGTGTTTTTTAATGGTTTCAGGAATTTGTTGGGCATGATTATAATGTGCCTGAGCTAATTTCCATTGGTTACGGCTATCACTACTTCTTTTTCTAGCGTTGTAGATAGTGTATCCTAAAAAACTAACCGATTTCTGCGGAAATTCTTGGCGTTTTTCTGCTGAAATAATAGAGAAACAGGTTTTAAATTCTCTCTGCCATTGGGTTAAAGCTTGGCCAATATTTTTTATCCCATACAAAGAGAACATATCGGGAAGGCAAGAAACTATAAAACCATCGGCCGTAGAGATAATAACCTTGTTTAATGCACCCAAATTAGGAGATGTATCAATAATAACAAAATCATAGGCACGTTCTTTAGAATATAATTCAGCAATTCTTCTTATCCTGGTAATAGTTCTTATCGATAATGATTCTCCCAGGAACATACCACTCCAACGTTCAGAAATTTTATTCTCGTACATAAACAGCGTTAATCTGCTGGGTATTAAATCCAAATTATTAGTTAGTTTGAAAGGTGGGGGCAATTCGGCAAAATCTGAGATACCTTCTTCTACCGATTTTAAGAGAAAATGTATTGTTCTGGTATTTTTTAGAAGATCTTCAAAATCATTAGCCTTACCATCAGCCTTCATTTTTTGTTTAGTGGAATCGATGCCATTATCAATAATATCATCTTCATCTTGCCAAATTTTTTCTAACTCTTTTTCTTGCATCCCATATAAACTCATATTACATTGTGGATCTAAATCTAAAATAAGCACTTTCTTTCCCATTTCACCAAGAATATGAGCCAAGTGATACATCAGTGTCGTTTTACCAACACCACCTTTATTATTAAAAATAGAAACTATTTTCATGAAAATGCTCGGTTAAGTTCAATTTAAAAAATCCGTACGTAGACATCGTTGCTGGAGTTTTAACGCCAAAGGGAACGCTAATCCTAATAAGTAATTGTAGTACAAATACATATTAATTGGATCTTCAAGGATTTTAAAGTTTAAATTGCACCTGATATTATTATTGGCAATGGGTATTCTATAATTTATTTAGATGGACTAACAACCGCTAACACACCAGTGATAAAAACGATAGTTATCAACATTTTATCTTAACCTGAGTTCGATATAAAAACAAAGATAAGCATTGGTATCTTCTGAAAAATTAGATAAAGTAAAAAAATAGCTTTTGGGTGCGTTACGGCTAACATCTAACGCACCTTATCTTACTCGTAGGTTGGGTTAGCGTAGCGTAACCCAACCATAATTTTTAGCTTTTTTCCGAACAAGTGAATTTTTATATCGTTTTCTGGTTAATTGGACATAATTAAATTATAATACTTTGTTAATTAGTGGAAGATATTCCCTATTAACCTTCGGAGAATCGCAAATGTCCACAATACTGCTAACACAATGGCACCCGCCCCTCGATTTGCCATTAACCTCTGAACCTTTGCCAACGATGTATGATTTACCCAGTGAAGACCCCGAGGAACCTGGTTTGCCGGATGAATTTCATTACTATCAACCCCAACTGTTACGCGAAACCTTTTGCCCACCAATTTATCCAGCGGAGCAAATTTGTGTCGCCACCGATTTAAATCTTTACTACGATCCGCAGCATCCGACTTGGTATAAGCGCCCGGATTGGTTTGCTATCTTGGGCATCCCTCGCTTTTATGAAGGACACGAATTACGTTACAGTTACGTGATTTGGCAAGAACGCGTTATTCCCTTCCTGGTGGTAGAATTACTTTCCGAAGGCACCGAAGCCGAAGATTTAGGTCAAACGGTGCGAGATATCAAGCAACCACCGACGAAATGGCAAGTTTATGAACAACTTTTACAAATTCCCTATTATCTGGTGTTTAGCCGCCATTCCGAGGAGTTACGAGTGTTTCAGTGGCAGGGTGGACGTTATCAGCGGTTAACGCTAAGTGAAGGCAAAGTGTGGTTACCGGAAATTCAATTAGGTATTGGATTATGGTATGGTGATTATCAGGGTTTAAAACGTTTGTGGTTGCGGTGGTATGATGCGCAACATCATTGGATACCTACGCCACTGGAACAACTGGAACAAGAACGTCAGCAAGCCGAACAAGAACGTCAACGTGCTGAGCAAGAGCACCAACGTGCCGAACGCTTAGCGGCACAATTAAAAGCACTGGGAATTGAACCGCAATAATCGTCTTACTCAATCTTTTCGCTTTCGATAATATCGTAAATTTCCTCGTTTGCCTCGTTCCCACACTCCCGCGTGGGAAGGCCTATTTTTCCCCTTCTGATGACATTAGGCATTCCCACGCCGCTACGTCACTATCCTTAAGTTAAGAAATTTCGTAGGATGGGTAGAGCGAAGCGAAACTCATCAACTGATTGAAAATTATAACGACTAGCTGGGTTGAGGAACGAAACCCAACCTACTTGTGCTTGGCTATGGAAATCCGGTAGGCATTCCCACGCCAGAGCGTCACTGCCATTAAGTTAAGAAATTTAGTAGGATGGGTAGAGTGGAGCGAAACCCATTTTTTATTAATATCATCAACCATTTGATGGGTTTCGCTAACGCTCTACCCATCCTACTCTAGAACTGGTTTGAGCTTAACTTAATGGCAGTGACGCCAGAGCGTGGGAACGAGAGCAACTGGGCGTACCAAAATGCCAGTTTCAATCCTTGTTGTACTGGATATAGCTCAAGAGCCCATTTACAATTGTCGATTATTTTAATTATGTGTTTCAATCCTTGTTGTACTGGATATAGCTCAAGAGCTCCAGCCCACACGGGGTTTACGCCCGTGCAAATTTAGTTTCAATCCTTGTTGT
>JAAUSR010000089.1 GCA_012032555.1 Thioploca sp.
TGTTGTACTGGATATAGCTCAAGAGCCGGTTTTTCCCATGGTGTTTTCGGAATTCTTCTAGGTTGAGTTTCAATCCTTGTTGTACTGGATATAGCTCAAGAGCCTACCGCCGGTTAGAACAATACCAGCGGCAATTAAGTTTCAATCCTTGTTGTACTGGATATAGCTCAAGAGCGAAGAGTTACGGTCGAGGCGAAATTATCACATATTATGTGTTTCAATCCTTGTTGTACTGGATATAGCTCAAGAGCCGAGGCTTACCACTTTCTCAAATAAAAACATAAAATTACGAAACAACACGCGCGCTTAAATGGCTTCAAAATTAGCCCTCAATTCATTCAAAATGACCAATTTTGAGCTCACTTTGCAGCCAAAAATTGAGAATTTATCATTTAAATTCAATTTATTACTGAGGTATCTATGCTTAACCAAAATAATTTTGTCTCAGCAGTTTACGTATAAAAGGTAATGTTAAATAACAATATATAACTTATTCAAGACATTAACTCAGCTCACTTTTAAACACAAATATTTCGATAACAACAATCTATACAATGCGTTTTCTGAGTGGTTCGCTTTGGTAAGCGTTCAGATTGAGTGATAGCGAAAATTTCATCTACTATCAACTGAATTTCTTCTCGATGTTCTAAATTAACCGGCACCTCGTAGAGCTTATATTTACCTCGAATATAGGCAACAAAACCTTTAGTCACGGTTGCTCGATACACCGCTTCTACTAATAAAGCATAAATCTGGATTTGAATTTGATGAGTTTTAAAAATAATATCGCGTTCATTAGGTACAGTATATTTATAATCTAAAGGTGCTAATGAGCCATCCTTAAGCCATAATACTTCATCGACAATTCCTCGTAATCGCAATTGAGGTGAGGCAAGGTAAACACTAATTTGTTTGTCAACAACGCCTATTTTTCGTCGTAGATAGGTTTTATTTTCCGTTTCTCTTCGAGCATGTATTTCTCTACCCTTTAATACTTTAAAACGGCTTTCCTCATGTTGAGGAATATGCTGTACATTCATGAACCAAGTAAATCGTGGACACCAAATATGTTCTAACACTTCAGTTGGTGTTAGCATCGGTGTGGAGTTAATATCAATTTCCGTCGTCATAAAAATAAAGCTTTTACTTCATCAGTAACTAATTTTTCATCAAAAGCTTGTCCTAAGGTTTGAACTTTCTTGAAATCCATTTGGCAAAGGGGAAATACATAAACTGAATCAGTTTGTTCATCAATCAAATCTTCAATTTGCAGGGTTAATTCATCTAAACGATTCCGTTCAATTGCACCGAGAAAAACCGATTTTTGAACGCGATAAAGTCCGGCTTCTTTGCATAATTTCGCAATTCGACCGCGTGCTTTATCAAGTGTGACATCATAAATAATCCATACCAAGGTTTCAGTTGGTTTCATGGGGTGTTATCGAGTAATTGGTTAGCAATGTGGTGACAATCCAACTGAACAACTTCACGACGTTGAACTTGGCGACGATTATAAGGTATCTTTTCGTCTAAAAAATTAACCAATGAATTGATTAAGACTGCCTTACCATCCTGATTTAAAGTTAAACCATTGTGCAACTTGTCAAACAAATTCAGTTTTACTTGACGATTGGCAAACAAATTCACGACAGATTCATCGGCCCAGATCCGATAACACTCAATTAAATCAAAGACAAAGGATTGTTTATTATAATCATCGGTATGAATAAATCCAACATAGGGATCTAATCCGGCTAACACACAACAACGTTCAACTATGCCATACAATACCCCATAAGCGTAATTCAGTAAGCAATTAAACTCATCTTGAGCGGGGCGTTTAGAACGTTGTTCAAAATGATAGGATTCCGGAAGGAATAAGTTAATGGTTTGCCAATAAAGTTTAGCGGCTTGCATTTCCAATTGAAAAATAGTAGAACGCATTTCAGCTAACGTACCGGAAAGTGCCGCTATTTCATCTCTTGATACAGTTAATTTTTCAATTGCTTCAGTCAATAAACTAGACAAACGCGTTCGTTTTTTACGTGCTGAATCTAGATAGTCCAATTGATTATTAATTTTTCTGACTATCCAAGCTAAAGCAAGTTGAAAACCCGCTTCAGTATCTGCAATCCGCAATTGTTGCCGGCGAATAGCAGTAGTAGAGCCAAGTTTACCATGCCAAATTCTAGCGTAAGGATCACCAAATTTATCTAGAAAAATCAGATCAATATTTTTTTCAACGGCTAATTGAATGGCATCGGTAGAAAGACTCGCACCGACGGTAATCAAAATAGAGCGAACTTTACGCGAAGAGATTTCTTGGGTTTCATCGTTAACTTTGATCAGAAACAATTCACCAGAACGATGGAGATAAATCCCAAAGGTGGTTAGGATCAAATCCATAAATTTAGCCTCCTAGATTGGATTCAATATTAGCCGTAATCCAATTAAATTAATATTTAATAATGAATAAAGTTATACTACGTTAACTTAATTTATTCAATTTATATCGGAGACTAAAATCATGAAAATCAAAGTTATCATCCATGAAGCTTCAGAAGGAGGTTATTGGGCTGAAGCTCGCGTAGGATCACTGCTATTAAGTTAAGGGCAGACACATTGGTCTGCCCCTACAAAATGCTATGTATGTAGGGGCGAACCTGCGTGTTCGCCCTAACCTTAACCGCCTAACTTAATGGCAGTGTCGCGTAGCGCATCATTTAGGAGTATCACTATTAATGATGCGCTTTGCTAGCTCAGCGCATCCTACGAACTACCCCCAACCCTTCCTTGAGAGGTGAAGAAGAAAGGCTTAACTTAATGGCATCGGGGCTAAATGGGTTAAGCTAAGCATAGCAGTTTGAGCAAAATATTTCTAATAGGAGGATAACCCTATGGATAAATTTATTAATTTTTCTGATGTAGTTAGTATTGATCCAGAAAGAATGAGCGGAGAACCCTGCTTCAAAGGTACCCGCGTGCCCATTAAGACTTTATTTGATCACCTTGATAAATTAGACGAATTTTTCGATGGATTTCCATCAGTCACTCATGAACAAGTCAATCAGGTTTTATCTTTAGCCGGACAATCATTTTTGTCTTTATGTTATGAATACTCCGTACCATAAACCATTAATGGTGGGCAAAATGCCGTGTTAGTCCCGTGTTTTAATTGAGTTCTGTGGACGGCATTTTGCCCACCCTACCGGGGTCAAATACCTTTGAAAGAGTGCCTTAAATTCGAGTAATCCAACCATAACCATGACTCACCGCATGACCGATTGCAAAATCCTCTGGCAATAACACATTAGCAACAAAACCACCGACTAAGCCAATCATCGTTTGATTTTTGTAGCGGCAACTGGTGGTCTCAGTCTGAGCAAAAGCAGCATATAGTTGCGTATTAAATTCCACACCCACACCCCGTAAAGCCGTCAACAATTGTGCTCTTAACAAGCGGTCGCTTTCATAGCGTTGGGTAAGGGTATCGAGTTGCTTATATCTTTTATAATTTTCCTGATTGAATAACAGCACCGGCGTAAAAAAATCATAATGTAATAAATACTCACTACTACCAAATTGCGCTGCTTGAGTATTAATAATCGCCTCGCTAACCCAAACCGAATCTTCACCTAATTGGAGCGGTAAATCTAGCCAAGCGAGATTTAGTAACATGACCGCCACCTGATGCCAACCGGTAATTAATCCATATCCTTTTCGCCAACGGTATTGAATCAAGGGATATCGATACAATAATTGACCTTGTGCGTCGTGCTGGTGAAAGTGACTGTCTGCTGAGAAAGCTTGTGCTATGGCACCACGTAACTGCCGTGTTCGCAATGAGGCTAGACCTAGTAGCGGCGAATCCCAGCGTAATTCAACGGTGGTTAAAGGGACTTCATCTAGAATCGGCATGTTGTTCTGCTATCTAAAATAAGTAATGATGAGCGATAATACACCTTACTTGGCTAAACTGAAAAGACTAAAAAATAAAATAGTGTTCTGTAAAATTTATTTTGACCGGTTAAGTGTAGGGCGAGGACCGGCGTGTCTGCCCGAAACAGCAGCACCACGGCGAGACACGCCGGTCTGCCCCTACTCGTCAACGAGTAGTAGGACGCCGAAGAACGAAGCGCATCATTTGGGAGTATCATTACTATTAATGATGCACTTTGCCAGTTCAGCGCATTCTACGAACTCTAAAATATTAAACTAAATAACAATCACACGTAGCCGGCAAGGTGTCGAGGTGATATATATACTAATATTTAACAATTAAACTCTATAAAAAATAATATGATATCAATTAAGGCATTAGAAGCACGCTCAAAACTAGATGAGTTAATAGAAGAAACTGGCGTATCACATAATCCTATCATTATTGTAGGTCATCAATCCAATGCCGTACTTGTTTCCGAAGAAGATTGGGAGTCTATTCAAGAGACTTTATATTTACTGTCAATTCCCAAGATGAGGGAGTCAATTCGTGAAGGATTAAGTACACCTATAGCAGAATGTGGGAAAGAACTTGACTGGTAATGTGGGAAATTATTTACACTAAACTGGCACAGCGAGACGCAAAAAAACTATCTTCTGCTGGTCTTCGTTCCAAAACGGAAAAATTGCTTGCCATCCTGAAAGAAAATCCCTATCAAAAACCACCACCTTACGAAAAACTGGTGGGCGATCTTACTGGTGCTTATTCCAGACGAATTAATCTTCAACATCGTCTGATTTACCAAATTATTGAAGAAGAAAAAATAGTCAAAATCATCCGAATGTGGACACATTATGAATAATCCGCGTAGCCGGTAGTAGGTTGGTTGTAGAGTGGGTAAAAGTGCAGCGTTATTGATACGCCGTGACCAACAACCTTGCAATTGATAGCGAAGCGGTTCTGGTTTCCCGATTCCTTCAAAAGGTGTTCTTTTAATGTCATGAATGAGTTTATTGATTTTGTATAGAATTTTCTTATCTGTTTGTTGCCAATAAAGATAATCTTCCCAAGATTCATTAGTAAATAAGATATTCATTCTTCAATGAGTTCTTGTTGGAAAAGTTGACCTTGATGAGCCTTTTCTAAGGAAGTCAATAATCGCTTAGCATTATATGGATTAGATAATAAATAGTTTGTTTCTACCCAAGCGTTATAATCTTCAAGCGATAAAATGACGATATCATAAAATAAAATGACGACATCATGGTCATTTTTTCCTTTTACCACATAGGGTTCATGATCTTGGCAAACTTGTTCACAAATCGTTTCTAGATTTTGTTTGGCGTCGTCAAATAAAATGATTTGCATGGTTTTACTCCTAATTTAAATGATTTTTTGATTGGTTTCGCTACGCGCTACCCATCCGACAACTTTATCGGGTAATTAACCACTTAGTTCGATCCGGTTAATCCTTTAATCTGTGTCATCTTGTTCTTAAAAAATAGCTGCCGCCGGATCTTTAGGCAACGCCACAAAACCCGTTTCTGAATGGTAAGTTGCTTCACTAGCGACTACTCGTGTAATTGGTTCATACGGATCGGGTAATTCGTTAACCTGAACTACTCGGTCATAAAAAGCGCGACGTATTTTAGCAAAGGCTTGTTGTTGCTCTAGCGGAGATAAGGTGTTATCTCTTTGTATCTTTTCATATTGTTCCCATAAATTAACATCGCTACAACGTAACTTTCCGGCAGCGCTACCAACAATAAATAAGGTCCGTTGCGGATATTTTTCGAAAATTAATTTGAAGTCTTTAGCGATTTTCTCAAAATCACCTTCCTGCAACCATTGATGAACTGGTTCTTGACCAATTCGATTCCATTGTGCTTGGGAGTTCCAGCAACTGTGAAAATACTGTTCACTGAGTTGCAAAAAATCAGTTTCTTGAAAAACCGCTTGTTGTCCTAAAACTGCCTCAGTTGCTTCAATCAAAGGTAGATCATAAATTTGGCGATATAAAGGCTGGTTATCATCACAGCTACCATCCGCTTGTGCTTGATATAAACGCCAGAGGTGAACTTCACCCAGTTGCTGTTTTTCCGCATGACGATTACAGCGTCCCGCTGATTGAATCACGGAATCAAGCGGTGCTAATTCACGATGAACGATGGGAAAACTGATATCAACGCCGGCTTCCACTAATTGCGTGGCAATAACGAGACACGGTTTATGTTGACGCAATAATCGTTGAATCAGGTAGAGACGTATTCGGCGATCTCTCGGCGTAAGATAGCTTGATAAAGCCAGTACTGTTCTATCAGCAAAAGCTGCGGTGAGTTGATTAAATAGCTGGTTAACTGATTTGATGCGATTAACAATGATCAGCATAGAACGGTTATCCGCTTGATATTGATTAATTAATTGGATTGCAAAATCATCCAAAGTCAAATGTTCAGCGTAATGCCAATGCAATTGAACGCGTGATAACGCTTGGAAATGCTCGACATGATGTGGTAATAATTCAATAGCCTCCCCAGCTGGAAAAATGAGCGGTTTAGTGGCAGTCAAAAGAACAAAACGCGTGCCTAAGGTTCGTGCTGCCGATTGAAATAAATAACCTAAACTTTGCCAATATTTGATAGGAATAGCCTGAATTTCATCCATTAAAACGAGACTACCGCTCAGTTGCCCGGCACGTTTGAGTTCAGCATTCTGATTCGATAAGAGTGAATGGAGTAATTGGTAAAAAGTGGTCACGACCATTTCACTTTGCCAACTTTCTGTTAATAATTGTCCCTCGCCATCCGGTTGATGTTCGATGGCTTCCTCTTGATTAGCTCCCGTTCCCCGATAACGCCGATATAACCCGCTGACTAGATGATGATGCTTTAACAGTAAATCTTCACGCTGGCCTATCTCATTAACCCGAAACACTTGTTGAAATACCGCATAATTTTGATCAATTATCGCGGTAAAGGGTAAACAATAAATAATTCGGGGCGCATAACCTTGTTGCTGCTCAATTTCGGCACGAACAGATAGCGCAGCATTAAAAATAGTTAGCGTTTTCCCTGAACCGGTTGGGGCTGTGAGCGAAAATAAAGCACCATCTAAATGATTAAGCCAATGTTGTTCTACTGCCGTCGCTATGATTTCACGCCGCTGATTTAAGTCGGTGGTGGCTAAGAAGGTAGTTTGTTGCGCTTTAAATTGTTTAACCGCTTGGCTGGGTAAAGCTTGTCGCTGCAGGTATTCGCCAGCCAGCGCTGCATCTATTTTATCCATTGCCAATAACGCGCCCCAGCCCGCTAAAAATATAACCGCTTGATCTAAATCGTTAAAGGCTTTGCGCAGTTCAGAACCTTTGGGTTGTTTCAATTGGGTGGTGATATTGTCTACGGTGAGCGGTGATAAACTGACCGGTAATTTAAATTCATCCACCACTTGTTGTTCTAACCACTGCTGGATACCCACTAAATCCAATGCAGCTAATTGCTTTCCTAAATTATTCGGTTCGGTTCTGATCTCACCACGCACATTAATCAATAATTGTTGCCATTGGTCGTAATTTAACTGCCCGTGATGTCTTAACACCGCGATAAATACTGCCATTCTTAGCCACAACGGTAACCCCATTTCGCCGGTATACCACCAAGATAATACCGCACCGACTTTAGCGTGTGGGGTTAAAGCAGTTTTTTGGTGAGTTTGGAGATATTTTTGAAAATAAGCAGTGGCTTTTCCTAAATCATGAAATAATCCGGCTAAAAAAGCCATTAATCGTACTTCTGATCTGGCAACCGGTGCAATGGTTTCCTTAGCTTTGAGAGCAACGCGTTCTAAGTGACGATAAAGTAAATCATCAGGGCGAGCTAAGGTTTGGAAAAAGGGCAATGGTTTCATGATTGACTTCAAAAAAACGATCCTGATTGCCTTTACCGCGAATCAATTGGGCATTTTCTGCTACCACGACTTCTTGATAACTTAGCGGGACTGGGTTTGCAACCCCGTCCCGCCCGAGTTCAGCGTCTCTACCAACTAAGCCGGTAATTTCAATCAAGGCGATGTTACTCGGTTCTCTAATATTAAAATTAGAGCTTAATTTTAAACTGTATTTCAAGTGTACTTGAACTGTACTTTTATTTATAAATCAATATTTTTATATGTAACTTTATCTGTACCATTAACAGACCCAATCTGTTTTCTTACCCATTGACGAAATTCACTTAACACAATTCTTTCACTAATGCGAAAACTCTTTTTGAGCAATTCGGGTATGATTGTGCATAGTGGCAAATTAAAGACGAGACTGACTTCACACTTCACATAATCGTTATCTATTTTTTGATAAATATCAAACATTTCTCCATCATAACGCCAGAGTTCCGGTACTCCTAACACCAAATAAATGGGTAATTTTTTAAGTGAAGGATTGGTCATATCAACTTCTACCACTAAATCAGGGGGAGGTAATTGAGTCAGATCGAGTATTTGTTGATCTCTGACTTGATTTTCATGTTGAATATAATAGGATTTATCAGGCTCTAAGCCACACTGTAAATCTTGACGACGTAAGGTTGTTGAACCCAAAGAACAGATATCAAGAGCCAATTCATCACCTAAAATTCTAATAAAATCGTGAATTAACGTGCTATACCTTTCATGTGGTAGTAACAAAGGTGACATAATAATTTCTAAACGTTCTTGGTCATAGGTGAGTTGTACTTGGTCTTCTTCCTCAAGGTCCTTGAGCAAACTTTCATAAGTCTGCCAACTGATCGGAGATAACACGGTTGATTGAGGTTCAGGTAATTCTAGCGGTGTCTGTTGTTCTGCCAATGCGGATTGCATCACTCTTATTCCTTTGTAATCGGTGTTACTGATTGTTCATTCACTTCTGACTGAGTTGATTCTTGATTAACCACTGATTCTTGAACGATAGGTTGAGTTCGAGAATTTTTCTCGTTTCTCCGTTCCCACGCTCGAGCGTGGGAATGTGTATGGCATTGCTCCCGCTAATTCGGGAATCCGTTCACCTCGGTACAAGCAACCCATTGCTTCAATCAAGTCAAGTAGTCAAGTCGGGTAGGCATTGCTCGGCGTTGCCAATCACTTCCTTTAGTATCAGATTCCCTTGATGGTGGGCAAAATGCCGTGCGTGTGAGTTTGGTATCCATACCCTGCTGCACCAGGGCGGCATTTTGCCCACCCTACCCTGGCTACCTGGCTATAGCACCACGTAACTGCCGTGCTCGCAATGAGCCTAAACCCGGTAGTGGCGAATCCCAGCGTAATTCAACGGTAGTTAAAGGGACTTCATCTAGAATAGACATGCAGCGGGATCGTCTTCAGTTAATTTCAAATCTAACCCAGCCGTAGCTGTATAGAAACCGGCTTTTAAAATCCAAAGGTATCCAAGCAAATCAGCATAATCCTCTGGGTGAAATCCACGCCGCTGATAAACATGGACACTGCGTTCGTTAATACTACCGGCTAATTTTTGTAAAGCTTGTCGTCTTGCCCATCGACCTTTGATTTTTAGAGCAGATTCTATTTGCGAGCGAAGTACTTCACCGGCTGGATCGTCTAACACGATAAAACTAATTTGTTCACCTTGAGATCGTAACAGGGTATGGATACTCTTTTCTAATTCTTGCCAATAAGCGTATTGTTTAGTTAATTCTTTACCGGTATTCATTCTATCGTGTAGTAACTGAAAGTAACGTTCACTTATCGTTAATACCGATTCTTCAGGAATCGTTTGATAATTTTCTAGAATTTCAAAAGTCGTATTGAGTAAAACCGGATCATATATGTAATTAGCATATTTTTGCCCGGAGGAACTCAGCAGACGGACAACCTCGACATATCCGCCGTGTTTTCCGCGATGATTGTGGCGATTACATCGTCCAGCAACTTGTATCAGTTTATCCAGTGGCGCAAAATCACGAATAATGACATCCATATCAATATCAACCCCAGCTTCAACGGTTTGAGTAGAGACCACCAAACCAGGCTGATTATTGAGAATATTGCCAATTTTTTCTAACCGATCTCGTGGCGTTACATCAGCCGTTATTAAATAAATTGGAATTTGCCCGGCTAATTCTGTTTGTAAAGCTTGCCATACCTGTTTTGCGGAAGCACGGGTATTTAAAGTAATCATGACGCGTTGCTCATGAGCCAACCAAGTTTTAATCCGAGTTAGCAGCGCATTAATGAATTCGGTAAGCGGTTGTTCAAATTGATGCTGAAGATGAATTTGATAACGTTGACACTGGCTAAAAATCGCTGCAACTTGTTCAGTGGTTCCTACTAATTCTTGAGCGGAAGTTAATAAATGCGGTTGGGTTGCAGACATCATGAGAATTTGGCTGTAACCAACCTTTGCCAAGGTTTGCAAGGTTTGGTTGGTGATATCCCATAAGCGAGGGGGTAAAGTTTGTACTTCATCTAAAATAATGATGGCATCCATCAAATTATGAAAGCGCATCAAATGCTTATTGTGTTCGGAAAAGAGCGTTAATAACAATTGATCAAAGGTAGTAATCACTATCTCGGCACGCCAAGTATTGAGAAAAAACTCGGCATAAGAATCGCTTAATGCTTTTCCTTCTAACTCATAATTTCTATCTGCTAGTGAATGGCTAGCCATTTTCAAGTCGGTATGCGCTTCTGTTGTCGTGATACCCAGTACTTGCCGGTAAATTTTTTCGACTTGATCAATGATCGACAGATAAGGTAACACTACGATAATTTTAGGCTTAAATCCATTGGGTAATGATAATTGTTGTCGGCGTGTTAATGCCCACTGAGCAGCAATTAAAGTTTTGCCAGCGCCGGTAGGTAATGTCAAAGTAAAACATTTTTCAGTTAGTTGTTGACTATTAAGGATAACTTGTGCTTGCAAAGTAGCACGAAACGCATCAAGCGGAGTTGAATGGGTCGTTTGGGTTAAATAATTATCTATCCAAGCCGGTGGAATTTCTAGGGCGGTTTTTTGCAAATAAGGCGCAGCACCCTCTTCATGTAAAGCCAAAAAAGCTTTGTCTGCTTCTAATAATACAGATAAACAAAATTGAGCCCATAATCGCAAGGATAAAGCCGATTCCAAAGCCAAATTAGCTAATTGTTTTTTGATTTTTTGTCGTTTAAATAACCACCGTTTTGCCGCTTCAAAATCAGTTTGATCGATATTTGATAAATTTAAGCCGCTGATCTCGGTAAGTAAGCTTAAATCTAAAGCAGCATACTGTGCCTCAAGCGGATCCTCAATATCCAATTCTAGCGCCATTTCCAATTCATCTAAATTTTTAAACCCAGCATGATGACAAGCTACCGCTTGCGTTAAAATCAAGGTATCAAATGCTGACCATTGTTCTTGTTGCGCCCATAGCGTCGCTAAAACTGCTGATAATAAAGCATGAGATTTAGTACGTGGATCAGCTTGATTCTTATTGTAAGCGGCTGGGTTGCGGATATAGGTTTGAAAAGCCCGACTGCCTTTGCCGAGATCGTGACACTGTATAATGGCATTAATAATCGGTTGAGGAAAATTAACTGAATGACCAGAAAGAATAAAATGGGCAGCTTGCTGAACTTCTTGCAAATGTTCAGATAAGGTTTTATGAGGGTCGTGATGTGATTGTAATGTCATGAAATGATTTCGCTTTTTTAATCTTATTATTGCTGCGCCGAGGTTGTTTCTTACCCCGATCGATTTTAACTTCTAACTGTACATGGAACCCGTACCATTAAGTTAAGTGGGAAGTATCAACACCCCTCATTTTTCCCTTCGCCAAGAATGAAAAGGGGGTAATGAAACCGCCTTAATTTAATAACCTTGACCTGACTGGCTACATTTGCTACCGAAGTTGGTAATGATACCGACAGCTAATAATTCTTACGGTACCGGCAACTACTTCATAGACAAGTCGATGTTCATCATTGATACGCCGTGACCAACAACCTTGCAATTGATAACGCAGCGGTTCCGGTTTACCAATTCCTTCAAAAGGTGTTCTGTTAATCTCATAAATAAGTTTATTGATTTTCTGTAAAATTTTTTTATCGGTTTGTTGCCAATAAAGATAATCCTCCCAAGATTCATTAGTAAATAAAATATTCATTCTTCAATGAGTTCTTGCTTGAGCAGTTGACCCTGGCGAGATTTTTCTAAAGAAGTTAATAGTCTTTTGGCATTATGTGGATTAGATAACAAGTAATTCGTTTCTACCCAAGCGTTATAATCTTCAAGCGATAAAATGACGACATCATGATCATTTTTCCCTTTTACCACGTAAGGTTCATGGTCTTGGCAAACTTGTTCACAAATCGTTTCTAGATTTTGTTTAGCGTCGTCAAATAAAATGATTTGCATGATTTATTCCTGATTTATCATTTGGTTAACAGATGGATTACCTCATCTATTAGCAAAAAACAATATTTCCAACCTCATGCTTCATTTTCGTTTTAATTGTTTCATCTAATGACCAAGCCTGTTCAGTTTCTACTATAAAAGCCTGTCCTTGGTGTTCTATATAATAATTTTGATGAGAAAAAACCCGGTCAGGACTAACTTCACGAGGCATACGGAGTAGATGTATACCCAACTTTGTTTCTGAATTTAGTACTCGTCCAGCCGATTGAGGAAAAATAGAGGTAATCTTCACTTTACCTGCCGGAACCGGCTTAGCTGCCGCTATGCCAATTAATTCAACTTCTGCTAACAGTTCTGATAATCCCATACAGGGGCTAAAATACCAACGCCGCTGAGCAACTCTTTCATAGAGTTCGGTAAAAACTGCCTGATTATCGGGCATAGCAACATGAATTAGGAAACTAGGTTGCCATAACCATTCTTGCAAAACCAACGTTGCTTGTTCATCAGAACCTTTGTTGCCTTTTTGTCCTTTTTTGATAGTTCGTGGTAAGGCAGTGGGTGGATCTTTTCTTAGCTTAATCTTATGCCAAAAACGGGAGGGTAAAGTACCTGCTATCGCTACTTGAGCATTGCTCAATATTTCAGGCAATTGATCTTTTTCTAAACCTAAAATCGCGCCCAATAAGCCTAATACTGCTGTACGCGGCGGAATAGGATAAGAGAGCGCACTGACATTCGCTTCGGCGCGCAAAAAGTGACCGTACTTAGCAAACCATCTGAAACTCAGTACCTGCATGATTAGACTCGGTTATGCGGGTGTATCAAAGCCAAGCAATTGCCACTGTGGAGGGATTGCCACTTGCAATTGTAAATCTGGGGATTGTTCATAACGAACTTGCGCAATACGTTGATGTTGACTAGCTAAACGGTCAAGCAGGCGCGATAAATCGAGTAAATAATCGGTTGGAGCAGCCCAATGTATCTCTTCTTTACCATTGGCGGGATGCAATTGCATATAGTCCATTAAATTACCAAATTGAAATTCTTCGCCGACTTGATATTCAATCGAGACTAACAGGCGGGGTACCTGCCCCACTTTAGAACGCGTATTTGCTGCTGAGCGCACCCCATTCCATAACGCTTTGAGTAAAGTTTCATAATCCGCCTCACTCATGCGCGAACGCTGGGCACTATGTTCATTGGTAATACCACTAAAAGCCACGAGTCCATATCGTAATACATTGGTTTCGGTAAAAGTACCCGCACCTTTTTCCTCACCACTACCGAAGATAGTGGTCCCATTGATTTGTATTTCTTCCGTTTGATTAAGAACTTCTCCCATGTTAAATTGGGTTGCACCGGTTAAGGTTTTCGGGATCGGATTCCAGTCTCGATTTTTACTCCCTTCCCCCTTCTTAAAAGCTAAACTAGAACCAAACCAACGGGCATCAATAAAGGTATCCAAAAGAATATCAACTAATTCCTGACCATCTGCTTGCGGTTTATTTTCTTTATTCAGGTAATTGACTACTCGTCCAGTTAAATTAGTGGTTTTACCTTCAATATTGGTTACTAAAATATCATAACCATGACTTGCGACATAATCGCGAACAAACCGTTTTAACCGTACATCAGTCACGTAAAAACGACCATCCGGTAAGCGACGGGGACGGTTTTCATCAGGATCACCATTCGGATTACCCATGCGAATGTCATAAAGAAATAAAATTTCCCGCCGGGATTTAAGTAAGTTTTTAGCCATTGACTTCACCGCTTGCTGATTTTGATTTAGCCGGCAATATTTCAACTGCCAGCGCTTGTCCTAATAAAAGAAAATAAACGGTTTTGGTGATATCTAAAACAATATTATCACCCACTAAAGTACCGACTTGCGCCGTTTCTCTAATCACTTGTCTGGTTTTATCACTAGGATTACCATAGGTAAGAAACTTATGACAAATTTTGGCATATAACTCTGGTAAATCTTTACCGGATAACTGTAATCGTTTTAGCCAAGGTAGCGTACTTGAAGTCACATTAACTTCTCGAGCACTTTGAACCTGTAACAATTTTCCATACAAGATACCAATTAAAAAAGCCAAGGCTTTTTCATTAGAATCAATACCACTTTCGGGGGTGAAAAAGGGTTTCAGTTCCGCCATCTGGGGCTGAAAAGTGCGTGTATCTGCTTTACTCATTGGTAAAACCCCTGTTTGATCAAGATAATAAAAAAACCGTGCGAGGTGACGTATCCAACCAGCTAAAGTCCAATATTTTTTGCCTTCTTATCACTATAACCTTCATGGCACAATCCATAAATCTGACCGATCTGATTTTGTTGTAAAGCATCAGCAAAATACCATTGTGCGGTGATAGTGATTTCATTCCACAAATTTTGCTTATCATCCTTCGCTAAGGCTTTACCGTGATAGATTTTATCGGCTAGTTGTTGTCTAATGGCTTTTAATTTTTTACTTTTATTAGCATTCTTAACTTTTCTACCGTACCCTGGTCGCTTAAGTAAATACCAAAGCATATTTAAATGTAAACCAAATTCGGCTTCATCTAGCGGAATTTTAGGAAATGAGGCTAATTGCCATTTTTTAGTTTGGCTATGTATTTCACTTAGTTGATACAATCGTGAGGGAAGGATATCAGTAATATAATGGTTAACATTTTCCATATTTTGCCCAAAATCGGCCCAAATAATATGGAGCAACAAGTGAGCATCTTCTTGTTCTTTAAAAAATTCTAAAATGTCTTTCTCGATATTCTGCTTAATATCCTGATTATTTTGAAGTCGTTTAAGATATTTGCGCCAGTCTTCTATAAACTCGTTTCGATCAATGTTACCAATTAAACTCGGTAATATTAAAGCTTTATCACCGGCTACCTCACTGACTAAGTCTGGTAATACATAGTTTTTGAAAATAAACAATAAGTCTGCACAATCTAAACATAAAGCATAATTTTTCCAAGCTTGCTTAGTATCTAACTCACAGAAAGCACCGGCTCGATCTGCATTGCTGATATTCAGTCCAGCCCCTTTAATCGCATTAGGATAAACCGTAGTATTGATTTTCCCACATAAAGAACAAGTACCGTTTGCTTGGAGAGGTGTATCTGTAGTTACGTACTTAATATTAGCGAGTTCGTGCGCTAAATATTCGTGATATTCTGTTCTATCTCCTGGCCAGAATTCTTGACCATTTTGATCAGTCGCGACGGTAAGAAAAACGGTTTCTTTTTCATTAATTAATTCAACCGCTTTTATAAGTACACTACTGTTTGCTGAAATGGAATGTTCTTGTTCAAATAGGAGAGTTTGGCTATTTAAAATGGCAATTATTTCTTGAAAATAGCTTTGCCATGGTGAAGGCGTGGTTGCCAGCTTTTTGAATTCTTTTAGGCTAGAATTCAAGATCTTGGCTGTAGGACCATAAGGTGGCTTGTCTTTACTTTTAAAAGTGCGTTTAATAACTGGACCAACAGCGGCAGATTGTGAGCCACTTGGTTTTACAAACGGCAAACGTTGGCGTTTTTCTTCATCCAATTCTAATGAAGAAAGACGGACAGTATTTTCTTTTCCTGAAATTAAGGAAATAACATAAACGCGAGGGATTTTCTCAACATTTTCTACTAGATATTGCGCTAGTTCTTTAGCATGCTGTTGACGCAATTGAACTATGTCTAGGTGTTCATCATGATGAAATTCATAATTTAGCTTAATTAAAGCTAATTGTCGCATATCATTAATCATCCCATCTCCTCTTTTTTATCATTATTTAGTTCTATTAATTCTCGTGGAATTTTTAACTGCTTTGAGGAATGGCAGTTTCGACTTCTTGCCATTGACCTTGCTCTGAAAAACACAAAGCCAACTGGCGATTATATTCCGCTGGCATTCCCTCATTAATTCGTTGCCAAAGTTCTTTTTTAGGGAATAGGGCGCTTAATTCATGCAGTCGCTGGAACATAATTTTTGTGGATGCTCTCCATAGTATTATTAGCTTAGAAATTATTTTGACATTGTATAGCAAGTTAGCTAATATTAGCAACGTAATTTTAAATCAGCAGTTACAACGATGTTAAATTACTACTTAGTTATAGTAGACTTATAACTTAACACTTTGATTAGGTTATTATTTTAGTTTAACATTATTTTTTATGTGTAAACTGCTGAGACAAAATTATTTTGGTTAAGCGAAGGTACTTCTGTAATTGATTGAACTTAAATGATAATTTATGAATTTTTGGCTGCAAAGCAGGTTCAAAAAAGGTCGTTTTAAGTGAATTTAGGGGTAATTTTGAAGCAATTTGAGGCAGGGTGTTTTTCCGTAATTTTATGTTTTTACAGCATAAAACCAGATGCCTCGGCTCTTGAGCTATATCCAGTACAACAAGGATTGAAACTTCAGTCGAAGCATCTTCAACCAACCCTGTTTGTTCGCTCTTGAGCTATATCCAGTACAACAAGGATGAACTGATTCTCCTCTGCATAACTCTTGGTTGTTCTTCGTGCTCTTGAGCTATATCCAGTACAACAAGGATTGAAACCCTCATCATACGCCCGACTTGACATAATATGTTATGATTTCTCCGCTCTTTGAGCTATATCC
>JAAUSR010000090.1 GCA_012032555.1 Thioploca sp.
GCGAGGGGTGTTAAAAAAATGTTACCGAATTGAGTGATTTTTAAAACCACCCCCGACCCCCCTCCTTGGTAAGGAGGGGGAAGTAAACTGCTTAACTTAATGGCAGTGTATTTGACAACTAGGTTCATAATTACTTTAAAATAAAGTTATGAATATTTATCAACTACAACAGTTAGCTAATATTTGCAACGATATCATGCGTGGTGATCAATATCGGTTACAACAACAAATTCGCCGCTACCAAACGCAATGCCAAGCGGGTCATCCCCTTGAACCGGCGGTATTTGACCAATTAGTTGCCAAAATCGAAAAATCTCTACAACAACGCCAATATCGGTTGCTTAATTTACCGAAACCACAATTTCCAGAAGAATTACCGGTTAGTGACAGACGCGAAGCCATTGCCGCCGCTATTGCGGAACACCCCATTGTTATTGTTGCTGGTGAAACCGGTTCTGGTAAAACTACCCAATTGCCAAAAATTTGCTTATCCTTGGGACGCGGGGTTGCGGGGATGATCGGGTGTACACAACCTAGGCGAATTGCCGCTCGCAGTGTAGCCAGTCGGGTTGCCAGTGAATTAGACAGTCCTTTAGGTCATGCGGTAGGTTATAAAGTGCGTTTTAGTGACCATATCAGTTCAAATACTTACATCAAATTTATGACGGATGGGATTTTGTTAGCTGAAACCCAAAGTGACCGTTTTTTAGAAGCTTATGACACCTTGATTATTGATGAAGCGCATGAACGAAGTTTAAACATCGATTTTTTACTAGGTTATATCAAGCAATTATTACCGAAACGTCCCGATTTAAAACTAATTATCACCTCTGCTACCATTGATACCGCCCGTTTTTCAGCTCATTTTGATAATGCACCGGTTATTGCAGTCTCCGGACGGACTTATCCGGTGGAAGTACGCTACCGCCCGTTATGGCAAGAACAAGGCGACGAAGATCGTGATCTAACGCAAGGGATTGTGGATGCAGTTGATGAAATCACTCTACATGATCGCCAAGCGGATATACTGATTTTTTTAAGTGGTGAACGGGAAATCCGCGAAACCACAGAAGCATTACGCAAACATCGACTACCTAACACCGAGATTTTACCTTTATATGCTCGCCTATCTGCCGCTGAGCAAAATCGAGTTTTTACCCCAGGATCACTGCGGCGTATTATTTTAACCACTAATGTAGCCGAAACGTCGTTGACCGTACCGCGAATTAAAGCCGTTATTGATTCGGGTTTAGCTCGGATTAGTCGCTACAGTGTACGCAATAAAGTCCAGCGGTTGCCTATCGAAAAAATTGCCCGTTCCAGTGCCGATCAACGCAAGGGACGTTGTGGACGCATTGCGCCAGGATTGTGTATTCGGCTTTATTCTGGTGAAGATTATAGTTTGCGTCCCGAATTTACGGATCCGGAAATTCTGCGGACTTCGCTAGCCGCTGTTATTTTACAAATGCTCGCATTACGCTTAGGCGATATCAGTGATTTTCCCTTCATTGATCCACCTAATCCGCGCCTGATCCATGATGGTTTTACCTTGTTAGCGGAATTAGGTGCAGTCAATGATCAGCGGCAATTAACCGAGATTGGTTGGCAACTCAGTAAACTACCGATTGACCCACGAATTGGGCGAATGATTTTAGCGGCAAAACAAGAAAATTGCCTCAACGAAGTCTTAATTATCGCCAGTGCGCTAAGTATCCAAGACCCACGGGAACGTCCTCTGGAAGCACAACAAGCCGCTGATACCGCTCAACAGCAGTTTGTTGATGAACAATCCGATTTTTTAAGTTTCTTAAAATTATGGTGTTTTTTTCAAGAACAAGCTCGACATCTCTCGAAAAATAAATTTCGCCAACGCTGCCGGGATCACTTTTTATCTTATTTGCGGCTGCGGGAATGGCAAGACATTCATCATCAATTGATGACAGTAGTGAAAGAATCGGGCTGGACTATCAATCAAATTGAAGCCGACTATGACGCCATTCACCGCGCAATCTTAGCGGGATTATTAGGCAATATGGCTTGTAAAAGTGTCGATAGTGATGCTTATTTAGGTGCTCGCAATATCAAACTCTACCTTCATCCCGGCTCGGGATTGTTTAAAAAACCACCCAAATGGCTCATGGCAGCTGAATTAGTCGAAACCACTCGTTTATATGCGCGTGGTGTTGCTAAAATCAATGTAGATTGGATAGAAAAAATAGCCGGGAATTTATGTCAGCACCATTATTTTGAACCGCATTGGGAAAAGAAAGTCGCTCAAGTAGCCGCTTATGAAAAAGTGACTTTATACGGGTTAACTATCGTTGCTAAACGCAAAGTCAATTATGGTCCCATCGAGCCAAAATTATCCCGCGAGATTTTTATTCGTCAGGCTTTAGTGCAAGGCGATTACGATTGTCAGTTAGCATTTTTTCACCACAACCGTAACTTATGCAGTGAAATTATAGAATTAGAACATAAAGCACGCCGACAAGACATTCTAGTAGATGAAAACCAGATTTATGCTTTTTACGACGCACGACTTCCCGGCGAGATTTATAGCGGTAAAGCGCTAGAAAAATGGTATAAATTTGCAGTACGAAATAATCCACGCTTACTCTTTCTATGCCGTGAAGATTTAATGCAACATGCTGGCAACCGGGTTACTGCCCAAACATTTCCGGATAATATTTGGCTAAATGGCGTCAGTTTACCACTTCATTATCATTTTGAACCCAACCACGCTGATGACGGGGTGACGGTAGACATTCCACTGGCGTTATTAAATCAATTGCCACCGCAACCGTTTGAATGGCTAGTGCCAGGGTTACTCGAAGCAAAAATTATCGCGTTATTACGAAGTTTACCCAAAGCTTTACGCAAATCCTTCGTTCCAGTACCTGATGTTGCTCGCGATGCTTTAGCAACACTCACTCAACCGCGCGTGACTTTTCGAGATGACGGACATTTTTTAGAATTACCGAAACAATCTCTTTATGAAGCCTTAGCGACTTATTGTCAACGCCGCTTAGGTCAGCCTTTACCTCATAATCCAGTGTGGGGATTAGCCACTTTACCGCCCCATTTGTTAATGAATTTTCGTCTGCTTGACAATAATCCGAACCCAACTACTGCTACGCCCAAAATTTTAGCAATAGGGCGAGATTTAGTCGCTTTACAACAACGCTGGAGCAACCATGCCAGTACTATCTGTCAACGTGAAGTAGCGCAAGAAAGTGGTTTAGAACAAGACCATATTAATAGCTGGAATTTTGGTGATTTACCGCTACAAATTAATTTAATCATCAACGGGATTACGGTAAAAGGTTTTCCAACTTTAATTGACCAGGAAACTCATGTAACCTTGCGTGTATTAGATAATCCGCTGCTGGCTCAACAGCACTTTCGGAGTGGATTACGGCGGTTATTTTTATTAGCACTGCCCACGAAAAAATTGCTTAAACAAATGCCAATTGATCATAAACTCTGTTTACAATACCTAAAAGTTGGGAATTGCGAACAACTCAAAGTGGATATGCTAGCTGCCATTGTGGATTCACTATTTTTAGTCGAACCGTTACCCACGAAACCAGCCGAATTTGAACAACGCTTAACCACTGGTAAACAACGTCTCATGACTGTTGCTTATGAATACGCCTCACAATTAGCGAAGGTTTTAGTAGAATACCAAGCGCTTACTGAAAAATTAACTGCTTTGGCTAGTCGCACGACCACTTTACCGGAAATTAAACAACATCTGAAACATTTAATCTACGATGGTTTTGTCAAAGATATCTCGATTGAACAATTGAAACACTTGCCGCGTTACCTCAAAGCCATTCAAATCCGCCTAGAACGACTCGATCAAGATCCACATAAAGACGCGAAAAAATCAGCACAGCTAGCACCACTTTGGGACGCTTATTGGGATTATCTAGCTAAACAACCAACCCTGCACCCAGAATTAAGCGCATTTCGTTGGATGTTAGAAGAATTGCGCGTATCTCTCTTTGCACAAGAATTAAAAACGGCTTATCCAGTTTCGGTACAGCGGCTGGAAAAAATTTGGCAAACGTTGCAACAATCGACTTGATCCCCGTTGTGCTTAAATGTAGCCTGGGTGAACAGGTCTCACGGTGCTTAGCCAAATGGGTTAGGGTATAATTAATCGAACTAATACATAAATATTGGCAATAATCTAATCGGGTTACCAGAGATTCTCTCATTCATTCCCAGATTCCGGTACCTTGATTTTCACTTTGGCGTAAATCCTGCGTATTTTATTCACCCAACACTGATTGAGTATGGTGGCGTTGGTAAAATGTCGGCAATACGAATAGGCTCGGTTGTAATTTCATCGGTTGTAATTTCAGCAGTGATTCTGGCAGAATGACGTTATGGTGTACGCTGTTGCCCACCGGGAACCCGTACCCAAAACGAAAATCCCTTTTGATGAGCAATTAGCAAATCAATATGCCGAAGTGCACTATGCCACATAAGTAATTGTAGGGTGGGCATTGCCCACCCTACCCGGCTACCTAATCAGACCTTTTTAGCCATTTTCTTCCGACTTAATTTTTTTAATGTAATCGTATTCATCACAATATTTCGGATTCATTTTTTGATTACACAACATTTTTTTACCCAACTGCGTAACCTCTATCCTATTTCAAAATGGATAGGTGGCAAAGCTAAACCACTAAATACCCTTTTTCTCAGCCAAAGTAATTTTAGCTTGAGTTCCAGAATTAAATTCTAAAAATCACTTTCAATTCCATCACTAAAAATAACACCATTTTCAGACATTTGTGAGATAAGCTGTAAAGGTTGTTGAGCTGTGATTTGACCAAATACTAAATTGGCACTCGAAGTCATGCTCGAAAAGGGTTCACGTACAATAAAATGCAAGAAATCAGCATCCCAAGCCATACCACTTTGATACTCGTGATTCAAACCATTGAGATCAAGATTCCAATGCGTTGAAACCGGACCTAAGCGTTTATCAAGTAAGGCTTGTGTGATTCCCAGCGCGCCGGTTAATAAACTTTTAAACCAACCGGTTGAACCTAATCCAGTAGAAACAATAACGCCGCTGGAAGAATGGTGCTCGATTTGGCGACCCAGTTTAATTTGATACAGCGCCGAAGTATGTGATTGAGTTCCAATGAATAAGTCATTAACACCATATAAATATTGACCGTTATTCAGTACCACTTTTGCCATGGTGACTTCTCTTAACGGGCGACGTTGTGCAAAAACTTCTGGAACAATTTTAGTTAAATCATTCACTTGAAAAGGTAATAATACGCCTTCCCACCGTTGTGGGTCAGGATTAACGCCAATGACTGGTTGGCCAGCTAAATATTTAACCGTATTGGCGACTAAGCCATCCTGACCCAAGACAACAACCGTATCTTGTTCCGCAAAAACGAAATTCGGCAAATAACTTTTATCAACTCGCTGCACCCGCCCTAACGCACTGAGAACCGTCATTGCTTTGGTAATTGCTGACTGATAGCTTTTATCCTCATCAAGATATTCTGAAAAATCAGCACCTTGGTGTTCAACATAAAACTGACTTTGTGCAAGACTAGTGAAACGAGCCATTAATTTATTTAAGCGGGTATGCCTAATCACTAAAATAATCTTGTTTTCGGTAGCGCGTTGCATATTCTAAGATTTTTTAGCTGATTTCAGTGGAGTGGATTGAGATGAAGAATCTTCCGATGAATGCTGGAGCAATTCCCGCAATAAGTCAGGAGAAACATTCAATTGGCCAATTTTTTCGGCACTGGCTGCCAAATCATGGAAAGCTAAAGCAACTAATTGTGCTGGATTCATACCCATACTAGCCAGTGCTTGCAATATTTTGGTATCAACCCCAGCTAAAGCTTGCAAGGTCGCTGTCAGCGTGTAAACTTTAGCATCCGCTTCACAGCGCAAGTTTTCGCTGGCTAAAACCACTAATTCTTTATTTTGTTTTTCTAAAGCGATTTTGCCTTGCATTTCTGCTTCGAGGATTTGTTGCTGTTTTTCCTGAACGGAACGTTCTGCTTCCATCTGCGCTTCTCGAATTTGGCGCTTTTTATTTTCCACCGCAATTTCGGTATTTAATTCATTTTCCCGAATAGCCCGTTCTTGCTCTACAGCCGCATTACGACGGGCATAAATCGCTTCATCAGCATTACGCAACAGCAATTCACGCACATCCGCTTCTAAAGCTCTAGCGGTTTCTGGATTCGGTTTAATTGATAAAATTGACAGTCCTAGCACTTCTAAACCGAGCTCAGTCACTTCCTGAGAATGTACTAATCCAGCCTTAACGGTTGTCACCAAACTATCGGTCGCGTTTAAAGTTTCACGTAAAGAACTTATGCCAATAATACTTTGCATTAACACTTGAATTAAATTAACTAAGCGCTGTGGTAGTTTCTCTGGAGCATCACTAACATAATTAAGGCCATTACTGGCTAAGGTGAAGTTTAATAATTGCGCTAGTTTTTTCGGATCAACTATACGATAAGTCACTTGTCCTTGAATATCAACTTCCTGAAAATCACCAGTCTTTTGTTTGAAAATAAAGGGAACATCAACACTTTCTAGAGGTATAGCAACCAGAGATGTGGTGGGGGCAAAATAAAAGAATGCTAATCCTTGCCCTTCTGATTTCAAGCGTCCATTCACATACTTTAAGACGTAAGTGGTGGGTTGAGTTTTGATGAAGCGAATAGCGAACATGATGATTCCTCCATTGAAAAAAATTAATCTGATCAATCAGCGTGTTGACAATGTTATCTTAATTCTTACCCTGACCTTAAATAATGACTTAATACTCGTTTCCCCTGTTTATAAAAAGGGTTTCAAGGGTAGTGAACTAGGCTCAACTTCTTCAAATTCTCTCTTACCGTTTTTGAACAAATCCCAGATAGCCAGGGTAGCCTGGATGAAGCGTGGCGGAAACCAGGTAAAAGAGGGAAATCCTTAACTTAATGACATTAGAGCTACGCTCATTTACTCACTCAACAGCCATTTCCTGTTTTAATAAGTTCATTGCTTGAGTTTGTATTGATTCAGCATTCACTTGTTGATCGAGTTCTTCATCGCTATATCGTCCCTCAAAAGCTTCCATGGCAGCACGTTTCAACGCCGTCGGATACGCTTCTTGAAGAATGTCATTCAGATCTGGTTCCTTGAGATAATAGCCACCGGCTTTACGACGCTTATTCGTTCGACTAATTTCTCGTGTTGCCTCCCAAATAGAAAAATCCCACGAGCGGGTGGTTCGTTGCTCGGCAGCTTGCTTAAGCAAATGAAGTAGCAGAATGACAGCATGACTGTAAATTTTATTGATTTTATCATCTTGGCTCATTTCCTCCATTTCTCCAAGCAAGGCTAGGGCTTCGGGATAACGTTGTTGTTCTAGGTAGCGACGTAATTCAAATAATTCTTCCATCAGCTTTCAACTTTACAAGTAGGATACATCATGTTGAATCTTAAAGTCCGCATAAGGCAGGTTGTTAGCAAACTGAGTAAGTGTAGCCTCTAGGAAAACCATGATAAATTGCCCAAACTATTGTTATATAAACTTCACTAAATATTATTAATTTCAGCAAAGAGTTAATATCAACCAAATAAAGTATGAAGAAATTCCTTTACTGCATGAAAACTAGGATGCGAGAAATCCCAATAACCGACTTTTGCGCCCAAGCCAAGCGAATTAACTATCGGTGCTCTCATGGCGAGATACGCTTGTACTTTAGCCTTAGATTCATTAAATTTTTCTTGCTCTTCTAAAAGTACCTGATTTGCTGATATACAAGCTAGGTAGTCACAAAGGCATTTTTCTACGGTTTGACCTTTAATAGTCTTTAAACACAGATCCTCAAGCATACCGGAGCCTTGATTATCAGACATAATAAAAATATTTACTTTTGGCGGTCCCAAGTTTAACGTACTGGGAGTGGAAGGTACTGGTAAATGGTGTTCTTTAAGGTTATAACAAAGACTTTCAAAAGCCGACTTTGCTTGATTAACCTCGGCATCTCGTACCAAACCAAGGGCTGAAACCGCTTTAAATCCCTCCATATTGAACCAGGCTGTAAATTCATTAGGAAATTTATCCTTACCTCCAATATTAATACATTGCACCTTTTTAATTTTTTCATAGGTTAACAACGCTTCAAAAAAATTACACTCATCTTTACCTTCAACTAACAGCAATTGTTGTTCGGTTATCTTGTTCTTAGCCATTAGCGGACCTCAAACTCTTTTTCAACTCCGGCACGTAGCACTTCCGCAGAGTAGCAAAATGCCTGATGCTTCCCGTCTGATCGGTCAATTCGATAGAGAGCAATCTCAGAAAATTCTGAATTGGCAAACGCCTCAATACATTCATACGAGTGGGTAGTGGCAAAAATTTGCACATTAAAATCTTGTGCAGCACGAAAAACCGCTTTCCATAAGGTCTTCAAAGAGGTATAATGAAGTCCGTTTTCAATTTCGTCAATCAAGAGAATGCCATTTTTGGCCTCGAATACCGCAGACAAAATCGTTAAGAGGTGACGAATTCCGTCTCCTAAGAGGTTGAGTGGTATCAGTTTATCTAGTCCAATATCCGCATAAATAATATCATTAGCACCCAGGTGAATATCACTAAGACCCGATTCGATTTCTTTTAAGACGGAGATAATTTCTTGCAGACTTTTTTGCACTCTTAATCGGTCCAGTCTTTTATAAATATCGGGTTGTCTCATCCCGATTCTATTAACGAGAAAGATACAGCGTAGAGATTCTTTGTAAAGATCTGGAAAAGATGAAGAAAATTTGAATTGACCTTCTTTCAAATGAACTTCGGCATGTCCAAGTCGTTGGTCCTCTTTAAAATCTAGTTGAATGCCTTCCATGAATTGTAAAGTTGAGGTGGTGACATTAATGGCTTGATCGCTAAATGGGCCTAAATCCTTTTTCTGCAATTCTTTTTCGTTGGCTGAAATATAACTAGCATAAAGCGGTTTAATAGTTAAAGTGCGTTGTTTTTCTATTACTTCTTTTACTGTAGCCGCTATTTGTGGTAACTGATTTAAATCAAAATTAAAAAATAGATAACTAAAGTCTTCACCTTCGATAAAGCCAAGATCTCGTAAGAAATGAATATTGACCGGTGATTGCGGATTACTCATGCTAGAAATTAAAAATAGTGCCTCCAACACTGAGGTTTTGCCACAATTATTGCGTCCTACCAACAAATTAACCCGTTGGAAATCTTTTATATCGAGGGTTTGAATACCCCTGAAATTTTGGATGGTGAGTTTAGTCAATTTCATTTTATTGCTTCGTCATTGTTATCAGCCAATCTAGCCCAGATTTCATTTTGTTTCCTTCAAGCTACTGACTTGGATAGTTTGCAACCGCCGCATAATTTGAGCAATCAGATCGTGAAACATTTCTTCACGCAAAATTTCTTCCTCGGCTTCTCTCGCTAATACAGCGGTTTCATCAAAACTATAATCGCGCAAGAGATTGAGGGGCTGTTGTTCAATAAGTACGGTACCATCTGGTTGGTGAACTTCTAATTCGACTTGGAAAGTTAACTCAACTTCGACCATTTTGCCAGAAACGGCGGATACCGTTAGAACCCGATTATCAAACTTTTCTTTGCTCAAGGAGATAATAACTTGGGCTTCATTGGCAGTCGGAACGGTTTTTATTTCCCGTTCGACCAGTAATCGTTCAAGTTCTTGAGCAGTACGATCAGCGGCTTCTGCTTGAATATGAACTGAAGTAAAATGAAATTTTTCGGCACCTCGTAAATGAAACCCACACGCATTTAAAAGCCCAAATCCGCTTATTAAAAATAGTATTAGCAGACCTTTAATTGTGGGCTGAAACCAAAAATAACAGGTAATGAAAAGCCTATCAGCATAAATAGTTAATTTCATGTGATGACAACATTAACTAATTTGTTAGGAACGACAATTACTTTCTTTACCATTTTATTACTAATAAAACGTTGGACATGGGGCTCATTTAAGGCAATGGTTTCAATCGTTTGCTTATCCGCATCGATAGCGACAGTAATATGTGCTCGTAATTTGCCATTGACTTGAACGACTAATTCGATTTCATCTCGTTGTAACGCTGCGACATCTACTTTTGGCCATGGTGCTTTAAGAATCAAGTCATGATGTCCAAGGATTTGCCACAAGGCTTGAGTAATATGCGGAACAATTGGCGCTAGCATCAAAACTACTGCTTCTAAACCTTCTTGTATCAAAGCGCGCTTCGTGGTGGTTGTTTCTTCAGCTCGACTTAAATGGTTGAGTAATTCCATGATAGCAGCAATGGCGGTATTAAAGGTATAGCGGCGACCCACGTCATCACTGACTTTTTTAATGGTTTCATGAATTTGGCGACGTAGAGTTCGTTCAGCCGGAGTTAACCGCGAAACATCTAATGTCGATACCGGTTGTTCAACGTGAGTCGTGACCTGTTTCCATAGACGTTTTAAGAAACGGAACGCACCTTCAACCGCGCTATCTGACCATTCTAATGATTGCTCTGGTGGGGAAGCAAACATCATAAATAAACGCACCGTATCGGCACCGTATTGATTAATCAGTGCTTGAGGATCAACGGTATTACCTTTGGATTTGGACATTTTACTCCCGTCTTTCAACACCATTCCTTGAGTTAATAAACAGGTAAATGGCTCATCGGCTTTCACTAAACCGGCATCGCGCATTAAGCGATGGAAGAAGCGGGAATATAATAAGTGCAAAATGGCATGTTCAATCCCGCCAATATATTGATCCACTGGTAACCAGTAGTGAACTCGTTCATCCAACATAGCGGTATGACAATCTGGACTCGCATAACGAGCATAATACCAAGAAGATTCCATAAACGTATCAAAGGTATCTGTTTCTCGTTGCGCCAATTTACCGCATTGTGGACAGTTAACTTGATAAAAATGTGAATCACGTTTGAGAGGAGAACCACTTTCGCCCATTATGACATTTTCAGGTAGCAAAACTGGTAAATCGAGTTCCGGTACCGGCACCGTACCACAATCGGGACATTCAATCATGGGAATCGGACAACCCCAATAGCGTTGGCGCGAAATACCCCAATCACGTAATCGGTAATTTACTTGCCGCTGCCCCTGTTGTTGTTGTTCTAAATATTCAGCAATGGCAGTAAAAGCTTCTGCTGAAGTTAAACCACTAAATTGTCCAGAGTGAATTAATTGACCTTTTTCCGTAAAAGCGGCTGTTAGTGGTAACTCAAGTTCAGCGGTTAAGGGTGTAATAACCGGTTTAATCGGTAATCCATATTTTTGTGCAAATTCAAAATCGCGTTGATCATGGGCGGGAACCGACATAACCGCACCCGAACCATAGCTCATTAACACAAAATTAGCTACCCAAATGGGTATAGCTTCACCAGTGATAGGATGCTTAGCTTTCAAACCGGTATCCATCCCTCGTTTTTCCATGGTTTCTAAGGTGGCTTCTGCTATCGAAGTCTTGATACAATCTTCAATAAAATTAGCAAGTTCTGAATTAGAAGCTGCGGCTTGTTGAGCCACCGGATGTTCTGCTGCCACTGCCATGTAGGTCACACCCATTAATGTATCCGGGCGGGTAGTAAAAACGGTTAATTCTTCCTCACCCAATTTAAAATGGATTTCGACTCCTTCTGAACGTCCTATCCAGTTGCGTTGCATGGTTTTAACTGCATCTGGCCAACTAGTGAGCGTTTCCAAGCCTATCAATAATTCTTCCGCATAGGCGGTAATTTTTAAAAACCATTGCGGAATTTCGCGCCGCTCAATGAGCGCACCGGAACGCCAACCCCGCCCATCTATCACTTGTTCATTGGCTAGCACAGTTTGATCAACGGGATCCCAATTGACCGGTGCGGTTTTTTTATAGACCAAACCTTGTTGATATAATTGAATAAAAAACCATTGTTCCCAGCGATAGTAATCGGGATTACAAGTTGCTAACTCACGTTGCCAATCATAAGCTAAACCCAGCCGTTTTAACTGGTTACGCATATAGGCCATATTATCGCGAGTCCATTGTGCCGGTGGCACTTTATTCTCAATAGCGGCATTTTCTGCAGGTAACCCAAATGCGTCCCAACCCATGGGTTGTAGAACATTTTTTCCTTGCATCCGTTGATAACGAGTAATGACATCACCGATGGTGTAATTACGAACATGTCCCATGTGCAATCGTCCACTGGGATAAGGAAACATTGAGAGACAATAAAATTTTTCTAGTTGTGGATCTTCGATCGCTTGAAAAGCGTGTTGAATGTCCCACTGTTGTTGAACTTCAGTTTCAATCACTTGAGGATTATATTGTGCTTGCATGGATTTCAAAAGCGGTTAATTTAGTTGACAAGTTAAAGTGATCAATCTACAAAGCAAACTATACTATAATTCTTTATAATAGATCGTCGTGTTACGTGTTACTTAGATATCGTTTTTATTGGTTTGGCCTAGTTATTGCGCTAATAAACTTGAATAAATTCAGTTTAAAGGAAGGCTAGCTTAAATATTCATTCATTATCAACATGATAGAGAATAAATTATGTCCTATTACCAATTTGTGGCTCAAGAGACCGAATTTTGGGAACAGATTAATCACCTCATTGCAATGGATACGCGTGATTCGGTCATCTTGTCTCAATTAAAAAATAAAGTACATGACATCTTAACCATAGATGCTTATGAAGGGTATATCGCCTTAGGTATACTCGCTAGTTTAGAAGGGAATGTTGAAGCAATCCACAGTTATTATCAACAAGCTATCGAAAATTTTTCAAGAAAACCAGAATTAGTAGCCAGTTACGCCGAATCTCTAGCTCGGGTTGGCTACTTTTCGCTAGCGGCTGAATTGATGCTCGAGGCATACTATTTATCTCCCAGTACACTTAATTATTTAGATAAAGCGATTCAGTTATGTGGTATTGTCGGTCGTTTTTATTTTGTCGGTGAATTGCTGCGGATTCGGGAAAAAATTAACCGGCGACCAGCGCATCCTTTTGCCAACAACGCTGAGAAAATTATTCAGTGGATGAAAAAAACCAAGGTAACTGATGAGCAACTGGAAGAGATCATTAATTTAGCTTTATCTCTACTTCAGCAATACCCTATTTTGATTGCACCTCGTCATGTCGAAATTAGTTTAGATGAAGACCAACAAAAATTTTATTATAAAATTCATTTAGCGGAAAGAACAGAGACTATCTTTGAAATAACAACCCAATTAACACAACAAATAATCGCTGCTGGTTTACCAACCATCATTAACTGGAAGATAGTACCTATTTCGTAACTGAATTTAATATCTCAAGAACCCAACCTGTTCCAATTATGCTATTTACCCCGCTTTACTTAAAGAAAAATGCCGATCGCCGCTTGCGAATTGGTCACATATGGATTTATAGCAATGAAGTGGATACCAACCGCTCACCACTGAATTCATTTGAAATCGGTCAAACTATTACCATTTATTCTCATCATAATAAAATATTAGGTAATGGCTACATTAACCCTCATTCACTGATTTGTGCGCGGTTGATTAGCCGCGATCCACAATATCATTTAGATCAGTCGTTACTGCTCCGACGTTTAAATAGTGCTTTATCGCTCCGGCAGCGATTATTTGCTAAACCGTTCTATCGTCTCGTGTATGGTGAAAGTGATGGCTTACCCGGTTTAGTAGTGGATAGATTTGGAGAAATTATCGTCGTACAAATAACCACAGCGGGAATGGAACGCGTTCGTGAAGAAGTCATTGCGGCGCTAACAGCGACACTTCAGCCACAAGCGATAGTATTACGCAACGATACCACCATTAGAACTTTGGAAGGTTTAGAAAACTATATCGCGGTGGTACAGGGTCAGTTACCGACGGAAATCGTAATAGAAGAAAATCAGGCCCACTTTTATGTTTCCGTATTAGAAGGACAAAAAACCGGTTGGTTTTACGATCACCGTTATAATCGTGCTCGTCTCCAGCATTATGCCCAACAGCAGCGAGTATTAGATGTCTTTAGCTATAGCGGCGCTTGGAGTATTCCAGCCGCTTTAGCCGGTGCACACCAGGTTTGGTGTATCGATAGCTCGCAACCGGCACTTGAATTAATTAATAAAAATGCAGTTCTCAATGGAGTAGAGACAAAAGTATCGCCGATACTCGGCGATGCTTTTGAGCAATTGAAAGAACTACACCGCGCTGGAGAAAAGTTTGACCTCATTATTTTAGATCCCCCGGCGTTTATTAAACGCAAAAAAGATCAACTCGCTGGCGAACAAGCTTATCGACGAATCAATCAATTAGCTATACAATTATTGAATAAAGAAGGTATTTTGATCTCAGCCTCTTGTTCTTTACATTTGCCCAGCCAAACCTTGCTTGACCTGCTGCGAGCCACCAGTCAACAACTCGATCGCGGTTTACAAATCCTCGAACAAGGTCACCAAAGCCCCGATCATCCCATTCATCCAGCGATTCCAGAAACCGCTTATATCAAAGCTTTCGTGTGTCGGTTATTGTAGCTGAAAATGCCAACTTCATTTTAACGCAATGCAATTAGGTGAATGTAGGATCACTGCCATTAAGTTAAGAAAATTTTTCTCTCTCCCGCTGGGAGAGTGGAAATTTTATCATCATCGACGTTCTCAAATGAGATGATGAGGTTTATTGTTTTTTACTGGCTAAAATATCAATCACAGTTTAAGAACCGCTTTAAAACCAATTTGGTTTTGACTATAGTTATCAATTAATCTGTCTTATCAAGAATCTTGATCTCATAACAGATTATAAATAAGATAATGCTTTCTCAACAGCTCGCGGAAAGGAGTATAACTATATGTTGTTACGTCAATTCTTAATTTCAATCAGTTTTTTCTTGTTCTGTTCATTGGGTAACTTAACAGTATATGCCGCTTCTCAACAAGAATGTTGTATGAAATTATTTAATGGTTATTTTTTACCGCTAGTGATCGGTAGGTCGGGTTAGCGAAGCGTAACCCGACATTCATTCATTTTCACCCCACCTGCTTCTTTATATTCCAAATCTAATATCGTTCATTTTTCACTCCCCAGGTGACTAAACTCTTATCCAAATGGATCAGAAACATCTATAAAATGAAAAAGCGAAGTTTTATAATTTATTTAATAGAAATCAAATCGGCTTAATTAACAAAAAGGTTATACCATGAGCACTTTAAATATTTCACTACCTCAAACTGACTTAGAATTTCTACAGCAGTACGCGCAGCAACAAAACTTGACGGTATCTGAAGTCATTACCCAGTGGGTGCGGTGCTTACAAGTCAGGGAAAAACCATCTTTGCATCCCCAACTGGCAACAATTACCGGTATTCTGCCTACCAATTTGAACGTTAGAGATGATTATTACCAGCATATTTTGCGTAAACACCAATGAAGATAATAGTAGATTTAAACGTTTTATTGGATGTTTTGCAACAACGGGAACCGCATTATATGCACTCTGCTGCAGTGTTGAGTTTAGCATTAAATGGGAAAATTGAAGCCTGTTTACCGGGTCATGCTATCACCACTATCCACTATGTAGTCAGCAAGGCAACCTCAACATTGAAAGCAGACTTAGCGATTGATTGGTTGCTGGCGCATTTTGACATAATTGCTTTAGACAAATCGGCTTTATTGTATGCTCGAAATTTGTCAATCGATGATTTTGAAGATGCTGTGGTTGCTAGCTTAGCATTGAGGAGTCAGTGTGATTATGTGGTGACACGCAATATTGTTGATTTTGAACAAGCTCCAGTATTGGCAATATTACCAGGACAATTACTGATACTCATTGAGGAGAAACTGAGCGATAGATGAAGATTAACCGGATTTATACATGTAGGTCGGGTTAGCGAAGCGTAACCCAACATTCATTCTCGTTCCTTCACCGCTTTATCGGCAATGGTTTTGTACCAGTTTCGTAATGCTTCCAAATCTTGCACCGTACCTTTCACTCCCAAGGTGATTAAACTTTTATCTAGTGCACGATAATCGGCATCTACAAATATCACCAATTGACTAGCATCGCGTTGTTGATTCAATTGTTTCAACAAATCCACATTCGCCATCGTGCCCAAAGCCAACCAAGCGCCTTGGCGAACGTTGAAAAGGTGATGAGACAATAATTCGATACCAGACGGATTCGGATCTAATTGGGTAATTGATAACTTGTCCTGGGGTTGCCACTTGCAATTCCTTTAACACTTTTGGAATCAACGGTAACAAGTATGATATTTGGTTGTTAGCAACTATACGTGACCAAAATCAGTGATCGGCTGGTAAAGTTTTGCTGATGTTGAATACTTTTATCTGCCGTTACCAAAACTTCAAATACTTCTTCGGCTAACTTGAGTAACTCCCCGTTGTTTTTGCCAGCCCACCCCATTTCACCTACCGTGGTAACCAAATGACCAGGAAATGCTTGCTTAATTTTTCGAGGTTTTGGGGGCCGTTTCGTCATCGGGTTTCATGACCAGATGAATACCAACCGGCAATGACCCTTCTTGGTGGTGATAAAGCGCCGAAATGAAGTTAATACCTTTAACCATACGGTCTTTGGCCGGGTCGCATGCCAACAGATAAGTGAACTTTCCTCAGTCGAGGGTTGTTCCATTATGCTGTCATCAAGGATAAGTACGCCATCATCGCTTTCTATTGGGCGTACCAACGGCTTGACCCGCAACCACCGGTCTG
>JAAUSR010000091.1 GCA_012032555.1 Thioploca sp.
GCGCTCAGTTGTGAGTTCTGTCAATTGCATTTTCATACCCGGTTTCCTAAGTTTTCAAAACTTGTTCTTTCTTATATTCTCCTTTTAGCAAAATAGCATTTTAAATTTCGTGATACAACTCTAATATGCGAAAGCTAATATGATTCGAGGTGGTCAACTCTATGACCAATGGTGGCAAGTCAATGGAGAACCTCAACCAACTGGCATTTATGAAAACTATCCTCAAACGGGCAAACAAACCGGTTCAAATACTTGGCGTTGTCAAACCTGTCACGGTTGGGATTATAAAGGTAAAGAAGGTATTTATGAATCTGGCAACAATTACACGGGTATTAAGGGGTTGTATTCAGTCAGAGAAAAATCAGCGGCAGAAATTTATGAAGCCATTCTTACTAAAGGATTACCACTCTCTGATCAAGATATTTGGGATTTGACTCAATTTCTAAAGGAAGGTCAAATTGATATGAACAAATACATTATTTTCTATGGCGATCAAAGTAAGTCAGCTACTGGTAATGCCGCAAATGGACAGAATTTATATGAAGGTAAAGGCCGATGTCTTGAATGTCATGGTGCCGATGGTAACCAGAAACCCGGCGTTTCAGTTGGTAAAGCCGCTCGTGATAATCCCTGGGAAATTTTACATAAAATTCGTTTTGGTCAACCAGGAACCCAAATGCCAGCAGCCATAAAAGCCAACTTAACTGTTCAAGAACAGATCGATATTTTAACTTATGCCCAAACTTTGTCTAAAAATTAACCACTATTCAATCTTCAATCAGGACACTGAGTATGAAAAAGCCTAAACAACGCGGTATTTATGAATTATATGCCCAAGATCCAGAACGAGCCGATTGGTTAGTTTGGGGTCGACAAGTTGATCCCATGACCCGCCGTGGTTTTTTAACCAAAACTAGTCTACTCGCAATGAGTGCGGTATTAGGAAGTACTATTCCATTCGCTGATCAGATGCCAGCGGGATTGATTCCAGTTGCATTAGCTGATACTAATGAACCGATTACTATCCCTGGTAAAGAAGGCCTAATTGTTTTAAGTGATAACCCGCTGAATGCGGAAACGCCTCCCCATTTATTAGATGACGATATTACCCCGGCTAATCGTTTCTTTGTCAGAAACAATGGAATTCCACCGACACTCGAAACCATTGATCCCAATACTTGGACTTTAGAAATTGCCGGTGAATCTTGTGAAAAGCCAACCACTTTTACTTTGGCCGAATTAAAACAACGGTTTCAATCTTATACTTATCAACTGTTGTTAGAATGTGCTGGTAATGGTAGAAGTGAATTCAATCCAGCCGCTGAAGGCAATCAATGGTCAGTTGGTGCCGTCGCTTGTGCTCAATGGACTGGTGTTCGGCTGAAGGATATATTGGAATCTTGTGGAATTAAAGCCGACGCTGTTTATATTGGCTATTATGGTGCCGATATTCATCTCAGTGGTGATCCGAGTAAAGTAGTTATTTCTCGCGGGGTGCCAATGAGTAAAGCTTTAGAAGATGAAACGCTAATCGCTTGGGCGATGAACGGAGAAGCTATTCCTCATCTGCAGGGTTATCCTTTACGACTGGTTTGTGGTGGTTGGCCGGCATCGACTGCTGGCAAATGGCTAAAGCGCATTGTTATTAGAAACCAAGTCCATGATGGTGCTAAAATGGAAGGACATTCTTATCGTACCCCTTGTCGCTCGGTAGCACCTGGTACCCGAGTTCCTGATGAAGACATGTGTATCATTGAATCTATGCCGGTGAAATCTATCATCACCTTTCCTAAATCGGGGATCGTTCATGAACGTAGTCAACCGCTAGCAATCCGCGGTCACGCTTGGGCGGGTGATTTAGCCGTCAAAGAAGTTTACGTTTCTAATAACTTTGGTAGCCAATGGCAACTCGCAGAACTAAAATCGCCGGTAAATCGCTTAGCTTGGCAACGCTGGCAAGCAACCCTAGAATTTCCTCAAGAAGGTTACTATGAAATTTGGGTTAGAGCCGTGGATACACAGGGGAACTCACAACCCATGTTGGTACCGAATTGGAATCCCAAAGGTTATTTAAATAATGCGACTCACCGCATTGCCGTACAGGTGGTGTAACGATGATTCTCTTCAAAACTAGATTAGCCAGCTTGGTGAGTGTACTGTTACTGAACACGGCAGTTTGGGCACAAGCTGTCGATGAAACGACCGGCTTGATTATTAATGATAATGTTGAACTGGTTAAAACGCATTGTACGGTGTGTCATTCGGCACAAAATATTATTCATCAAAATGGGAGTCGTTTGACTTGGTTAGGTTTAATTAGATGGATGCAAGATACCCAAGGTCTGATGACATTCGATACCGATACTGAGAATAAAATCCTCGACTATTTAGAAACTAACTATGGTCCTAAAACGACTAATAACTACCGACGTGCTTTATTGCCTCCTTTTTTAATGCCACCTAATCCGTATCAAACGATAGCGACGTTGCAATGGCAAGGTTTACAAGCAAATTATCAAGCGGGTGAAATTTTAAACCTAGAATTAGCCGTTAACTTTCAAGAATCTTATAGCAAAGGCCAATTAGATCTCTGGATTGCGGTTCATTTACCTAACACCCCGGATTCTGACTTTCAGTTTCTGACTGGAACGGCTACGCAACCTACTTTCAACCCCGAACCACAAGCCTTTTTAGTTGCTTTGAAAGCCAGCAATGATACTTATACGCTCATAAAAGATTTTATTGTGCCACCACTACCTACTGGAGAATATATTTTTTATGCCCTGGCGGTTGAAACCGGAACGAATCCATTACAAGAAAGTGACCGCAACCGTTCTAACTTAATAACGCAACCGGTTTATCTTAACCGTGCCGAGTAACTGGGATAAAATATAGTTGGGTTACGGCGCAAAAAACCGCGCCTAACCCAACCTACCTAGCTTACCAAAAATTACCCGACTTCAATTACAATTGAGCGAATGACGGATAGACATGAATTTTTCTTTAACATTTTGTGGCATTCCAAAAGAAAAATCCTGAGTAATCTTTCTATAGAATTTACAAACCGAATCATCTGGTGGAATATTCTCATCACCTCGACGAGGCTGAGAGTTTTGTTCTTTAAGGAGAGTGAGAATCTCCTCAACATGATGATATATTGGCCATATGTTATAAGACGTTTGAAATGCAAGTTGAGCACATTTCAGGTTTTTATTAAGTATTTGGTCAAAACCTCTCAATTCCCATTTTCTCGCTTCAATCATCTTTTCGGTATATGATGATGCGATGGGCTTTTCTTCCGGTACTTGGTTACAATATTCTGGTGCTTTGGCTAACATAAATATCCTAGGTTCTATGTCAGCAGGATTAACCGATACTGGTGAGAGAACCTCCTCTGTATCAGCAGGATTATAAGCCGATAAAAGAATCAAAGACTTCAGAAAAGGCAAAATTTCAGATTTTTCATCCCATATTTTATTGTGATCGGGAATGATATTCTTATCTACTTTAATTACTAAATAAGGATTAAGAAGTTCAGTTCCATCTAATCGCTTCAACACCGTTTTGGGAAAATTTATGAGAGGATCATTTTTCCAAGCTTTTCGCAATCTTATTATTTCTTCTGGAGAAAGGGTTTCTTCTTTATTCTCCTTATTTTCATTTAACTCACCGTTCCTAAAAGGTTTAAAGTGCCCTATTGCAATTTTGTTGGCTTCAGCTTCACAGATTCTATCAGAATCATTATTTTTAACTTTACAGACTTTATCAGGATCGATATGAGACTCAAACAGAGTAGAAAAAAACCGACCTATTGGAAATAAAACTTTGGTTGCGTTATCATTTTCAGAGGTCAAAACAGTCATCAAAGTCGGTTGATAATTATTATATTCTCGTTTTTTTATTAATTGATGAAAGTTAGCGAATTGTAAAGCTTCAAAAGCCGGATTAATGAGCACAATTAAATCACCCACACCTGGTACAATTGGCTTTGAGTCATCCTTACCTGGTACAATTGGATTATTAGAAACAAAACGATCAAGCAGTGTGTGAGCCAGTGCTGAATAAACAATCAACCCGCCAAAACTATGTCCAATGATAATTAATCTATTGTCTCCGCTAGCTTTACCTGATTTCAGAGGAATATCTTTTACTTTTTCTAATTCAAGAAGTGTTTCAGTAATTCCCCCTTGAGCACCAATCGTTTCAGCAGTATTTTTGCGACTCCAAAATGTAATATAATTGAAATAGGGAATTGAAATTGAATCTCCTCTCCACCCTAAGTACACACCTACTATTTTTCGCTTTTCTCCTGGAACACCTTCTTGTAGAGCATTTATTCTTTCCAAAAGTTCCTTAAACTCTTTAAGATTAACATCACCTTCTTTGGCATTGTGATGCCAACCATGAACAAATGTGATCATGATAAGACTGTTTTCCTTAGCTTCTTCTCTCAGTTTATCTAATAATACTTCCAATTGCCGCTTGTTGTAGAATTGACCTTGGTCATCAAATTCTACAACACCGAGTAGATATTCTTTTGTTTCTTGTAGTGAGTTCTTTAAACAGTCTCCTTCTTTTTTTATTAAGCAAAGTTCCGTTAGTGTTCTGTAAGCCTTGTTTGGAGCACATCCAAAAAGGATGCTTATACCTAAAAGGAGGCTTATGCCTAATAAAAAATATAAAGAAAGAAATAATTTTTTCATAGTATTTTCCTTCAATACTTTCACCAATAATCACAAGATATAGCCAGGTCAGGTAGAGAGGCATTACCCATCATAATAAAAATGAACGATGACAAGGAATGATGTGGGTGTGGTGCACACCTCATCTGGCTAAAGATATCATATTATTTTACCTAAGCGTGTAACTTCTACGGATAATAGTTTTCATCTAAAACCTGTTCTAAAGTATAGGAGCAGTTTAGGGAAAGTCGTTAAGGGTAAACGTGTTTCTGCAACTGCTATTTTTACCGCAGTGGAATAGGCTTGATTCAGTGCCTCAGGAAGATAAGATTTCAAACTAGGGCTATCTTGAAGTTGTCGCATGATTTGCCAGCGTTGCTCTATAATCGAACCACGCCAACTTCCTCCCTGCCAAGTTTGCTGCCATCTATCAGCAAATTGTTGATATTGGTATTGCCATTTCAGGAGGTGAGCCAGAAGCACGACCAAGCGACTAATCAGCTCTCGCTTCTCACTCTTACTCATACTTTCTAGCTCCTCAATCAAGTGATCGACATCGATTTCTGCTAGTTTTCCTTGGCGCAGTAGTTCGACATGGCATTGTATCCAACCATAGAAATCGCGTTCATACTCTTGGGTTAATTCGCTCATCTCATCATTTATCCAGGGTGTTTGGTGTTTTGATTACGGCTAAAATCCTTTATACATCTGTTCAATCTCGGCAGCGTGATATTCAAGGATGCGTGCCCGTTTCATTTTTAAAGTGGGAGTTAATAAACCATTATCTATGGTCCACGGTTCGAGAAAGAGAGAAACACGGCGAACTTGGGCATAACCCGGGAAATCTTTGATATATTGACTAATGCGAGACAAAATAGCTTGATGAACCGGTTTTAACTGTAAAGACTCTTGTTGTTGCGGATCGACCTTTAATAGAATAGCTAACTCATTCCAAGATTCTGCATTCAATACAATTAAGGCACTGAGAAACGCTTTACCTTCTCCTACTATCATGACTTGAGCAAAGAGGGGATCAGTACTAATGCTCATTTCCATGTCAGCCGGGGGTACTTTTTCACCATTTCCCATGACAATAATATCTTTAAGGCGACCAGTAATGTATAAATGTCCTCGTTCATCTTGGCGTGCCTTATCGCCGGTATGAAACCAACCCGCTTCATCAATAACCGTTTGAGTTGCTTCTGGATTTTTCCAGTATCCCAACATAATACACGGACTAGTCGTTAATAGCTCATCATTTTCACCGAGTTTCACAGTAACACTGGGAATGGTGGTACCAATACTTTCTGGGATATTATCATCAGGACGGTTGACACTGATGACTGGACTGGTTTCGGTCAAACCATAGCCTTGTAATAAATTTAAGCCTAAACTAATAAATACTTTAGCAATAGTTGGTGATAAAGCGGCACCGCCAGTAATAGCTAGGCGCATTCTACCACCTAGTTTTTCTAACACCGAATCAGCGACCAATCGGCGTAAAATTGGCCATAACAGTAACAGGGGATGCCAATTCCCTCGTTTTTGCCGATATCCAAAGCGACGCCAACCTACTGTAACGGTCAGGTGAAATAATTTTCTAGCTAAGAAAGATTTCTTTTCGAGTTGACTTTGGATTTTGACATAAACCTGTTCATAAATTCGGGGCACGGAAATAAGAATAGTCGGTTTTAATTGGGCCAGATCCAAGGCCAGTTGCGGGCTAGAACGTGCATAAGCTACCGTCGCACCAATCACCATCGGCAGATAGTACCCACCGGTACGTTCTAAAGTATGAGATAGTGGTAAAAAGGATAAAAATAAATCCTGGCTGCTGAAAGCCGTACATTGGGAAAGAGCCAGGGCATTACTGAGTAAATTACGATGACTGAGCATCACACCTTTAGGGCGCCCAGTCGTTCCGGAAGTATAAACAATACTAGCAAGTTCATGAGGAAAACATTCTTGAGCTGACAATGACCAAACGGTATCTGTCGATAACCATTGCGTTAAAGAGATTAAACGGTCATCAACCAAATCTTTTACTTCAAACTCTTGCACGGTTACAATGCGTGTAAGTGAAGTGAGTTCTTTACAAACAGAGTATAACCGTTTCCATTGATTGGCACCTTCTATAAGTAGCCATTTCACTTCAGCCTCAGCGATAATATAAGCGACGTTATCTGGGCGATCATCGGTGTATAAGGGAACCGTCACTAATCCTAATCCCAATGCCGATTGATCAAACATGACCCATTGAGGACTATTGCGTAACATGATAGCGACACGGTCGCCAGGGTTTAAGTTTTCCTGCGCCAAAGCCGCTTGCCAACGTGCTACTTGGTCTGACATTTCAGCCCACGTTACACTTTGCCAAACTTGATTATCTTTGTCAAAATAACGATAAGCAATGTGCTGGGGTGTACACCTAACCCGTTCACGAAATAAACTGGGCAAAGTTGTTACGGATTGTTCAGTAATGAGGTTATCAGCCATTCATTTTTATCCTCTTAATATTTATAATTTTTAAATTATAACGGATAATAAAATGATTTGTGAGTTGATTTAAGTAACTTTTTTATGCCAGAATGGAGTCGCCCTATTTTAGATTTATTGACTAGAATACGAGTACTCACTCATGTACTTTTTTATTTGTGTGGAGTTTAATTGATATGTATTGGCCTATTGTATCGGTAAGATTAGGAGTCGCTTTCGGTTTTATAACCGTTTTGTTGTTGGCCGGTTGTCCTTCGGTTCCAACCACACCGTCTACTACTGAACCTCAGACACCTCTTCCTCCTTCTCAACCTTCCTCAACTTCACCGACTGTGGAAACCGAAATGTATCACACCGTCGTGAAAGGTGAGACGTTGTATGGAATTGCTACCCGTTATGGACGTAATTACAAGGATGTTGCGCAATGGAATAATATTCCATCTCCTTATATTTTGAGTCCTGGTCAGCGGTTATTGGTTTCTGGACCCAGTGAGAATATGAACACCCTGCCAGAATCACCGATTACACCCGGTATCCCCATCGAACCCAATCCCATTCCTAAGCCGACGCCCATGGTAACGCCGGCAGATGATAATGAAGATCAACATATCGTTCAAGCCGGTGAAACTTTATATGCTATTGCGACTCGCTATGGGTATAATTTCCGTGACGTAGCAGCGTGGAATAACATTGAGCCACCGTATAATTTAAAGGTAGGGCAAGTGTTAATTATTTCTCCACCACCGGGCTGGCAACCTAATTCTGGAACAACGTTATCGCCACGTTCTTCACTATCGCCATCACCAACAACACCTTTACCCGTGCAACCTAGCATTGAACCCACCGCCCCGGTGGCAGAGGGTGAGGATTATCATATTGTTCAACCCGGTGATACTTTGTTTTCATTGGCAAGACACTATGGGTTTGGTGTAGTTGATATTGCGGCATGGAACGGTTTGCAACCACCTTATAATTTAAAAGCGGGTCAACAATTACGGATAACTCCACCTGAAGACGTTCCAATTTCAACACCGGCTAATAAAGAAGGTGAAGGGAATAATTCTGATTCTGATCAAGCTAATTATTCAGATTATCATGTTGTTTCTACAGGGGAAACTTTGTACAGTATTGCCAGAAATTCGGGTCATAGTGTAGAAGAATTAGCGGCTTGGAATCGATTGGAATCACCTTATTATTTGTCGTTAGGACAAAAATTACGCCTTACCTCCCCTTCCGAACTACAAACTCAAACTGGAAATTATGTTCGTACCAGTAGTGAGACCCTGTTATCACGCCCTAATCACCATGTCGTCAAAGATAAGGAAACGATGTCTTCTATTGCCAAACAATATGGCTTATCAGTTGATGATTTAGCCGAGTGGAATGGGATTGGTAGTCCTTATACCGTTTTTCCAGGGTTGACATTGAAATTAACTCCACATTAGCTTCCCACAGTTACCGGTATTCAATAATGAAAACTAACAAGATAATTGAAAACTGGTAACTGAATAACTGATAACTGATAACTGAATTAAGTGAAACTATGTATTGGATTTTAAAGTCATTAAAAATAAGTTTAGTCTTTAGTATCATGGTGGTCATGTTACTTAATGGCTGTGCTACCAGTCGTTATTCGACAACCCCTTACTATCAACAAACGGATTCTTACAATAAACCTCAAGAACTGTATCATACTGTTCAATCCGGAGAAACCCTCTCCAGTATCGGTAGAATATATGGTGTTGATTATAAAGATATCGCTACTTGGAACCAAATTGCACCGCCTTATACTATTTATCCAGGGCAAAGCTTACGAATTTATCCGTCTGGTTCTGACACAGTGAGTTATGACGATAGCGGCATACCAGTGAGTACCTCACCGCTTCCTCAAGGTAGACAACTGGGTAAAAGTAGTACCTACAAAGCCAGTAGTTATAAAAAAAGTACTCCATCGGGAAAAACTACTGGATCTGGGGGAACTTATCATACCGTTAAGCGGGGTGAAACCTTGTATTCCATTGCTAAACGTTATGGACAGGATTATCGGACTGTTGCTAAATGGAATAATATAAGCTCGCCTTACACTTTACGAGTAGGACAACGTTTACGAGTAGCAGCAACCAGGACAACGCAAACCAAGCAAATTAGCCAAAGCTATTCACCTTCCTCTTCTTTATCATTGCCTAATTCTCCACCACAGAACAATGTCGTTTCTCATATCGTACAGGCAGGAGATACGGTGTCTAGCATTGCTCAACAATATGGTTATGGTATTGAACAAATCGCTTACTGGAATGGTTTATCTCCTCCTTATGATTTGCAAGTTGGTAGACGGTTAAGAGTAGCACCTTTACCAACGACTGGCAAAGCGTCTACCTCACGAACTACCGGAAGCTATTCTAATTCTAGAAAAACGGGTTATTCTAGTGCTACAACTTCACGAAGTTATCATCAGGTGGTTGCTGGAGATACCCTTTATAGTATTGCTAGAACTTATGGTGCCGGTGTAGCGGATATAGCGATATGGAATAATCTACAACCACCTTATACTTTAACCCCAGGACAAACGCTACAAGTTGCACCATCAAATTCCAGCAACCCCAATCGACCGAGCCTGAATTCTTCTGTTCGCCACAATACCGGTTATCACACAGTAGCCAGTGGCGATACGCTGTATAGCATTGCTAAACTCTATAACTACAGTGCCAGTGAGATAGCAAGTTGGAATAGATTACGTTATCCTTATTATTTACAGGTTGGACAAAGCTTGCGGGTTTATCCACCCTCTGGTGTATTAGATAAAATCCGTTATAAAGTACCGCTTAATACTGCTTCTTCCGGTAAACCGGCCACTACCCATACAGTGATCCCGGAAGAAACATTATATAGTATCTCTCGGCGTTATGGTTATCATGTGAACCAGTTAGCCGCTTGGAATGGTTTAGTTCCGCCTTACCGATTAATTGTAGGACAGCAGTTACGAGTATCCCCTTAAATAAAGTGGTAAAACGAATTTAAATAAAATAGTGCTAACCAAATTTAATTCGACAGAGTTCTTTTAAGCGGTTGGAAACATGAATCGCAAAGTAGGGGCTGTGGACAAAATAAGAGATTTCTAGTTGAGTAAAATTTTGTGGTGGTTGGGAAAGTTTATTAACGACTTGAAAAACAATTTCTTTTTCAGCCATAGTCATTTTTTCGTGAATTGGACACAGTAATTTAAAATAGCGTTCAATCCGTTGTGAAATTTGTTCGCGGTTTTTAGTTAATAATTGTTGCTCTGCCAAGTTTTTGGCTTTGATAACTTGTTGCTGTTGAGCTAGAGCTAGATATTTACGATAAACAAATTTCAAGTTCATATTCTCAAATTCTTTAATGAAATTTTCATATAATTCAACGAGGTTTTTCAAAAAATCGTCCCATATTCTCGAAAGCCATAATGCTTTATCTTCCCTCTGCAATAATTCTACATAATTGACCACTTCCACCGGAGCCAGTTGTTTTCCTTGTGCAATTAAGGTCATCAACTCAATTAGCCAAGCGTTATATTCTTCTTCTACCCAATTGAGGACATCGTTTTCATAACTTTCAGTTCGGAAACCAAACCCACTTAGATAAGTTGCAACCGTATTACCATTGCATTCCTGTAAGAAATCCCCAACTGTTTCGTAACAATCAAGACTATAGTGTTCCTGAGTAGCATAAGCCTGTACAGAAACATCGTAACCGGAATCAATAATCTTTTCTTCGTAGCGATATTGATAGGTCATCACATAAGCAATCCAAGTTCCTAATTCCTTTATTAAGGTTGGTTTCTTATGGTGCTCAATCTGCTTTAATTGGATTAAACACCAATCGATAACCAATTGACTGCATGGGGATTGTATATGGTTTGGGGATTTAACCGATTTCATTTACGCTTCCTTGACAGTAAAATGATCTAAATGACTTCTTTATCAGGTAGAAATTAATTGATATTTCTTTTTTAAGGGATAAGTAAAATTTTTGAAATATTAAACCGAGATAAACTATTTATCTTCTAACAATTCTTTAATTCACAATTTTCATTCCCATATTCTATTTCTATCGTTAAATGCTGTACTTTATATTGGTTAAGTATCTTTCGCATTTGTTTTTTAATAGCCATAATTTCATCTATCGATAGATGAGGAGCAACAACGATATGACATGATACGACATGATATTCACCATCCATGCTCCATAAATGCCAATCATGAATAGAATGAATTGGCAGTTGAGCTATTAAAATCGTTTCCAACTGTTGTTTATTCAAGGTGGATGGAATAGCCTGTAAAAAAACCTTAACTGTTTCACGTAAATTTTTTACAACATTCCATAAGATATAACTGGTAATGAGTATTGACAGAATCGGGTCAAGCACCGGTAACTTAACAACCAACATAACCAAACTCGCTATTAAAACTGCAATCCACCCTAAAACATCTTCTAATAAGTGTAACATGACCACTCGCTCATTTTGAGTTTGACCATGTTGTAACTTGAGTGCGGCAGTACCATTTATTATCACACCTAATATCGCTAATAATACCATTCCCTCTACTTTTACACTTGCTGGGTTAATGAGACGTGGAACGGACTCCGCTAAAATGAGTGTAGAACCAATAACTAAAATAAGGCTACTTATTAAAGCGCCCAGTAAGGAAAACCGTTGGTAACCATATGAAAACTGATTATCTCGCTTTTTCTGACTGATTTTAGCAAAATACCAAGATAATCCTAATGCAATAGTATCACCGAGATCATGTAAAGCATCTGATAGAATAGCAACACTATTAGTCCATAAACCGCCTATCACTTCGATAACAGTAAAGAAAAAGTTAAGTAAAAAAGCGATTTTAATATTATTAGTTGATTGGTGTTGTGGTGACATTATCCAAATATAATCAATTGTTAAAATAAGGTATTCCTGAAGAACTGAGCAGATGTCAAGTTAAATGAATAATTAAGCACCTATAGTGCTGTTAGATTTCAAATAGCTCACTAACCATCTTCATGGATGATAATCTACTTTACACTACGATTATCATTTAATGACGCTTATTTTAATACAACCTGTTATAATTATTTAATTTAATTAAACTATTAATTAATTTTAGAATAGCCACTTTTTATGGAATTCACCGATAATTATGGAACTTGCTTATATCATTGACGTTATTTTGCATCTGGACAAATATTTAGTTGAATTTACTACGCAATATGGATTCTGGATTTATCTTATATTATTTCTTATTGTGTTTTGTGAAACGGGCTTAGTGGTAACCCCTTTTTTACCGGGAGACTCCTTGTTATTTGCAGTTGGGACACTGTGTGCAATAGGCGAAATCAACATAACAATTATATTATTTCTGCTGATAATCGCCGCAATTCTAGGAGATAGCATGAACTATTGGATAGGGAATATTATTGGTCCGAAGGCGTTCCAGTACGAGAATTCTAAATGGTTTAATAAAAAACACTTGGAACAGACTCACCAATTTTACGAAAAGTATGGTGGTAAAACCATTATTATTGCCCGTTTTGTACCTATCATCCGCACTTTTGCACCTTTCGTTGCCGGTATTGGGAAAATGACTTATTCTCGGTTTTTACTTTACAATGTCATTGGCGGGGTGGTTTGGGTTACCTTCTTATTGTATGCAGGTTATTTTTTTGGTAATACACCCATTGTCAAGAAAAACTTTTCTCTGGTGGTCTTAATTATCATTATCCTTTCTCTCATGCCCGCTATTATTGAATTTTGGCGCCAACGCCGGTTGCAACCATTCAAGCATTCGCCCGAAACAAATCAACTTAGCAAGAAATAAAATTGAGACCAATCGACTAAATTGATAAGCGACTTAGAATTGACAAACCCGTTGAATACTTGACGACTTATTTTTAAGATAACCCAATAAATTCACGGAACAACTTCAGTTGAGGATATAAATAAGAAAGATGGTATAACTATTGCGTACATAGTTATTAACATTCCTCCTCATGTCTTTTACCTCTCAAGTTAATCTTGAGAGGTTTTTTATACTGAAAGCTAATCTTTTTTCCAAAAATGGTTTGTGTTTGTAATTAAGGTAGATATTCTGCCCAGCCTAATACTATCCTTTTTTATATGGTATGCTCCTCTTGATTTTTCATAAAGAAAGGGAAAATAGATAGCAGGCGCTTTCTTTATGGGTAAAAATATCAACTTTCTCACTCATCATTAACTATAAAAAGAATTCTCTCTTTTAAGAATTAAAAGATGGTAAGTAAATTGCATTAATAACCATGGACTTCTCCTTATGTGTGGTTGGGCCTCTCTATCATTTTAGTGAGGGGCCTTTTTTTAACCCCATTATTCCGATTTTTTAATAATGATACTCAATTAACATAATCATTTATTTAATAACCTCTCCTTAATGTATAGTAGTTGATTTAGCCTTTCTTCGATTTAACGGATGAAAGGCTTTTTTATTATGAAACTAATGTTCTGTTAGTGGAATTAGATTATGGCCTCGATATTTAATAACTGCTGATCTCACCATTTCTAATGCGGTTTGATGTGCTTGTAACTTATCTTCAAAGGGATTAAATGCTAATCTTTCTTGAGCTAAACAATTAATTAAAGCAAAAGCAACAATTTCAACCGCGATAGGTTGGTCCAGTAAAACATCTTTATTCAGACCTTGTTTTAATAATTCGGTTTTAAATGAAGCCACTAATTCTTTAATAGTTTCTTGTAATTCATTGGCCGCTGCTTGGTAATAGGCTTGCATTTTTTCTATGCCCCAAATCAATAAAGATTATTTTGTATACAATTTCTAGCTACTTGAACGGGTTTTCTTTTTCCTAGTAATTACAATTAAGCCACATAGCACTATATTAATTGGTTATAAAGTATATCATCAACTGAAATAATTAAAAACGATATCATTTTTATTCAATGATGAGCAGTAGTGCTTTTTACCTTCAACTCTGGTTTAGTAAATCTGTCACTGGTATTTGGAGATTCTAAAAACGATAAAAAACCTCCGCTGCTACTCAATAGAGATTATCATCATTAAGTTTGAACGAGACGCCTAACTTTGCCGCAAGCGATATAGGAGCCGCCACCTGGACCTTCAATGACTTCATCGACGACATATAAAATTCCTAATTCTCGAATACTACGAGGAAAACGAACATTATAGTTAGGATCGTAACCATCTGATACGATTCGAGCACGTAATTTCTTACCCTCGGGTACACATTGAATCAATACGCCCGTACCAACTATATCAGTCGTTTCCAAATCAGCAGCAGTTGATGGGGCAGTAACTGCTTTCGGTTTACTTTTAGAACGTGTTTGAGAAACGGTGTGGCGTTGTAGGTAAAGTTGTTCTTGTTCAGGAACGATGAGACGACGAATTTTCCCCGCCGATCGATAAAATTTATTATCAACCGATGCTGTTATTTCATCAACGACATAAGTAACACCTTCTTCTCGAAGGCGCCGCGGAAATTGAACATGAAAATCAGGATGATATCCTGGCGAAATCACTTTGATCCTTAATTTACCTTGTTCACGTAAACATTGTACGAGTACCCCGGATTCTGCTGAAGTTGTAGTTTCTAATTCGTGAGCTGATCCTTCAGTTAAACCGCGAAGTTTTAAATCACCACGCTTACGGGTACGTGATTGATATGATTGGTCCCGCATTTCTTTGCGAAATGTTGGGTTATAACGCCCGGTTTCTATCTGTTGCGCATAATAGTCAAGTTGATCCATTTCTTCAGTTATTTCAAAATTGTCTTGCAATGGTGTTAGTGTTAAATAAGTAATCATATCGCGCAATTTCTGTGAAGCAATTTGAAAATCACCGTCATCCGCTAAATGAATAGCTTCATCTTTAACTTGAGCTACCCGTAACCGACTAGCTTGTTCAATAACGTTTAAATTAGGTTTAATAGTTTGGGCTTCTTGAGCGGTGACTACCGGGAGGGTTACCATCAAATGATCAGTATGTTGTTGAATAATATCTGCTACAATGGCTTGATACCGATAATTCATTTGTAAAATAGGTATAATACCCAGTTGGGGATAAGGAGGGAGTGTCAAGTTAACAACTAAATTTTTACCTTCATTTTCATAGATATCACCTAATTTTACTTCAACACCTTGGTCAGTAAAATGCTGTGGGTAATTGTTTAAAACCGCATTAACACTTACCGGGTGATTCGGTTGCAAAATCACCGTTAAATCTTGAGCAACCAAGTTCCCTAAGCTGTCGAGTTCAATCCTAAACACTTCGGCCATATCATCTGGCGATTGGATAAAGTAAAAATTACCACCACCAGCGGTTGCCATATTGATAAGTAAATCTTCATTAAAATGACTACCAAAACCCAAAGTAGTGGTTGCTACACCCTCAATAGCTTTTTGTTGAGCTGTTTTAACGAGTACTTTCATATCCGTGATACCTACGTTAGCTTGTCCGTCAGTGAGTAATAACACGCGATGAATCATCGATTTATTCAAATGAGATTGAACATGTTCACAACCGCGTAACCAACCACCACTTAAATTTGTACAACCGCCCGCTTGAATTTGCTTAATCACGGTACGAACAATATCTTTGTTAAGAACCGGTTGGGGTGAAAATAAGGTATCTACTTCATCATCATAAACAACAATAGATAAAATGTCTTCCACCGTCAGATGTTCAATACAGAGTAAAGCTGATTTAATCGCATTTTTTAGCGGTTGTCCCACCATTGAACCCGAACGGTCAATCACCATACTTAAATTCAAAGGCGGGCGTTTTTGACGAAATTGTGCATTATCAGCATTGAAATCTAATAACAAATCAATTGAGTGAGGTTGATTTAATGCAATAGCAGGATAGTTCAAGGTTGCAGTGACTTTCATGAAAAGATTTTCCTCGTAATTGAAGAATAGTTACCCATTTATAACGCCATGTCATTTCTACCACCGGTTGAATGTACGATAAAGCTATCGCTATGTAAAATAGTCTAAAATATTGTACTTTATCACTCACCAATAAACTTAGTTATATCTATTATAACAATGAATTGGGCAATTTTTAAACGCAAAATCAAGATTTGATTCTATCAATCTGAATTAAATCAAACTAAGCTTTTTAACTCAGTTGTATTTATAGGTTGGAACCAAATTACTGACACGGCTTAAGTTTATATCTTAAGAAACGGTCCGAACCCTTGTTATAAATAACTTAACCACCATTTTTGATGATGCCGTTTAATTTCACTAAACCAATAACATAGGGGATACAATATCAAAATAACACTTATCCAAACACCATACACCAGCCAAAAGATTGGGCTGGTATTTGTTTGGCCAATTACCCAGGTAGTGAGACCAAATAATGGCTAATAATCT
>JAAUSR010000092.1 GCA_012032555.1 Thioploca sp.
AGCAAGTACTAGAAATCACTAAAAAGACTTAGGTGAGAATCATCCGGATTATGCTACTAGCTTGAACAATCTAGCATTGCTTTATTATTCAATACGGTGATTATGCGTCGTGCCGAACCCCTTTATCAGCAAGCATTAGAAATCAGGAAAACCGTCTTGGGTGAGAACCATTCCGATTATGCTATTAGCTTGAACAATCTGGCATTGCTTTATAAGTCAATGGGTAATTATACTCGTGCTGAACCCCTTTATCAGCAAGCACTGGAAATCAGAAAAACCGCTTTGGGCGAGAGCCGTCTTAATTATGCTCAAAGTTTGAGCAATCTAGCCAAACTCTATTATTCAATGGGCGACTATACTCATGCCAAACCCCTTTATCAGCAAGCATTAAAAATTACCAAAAAAGTCTTAGGCGAGAATCATTCCGATTATGCTACCCGCCTGAATAATTTGGCCATGCTTTATTATTCAATGGGTGATTATACTTATGCCGAAACCCTGTTTAAGCAAGCATTAGAAATCACCAAAAAGGTTTTGGGCAAGAACCACCCTCTTTATGCTCACAGCTTGAACAATTTAGCTGTGCTTTATTACTCAATGGGCGATTATACTCGTGCCGAACCATTTTATCAGCAAGCACAGCAAATTAAAAAAACCGTCTTGGGCAAAAATCATCCCGATTATGCTCAAAGCTTGAATAATTTGGCAGCACTTTATCGTTCAATGGGTGAGTACACTCATGCTGAACTCCTTTATCGGCAAACCTTGGAAATCACTGAAAAAATTTTGGGCAAGAATCATCCCGATTATGCTATCAGCTTGAATAACCTAGCCGTGCTTTATTACTCAATAGGTGATTATGCTCATGCTGAACCATTGTTTGAGCAAGCACTGGAAATCACTAAAAAGATTTTGGGTAAGAACCATCCCAATTATGCTCACAGTTTGAACAACCTAGCCGAGCTTTATCGTTCAATAGGTAATTATACTCGTGCTGAACCCCTTTATCAGCAAGAACAGGGAATCACTAAAAAAGTCTTGGGCAAGAATCATCCCGATTATGCTACTAGCTTGAACAATTTAGCTGGGCTTTATCATTCAATAGGTGATTATACTCGTGCCGAACCCCTTTATCAGCAAGTACTGCAAATCACCAAGAAAGTCTTGAGCGAAAACCACCCAGATTATGCCAAAAGCTTAAGCAATCTGGCAGAGCTTTATCGTTCAATGGGTAACTATACTCGTGCCGAACCTCTTTTCAAGCAGGCACTAACAATTGCTCTGAACAACAAAGTACCTGAAATTACCCAGCAAATTTATGCTAACTTGGGTCAGTTATATCAAGCTGCCCAAAACTATGCAGCTGCTATCCAAAACTACGATCAAGCGATTACCATCACCGAAGATCTACGCACCAAAGTTACCACTAAAGAACACAAACTTTCTTATTTTAAAGAAAAGATTCCTGTTTACGATCGCTTAATTGATCTACTTACCCAACTGCATCACGACCAACCAAATCCTACCTACGCTCACCATGCTTTCGACACCTTTGAACGCAAACAAGGCCGAATTTTCTTAGAGGAAATGGGACAGAGCATTGCTAAACGCTATACAGGTATTCCCAAAGTAACGACTGACCAAGAACAAAATTTATCAAATCAAATCATTGCAACTCAAACCCAATTAAGCGAGGAATATAGTAAACCGGTAACTCAACATGACAAAACTAAAATCAGCAACCTCGAAAAACGATTAGCGCAACTGCAAACCGAAGAACAAAAATTATTAGAAACTATCAAACAGAACTATCCTACTTATTACAACCTCAAACATCCCCAACCAGTTGCCCTAGATATTCTTCAAAACCAAATCCTACAAGCGGGTGAGTTGTTACTGGTGTATAATGTTATGGAAAAAGCGACCGTCTTGTGGACGATTAGCCGTGACCACTTTGAAATGTATCGCCTCCCGCTGACCGAAAAACAACTCCTACAACAAGTTAAAGAGATCCGCTTAGGCATCGATAATCAGATCGATACCCGTTCAGCAATAGACAGCTTACAAACACGCGCTATCATTCGCAAAGACCTTAACTCAGTACCAATCCGTTACCAAAAACTGTCTAACTTAACTTATCAACTTTATAACCAACTGATACCTGAAACTGTCCGTCCGCTCATTACGCAAGCCAAAATGCTCTACGTGGTACCCACCGGGGCTTTGTATGCTGTACCTTTTGAAATGTTGGTGACTCAACCCGTACACAGTGAAACGGATGATATTCACTACCTCATTGAGCAATTGCCCATCGCTTATCTGTCTTCTGCTTCTTTGTTGAAAACTTTACGTGACAATCAACATTCCGTCACCGCTAAACAAATTTTCCTAGCATTCGCTGATCCGGCTTACCATCACCCCGATTTTTCACCATTGCCCAATACTGCAGAGGAAGCTAAAAAGATTGCACAGGTGCTTAAAGATAGTGATGCCCTTTATCTTCAAGAAAATGCTACTATGGATACCCTGATGCAACTTAATGATAATAAAAAACTTAAAGATTATCGTTATTTATTATTTGCTACGCATGGGATCATTCCCGGTAAAACGAGTTACTTTGACCAACCAGCCTTAGCACTCGCTCACGTTCATCCAGAAACCGGACAAGGGTTACTGAAAATGGCTGATGTGTTTGCTCTGGAACTCAATGCCGAATTGGTGAGCTTATCTGCTTGCAATACGGGTTTGGGTCAAAACGAACGCGGCGAAGGGATGATAGGGTTGACCCGCGCTTTTATGTTTGCGGGGACACCGGTCATTGCCGTGACGCTTTGGTCAGTTGATACCTATGCCACCGAACAATTGAATGTTAATTTCTTTGAACAGTTAGGTAAAATTAACAATCCTGCTGAAGCACTACGGGAAGTTAAATTAAAGATGATTCATGGTATTCAGGAGAAATATCGGCATCCGTATTATTGGGCACCGTTTGTGGTGTTTGGAAACATGAATTAGGAGAACAGAATGTCAGAACTGGCTTTGTATTTTTTGATTTATGTGATGCTATTCCGTTTAGCGATTATTGCAGCCGGCATTACTAGCATTGTGCTAGGGTATCGGTTATTTTGTAAAGGAATTTGGGGTGATAAATCCGGTGAAGGAGCTAATCTCAATGCCAACCTCGGTAACGCGACAGTTACTTTTCAAAATGCGGCTCCTGGCACTTTCTTCGCGCTATTCGGGGTGATCACGATTGGCTTTATGTTTATCAATTCACCAGAATTCAGTTCTGAAACCCTGCAACAGGTAACACCTAAAATATCAGAAACGCTACCCACTTCTGATGAATCGCAGCCGCCAGTTAAAATGATTTTGAGGGGAGAACAAAATTTAGCGCAAGCTTTAGAGGAACAAGTTAATTCGTGTCAAAATTATTATGAGAAAAAACAGATCAAGCAATCAATAAGCACCTGTCGTCAAGCAACTTCTGTCGAAGCGCTTAATCTATTAGCCTGGATGTATCAAGAACAAAATCAACTTGAAACAGCTTTACCCTTAGCACAAGCGGCGATTGCACTCGATGAAAAATATACCGAAGCATTACACACTTTAGCAGTTATCTGGTGTAAAAAACACGACTATGAGAAAGCTATCCAATGGTTGAATCAGGCTATCGTGTTAGAACCTAATGCGGAAATTAAGCAACAATTTACTACGGATTTAGCCAATTTTCATCAACAAAAATGTGATATAACCAACACAGTGTTTTAAAGCGAAGCGTCATACACCTTCACCTTTTGTGGATTTTTCCCGGAAGGCGGAGGGCGGCTGACGCCTTATCCACCCTACGAGCTTACTGCTTGAGATTTAGAGATAATTCGCTTGATAATTTTAAAAATCGTTTCTGCTTCGGTTTGTTGTGCATATTCTCGGGAATATTCTACTTGCAAGGTTGGTTTTTCAGCTTCTATTTCTGCTACTTCGGCTCTTACAAAAGTCCAAATATCGGCAATCGTATAGCAACCAAATATCTCTTGACAGGCTATATTATTACTTTCCCAATTTAATCGCGCTGCAGCCAGCAGGTATCCATCAAGTTGAAATAATGGATTTGGAGTTTCTACACCGCGTTTGGTTTCTACAACCACTAAATAAGGGGTTTCAATAATTCCCGATAGACTTTTAGCTAAAACACCGTCAGCAATTCCGGCAATTTCAAATTGAGCATATTGTGCTTGCAAAGGCACTTCCGCTAAAGCTCGTATTGGTGGTTGTTCTGCCAACAGTAATAAGGGATAAATCGCCCTAGCTAATAGGGTTGCCTCGTTCATTAAATGGATGGGGTAGTGAAATAAATCTGCGGTAATATCCTGCAAGCGCCGCTGTTCTCTTTCGGTGAGAGCCACAGAATTCACTTGAGTCCATTCGTAATCAGCCATGTCTTTTACTTGGAAGTTAACAATACGTTTGAGTGTCGCCAAAGACAAGGTTGAAGATGTTAGTTTTTCCATGAATTCTCTCGCTAATATCGCTGTCTAATTAAGTTTTGACTCGTTACCAAGCTCGGCTTGGCGAATTAAGTTCCATATCTACGAATCTTTTCAGGTACGCACCAAAGTGCCCATACTTAATCACTTATTTGCAGCTTGGTGTAGCTATATTCACTTAACAAGCTGGCGTGTTGCTAATGTGATCGGTAATGTTTACCGCTGGCGAAAGGATTTGTTCAAAGAAGTGGTCGCAACCTTTATCAGTTCTTTTATTCCCGATAAAGAATATCTCAACCCCAAATTCCGGGCTGTTGTCAATGCGTAAGTCCTAGCTTCTTTAATTCGGCAATAAAAATAAGGTGGCCAAGCCTAGAAAAATGAAAAATCCCATGCTATCAGTTAATGCTGTTAATAATACGCTTGTCCCCATTGCCGGATCACGATCGAGCTTATACATCGTCCAAGGAATCAGTACACCAGCTAAAGCAGCTAATATCAAGTTAAGCAGCATAGCACTCATCATCACCCAACCAAGTGAAGCATCTCGATATAACAGATAGGCTACCATTCCCATGACGCTTCCCCACAACACGCCATTGATCATACCAATGCTTAGTTCTTTAAATAATAAGTGGTAAAAATTATCAGTATTCACTTGTTTTAAAGCTAAGCCGCGTACCAGTAAAGTAGTTGTTTGCGTACCCGTGTTACCACCGATACCAGAAACAATAGGCATAAGGGTAGCCAGTGCTACCAGTTGTGAAATCGTATCCTCGAATAATCCAATCACTCTTGAAGCAATAAACGCAGTCAGTAAGTTAAGTGCTAACCAAGGCCAACGATTGGTACCACTTTTCCAGATCGATGCAAATAGATCTTCCTCTTCACGCAAACCGGCTTGGTAAAATATCTCCTTCTCGGCTGTTTCCTGAGCATAGTCCATCACGGCGTCCACGTTGAGCACCCCAACCAGTTGACGGTGGGCATTAACTACGGGAGCACTCAATAGATCATAACGTTCAAAAGCGGACACCGCTTCACGCGCTTCATCATCCGTGTAAAATAAAATGGGTTCCGTGTTCATGACCTCGGTTACGGGTGTTTCTGGTGAATGCAGAAGCAGTTCTCGTAGTGGTAATACACCTCGTAATAGACCTTGACGATTGGTTACCATTAATTGATTAATTTGGAGTGGTAATTGTCCACGCCGACGAAGGTAACGCAAGACAACTTCTAAAACAATATCTTCCCGCACTCCGATAAATTCAAACTCCATTAAGGCACCCACGGTATTTTCTGGAAAAGCTAAGGCCGCTTGTAACTGAGCGCGATCACGACTATTGAGCGTATCAAGTAATTCTGGCACTAAATCTTCTGGTAAATCGGGCACCAAATCGGCGATTTCATCGGATTCCAAGTGATCAGCCACTTCCAATATTTCATGGTGATCCATACTCGCCAGCAAATCTTGGCGTACCACATCAGCCACTTCCAATAACACCGCGCCATTATGTTCTGGCTCCACCAGTTCCCATACTTGGTAGCGTTCCTCCAAGGGTAGGCTTTCTAACACGAAAGCAATATCAGCGGGGTGCAAACGGTTAAGCTTTTGCTTTAATAAAGTAAATTCTTGACGTGCGACTAAGGTTTGCACCAAATCATGACGAGGCATGGTTTGTTTGCTAACCAAGGTTTCTACTACCTGTTTGCGATGCAACATTTCACGAATTTGGTAGAGGATTTCTGGCAGGTTTTCACGGTGTTTGGTGCGTTCTTCTTGCATAGCATTGGTGGGATAGTCAGTATAGAAACCTCAGTCTTTATGAGGTATAGGTAATAAAGCTGCCCTAAATTGGCGTGGAAAAACTACAGTCACTTGGTTTTTTTGCTAAGTGACTATTTGAAATATAAATTAAGTTTTGATTTTACACGAAGAAAATCGGAAACAAAAGTGAAATAGCCAAGCCGAAACATCACATGAGATAGTCATCTAAACCCAAAAATCGTCACGCTAAAACCTCATCATCTTCAGCACTAAAGCCATCAAACGATAATATAAATTTAAGCTTAGTTGTTAAACTGAAAGTTTCCTTTAAGAAAACCTTAAGCTTAAGCTATTAAATTATTATTCCTATGCTATTTTGGGGAATAAAGTAATGAAATTAGTTATACCAGAAGCCAAGCGAATTTGGGATTTACCAATCCGCGTTTTCCATTGGCTATTAGTCAGTGCTTTTATTCTAGCTTGGTTGACTCAAGGCGAGGATCGTTATCTGGATATTCATGTTTTTGCTGGGTATTTAATTCTAGGCTTATTCCTATTTAGAATTGGTTGGGGTTTTTGGGGTAGCCACTATGCTTGCTTTAATAGTTTTGCCTGTGGTTGGCGAAGTGTTTGGCGTTATCTAACCATACTCTTGACTCCGCAACGTCAACATTTTATCGGTCACAATCCGATTGGTGGATGGGCAATCTTATTGATTTTAGGGTTAGGATTAGTGGTTACATTAACCGGTTTATTAACGTTAGGTGGAGAAGAACAGCATGGACCCTTGGCTGGCTTAATTAGTTTTGCCTGGGGGGATATTGGGCATGAGTGCCATGAAATCTTAGCTTGGTTAATGTTGGGTCTCATTGGTATTCATATCGCTGGCGTTTTAGTAGAAAGCCGATTACACCAAGAAAATCTCATTAAAGCCATGATAACCGGCTATAAAAACACCTCAACTGAGGATACCGCTTCGGTAGCTAATCATAGCCGCCTCGCTATAAGTCTTATTCTCGTGGTACTGAGCAGTGGCGGCAGTTATTTTTATGGTTATTTCACTCAAACCGCAGAACATCCTTATTTGCCTTTTATTGGTCCCCAATTACCCGATAACGCCACTTGGCGTGAAGTCTGTGGCGAATGTCATTTGGCTTACCATCCTACTTTATTACCCGCCCGTTCTTGGCAACGTCTGTTGAATGAACAACATCAACATTTTGAAGAAGATTTAGACTTAGATGCCGAAACCTTAGCAGAGTTACGTCAATTTGCTAGCGATAATGCAGCGGAAACTCATTTAACCGAACCGGCTTGGCAAATTGAGCAAACGACGCCATTAAACCAAGCCCCTTTGCGCATAACTGCAACTGCTTATTGGCAAGAGCAACATGAAGAGATTCCCAAACAGATATGGCAACATCCCTTAGTTAAATTTAAAGGTCATTGTAATGCTTGTCATCTCGATGCCGAACAAGGCACGTTTGAAGATGCGGCTATGCGATTACCCCAACATAGCGATTTTTCTCAATTATCGACGAAACCTCATTAAACAGGAGCATGATTATAATGAATAAATATCTCATGATATGTGGTATGATGCTATTACCTTTAGCTTATTCTCATTCGGTTTTAGCAACGGCAGCGGTTGATGAACTGTTAGCAGAATATCGTTCTGCCGGTGCGACTGAATTTAGTGTTGAAGCCGGTAACACCCTCTGGTTGCAAGAATTCCAAGACGCTCAATCGGGAAAGATGCGTCAATGTGCTACTTGTCATACGGATAATTTACGTAACCCAGGTAAACATGCTCGTACCGGGAAGCCAATCGAACCGCTAGCTACTTCGGTGAATCCCAAAAGTTTGACCGACATTAAAAAAATTCGCAAGTGGTTAAAAAGGAATTGTAAATGGACCATAGGACGAGAATGTACACCCCAAGAGAAAGGTAATGTCCTGACTTTTATCCAAACACAATAAATTGGAGTGAGATGATGAAAAAATCCTTGACTTTAACTGTAGCGTTATTGATTTATCTGCCTTATCTCGCCGCAGATGATAATGAACGGGTTACGCCGGTTAGGAATGAGCAATACAAAGAAGAGTGTGGAAGTTGTCATTTCGCTTATCAACCAAGCTTATTACCGTCACGTTCTTGGCAACGATTAATGACTCAATTAGAAGATCATTTTGGTGAAAATGCCGAGTTAGAAGCGAATACTCAAAAAACTTTGACCGATTACTTAATCAGTCGTTCCGCAAATTCTTCACGTGATAAATTAGCTACTAAAATGATGCGTCGTTTAGCTAAAAATAAAATCCCACTTCGAATTACGGAGATGCCCTATTTAAAGCATGAACATGACAAAATACCGGATAAAATGGTCACCCAAAATACCGAAGTCAAATCGCTTAGTTATTGCGATAAATGTCACACTCAAGCCGAGAGTGGTAGCTATTTAGAAAAAGATATTCGTATTCCAGGTTATGGTCAGTGGGAAGAAAAAGCAGAACGAGAGGAAAGCGAGAAAGATGATGATTAATCATTGAAATAACTACGAAAGTTAGAGTAATTATAATCTCCAACTTGGTTTTATACTCTTCAACGCCGTAATCACGGTAATAAATAATGGGTCATGTACACTGGATAATCCAAAAACGATGGGCTTGGGGGTGAGAAGAAATACCAACTAAGTGCTCAAAGCAGCGTCTTGAGTGAGATATTTCCGGGGGTTGCTTGTGCCCGTTTTGCAACGGTTAGATAGCTCACTGAAGACAGAACGGTCTTGTTTATCAAGCAACAAAAAGACGTTGCTTACCTGACTTAGCTGAATAATTGTACTGACAAAAGCAAGTTGGGTGAGTTAGGCGTTAGCTGTAACGCACCCAATCTAGCTAATTACTCCCTCACTACCAACGACTCCGGTGCCGGTTCACCATTAAAAACAATCACACCATCTAGCCGTTGATAACTGAAAAGCAACCGAATTTGGCCACTACCAAGCAACCCGGTAATAACAATAGACTTCCTGGGTAGACGCCGGCCAATTGAGCTGCTACTAGATGTTCTAAATTCAAATACCACGTAAAATTTGCCAATTTTGAAATGGATAGGTGGTCAGCTACGGCAGGCTGTTTTTAACCTATTTTTTAGATAGTATTTAACGAGCATATTGTAATGATTAGTAATTTTATGCTGTTGGTTACACTATCGAGTACCGTAGACAATTAAAATAATCTTGACAGGGTACTAAAAAATAAAATAGCTTATAACAATTAAACATTTTAATACTATCGTTGTTTTAACTGTTACACTTTTATTGTTGCCTTAGCAGAATTTCTAAAAAATATTTATTTAAACTATAATAAATACTAACTAAAATAGGCCGATTTCATTATAATAACCTTTAAAAAATAAAAACATTTTACTCGTTGCTAAGCCGTTTTGACAAAAATATATATAATATATTAATTTTAAATTAAAACATTTAACATTCATGCATGTTGAACCAGAACTTTTTTAACCAATTCAAACGAAGTATTAACATCAGGTTTGCTAAGTAGGTTCCTTATTCAGTATTATTCTGATAATGATATCTTTATCGCTCGCTGCGCTATAACAACAGCTTGTTCTTCCTAATCTGAGGTTTTCCTGTTTTGATTTTTATGTTAAAATACAAGAATTTGGGGATTTACACTTAGGATGATTTCAATCGGTGCATAACAGCGAAAAAGTAACAAATAAAGATAGTAAAAAACCAATGCCGGTTTTATGAAAATAACTCAAGCGAGTCACAAGAGGATATTTGAGCATGGCACCGCGTAGCAAAATTTTAATTGTCGATGATGAACTGACTATGCGTCGACAATTGGCGTCGATGTTAGCGATAGAAGATTATGAGACAATATTATTAGCCAGTGGCACCGAATTGCTGGAAAAATTGCCCGAAATCATGCCCGATTTGATTATCCTGGATTTGATGTTACCTGAGCTAGATGGTTTTGAACTCTGTCGTCGCCTTAAATCTAATAACCAGTTTCAACATATTCCAATTGTATTAGTAACGGTATTAGATGCTAAGACGGCACTACCTCAGGGTGTGGGTGCGGGTGCAGATGATTTTTTGCAAAAGCCCGTAAGCAAAGTGGAATTACGTGCTAGAGTCCGTTCGATGCTGCGAATTAAACGACAATATGATGAGCTAGAAGCTACTTTAAAGATGCGTGAAGAACTATCCAATATGATTGTACATGATATGTCCAGTCCGATTGTGTCAGTGTTACTTCATGCCACTTTAATGGAAAATAAAATAACTGAACCGGAGTTGCTTGAACATCTTAAAATGATTCGAATGGCAGCGGATCGCTTGGATTCCTTTACGAATGATATGTTAATGTTAGCCAAGATGGAGCAAAGCAAGTTACGTTTAAATCCTACCCCGGTAGACATTAATCAATTAGTTTTAGATGCCGAAAAGCATTTCAGTGTGATTGCCAATTACAAAGGAATTCACTTAAAATTATTATTACCGGCTTCGCCACTCACCATTTCAATTGACGGTAATTTATTTCGCCGTGTTATTGCTAATTTACTCGCTAATGCGTTGCAATACTCTCCTAGCGATACTACCGTGACGGTAAGTGTAGCAGCAGTAGCAAAACCAGATGGTAAACCACATTTTTATATGCAAGTTATCGATCAAGGGTCTGGTATTCCCACAGAATATCGCTCACGTGTGTTTGAAAAGTTTGAAGTAATTGATTTAAAAAAGAAAGGTATAGCACAAATTGGTTTGGGCTTAACTTTTTGTAAAATGGCAGTAGATGCGCATGGCGGCAAAATTTATGTTGAATCTAACCAACCACAAGGCTCTATATTTGTGGTTGAAATTTGAGCTTGAGTAAACGACTTAATTATTGGATGGCTTGCATTCCTAACCGACTGAGTAAGTGGCGATCCTGGTCGATGGGTGAATTGTCAGTCGTTAATAATTTTTCTCCATAAAAAATGGCATTAGCACCCGCAAAGAAACATAAAGCTTGTAATTCATCACTCATAGTGGCTCGTCCAGCTGATAAACGCACCACGGAAGTTGGCATTAAAATCCGAGCAACTGCAATACAACGTACCATATCAAACGGATCGATAGGCAGTGTTTGAGCGAGAGGAGTTCCAGCAACCGGTATGAGTTGATTAATCGGTACACTTTCCGGCGGGTGTGGTAGATTGGCTAAAGTTTGTAACAATGCGGCACGGTCGGCTAACTTCTCTCCTAAGCCAATAATTCCACCACAACAGACTTTTAAACCAGCAGCACGGACATGCGTTAATGTTTCTAAGCGTTCTTGATAAGAATGGGTGGTAATAATTTGATCATAATAAGCAGCTGAGGTATCAAGATTATGATTATAATAGTCTAAACCGGCTGCTTTTAATTGTTGTGCTTGGAGGGCAGTCAAACTCCCTAAAGTCATACAAGTTTCTAATCCCAGCGCTTTAACAGCCTTAACAATGGTTAATAATTGCGGAAATTCTTGCAACAGTGGATTTCGCCCAGCGGCTCCCATACAAAAACGGGTTGCTCCATGGTGTTTCGCTTGACGTGCTGCTGCCACGATAGTTGCAATGGCCATTAAAGGTTGCGGTTTAATGTCAGTATTAAAATGTCCACTTTGGGGGCAATACGCACAATCCTCTGAACAAGCACCGGTTTTGATATTAAGTAAAGTACTTAATTGAACTTGATTAGGATTAAAATAAGTTCGATGAGTCCATTGTGCTCTGAAAAGTAAATCGCTCCAAGCGGTATTAAATAACGCCATCACTTCTTCAAGTAGCCAATCGTGACGAATTGGAGTGGGTTCTAGCCCAGCACTGGTTTTAAGCATGATCATTTAATTTAAGTTACGGTTAAATTTATTCATTATGTACTAAACAATTTTTTCCAGTTTTCCGCTTATGTCTAAATCAGATGGGAAAAGATACCACTTTAATTTTCAGTCAACCACTTATTCAATACTTTGGCCAGGTATTCTTGAGTAACCGGTTTAGCTAAAAAATCATTCATGCCAGCCGCTAAACATTTTTCGATATCGGCATGTGTGGCACTGGCTGTAATAGCAACGATGGGTGAGGGATGGTACTGATTATTTTTTTCGCGGTCTCGAATTTGCTCAGTTGCTTTATAGCCATTTAAAATGGGCATATGAATATCCATTAAAATGAGATCATAATTTCCTCTAGCTGTCATTTCCACGGCTTCTTGACCATCATTGGCAATGTCTACTCGATAGCCAAGTTCTTCTAACATCATTTTTTCTACCATCTGATTGGCTTCATTATCTTCTGCTAAGAGCAGAATATGAGCCGGTTTGGATCTTGACAATAGTTCTGGAGGTGCCACTGGATGGGAAAGCCATTTCCTTAACAGTTGTTCTAAATCTGCTGTGGTAAAAGGCTTAGTTAAAATATCATCCATTTCCACGGCTTGCGTAGATTCTTGCAATTTAGCGGTGATAACTTCAGCCGTCATGGCCACAATAGTTAAATGTAATTGAGTATTTTGTTCTCGCCGGCGAATCTGTTGAGTTGCCATATAACCATCCATAACCGGCATATGTAAATCCATTAACACGAGATCATAAGATTGATTAGCCGTTATATCAACCGCTTCTTGACCATTGTTAGCAATTTCCACTCGACAACCCAGCTCTTCTAATGCCATTGTGGCCACAATTTGATTGATCTTATCGTCCTCAACTAATAAAACGCTAATATTTAATGATTCCAGCGCTGCTATAACTGAACTAGCAGGCGATAGTGAATTAGAAATCACCGAACTGGTCATGACCATCGGTAAATTAAGCCGGAACCAGAAAGTACAGCCTTGACCTTCGTAGCTAGTTACCCCGATTTCTCCACCCATCAATTCAATTAATTGGCGGCAAATAAACAACCCTAACCCAGTCCCACCATAGTGATTATGAGCACCCATATCAACTTGATGAAATTTATCGAATAAATAATGCAATTCTTGTTGTGGAATTCCAATGCCGGTATCAATAACAGCAAAGTAAAGTTGAGCTTTATCGGCTATTTGTTCTTCTAGGTTAATTTGTATAGTAATACCACCTTTGGAGGTAAATTTAATCGCATTCCCAAGTAAATTAATTAAGATTTGCCGGAGACGATTGTTATCACCTATCACTTGTTGCGGTAAATTATCGTGGGCTTGTATTTCTAACCACAAGCCTTTTTCTCGAGCACGAATACATAATAAAGAAATGGCTTCCTCAACCGTTTGTAATAATTTAAACGGTTTAATTTCTAACTCCATTCGACCGGCTTCAATTTTACTGACATCTAACAATTCATTAACAATATTCACTAAATTTTTGCCTGATTCATGGAGAATCTGTAACTGTTGTCGTTGTTTATCATTGAGAGGAGTATTTAAGAGCAGTTCGGCCATCCCTAAAATTCCATTCATCGGGGTGCGTAATTCATGACTAATATTCGCTACAAATTCACTTTTAGCTTGATTAGCGGCTTCGGCTTTCTGATGTTCGATTTCTAGTTCTTGATTTAATTGTTCTAAACTGAGCGTACGCAATCTCACTTTTTCTTCTAATTCCGCATTGACTTGCTCAATTTGCTGCAAGGCAGTTCTTAATCGAAGCACCATATTATTAAAGCAATGGTAAAGTGAACCAATTTCATCCGCCTGACGCGCTGGCAACTGTACTTCTAAATTATCAGTACCAACTTTTTGACTCGCTTCAGCTAATAGCTGAATCGGATTAATCACTAAATAGTTAAGCGCGAAAAACAGCAAAATAAAGGTAGTGGCAATAGTGGCTAGAATAACAATTGCAAATAAGATCTTGATAGGTTGTCCGGCCGCTAAAACATCTTGCTGTGGCAATAAGGCAAACAGATATAAATTATCGTGTAATTGAGCACCCTGTAAGTAAACCGTCTGTCCGGCTAACTTGACTGGTAAAGGTTCATTTTCATGAGGGGGTTGGAGTAATCGAGAGAACTCTGTTGCCGGTAGCTGATGCAGTTGCTGGGTCAGCGCATGAGGAGGCTGTAATAATATACGTCCTTCTCCATCCGTTAGTAGCAAGTAACCCTTTTCACTAATCTCACCAATTTTGATGTGCTCAGTTAGAAAATGTGGGTGCATAATAATCAACAAATAACCGCGTGGCGGAATCAACGTATTAGCTGGCATGTTACCCAAAAAACTCTGTGGGAACAATTTCTTAGTAATAATAAAATAAGAATTTTGTGCAGATTTACCTACAAAGAAAACATCAATCAAGTTAGCCGATTTAGTAATCCGCGAGAAATAATCAGCTTTATCAATTTGATTCAAGATATTTTTATTATGTTTTTCATTAATAAAACCAGTAACTTCTGAACCATCTGGTAATAAAACCTGAATGTTATAATAATCTTGATAAACATGTTGGTAGCTATTAAATAGGTAAGGCATACGCGTTTGTAAAGCCTGCATAGCTAAACGACGTTCTTCTTTATCAGTAATCGATAAATAACTATTAAGTAAACCCGACTCTGACAAGAGTTCAATATTAACTTGAGCGGTTTGTAAGCGAAATTGAGCACCTTGGTAAACTTGCGTTAACAGGGTTCCCATTTGCATCAATACCTTTTGTTTGGTCGTATCAACTACGTAGTCATAAGACAGCTTACCTAGTAATACAATAGGAATAACGACCAATGGAATTAAAATAAGAGTCAGTTTAGTCTTAAGTGTCATTGCAAATGTACTGTTGGTCAAAGAAAGATAAGGTTTATTATGTTAGCATTTTCATAGATAACCTTAATTATGAACAATACAAAGTATTAATCTATACACATTGTGTGCCTACCTGTCAATTAAATTTTATATACCTTTCTCCCTTGAATTATAAATGATTAGCTTTCTCGATTTAAATTAAGTTTTAATGACTTGGTTCCAGTAAATTATTCAAAATTAATCCATAAAAATAACTACTTGGAGATTGATAACACCAACCTAAGTGAAGATGACAATTGAAACAAAATGCATAACACCAAGTAAATCCACTAAACCAAGTATATTCTAAAGTAGGTGTCCCATAATTAACACAGCCCGCTGCTGAAGAAAAACAACCAATTTCAAAAACTAACCCCGTTGGATTGCGAAAAATATGGTGATGTGTTCCATTAACTGGAATCTTCTGTTCAAGTACCGTAATAGGATAGTGGCAAACTTTACAAAGGATTTGCTTTTTTTCCGGTAATTGTTCTTGCTCTAGTTGTTTTGGTATGGTTTCAAAGTTTTCTTCAAAATACGGTGATTTTCTAAACAGGCGACTAATTTGATACGGTAAAGACAGTTGAAGAAAATTTTCTGATCGATTCAATGGCTATTCTCACAATTCAGTTGTTTTCAAGATTAATAGTGCCTAAAAAAAGATAGTGATTTTAGTGTAATTGAGGATTGCAACGTTGTCGTATAATTAGCTTCACTACCAATCGTGCACTACTTGTCTTTTTCCAAAGACCATTTTAATCATATAGCGATGTTTTGTGTTTTGATATCCGTTAAAAAAAATTAATTGGCCGATTTGAGTATATCGTTCAATTTTCTCAATACATTAAGCAATATGAAAGAGATAAAACCGTTCGTTTTTCATAATGGTTAGGTTACGCTTTGCTAACCCAACCTACTTGACTTCAAATCTTTATCGATGGTAAATAATAAACCACGTTTGCGAAACTTAAAAGTAGGTTAAGTTTCGTATAACTCATACCCTAATTATTTTACTCCAACACATTAAATTATAAGGAGTAGCGATGATGAGAAAAAATAAAGCATTCTTCAAATGCTGGCCTAATAAAACTATCCTTTCTCAAACGGTATTGGATCGTATCCGATCTACACACGGGGGTAGCCAGCGATGGTTTCACCGTATTGAGTTGATGGCTTTACTCGTTGGGAGTGTAATCGTACCAACCACGAGCTTAGCCGCCACTATTCAAGGCATGGTGTTCAAAGACTTAAATGGTAATGGTCAACGAGAAGCCGATGATCCACCCATAGCTGGACAAGGAATCGGACTTCAAAATATCTATGCGCCGGATTGGCAACCGATTCCAGAAGACAGTCTTAATCCCAGTGATGCAGAAGGAAACTATGCTTATACCAAATATTGCCTGAAATAAACCTTATGATATTATATATAATATAAATTCATTTAGGTTATAGGTAAATTATAAAATGGCTCGAGAACTTGAAGTTGAGATCCAAGAAACCGCTCAAGAATTAA
>JAAUSR010000093.1 GCA_012032555.1 Thioploca sp.
GAACACTTGTCAATAAAATTAGATTTCATACAATTGATTTATATGATGAAATAATTGGTGTCTGTGCTGGACTATGGAATTTTTACTTAGCTAATTGATTGGTTTTTAACGTGATACAACTCTAATATTATTGTAAAATAATATCAGGTAAAGCATTGAAATACAGATATTATTATCTTCAATTCATAAGAAATGTATTGATTAAATGCTTGACAATATGGTATTAAATAAAAAATATTACCTCATCGAGCCAGAAAAATAGATACTCATTTTGGAAATGGAAAAATATGGCAACTCAATCTGAGAACTGTATCTTATTAGCAGAAGATAACTTATTTAACCAAAAGGTGACAATAGCTATGCTCAAAAAACTGGGGTTAGCAACAGATGTTGCAAGTAATGGTTTGGAAGTATTGGAGAAAGTTTCACAAAGGAGCTATACCTTGATACTGATGGATTGTGAAATGCCTAAAATGAATGGTTTTGAAGCAACTAATCAAATTCGTTCTCGTGAGCAAAGCAATGGACAACACCTTCCCATTATTGCAATGACTGCTCATAGTTCGCAGGAAGATCGTGAATCTTGTTTTAATGCCGGAATGGATGATTATATTTCTAAACCGTTTAAGATTGAAGATTTGCAATCAGTATTAATGCGTTGGCAATTAATATAAAATCTGATAGTTAAATTTATTCAAAAAATGGGATCAAAGACTGATAATTGATTGAACGACTTAAATAGATCTTATAAGCGACCCGAATCAGTTTTAGTCGTTATTTACACTATCGATGCGCAAGTTCTACTGCTGCAGCGTTGTGATGTGTTGACTTTTTGGCAATCCGTTACGGGTAGTTTACAAAAAAATGAAACGCCTTTGGCGGCAGCCAAACGAGAAGTCTGGGAAGAAACGGGCTTAATGGTTGATTCCCATTTACAAGATCGTCAGCATCAAAATCGTTTTGAGATAACCTCCCCCTGGAAAATTCGTTATGCCCCGGAGGTGACTCATAATATCGAATACGTTTTTACGTTAATGTTACCCCATTGCCAACCCATTCAACTTAATCCTCATGAACATAGTGCTTACTGTTGGTTATCTTGCGCTGAAGCACTAGAAAAAGTGACTTCCTACACCAACCGCGAAGCTATTTTGCGATATGTGCCGCCTTTTTAATAATTTTAATTAACCAATAGGAACTAAAATAGGTTTCTAGAAAAGTTAAAGCCATCGTTAAATCTATTTCTAAGTCTTTATTTTGAATATCAATAATCAATTTATAAATCAATTCGAGGGTAATCCGATCCGCTTTTTCCAGATAAATAAATTTACCGTTGGATGCATTATTCAGTTTATCTATTTCTATTTTACTAACCTGACCAGTGACAAGTGGTTCTCTCACATCTCTAAATAAGCTAAAACGGATATCTTTGTAATTAATTACTAACTCATTGAAATTTTTAATTCGAGGTGAAAAAGCTGGACCACTGACTTGTAAAAATGCCACAACAAAAGCTTGCTCTGAGGTTTTAATTAAAAGGTGTTCGGGTAATTTTCTTTTTCCGAGTCTTAAATGGTCAGTTTCCAAAACTTTAAAAGTTTTAAAAGCTTCAATAATAATTCTTACTTTACCAATATCATCAAAATCATTAATAATGACATGAGCATGGTAAAGTTGTTCAAGTAAGGCTTGTTGCTGATTTGAATAAACGATAAGTTGTTGTTCCTCATTATCAGTTGAATTGGATACCGGTGTTAAATTCTTTTCAAGGGATTGCTGGTTAACGATTGGTAGAGGGGGTTGTTTTTCATCTGTAAGCATTTGCTGCTTTAACCAAGCGATATCTGCTTTTAAACCTTGTAGTTCTGCTCGAATTTCTTCTTCAAAGCTAATTAATTTAATCGGTAAAGCGATATTTTCAACTTTATGGCGATAATAATGAGAAGCCCAATTTAAAACCCTTCTAATTGAGTTTTGTTCCAAAATCACTTTTAATTCATCCGGGGTAAACAGTGTATCGAAAGTGAGATCTTGCGCTTGTGCCTTAATAGCCAATATTTGTTGTAATTGTGCTGCTGAGGGTTTATTTAAAACGATTTCATACTGTGACAATCGATCAATAATTGCTGCATTAAAAAAAGTTTTAAAATGTTGCCATCTATCCGGAAATAAATTCAAAATAATTAAACTATTAGCTACATGGGTGAAAATTTCTTTTACCGCTTCGCCAAAACGAAATAATAAGGTCTCGTGGTATTTTAATCCTTCTAATTGATCAAAAATAATAAGTAGTGGTTCATCAACAATCGATAGTTTACTGAACACAGCAATAGCTTCAAGAGAAAAATCGGCTTGGCTGAATTCTTCACTCCAATTATCCAAGCGAATACTTTCTAATTCATGAACTTCTAAAAGATGTCCCGATAGCCATCTTCTCACCAAATATCTTTTCTGAGGGTCAGAATAACTACAAAATCGGATCAGTCCCTTAACGATAGCGGGAGCGTAACCACTAAAACCATAATTTCTATTCCACCATTCTAAAGTTAGTTTTTCAATTAATTGCCAATTTTTGCGCTTTTTTTCAGTATCGTTACCCAATACTTTATAAATATTAAGTGGATCTTGTGGCAGGGTATTTAATAACATTTCACCGGTTTGAGTAATATTCGCTTTTTTACTTAAGATTTCGATAATGATTTTAGAAAAACTTTGCGCCAATAAATATTCTAATTGTGAATAACGACTATGAGGAACAGTTTCTACCAAAGATTCTAAAATTCGACTATAAATATGATATAGAATGGCTTCTGGATTATTCGGTTGCCTTATAAATAACAAGCGGTGGCGAGGCAGTAATTCTTTTGCTAATCGCATCATTAAATGGGTTTTTCCACTCCCAGCTTCTCCGATGACTACAACGCCCTTACTTTGATGATTTTGATCCTGTTTAATTTCATTAAGAATAGATTTCAGATATTCAAACTGTTCTCGATAGATTTCTTTTAAATCAATATGATTCTGAAAAGGGGTATCAACTCGACTAGTTCCGAAGGGATTGGCTTGCAGGGACAACGTTTCTTTCATAAATATTGATCTAATCTGACAATAAAGTTGATAAGTAAATTGGGCATCATATCTGGCATTATGCGCAAAATTCTGATTAAAAAATTGATTATTAACTTTTAAATTCAAATATTGGCTTAGGTATTCTAAAGAGTAACTCGTTAGATTTTTAAAAAGCGATTTAGCTAATTCAAAAGTACAAGCAAAACGTAAATTTGGCCAAGTTACGTTGGCTTGGGTAAAACTATTTTTTAGGACTTCAATATCGTGATGAGCATAGTGACAAATAATCAATTTTGATTGCGCTAGGTTGACCAAGTCTGCAAGAATTTCTTCTCGCGGCTTCATATTGAATTTAATCGGTTCCGCATTTAATTTATCTTTAACAAACGCTTCGTAGATTAATTGACCTTGGCTATTAATAATGGCTATTTCGTTTAGTTCATTTTTTCCCTCGGTGTCAATCACAATAAAATCAGTTATAGCTACCATCGTTAAAGTTCTTCTAGATTAATTCCTAACCCACATACGTAAGAATCAGTTATAGCTACCCTATTTTCGGCTAACTATTCACGGAAACGTTGATTTCAGTTGCATTTAATGAGGTAAGCTAAAACCAAGGTTACAACACAGCTTTAGTTTATAGCTGAGGCACCATAAAATAATCATTTTAGTAAATGTCAAAAGTTAATTCTATTATTAATTATTGTAGTCAGTTTGTTATGCTCTTGCTATATACCCTAATAAACGGTACGAGCCATTGTTAATAGCAGAGTTGTTGGAGCATGAGAAAAATCAAACCATACTAATGGATATGATTGTGCGATGAAGCGGTTTGAGTGAGAGATGGGATCACTAAGTGAAGGTTACTCGTCTTACCTACTGGTCATAGGAAAGAGAGTACTAATTTAGACAATTATTACTTTATCTGTAGAAGAGCATTATTATCAGTGAAGTTATTCACCTTTAGGGTCAGAATTACCTTTCTTCGCCTGAATGTCTTCTTCTTTTATACCTAAATAAAACAGCATCTGAGATCGTCCATCACAATAAGTGATCACAAAGTCGTCATGACCTTCACTATCAATATCTTTGGTTAAGCCTAATTTGAGTTGAGCAACTGCTGAACTATCATTTCGTTCACAAGCGACTTCATAAACGAGGCTTAAATCCAATTTCTTAACTTGTTTTGTAGACAGGGGATAAGAAAAGAAACCATAATGCAACTGTCCATTGAGTGACACAAACACCAAACCATCCGGCTCCAATTGGAGAAAATCGGCTTTTAAATTATCAGTGAAAAATCGTTGTGCTTCTTCCTGATCTAAAGCAGGGCAGGGCCCAATGGTATCACTTGAGCAAGTCGTTGCTGGTTGAGGTGTTAATTTTTCACTGCTACGAGTGGTTTTCTGATTATCAACTTCGGCTAAAGTAGAGCAATTCGATTTGTCTTTATCAGTACATGCTTTATTATCGCTGACCGCATTAGAAGTTTCGGTTAAATGACTATCTTTATCCGAGCGAGTTGCTTTAGTCATAGCTGATTGACATTCAAGTGGCCACGCTAGTGATTCTATATCGAAGTCACCAGTTATTGAAGGAGTAGCAAATGAATCTCCAGTTATTTCTTCACAAATGGCTGGATCGTAAAGGCGTATAGCGCTACCATGATGTTCATTAGTGCCAAATAACAGCATTCCATTTACTGATGTTTCTAAAGATTCAACTTCAGAGGAGAAATTGGAACATTGTTGATGAAGTTCTTTGCCATCAAATGCCCATAACCGAGTTTGTTCAGTGCCATATAATATCTTACCTTCAGAATCCCACGCTAATCCCTCAAGATCTACAGGAGCCGCAAATATAAATTGACTCTGAGCAGTAGTCGGATCAATTTTAATAAGTCCAATCGGTTTCGATTTATCTTTACTTCCCTTTCTGGCCCAACTCCATAAAGTACCATCGGGATGAAACGCAAGGGATGATAATTCACTAAAACCAGTGTCGCCAATAATAGTTATCCCCCCAGTCTCAGGATTAACTCGATAAAGGTAACCATCAAAGATATTCTGTTTTCCTCTTCCAGAAGTCGCATAAAGTAGCCCGGTAGTCGGATGAATTGCCATGGCCTCTATGTCAAAAGTATAATACGCCGGCCCTAATTTGATAGCCGATTTACTGGGAGGAGCCACCGTTAAAAGCTGAGAATCACTATCGCCACCATCATTGACAGAATAAAGTTGGCAATTCTTGACTGGAACCAGCTCATCTTTTGCATTTACTTTAACCCTAACTTGTCTTACTACCTTTTTACCTTCAGGATCTGTCACTGGGTAACTAAAAGTATCAATTCCAACGAACCCAAGATTAGGTACATAAGTTAACAACTCCCCTTTAATGAAAACTTGACTATTACTTAAATGTTCTACGATCGCTGGTTTGGAATAACCCTCCCCTATATGGATAAGAAATACTTGATGAGGACCAATCTCAGCATCAACACTAAAGGTATTGGGTAGTACAGAATTATCTGCCACAATCACAACCCGGTCATTTAATGATTGAGTTGTTGCATTCTCACTGGTTTTTATAGCAGGAGAAGATTTTGGCGTGATGGGTTGACTTTCATTTTCACTAGCAATGGTTTGAATTTCAGGTTCATTATCACTTTCATCGAGTGTTTCTTTCTGCTGAGTAGCAGCAGATGGAGGAACTGGATTTATTTTAGGAGTAGTAGTTGATGAATCATTTTTGCTCAGCTTGGAATTTTTAGTACTATTTTTACTAGTCGTTGTTGAATTGTTTTGCTGAATTGTGACTATAGCATTATCATCCTGGACAGTTAAATCGTTAGACTTGTTGCTAGTGATTGTATTGTCGTTAGCTTTTGTTGAAACAGTTTTATTAATCGATGAACTATCTTGATGAGTTGTTACCGTTAATTCATCTTGGTTACTCTGGTTTGCTGATTTAGATGATGATGTAGAAGTCGTTGTACTCACATTAGGTTTTGATTGAGTTGAACTGGTTTTTGAGGTGGTATTGTTACTCGATGTTGAACCGCTCAAATTACTTTGATTTGAATTAGAATGAGTTGTCTTACTCGTGCTAGTGGAATTGGTTTGAGTAATTGGAGTTGATATCTTGCTCTGATTGGTAGAATGGGTGTTGCTAATAACTGGCTGACTAACTTGAGCTTTTCCAGAACTAGTTGACGAGTTATTTTGATTGCTGGTACTTGTATTAGGCGTAACGGGTAAATTACTTGAAGTAGTGCTAGCTATAACTGGCTGATTAGTATCAGTTTCATCATTAGAATTCACAGTCGGGTCACTAGCTGAAGAATCATTTTGATCATCTGTACTCGTACTGGATGTAACCGGCAAATTACTTGAAGTAGTGCTAGCTATAACTGGTTGATTAGCATCAATTTCATCACTAGAATCTACGGTTGAGCTACTGGAAGAGTCATTTTGATTATCAGTACTCATACTGGGTGGAGGAGTTGACTGAAGATCTCCTATAGCAGATTGAAGTCCGCCTACGGCAGATTGAAGTCCACCTATTACGGCAGATTGTAGTCCTCCTGTTCCCGTTGACTCCAATAATGGTTCTGTAGAACTAACCGGTTCTTCAGCATCTGCCACGGGATCTTCCATTGTATCGGTATCGACAGGTTCTTCAACTATATCAATTGGTTCTTCCCACGGCACTTCTTCCTCCCACGGCACTTCTTCCTCCCATGGTACTTCTTCCTCCCATGGTACTTCTTCTTCCCATGGTACTTCTTCTAGGACTGTCGGATCAGGACCTTCCCAAGGATCAGGTTCAATTAAATCAGTTGTTTCTGTAGGAGTAGGTTCTTCTACTACCACACTAGGGTCTAATGGATCTAAAGTCTCTGCATAGACAACATAATTTGTCATACAAGAAATCGGTATTAAAATCCATAGTAGTAATGAATTTCTTTTCATAGTTAATATCCTAATTAAGATAGTTTTAACTCATGGAAGGTAATTTCAAAAGTCTATATTTTTATTGTAGATTGAGAATAAACATTATACCACATAAATACTTATGTTATTATTTCTTAATCTTCTTCAAGTTTAAAAAGTTATTGTAATATGCTTGGGTTAATTTTTAAGATTTAATAAAATATAATTACCAATTAAGTATTTATACAATAAGATTACTATTTATTTTTACATAGTTTATTTTACTTAAAATTAACTTATATTTGTAGTACCTCAGGTTAGTCTCGTTATATCAGCTATGAATAAATTAACTAATTTATTAATGCGGTATATTGTCTCAACCCAATGGATTATTTTTATTAATCTTGGATTATGTGTGGTAATTGGATATTCTGGGGTAGAACTATTTTTAGCATCCCCAACTATCAATTTAGCTCAACGAACCGCTTATAAAGACTATTTGATTAATAATAATCAATCTGTTGCTGACATTACTCTTGATATTGCAGTTCTCAAACAGGCTTATTTATTCGGTAAATTTCCTGCAATTTCCACAACAACTTCTGTAGTAAATGTTGAAACGTTACCTAAGACTCATCTTGAGTTAAAATTACATGGTATTTACTATAGTTCTAATGATCACACCTCACTAGCCATGATTGCAGATTTTTCAGGTAAGACAAAAATTTATCATATCAACGAACCTTTACCCAGTGGAGCGATACTTCAAAAAATACATGAAAAACATGCCACTTTATCAAGAGATGAGCAAATCGAAATTTTGAATCTATTAGATACTAAAAAATCAACTTCTATCGCCAATACAGTCAGTCCAGCAAGAAATGTGCAAAACTCTGCTAACCAAGATGAATTAAGTCCCGGACAACTTTTAGGTCATTACCAACATCAGTTACAGACTGACCCAAATAGTTTAATGAAATTAATACGGATTTCGCCTATTAATCAAGCAGGTCGTTTAGTTGGCTATCAAATTAACCCTGGACAAGACACTCATTTACTAGCCCGTTTTAATCTCCAACCAGGTGATATATTAACCACGATGAATGGGATTAGATTAGATAATCCAATCAATGGATTAAGTGTTATACAACCATTAGCAACAGCAGAGCAAATTAACTTAGAAATCTTGCGTAAAGGACAACCATTGTCTTTTTCTTTTAACGTAGAAAAATAAGTAGCAAAATTTCTAATTTTGATTTGCAAAGTGCGATAAGATTTGCAAAATGCAAGATAACTTAGTCATTAAGAATAAGAAATCGTGTAATATTTTGCTAATTTTACTTAATTAATAATCTAGATTATCCTAATCAGTTTTCATAAAAATATAGAGTGATTATTATTTACCTATTTTTATTACTAAATAGAATTAAATTACTAAAATGAATTCTATTATCTAGTTTTTTATTCTTCCTGTCTGTGAAAAATAATGTTCATGATAGAATTAAAAACTTACTTAGTCTTATTTTTAACAAAATGTTATTTTTCTATTTCCTTATCATTGCACTAACTCAATTTACCCATTCGTAAACTTATTATGTTATTTCCTTTGAAAATTCTGCTTTATTGCCTTGGAATATTATTATTACAGGCTGTTCTTGCTGAAGAAGTGACGCTGAATTTTAAAAGGATGGATATTAATCAATTGATCGATCTGATTTCAGAAGTAACTCATAAAACATTTATAGTTGACCCACGTGTAAAAGGCGAAATTACTGTCATTTCCAATCAACCCATGGATAGCGATCAAGTTTATGAAGTCTTCTTATCAATACTCAGTGTGCATGGATTTACCGCCATTCCCACTGGGAATGTTATTAAAATTGTGCCAGATAACTTAGCTAAATCTCAAAATACCCCGGTTTTATTAGATAACGAAACATTAGCCGGTGATAGTATCATTACTCAAGTCGTCTCTATGCAACATGTTTCTGCGGCGCAATTAATTCCTTTGCTTCGCCCACTCATCCAGCAACAGGGACATTTAGTCGCTTATCCAGAAAACAATACGCTAGTTATTTCTGATCAAGCGAGTAATGTTCAACGATTACTTAAAATCATTCACCGTATTGACCAAGTAAGCGATGAGGAAATTGAAGTCATTACCTTAGAACATGCCTCAGCTGCCGAAGTAGTGCGCATTCTAACTTCATTAGAACAGAAAACAACCGTTGCTACTGGGACAGCCAGTACGTCGTCAACCCATATTTCTACTTTAGTTGCTGATGAACGAACTAATAGTGTATTTATTAGCGGTGACCAAGCAACTCGGCTACGATTGCGAACTTTAATCACTCATTTGGATACCCCGGTAAAAACGGTTGGGAATACCCAGGTTATCTATTTACGTTATGCCCAAGCAACTGATTTAGCGAATGTATTAAAAGGGATCACTGATAGCATCGAAAAAACGAAAACGAAAGATACACAAACAACAAACAAAGAAATTTTAAAAACTAATATTCAAGCGGATGAAAGTACTAATAGTTTGGTGATCACAGCCATACCTACTGTCATGAGAAATTTAAAAGACGTTATACAACAATTAGATGTACGAAGAGCGCAAGTATTAGTTGAAGCTATCATTGCCGAAGTTTCTAATGACATCGCTCGAGAATTAGGTGTACAATGGGTAGTTTATGGTGCTAACAATACCTCTCCACTGGGAATAAGTAATTTTGATAACACTAACCAAAAAATCATTGATTTAGCCACAACCGGTTACCAATTTAGTCAAAATCAAAACATAAATTTACCTTCTCTGAAGGCTGGAGCCTTTCTCGGTTTGGGTCACTTTAATAGTAGTGTGTTGAATTTTGCTGTACTATTACAAGCACTATCTACTGATACTAATACGAATGTACTTTCAACGCCTTCTTTATTAACCCTTGATAATCAGGAAGCTGAAATTCATGTGGGGCAAAATGTACCTTTCGTTACCGGACAATACACTAATACGGGTACGGGTGTTACGGGTAGTATTACTAGCCCTTTTCAAACGATTCAAAGAGAAGATGTTGGTATTAAATTGAAAGTTAAACCACAAATTAATGAAGGTAATGCGGTTAAATTAGAAATTGAACAGGAGGTTTCTAGTATTGGTCGTAGCAATGTTGCAACCACGGATATTGTTACTAATAAACGGAGCATTAAAACCACAGTTATTGTTGAAGATAATAATATGGTCGTATTAGGTGGTTTAATTAACGAAGATTTACAACAAACTACCCAGAAAGTACCTGTATTAGGTGATTTACCATTGATAGGTGGTTTATTTCGTTCGCAGATATCCAACAAAGTTAAACGTAATTTAATGGTATTTTTGCATCCAGTCATTGTACGTGATGCTGCCAGTGAAAATATTATTAGCGGTGACAAATATAGCTATATGCGTACTAAACAACTTGAACAACAGACTCAAGGCTTACCTTTATTATCAGAACATGAAATTCCCATTTTACCCAATTTAGATGATTTTCTAACGGTATTACCGGGTGATAAATTAACACCAAGAGCAACTAAACCGCAACTTGATAAAAATAACCCCTGAATTTAATATGTTCAACTTCAAATTCTTTTATTTCAATACTTGCGACTTGTAGACGAGCATGGTTTAATTTTCAATTAGAGAAATTCTCCTAAAGGATTATCTTTTAGTTGAGTAGAGATTTTTAGTTTTTAAAAAAGATTTAACTATCATAGTGTTGCTTTTATTCGTTTTTTGGTATTCGTATAGAATATTTAAATAGAATATTTAATTAGTAAATGATTTAGGTGTACATTGTTGAAATAAATTAATTGAATAATGAATACCAACCTGACTATTTTTAAATTGAGCACACTGACTTCTATTCCAGTTTCATTTTTAACCAAAAGGATACTTCTAGATGAAAGGGTATAGTAGATTCATTTTGTTAAAATTATTAACACTTTTACTTATATTCAGCAGTGTGGTAACCGCCGCTGAGGTTAAGAAAGCTTCTAAGGGACTAGTAACGCTTGTTTATGTAGAATGGTCTAGTGAAATAGCCAGTACAAACGTAGTTAAAACGATATTAGAAGAGCTCGGTTATAAAGTAGAAATGCTTTCTGTTAGTGCAGCAGCGATGTGGCAAGCTGTTGCGAGTGGTGATGCGGATGCACATGTCGCCGCTTGGTTACCTTCTACCCATGCTCATTATTTCAAAGCGGTAAAAGATAAAGTAGAAGATTTAGGCGCTAACTTAGAGGGGACCAAAATTGGTTTAGTTGTTCCAGCTTATGTTACTATCAATTCTATTGAGGAATTAAACGCCAATAAAGATAAATTTCAAAGTAAAATTATTGGTATTGATCCGGGTGCCGGTTTAATGAGCAAAACAGAAATGGTTATTGAAGAATATCACCTCAATTTTAAATTAATTGAAGGGAGTGGTGCGACTATGGCAGCCGCATTGAAGGAAGCCATTAGAAATCAGCAATGGATAGTCGTTACCGGCTGGACGCCTCATTGGAAATTTTCTCGTTGGCAATTAAAGTATCTTGAAGATCCGAAAGAAATCTATGGAGAAGAAGAATTCATTGGTACAATTGTCCGAAAAGGATTACGAGAAGACATGCCAGAAGTCTATAATTTCTTAGATAATTTTCATTGGACAGCAGCCGATATGGAAAAAGTAATGATATGGAATGAAGAACCGAATACTACACCGGAAAAAAATGCTCAACGTTGGGTTAATGAAAATCCGGATAAAGTAAAAAAATGGCTTACTTTCAATGATTAACTTCTTTCAACCGGGGTTTGACTAAGCATGTCCATAAAAATTATCAGGTAGTTTTAAGAATAATAACGTTATTCCTGAAACTGCCTAAAATCAAATGTTAATTATTATTAGTCTAGATTTTAATAGAGATAATTAGTTCAACTGACTTAACTTTGTACCGGACACTAATCCAACAATTACAGATATAACAAGATGAATAGGTTGGCCAAACGAGGTTTGTTAAATAGAAGCCTTTTCCTAATGACTATAAAAGAAAACTTGAAAATGATTAACTGACTTGCAACTCGACTTTGGCATTTTCACTTTTAAATCGATCCATAATATATATAATATATTGATTAGGATACTAAAAATTTTTTTAAGACGCTTAATAATAGATTAAGTGTTTTATTTTAAAGGAATGACCAAAGTCGAATCGTAAAAGGACTGTTCCAATTAAACGGGTCAGGAGAATATCCCACTTCATAATCGGTGTTATACGCCGTCTAAGTTGAAAATCATCGTTTTTCCTTCGCCGGGTCAAATCGAGTTATTTTTCCAAGGGGGTTTACTCTCATTCCTAACCTCTTTCCTAGCGAAATAGGGAAAGTTTTCCCTAACTTAAACTTAATAGCAATACCGCCTTGCCAGCGGGGTTACCCACATTGCTAGGGCGTGTCGTGATTTTGTTGCACACCCACTTGAAGCTATTCAATGTTTTGAACGTGACCTGAAAACTGAATACTCCCCTTCGTTCTTTACTTTTATATCTTGCTTTTATTTTAAAATAATATTAAAATTAAAAGTTTAATCATTTATATATTAAAATTTTCGATAGTGACTACTAATCGAAAATTGAACTTTAAATATGGTTTAATTAGGTACTTGTCATTTTCTCTTAATTTTTTAGGTAGGATCATATGACTATCAAACAATCCTTTCTCAAAATAGCTTTAAGCCTATTTTTGGTAATGAGTAAATTAACTCCTTTCTGGCGAGAGAAAATGATTGTGAGATCCTCGTTGTTAATCAAGACTCATTAAGTCCTCAACAAGAAATGGTAGAAGACTTAATGGCAATTATTCATACCTTTTCAGGCCGATTATATGGATTAAGGAAATATAAAAAAGAAATCATTCAGGCGGTCACCGATGAGAGCAACAAGAATAGTTACCAGTAAAAATTTAAACCCAGCCAAATATCAACAACTATCAATCCAAGCCCAACGATTAGGGAAAATCAGGAAAGAAGTTTGGCATAGCTTTGGTTCAATAAAAGGTGTGTTGACTAAAAGTGACCGGAAAATACGTGATCACTGGCTTAAAGAACAACGTCAATTTAACGTTTCCGCTAATGCTTGGAAAGAAACTTTACGAGATAGTTTTGGTGACATCAAAGCCAACCGTGAATCAGCTAAAGAAAAGGTAAGGAAGGTACTTTATAAACAAGTATCTAATGAAAAAGAACGTACTCAACTCTATAAAGAACTTAAATCGGATAGTTGGACTTCTAATAACTATTTAAGACGATTGATGCGTAAATATTGGAAACATGGACGTAGCCACACGAATAATCAAATGAGGGTTCACTCAGATAATTATACTACGTTTCAATTAGGTGGGCGTACTTGGTTAAAAATACCTCGCTTAACTATAGGTAAACGCATGGCGATACCATTAAATACCACAATCAAACCGACCGGCTCGTTGCGATTGATTTTAATTGATGGTGAAGTAGAAGTTCATTACACGATAGCAAGAGCTGAAACCACCCATTGTGGCAAAGCAACCCTTGGAATAGGTAAAGGTTATACTGAAGTCTTGGTCGATTCTGATGGTGAACCTTATGGTGAAGGTTTGGGTTCTTTATTAACTCAACATTCAGATAAGTTAAAGAAGAAGTACATTGTTCGAAATAAGCTAAGAGCGATTTTAACTAAAAAACCTCATAAGAAGAAAAATATTATTCTTAATAATTTAGGTCGAAAAAAGCGGAATCATCAACAAAAGCAAATTCAATCTCAAGTAAAAGACATTATTTATAGAAGCACACCTAAATTAGTTGATAAAGCCGAAGTTATAGCGGCTGAGGATTTAACCTCGCCTATTCTTTCAAAGAAATTTGGAAAAAATGTTTCAAGAAGACTATCAGCTTGGACAAAAGGTGTAATAGCAAATGCATTAGACACCGTTTCTCGCCGAAGAGGTTCTTCGGTCATTCTAGTCAATAGCGCGTACACTTCGCAAATGGATAGCCGCTTTGGAATCCTTTTAGGAAAACGTCGTGGCGATTCATTTTACTGTTTCGACGGGGTGGTGTTACCAGCGGATGAGAATGCGGCGCGAAACGTTCTAGCAAGACTTTACGATTCGGAGATAGATCGTTGGACACCTTATCAGAAGGTCAAGTCCATCTTGTTAGAACGGACTGAGCGACTACGGTTGGGACTGCTCAACCAGGACTCGAGTTACAACTCTCATGAGTTATCAACCGAGAGCGAATGACTTAAAAATGTCTAGTTTTGTCTAACTTTTTAGGAACAGCCCAAATGATGCTTAACAGTCTTAAACAAACAGCTATTGTCGGACCGGGGGGAAAAATTGAAATCTGCGCTGCCGAATTGCCCGAAGGCACTCAAGTCGAAATCATTGTCTTGATAACCCCGGCCGAGCTAGACGCCACTGATTACCTGCTTTCCACTGAAGCTAATCGTCAACAATTGTTAGAAGCGATTGCTCATGTAGAAAAACGAGATAACTTAGTCGCGTTTACTCCAGCAGAATGGCATGAGAAATATTGTCTTTGAAGCACGTGCTTTTGAGCAATTCAACCACTGGGCCGGAACTGACCGAAAAATTTACAGGAAACTGGTAGAACTCATTAACGATATTCAAAGGCATCCTTTTGTGGGCTTAGGTAAACCGGAACCGTTAAAATATCAACTGAAAGGCTATTGGGCAAGGCGTATCACCTCTGAACATCGTTTAGTCTATCAAGTCAATGAATCGGAAATTATTATCGTAAGTTGTCAGTTTCATTACTGATAGCTGTTCAATGTCGTCAAGATTGCGTAGGATGCGTCGAGCTGGTAAAACATATCCTCCAAAGCAAGCGTAGGTCGGCAATCCTTTGCCGACATTTACATTTCTACAATGTAGCCGAAACAAAAATTGCTAATTTTATTAACCGGGATTGGGAAACTTTCCTTGAGCAAGCGGCGGGAAAGGATTCCCGCCCTACTAGCTGCGTTTCTAAAATAAATCCGCTGGTTTAAATCGGTCAGTCGCTGTAGGGTCGGTGTAGCAACGCGAAACCAACCCTGATTGATATTTCCAATGGTCGGTTTCACTGCGTTACACCGACCCTACTAGGCTTAATGGCAGTTTCGGTAGGGTGGGCAATGTCCACCCTACGGAACTAAGCTTCGTGTGCAGACACTACCAAGCTCAGCTTGGTAGCGAGCCCAAGCTACACCAAATTTACAAAATATTTAAGATTACTATATTATAATTTATAGGATAGTAACCTACAGCTGATTATGAAAACTAGCCATAAAGCAAAATACATCAATCCATTTACCGATTTTGGCTTCAAAAAACTGTTTGGAGAAGAAGCTAATAAAGAACTACTGGTAGATTTTCTCAACCAGCTATTACCGCCCCAACATCAAATTCATGAATTGTTCTATAAAAAAACCGAACAGTTGAGTTCTCACGACACGGACCGTAAAGCGATATTTGATTTGTGTTGCGAAAGTCAAGCTGGTCACAAATTCATTGTCGAATTGCAAAAAGCCAAACAAAATTTCTTTAAAGACCGCAGTGTATTTTACGCTACCTTCCCCATACGAGAACAAACACAACGAGGGGAATGGGATTACCAACTGCAACCAGTGTACTGTATTGCCTTACTCGATTTTACCTTTGATGACAACCAAAATCCGGAACGCTATTTACAATACATTCAACTGCGTAACGAAGCTTGTGAAGTGTTTTATGATAAGTTGACTTTCATTTTTATCAAGATGCCTCGTTTTAAAAAGAAATTGGAAGAATTGACCACGCACTTTGATAAATGGCTTTATTTTATCAAGCATTTAGAAAGTTTTGAAACTATACCGAACGATTTACGGGAGAACATTTTTGAACAAGCATTTGCGGTAGCAGAGATTGCCCATTTTAACTCGCAACAGCAAGAAGACTACGAGAATTCGTTAAAGTACTATCGAGACCTGAAGAATGCCATTGATATAGCAGTGTTAGAAGGAAAAAAACAGGAAAAAACGCAAAGAATTTGCCTCGCATTACAGCAAGGCATCTTAACACCTGAACAAATTGCAATATTATTTGATGTAGATAAACAGTTCATAGAAACCTTAAAATCAAAACAATAGGCCAAAATTTTATGACTGTCACTATATTAAGTACCCATCCACATATAGCAAATCCAGAGAAATGGTGGGCAAAAGCGTAGCGTTGCCCCACTGCCATTAAGTTAAGAGATCATTCCCCCTCCTTACCAAGGAGGGGGTCGGTGGTTTAAATTCAACTCAATTCGGTAACATT
>JAAUSR010000094.1 GCA_012032555.1 Thioploca sp.
AAGTGTATTGATGCCGGGGCTAATGATTATATTGCTAAACCGATTGATACCGATAAGTTGATTTCTCTCATGAAGGTTTGGCTGTATCGGTGAGGGAAAATTTTAGTCGTATTGGGACGCGAAGGCTTGGCTCCGTCACGGTTGCCAAGCTGAGCTGGGCTAGTAGGCATTACCAAGCCGAGCTTAGTAACGAGCAAATTCTATTTATAGTTCTTCTACGTAACGTTCTATGAACGGTAAAAGGCTTTGAGCAAACATGGGGTTTTTCTTAATGGACTATCACTTCGTTTTTATCCAACCAGTGGGTTCATTTGTCAAGCGGCAAAAACTTAGGAATCAAGTGATATCTAATTTGGTGCATCAAACCTAGTCATAACGCGCCGGTTATTCTGCCAACTGGTGAATGAAGTTCCAATGATGATAGCAAACATAGGGTTACTGCCATTAAGAGAGAATTTAATGTGAGTATTACTGATGATGACGACTGCAAGCGTTGCTTTTAAGCCATTATTTAAAAGTTAATGATAGGAGCCTAACAACTTAAACACGAGTTGTAGGTATATTACCTCTGCTCAATTGGATACAGTTTGGTAACCAACACTCCATATAGCACGAATTCGATAATCCCTCCAGCAAACCATACAAGTGGAGCATTTATAGGTATGGGGTAAAGAATCTATTGGTTTAGATCAACCAGTAACCCCGCCAGTATGGCAAAGAATAAACCATAACTGACACCTTCTCGTAATGTTCCCTTCCGTGCGAATTGGCTGTACCCCAAAACGTATAAAGATACAATCCCAAATGTCATCAACATAGATAACCATATTGAAAAATTAGGACGCCAGCCAAGTAGGTCGGATTAGCGAAGCGTAATCCGACTTTTCGAGGGATAATATCAAATACCGTACCCTGATTATGGGGTTACGCTGCGCTAACCCAACCTACCTGATCACTGTTTTGAAGTTTCTATAACTAAGGGATAAGCATTGCCCACCCCTTAGTTTTCATAGCTCTCAATAATGATTTGAAAAATACCTAAAATATCCTTCAAGTCATTCAGAAAGAAGCGTTCTGCATCTATCTGGACCATTTTGTTCTCCAATCTCAAAAAGCACCATTCATAACCGTTGGTCACACATCCATACATGAACGGAGTCGGTTTTTGATCTTGTTCATTGAAGAGAATGGCAGCATACATTTCAGCGGCACATTGTGCGAAACATTCTTCTAAGGTTCGATTTTTCGCTTCCACAAGGCAAAAAATAGGTGCAGTGAGTTCAACGGCATCAGGTATCCCACTCAGAATAAAATCGCAAAAACCACTGAGTTCCGCAGTAGATAAATCTAAGTTAACACCGGAAAAAACACCAATCTGATTGACATGAGTACGCTTAACTTCCTTAAGAATCGGTGTAATTAAAAATTCGGATTTAGCTTTTTCAGTAGTAAGACTGAAATAATTCTGTGCCTCTTGCAAATCTTCAATTAATTTTTCCGAAGGTGAAACGGGAGCAATTTTCACGAATAATTTTTGCCTTTTATGGGTAATTCCTAGATCGTTACTTAGTTTTTGCAGGGTTGTATAATCAGAATAAGCCATATTTGATCTTTTTAAAATAGGAACAGTAAGTAGAACTCTGTTGGAAGCCATTATTCAAACCATGTTTAACCGGGTTAAAATAAAATAGATGTAATCCACATGTTGCATAAAATCCTCCTCATCACGAATCAGATGTTCCTAAAACCACCGTTGCCAAAGGGTATATTCACGATATTTGGCTTTGGAGGGGTTCATCAGAACCGAGTTTTGATTACATTCCAACGAGTAGGCAAAAGAATGGGCTGAGGGTGGTTAAGAAAGTTAATCTTATTCAATTGGTTAATCTCCCCAACCCCATCCTTACCCAGGGGCTATTTCCTAAAATTCAGAAATAACCATGTCACCTGACCTCCTTCCTAAAGTCAAGCCAAGTAGGTAGCCAAGTCACTGCCATTAAGTTAAGCGATTGATTTCCCCCTTTGACAATTAATCTTTCCTTTTAAGTATTGATAAATAAGCTTCAATCATTTCCGGTGATAAGCCTTTTAACCGTTCTTCTGGAGGTAATCCCTTTAACCGCTCTTCTAGAGATAATCCTTTTAACCGATCTTCTGGAGGTAAGCCTTTTAAACGCTCTTCCGGAGGTAAGCCTTTTAACCGCTCTTCGGAGGATAATAAGTGCAAATGTTCTCGCGTAAAATCTCTTTCAAAATCTTCCATTGTATAAGGCATAACCACTCCTTCTTGTTGATATAATTCATACAACTGATTGAGCACCGCTCGTTCACTGGGCTGATGCCAATGATAATGTTGATCGCCATACCTGAATCCTTGGTTTTGGCCACTAAACAATAACCAAAAGGCATTGTTCTCTTCTAAGGAGACTCGACTTAAAACAATCAGTCGGATGAAACGAGTCCCCCACGTCAGATCAAACACACCCGTTTGAGTTTCCTTAAAATCTATCTTTTTACTTAAGAGTTGCTGTGGGTAGCGCGTACTAATGGCATACAGTTGAAACTGGCTAGCTGGCAATAATTCCTCTAATGAGGGACTGAGTAACTTTCTATAGTTGGTATAATGTCCAATTAATTCTTCAATGGCCCATTCATCAAGTGGTTCTCGCAAGGATTTGTAAGTTAATAAGTTATGCTCATTCAAAGTTTCTAAACCCACGGGTATTTCAGTTAAGGGTTTACCGGTGGTTTTTCTGATAATAACCACATCCAAGTATTGTTTTTTGAGCGAGAGTTCTTTTTCTAATTCAACCTGATAGTTAGAACCGGCCAACAAATCCATCAAGGTTAAGCCAAAGAGACGATGCCAATTGATTTTTTTCATATTTTAATAGGTTAGGTTATCTGGTCAAGCTTTTCAACTGGGTTACTTACTTGTCCTTACTACCTATCAATTGAGTCAGTAGGTCGGATTAAAGGTCGAAATTTTTCCCCTTGGCGAACTCAAGTAGGTAGTTAGTCACCGAATTAGAATGGGAAAAATATTTCATATTGTTATCTTTACTCTGGTTAATATTTCCTGCTATAATTGCTTTCCCCCAGCCGTTCCAGCCAATTAAATTTTAATTTCAGGAGGAGATTTCCAATGAACAAACCAGGTTTATCTCGGTTACCGATTTTCCTATCCGTAACCGTGAATTGGTCAGCGGTATTGGCAGCCAATCAAGATTCGACACTTCTTTACTCAGCAGCGGTTTATTCTCTTGCTGACCGGTAGATTATTTTTCCCATTGATTTAGAATCAGCTTTTAATCTTAAAATTTTAAGGAGAGTCATATGCAAAATAATACGATAATCACGCGTCTGCTTCGGTATGGAAGAGTAATAAAAATCTTTAATTATTTATTTTTGCTAAGCAGTTGTGGATTACTGTTAGCTATACCCCCCCCCAGCACTTGCTGCTACTGACTGTGCCGCACAAACGCAAATCCCTCAAGGCGAATGCGAAGCATTAGTAGCTTTATATAACAGCACGAATGGTCCAAGTTGGACCAGCAAAACCGGTTGGAATATGGATGATAAGCCCTGTAGTTGGACAGGGATAATTTGTAGCAATCAAGGGCATGTAATAGGAATTAGTTTAAAAAGTAATAACCTGATTGGTAATCTTCCGCCAGAGTTAGGTAATCTAACTAATTTGCAAAAGCTTTACTTAAATGACAATCAATTGAGTGGCAATCTCCCACCAGAATGGGCTCAGCTAACCAATTTGCGAACACTTTACTTGGACAACAATCAACTGAGTGGAGCAATTACTTCAAATTTTACCCAACTAGAAAAAATATCAAGATTCTACGTAAACTACAACATGCTTACGGCAGCAGATTCCACCATAGCAACCTTCATCAGTGAACATGGTGATTCCAACTGGCAAGCAACCCAAACCTTACCACCCACTGACATTAATGCGGTGGCATTATCCAATCAAAGTGTTTTAGTTAGTTGGACACCAATTTTATATCAAAAACATAGTGGCTATTATGAGGTTGGAGTGGCTACCACTGTTGGCGGACCTTATGTTTTTCAACGCGTCGCCGGTGATAAAACCGCTAACACTCATATTGTGACTAATTTATTGCCAAGTACAACTTACTATCTAGTGGTACGAACTTACACCCCGAAGCACGGTGTCCAACGGAATGATTTAACTAGTGACTTGAGCACGGAAATCAGTACGGAAAATATTCCTCTATCTTCAATATGTAGGCTACAAACTCAACTGCCTGAAATCGAATGCGAAGCATTAATGGCTTTATATAACAGCACCAATGGTCAAAATTGGACAAAAGATTGGTATGAGAATGACAAGCTTTGTAGTTGGAGCGGAGTAACTTGTAGTGAAGGACATGTAATAGGGATTTTTTTAACTCGCAATAACCTAATTGGTAGCCTTCCACCAGAATTAAGTAACTTGACTAATTTGCAATGGCTTTACTTGACCCAAAATCAACTCAGTGGCAACTTGCCTCCTGAATGGGGTAATTTAGTTAATTTGGAAAGGCTTTTTTTGAATATTAATCAACTGAGCGGTAACCTCCCTCCCGAATGGGGTAAAATGGCGAGTTTGCAACATATTACCGTGGGTTCTAATCAGTTGAGTGGCAACTTACCTTCAGAATGGGGTCAACTAGCTAATTTGCAAAGGCTTAACTTGTACAACAATCAACTGAGCGGTAACTTACCCCCACAATGGAGTCAGTTGATAAATTTGCAAGGATTTGGGTTGTGGAGTAATCAACTGAGTGGTAACCTCCCGCCACAATGGGGTCAACTGATAAACTTGCAGGATCTTGATTTGTACAACAATCAGCTGAGCGGTAGCCTACCCCCAGAATGGGGCAATTTGGTGAATTTGCAAAATCTTCTCTTAAACAACAATCAACTGAGTGGAAATCTACCCCCGGAATGGAGCAAGCTAGCTAACTTGCAAGTTCTTCGATTGCAAAATAATCAACTGAGCGGCGTGATTTCTTCAGACTTTATCGAATTGAAGAAAATATCGCAGTTTTACGTGAACTACAATATGTTCACAGCAGCAGATTTCACCACAGCAGTCTTTATCAGTGAACATGGCTATTCTAACTGGCAAGCGACTCAGACCTTACCACCCACTGAAATTAGCGCGGCAGCATTATCCAGCCAAAGTATTCAAATTAATTGGACGCCGATTTTGTATCAAAACCACGGTGGCTATTATGAAGTGGGAGTAGCGACTACTGCCGGTGGACCTTATATCTTTCAACCGGTCGCTGGCGATAAAACTGCTACCACTCACATTGTTACCGGCTTGTTACCAAAAACAACTTACTACTTGGTAGTACGAACTTACACGCCGGCTCACCCGGAAGACGGGCAACAAAATAATCTCACCAGCGATTTGAGTGTGGAAGTGAGTACTAAAACGGCTGCTTCACTACTGGCTGAGGATGACGTATCTAATTTTCCGGCTGGCATCGATTACAGTGAAGATTACCGTGATAGGTATGCTAGTAGCACTACGGTTACTCTAGCGGCTACGGCTGACAGTTGCGAACCAGCAGTTTACTTGGTCGAAACCCAACAACTGACTTTCCCGGTATTGGCTATTGAAATGTATTCGCCACTTACCAATATGCCCCATGACGAATATGTACTTTGTAGCCGTGAAGATCACGCGCCTATCAGTTTGGAATATGATTCTGAACAGCAAGGATTATTGTTTGCCAACGGGCAAGAAATTAGTTGCGCAGCACAATTAATTAAACCGCATGATACCTGCTTCCCGGTTTATTCGGCACAATTGAATACCTTAGAATTACCACTGGTGAAAGTCTCAGCCGACACAGTATTTCCTGGAGATAAGCAATTCAACAGTGAAGCTTGCTATCAAGCGAAGTTGGTACCAGGAGTTAATCCACCCAGCAATATCATGTCATTAGGTGATTTTACTGATTCTAGGTGGTTTACTTTGGTAAGTGCTGAAGAGGTAGATTGTCAATAACGTTGCTTGATTACCATTAATTTAAGCTAGTACCACTCAATCCGATTATTCGGGCTTAAAAAACCTGATCGGTCTTCAAGACCGGTCAGGTTTAAATCATCCTCGAAAGAGTTGACTTGGTATAGAAATAAGCTAATTACTTTGCTCCCCAAATTTTAACCGTTTCATCCTTACTAGCAGAAGCGAGTAGACGCCCATCTTGACTAAAGGTGACTGAGAATACTGAATTGCCGTGTTGTTGTAAAATATCTAACTGGTTACCACTATGAACTTCCCATAATCGAATCGTACTATCACTACTACCAGAAGCCAGGACACGTCCATCTTGGCTAAACACTACCGATAAGACCCAATAACCATGTCCTTGTAAATTATGCAGTTCATGACCGGTTTTAGTTTCCCATATTTTAAGAGAATTATCGCCACTACCAGCCGCTAATAGAAATCCATCAGGGTTGAAAGCGATTGTCCATACTCGATCACCATCAGCACGAATAGTTTGTTTGAGTTTTCCAGTACTGACCTCCCATAATTTGATCAGGTCTTCATGCCCACCAGAAGTAATTATTTGATCATCTGGCGTAAAAGCAATGGTAAGTACGCCATCTTTATGGGCATCGATAGTATTTAATAATCGACCTGATTTAACTTCCCATAGTTTAATGGTGCCATCGTAACTACCAGAAGCTAGAATGCTACCATCATGACTAAAAACCACTGCTCTAACCGCATCTTTATGCCGCCAAGTTCGTATTACTTGATTAGTTTGTAGATCCCATAATTTAATCGTTCTATCTTTACTCCCAGAGGCAAGGATATTTCCTTGAGGATTGATTGCTACTAAGAACACGGAATTACCATGACCGATTAGGGTACTCAGTTCCTGTCCGGTTTTTACATCCCAGAGTTTAATGGTGTTGTCTCGGCTTCCAGAGGCAAGAATTTTTCCATCTGGGTTGAAGTCAACTGAGTACACCGTTTTTTTATGTCCTCGTAACGTATTCAATAAGTTAGTTGGTAACGGATTGCGAATGAGCCATTCTTGTTCTAACCCAATTAAAACTTGTTGATTAGCTCTCACTTGTTCTCCGACCATAGCCAAGTTAATATAAACCGGTTTGTATGCTCCCTCATCCCATAAACGCCGGGCTTCATCTCGCGTAGCCGTGATACTCGCTTGAACCGGTAATTCCAATCGCTCTACCCAACTTTGCCATTCAATATATAATGGAAAAGTATTATTTTTCAGGTTGTAATTGGCTTTATCTAAATAAGCAATCCCAGCCTGATAATGGGGATCATGTTCTTGTACGAGTTCTGATGGTTACCGCTGCCGGCAGTGGCTTAAACATAGCACCAGCGGTGACGTTGTTACAGTCTCATGGTTATTCAGTTGATATTCCTATGCTCAATTCCGGAATCAATAAGTATACGGGATCGGGAGATGCTCAGTATGATTCGGGTGTTCTTCAGGTGACATTAGACACTCATCAATCGGTCAGCCCGTTTGTAATCTGCTCCACTGACCTGGGTCCCACTTCGGGATACTACGCTCCCAATGGTGAACTGGAAATGGTATACAGCTCGAATACTTTCGAGGGATCTGGTTCATTTGTAATCCTGAACAGCTCTGCGCTTGCACCACCGAACCTCGGAATGGTTCAGATTGGCAATGTCTATTCTTTCGGCTTTGCCGATACCGTCTTATCCGTGCGAAATGTCATACTCAATATAAAATTGCCGGAAAGTGGCAAAGGCGCTCATCTGAATCTTTATGGCTGGGATATAAATAATGCCAGGTGGATTGAAATTCCAGGCGGTAATTATAATCTTGATTATTTCAGTATTTCACTGGCATCTCTCATGGAGTATCCAGCCTATGGGCTGTTCGCCCTGCTCCAAGCGAATGATCCCGTTCCGCCAGGACCGGTTAGCGGGCTGCGTGCCACTACCGGAGATAAACTTTGGAACATCGATTTGCAGTGGACACTACCCAATGATACTGACCTGTCAGCCCTTGATATTCGGTTTAATACGGAACCGGTTTCAATGGCAAATTGGCAACAGTGCCAAGCCATCAGTAACAAGCTTGAACCGGCTACACCGGGGAGTATCCAACATACCTCTGTGGAAATGCCGGATCCAGGCACAATGTATTATTTCGGCATCATGGCGATTGACGTTTCTGGCAACGTATCCCCGTTAACGACTTTAAACACACCAGTGAGGTCCAATGCCACCGATGCTGATGGTGATGGCATACCGGATTTATGGGAAACATCAAACGGATTGAATCCGATTGTATCTGATGCGGCAGATGATGATGACGGGGATATGAGAATCAACTTGGAAGAATACCAATATCGCACGGCGCCTTACAATTCTGATACGGACAAAGACGGCTATTCGGATGGAGATGAGATTGCTCAAGGGACCGATCCCAATGATTTCGAATCATTCCCGGATCCTTTATTATATGGTGGCTGTGAAGGGGATTCTTGGGTACCAGAAGTACACTTTAAATATGAAGACTCAAATTTTAAGGAAACAATGGCATGGATTTCTGGTTGGTCATACTCACTGACTGAAATTGGAAAGTATAATAAAGCATATGGCATAAAAGGAGCTTTTTGTCTACCTGAGTGCGGCTATATCAGTTCTAAATTCCTTCTGGATTTCCTGAATAATAAGTATTATGGGCAACATGTAACCTCTAAATCGGCTACTAAAACAATATGGGAAGGCGTTCTTAAACTGTACAAATGTTCAGATTGAATTACAGCCAAGTAGAGTAGCAAAAGCTAGGTAGGTCGGGTTAGCGAAGCGTCACTGCCATTAAGTTAAGAACAATTTCTCCCCGCCTTGTCAAGGAGGGGCTGGGGATGGTTAAAAAAGTTAGTCTTATTCAACTCGTTAATTACCACCCCCTCACCCCCTCCTTGGTAAGGCGGGGGAAAACTACGCTTAACTTAATGGCAGTGTAGCGAAGCGTCACCCGACTTGCCGATGAACTAAACCATTGAACGACCTCAAACAATATGCCATATCATCATTGACCCTTGATTTCCAATTGCTGGTTGGGTTACGCTTCGCTAACCCAACCGACATGATCACTATCACTAGTTTGAAGGCGATTATGATTCAATCCAACTCATCTTTCATCCCGATATGATGAGGTACCTTCGTCACCGTCTCCGGTGTGATGTAAGAAAAAAGGCGGTTGGTGAGGTTAAGATAGTGAGCGGTGCTACTAACTACTCAAATTGGTTTCACTCAGCGACGCGCACAACACCAAATATCAACTCGCCTAACCCCGGCTTTTCTAAAAATACGAGCTAATTCTGCCACAGTCGAACCGGTGGTCATCACATCATCAATTAAAGCAATATGTTGCCAATTGGAAGCTATTTTGATTATCTCAAATGCGCCTTTAACATTGGTTTGACGTTGTTTACCAGATAGAGTTGTTTGTGGAGGTGTATTTCTAATTCGCTGACAAGCTTGAACAGCGACGGGAATACCCGTATGTTTGGTAATACCTTTAGCCAATTCTAGTGACTGGTTATAACCACGTTGACGTAACCGAGCAAGATGAAGTGGTACTGGAATTAATACTTGTGGGCGTGGTTGAGTAATGAGTCGTTGTCCCATTAGCTCACCTAAAAACTTCAATATAACCAGATTCTGTTGAAATTTGACCGCTATAATTAATTGACTGACTGGGTAAGTATAAGAAAAAATGGTTTGGGTATGAGTATAAGGTGGGGGTTGCGACTGACATTCATCACAGAGAGCTATTGTTGACCAGGGTTTAGCACAACAGCTACACCGAATAACTTGATGAGGTAGGTCAGCTAAACAGGAAACACAAATGGGTTGAATACTCGTATCACCGCAAAGAAAACAACTTTGTGGTAATAATTGCTGGTTAAGTTGGCTAAGCCAATCTATGATTTTCATTAGCTAGATTTTTTAAAATTGAGTATTATTCTGTTTGCCACCGTGTAAGTTTTGCATTTGAATTATTCCTCGAATAAGGTATAAATGATAGCAAAAAGTACCCCGTCTAAAACAGAAGCTATTCTTTGTTGGCGATTGATATAGAATAGGGAAATGTAATCAGGAAGTTATGCAAATTATTACTAATAAACGCGAACTCGGTAATCTGACGGTAGCCAAATAAGAATGGTTGTCCTATGATAACGAGCCGTTGTTAACGGATAACTGATAAAGGAAATCACCCCATGTCCATTTTTAAAGCTTATGACATTCGTGGCATTGTTGGCGAAAATCTTACCCCAGCAGTTGTTACTCAAATAGGACAGGCTATCGGCAGTGAAGCTATTGCCCAAGGACAATCCCAAATTGTTGTCGCTCGTGATGGTCGTCTTTCTGGATTAGCGTTACTAAAAGCCTTAATAACCGGTTTACAAGCTGCTGGTTGTCAAGTGATTGATATTGGCATGGTACCAACCCCCGTTTTGTATTTCGCCACTTATCATTTAAATACTGGTAATGGCGTTATGTTAACCGGTAGTCATAATCCACCCAATTATAATGGCCTAAAAATTATGATTGGTGGTGAAGCTTTATCTGGCGAGCGTATTCAAGCTTTGAAAACCCGTATTGACAATAATGAACTAAGCTATGGTAGTGGTACCTTAGAACAGGTTGATATTGGAGAGGTTTATATCAAGCGAATCACTGACGATGTTAAATTGGTGCGACCCTTTAAAGTGGTCATTGATGCGGGGAACGGGGTGACTGGGGTCCTTGCACCGCAATTAGTCCGCGCTTTAGGTTGTGAAGTGGTGGAATTATTTTGTGAGATTGATGGTCATTTTCCCAATCATCATCCGGACCCCAGTGTTCCAGCGAATTTAGCGGCAATGATAGCGACAGTAACAACGGAGAATGCGGATCTTGGATTTGCTTTTGATGGTGATGGTGATCGTTTAGGGGTTATTGATGCTAAAGGCAACATTATTTGGCCAGATCGCCAAATGATTTTGTATGCAACGGATTTACTAAAACGTCATCCGAGCGCTCAAATTATTTATGATGTGAAATGTAGCCGACATTTAGATCGCGCTATTCGACAACACGGTGGTCAGCCGTTGATGTGGAAAACCGGCCATTCCTTAATTAAAGCTAAAATGAAAGCCACCGGTGCATTGTTAGGTGGTGAAATGAGTGGCCATATTTTCTTCAAAGAACGTTGGTATGGTTTTGATGATGCTTTGTACACAGCGGCTCGGTTATTAGAAATTTTGTCACGAGATTCGCGCCGACCAGAAGAAGTTTTTGCCGATTTACCGGATGCTGTTAATACCCCAGAATTGAAACTTGAATTGGAACAATTTGGTGAACATTTTGTATTAATGCAAAAAATTCACGATACTTTTCAGTTTGACTCGGCGGTGCAAATTGCCACCATTGATGGTGTTCGTGCTGATTTCTCCGATGGTTGGGGTCTGGTTCGTCCCTCTAACACGACACCGAGTTTAATTTTTCGCTTTGAAGCCGATAATCTAGCGGCGCTTGACCGAATCCAAGCTCAGTTTCGTCAACAATTATTAGCTATAGATAAACAGTTAAAGTTACCTTTTTAACTTTTCTAAAACAAAATTACACCAATTTACATGGCAATCGTACCATAATTACCTAACTGTTCAAAAACTGGTAGTCCTATACATCAATGGTTCGGACACTTTTTTCTAAGTAGTTGATTTTATATGATAGTGCTTCAATATCAACTCATTGATAAAACGCTATATTTTTAAAAACTGTCCGAAGTATTGATACATACAAGTAGTAATATATCTATTTCGTAACTACCTACTTCATGCCAACTATGTTAAATAATAATTACCCCCCTACAGTGCAAAATAAGCTAAACTAACCTTATGTTAGAACTACCCAACGACACAGACTCACTCAAAGCGCTTATTAAACAACTTTATAGAAAAAATAGAGCGACTCGAAACTGAGAACGCCGAATTGCGTCGTCGTTTAGGATTAGATACACGACTTTGAAGGTTAAGCATTTTCATATTATTTTAGAAGTTAAAAACACTAGCATGAGTTAGGTAAGCATTAACATATCTCAAACATCTATTTGGGTTTTTCCATCGTTAACAGCCTGCTGCACCAAAGCAATGACTCCCAACAACACTTCTCGAATGACGGTTCTCTCCCATTGACCTGGCGTCATTTGGCCGTTTGCAAATGAAAATTTATCCGATGTCGAAACTGGCGAAGTGATGTCTTGTAAAAGTGAATGCGCTACACAACTCAAACGGAAAGCACGTTTAACCACTTCCTCCTTGCGTACCGGAGACGCTTCAAAACCCGCACTTTGCTGAATTCGTGAAATAGCTCGCCGGTCCAACGATAATTCCAGTGAAGTCCAACGGGAGTCAAGATTGGATGTTGGAGTTCGCCAGTTCACTCCAACCTACGAGCTTCATGTGACTTATTTAGCGAAGGTGAGAGCACGCCTTACCGGTAGAGATGAGCCCAATTGCAATGTCCGGCTTTTCTCAAGTTAGCCGGGGACTCTATTACCTCGTCTGAACGAACACCTCTTCTAGCGTTTCAGCGTCTAGTAACTGTAAACTCCACTGTTCCAATTGCTCATTTTGTGCTTGGGCAATTTTCTCGACTGCCCATTGAGGCAACGAGCCAAAGCGTTTGGTTAGTTGACGCTGTAGGATAAGTGCTTCGCCCTTTAATTTACCCTTGCGTTCGCCTTCTAAGAATCCCTTGTGTTCCCCTTGTTCAAACAATTCCTTACCCCAAATCGTTTCTCCCATATCAACGGTAATCGGCATTTTCTGTCCCTCCTGTTTCACTAATTCTTGAACCTGGATACTTCTTAAACCAGTTAAAATCAACAACTGCTCCCATAAATCGCGGCGTTCCTTACTGGTTACCTGTGCAATCCGGTATAAAATCCGTCGTACGACTTCGCGTTCATGCCCTTCAATACGACACAGGATTGCTAGTAAATTATCTTCAATATCTGGACTTTCCAACCGGGGCTGACAATCCAGATGACGAATATCTATTATCTCATACTCAAATTGTAGCTTAGTTAAAATCAAGTGATTGGTCATGGATAATGTTTTGTTGCCAACATAAAGCACTTGTTGGAAAGGCTCTTGTTGGTAGGTTGTAAACAGTAAGGCAAAATAATCCAGCATCCGCTGCGGCATCGTGATGTCATTAGCGGTTTGTAACTCTAAGTGGTAGAGTCGCCCATCAACTAACCGCACTACTAAATCAGGACGACGATCTTTGACCGATGGGTATTCAACCATCAAAATTTCTTGTGGTTGGCTGTTGACGAGCATCTGTAACAGCCGGCGCGGTGCTTTTTGTAACAGGGTTTTTAACGTGATGTCATATTTCATGTGACTAATCATTAAGTTGAAGTGAGCTTGCAAGTGCCATTATCCAATCTTAGCACAGAATTTGCTGATTGTTTGAGCTATTCAAACATTGAGATAGAAATTAGGAGATTATTGAAAACCATGCGTGATTGGTTAGATAAAGCTAATCCTACCCAGCAGGAAATAGATCCACCGCAACCACCAGAAAGCGAGGTTGATGAAAGTGTATCAAATATCAACGAACCTGACAGATTTTTAGCGGCGATAAACGCCTTCCTTCAAGTTTCTAACGATGAAGAATTACAGACTGTTTTTCAAGAATATCCTGAATTATTTGATGAGCAAATAGATCCTTTATTTGAGGCGATAATCGCAAATGCCCGTGAATAAGGTGAAACAGAAGCGGCAGCGTTTTTTGAACAAGGTTACGAATCATTGCGATCTATTCGCCAGCCGTTCGATGAATTTTTAGCTGAACAACAAGCCGCCAATCCCTTTCATACTACTATCCAACAAGCCGAAACCGCCGAACAGAGATATTTGCGTGGGGGAGGTGCGCAAGCTTTAGACGAAGCAATTAATGCGTGGGAGCAAGTGTTACAGCATCCTGATTTTATGGACACCGACGAAAATTTTCAACTCGCACTTATCGACGGCAGTGCAGAAATGTATTTACGCCGCTATTGGACGAGAGCAAAGTTAAGCGATTTAGCGACGGCGATTAGCAGGTGGGAAATGGCCGTGGTCAAAACCCCGCCCGATTCACCCGATTTATCTCGTCTTCTCAGCAACTTAGGCACTGGGCTAAGATGCCGCTATGCGCGCTTAGGCGAGCTATCAGACTTGCAAGCGGGCATTGAGGCTTACCAACAGGCCGTGGCCAAAACTCCGCCCGATTCTCCTGATTTGCCTGTGTATCTCAATAATTTAGGTAGTGGGCTAAAAAATCGCTATTTGCGCTTAGGCGACCTGAACGACTTACAAGCACGGTAGGCTGGGTTGAGGAACGAAACCCAGCTTATTCGGGGTAAACGGTCACTCACTCCATTTAGCTGGGTTGAGCAACCCAGCCTACTTATCTTGGTATTTCAACACACATTAACTACGACGCGATGTTAAAAGCGAGTAAACTGTTGTCTGAGATTTTATCGAAAAGTAGGTTGGAGTGAGGTGAACGCCAACAAATTTCAGTCCAACCTATGGGCTAGAAGCGTCTCATAAAAATCGTGGTTGACTCTTATTTAAGTAGTCTCAACGAACAATGAGATGCTATATTAATAAAATCTTGATCCGTAGTAAAAAGTTGTGCCTGTTGTTCTATCGTTATAGCCGCTATTAAACAATCAGTTGCCGAAGTGGTTACCCCGGCGTGACGACAGATATTAGCTAAGTTGGCTGCATCGAGGTGATGTGATTGAGTGGCTAAAATGATGGGAAAACTAGCCACCATTTTTTGCAATTGCTGAAATTGATTCTGTTCTCTTAACCCGGAAAGAAATTCTTGAAATACGATTCCTGGAATAGCAATCGGTTTATGAGTCGCAACCATTCTTTGTAGAATTAAAACTTCTCTGGGTTGGTCTTCATGAGTACGGTATTTTCGGCGATAAGCTAACGATAATACCGATGTATCTAATAAAATCATCGTGGTTGACTTTTACGATCTATTTCAGCTAAGAACTCGGGATCAAAATCAATAGTGCCAAAGTGCTGAATTGCTTCAATCTGTTTACGCCAACGAATGTATTCTTTCAAAGCTTCATTAACGGTTTCCCGTTGAGTTTGATGTCCACCTAAACGTTGCGCTTCGGCGAGGAGTTCTTTATCGGCCAGTTGCGTGAGAGTCGCCATGGTGTGAGTCTCCATTATTTGGTGCGTTAATTTCTTAACTAAGTATAGCAAAAGTACCAGAAAATGATTACCAAACTGAGCACCTGGACCAAACTCAGTGCCAGACGGGGTTTGTAACCCCGTCCCGCTAAAGGATAATCCAGCATCCGTTGCGGCATCGTGATGTCATTAGCGGTTTGTAACTCTAAGTGGTAGAGTCGTCCATCCGTTAACCGCACCACTAAATCGGGACGACGATCTTTGACCGACGGGTATTCAACCGTCAAGATTTCTTGTGGTTGGCTGTTGACGAGCATCTGTAACAGCCGGCGCGGTGCTTTTTGCAACAGGGTTTTTAACGTGATGTCATATTTCATGTGACTAAGTTAGCAGGGGATTACTCTGCCTGAGCAAATACTGCTTCCAGCGTTTCCGCTTCTAGTAGCTGTAAACTCCACTGTTCCAATTGCTCATTTTGTGCTTGGGCAATTTTCTCGACTGCCCATTGAGGCAATGCGCCAAAGCGTTTGGTTAGTAGGCGCTGTAAGATAAGTGCTTCGCCCTCCAATTTACCCCGGCGTTCTCCCCGACGCTCTCCCTCCAAAATCCCGGTGAGCTTTCCTTGTTCAAACAATTCCTTACCCCAAATCGTTTCCCCCATATCAACGGTAATTGGCATTTTCTGACCCTCCTGTTTCACTAATTCTTGAACTTGGATACTTCTTAAACCAGTTAAAATCAACAACTGCTCCCATAAATCGCGGCGTTCCTTACTGGTTACCTGTGCAATCCGGTATAAAATCCGTCGTACGACTTCGCGTTCATGCCCTTCAATACGAC